>JBKQRC010000044.1:0-3365 GCA_052326105.1 Candidatus Sulfotelmatobacter sp. | reverse complement strand
TCGCGTCGATGATCACCGACAAGCCGGACGCCAGCAGCACGATGGACGCCGCCGCACGGGCCGCGTCTGTCGCGCCGGAAACGGCGATGCCGCAGTCTGCTTTCTTCAGCGCGGGGGCGTCGTTCACCCCGTCGCCGGTCATACCGACGATGTGGCCGCGCTGTTGCAGAACATCCACAATGTGGAACTTGTGTTCGGGAAATACCTGGGCGAAACCGTCCGCTTTTTCGATGGCCGCCGCCGACTGCGCCGTCTCATGATGCTTCGTGTCGCCCAATCCGCTGGCATCAAGGATGTCCGTGCCCAACCCCAGTTGCCGGGCAGTTTCCTGAGCGATGGCAATTTGATCGCCCGTAACCATTTTGACGTTTACGCCCATCTGCCGGGCGCTCGCAATGGTCGCTTTGGCCTGCTCGCGCGGGGGATCGAACAATGGCAGTACGCCAACAAACTGCCACTTATTTTCCTGATCCGCCCGGGCCACGCCCAAGGAACGGAAGCCGCGTGCCGCGAATTCATTGACCGCTTTCTCGACGGCGGGCTTTACTTCCCCGGCGTTGGTCGCCATCTCCAGAATCACCTGCGGCGCTCCCTTGGCCACCTGGAACTGTTTTCCGTCCGCGGCTTTGACAGTAGCTTCCGTGCGCTTATGCACCGGGTCGAACGGCTGGAAATGGACCACCTGATAGCCCTTCAAGGCTTGATCGTTCTTGCGGCCGCCGATCACGGCCAGGTCGATGGTGTCCTTGTCTTCCGCACGCGAAGCGAGTGCGGCGTCGAGGATGACTTGGTCGGCAGGGATACCGTTGACGCTGAATGGATCGCCTAACGTCAGCTTGTTCTGGGTCAGGGTGCCGGTTTTGTCCGAGCACAGCACATCCACGCCAGCTAGTTCCTCGATAGCCGACAACCGGGTCACAATCGCTTCTTTTTTCGCCAGCAGACGGGCACCGACCGCCATAGTCACTGACAGCACCGTGGGCATCGCCACGGGGATCGCGGCCACCAGAAGCACCAGGGCAAATTCCAACGTGCTCAGGATCGGGTCGCCACGGAAGAGGGCGACGGCGAGTATCAACACGACCAGGGTCACGGCGAGAATGATCAGATAATCTCCAATTTTCAAAACGGCACGCTGGAAATGGCTGACGGTGTGCGCCTCCTGTACCAGTTGCGCAGTCTTGCCGAAGTAGGTGTTCTCTCCGGTGGCGTACACCATTGCGTCGATTTCGCCCTGACGGATGATCGACCCCGAAAATACTGCCTCGCCAAGTTTGCGCGTGGCAGGCAGAGATTCCCCGGTCAACGCGGACTGATCCACCTCCACCGGGTCGCCGTCCAACAAGCGCACATCCGCCGGCACGATGTCCCCCAGGCGCACGCGGATGACGTCGCCCGGCACCAACTCACGCGCCGCCGGGGTGATCCACTTCCCATCACGTTTCACCTTGGCCTTGATTGCCAGCTTGGCCTTCAGAGCGGCGATGGCGTTGCCCGCCTGGTGTTCTTCCCAGAATCCGACCACGGCGTTGGAAACAAGCAGAAGGAGGATGATGAAAAAATCCAGCCAGTGCCGGACCACCCCTGACAAAATTACTGCCGCTTCGATCATCCACGGGATGGGGCCCCAGAAATAGGTGAGGAACTTCAGGAACGGATTGGTTTTCTTTTCTTCAATCTCGTTAGGCCCATATTGCGTCAGCCGCTTCTGCGCCTCGGCTTGACTGAGGCCGTCCGGCGATGACCCCAATTTTTTCTCTACTTCCGGCATGGCGAGGGATTTCAGATCGTCCTTCGCATTGGGCTTCGATCCCGGCTTCGATTCGGGCGCTTTGGGCTGATCGCCATTGGGTTTCATAATGGATATCCTTTATTTCTTTATCTGTGCTGCAGGTTTTGTGAGTTGTGGGACACCTATTGTCAGGTTCATATACATCTCCATCGCGGCGTTGTATTCGCCACGGCGCGCAGCCCGGTTGCACATGGCTCGGTGATACAAAGCTTTTTGTGCTGCCGACACGTTGGCCTGCTTGCCATGCCAAATCTCCAATGCCGGTTGTTCGATGGCGCGGGCAAACGAAAACGCCAACGCCCAAGGCAGTCGCGATTTGAACCGAACATTCATGGCATTCAACCGGGCCGAGGCTAGTTCAGGGGATTGTCCGCCCGACAAGAACGAAATCCCCGGAACGGCGGCGGGAACGGCCCGCAACAGACAGCTCACTGTAGCGTCGGCTACCCCGTCCACTGCTTCTTGCTCGGGGCACGTCAATCCCGGAACCACCATATTAGGCTTCAGGATCATCCCCTCCAGCATCACGCGTTGTGAGTAAAGCTGGCTGAAAACCGTGCGCAGGACTTCTTCCGTTACTTCGCAGCACCGCTCCAGAGTATGCGAGCCGTCCATGAGCACTTCGGGCTCGACGACGGGGACCAGTCCGGCTTCTTGGCACAGCGCGGCATAGCGAGCCAACGCTTGCGCGTTGGCCTCGATGCAGCCCCGGCTGGGAATGCCATCGTCCACGGCAATTACCGCGCGCCATTTGGCAAACCGCGCGCCCATTTGAGAATATTCAGCCAGGCGGTCGCGCAATCCGTCCAGCCCTTCGGTGATTTTTTCTCCAGGATGACCTGCCATGTCCTTTGCGCCGGTGTCGACTTTAATACCGGGAATAATTCCCGCATCGGCGATGGCTTTAACGAAAGGAGTGCCATCCATCTTTCGTTGCCGGATCGTCTCGTCGTATAGGATCGCGCCACTAATCGACTCACCGAGCCCTGGGGTGGTCACTATCAACTCGCGATAGGCGCGCCGGAACTCCTCGGTCTGGGGAATGTCCAACTTGGCAAATCGTTTGTTGCAGGTTGGATTACTTTCATCCATCGCCAGCAGGCCTTTATCGCTGGCGACCATCGTCCTCGCGGTATCTACAAGCGCTTGTGTATTCATTTGCCGTTGCTCCATTTCCAGTTCCGGATTTCCGGCATGTCCTGGCCGTGCTTGTCAATGTACTGCTTGTGCTCGATGAGTTCGTCCTGCATCTGCTGCTTCAGGCAAGAGCCCTTGGAACCCAAATGCGGCAGGCGATCTACCACGTCTTGCACAAGGTGGAAGCGGTCCAGGTCGTTCTGCACCCTTATGTCAAAGGCCGTCGTGATCGTGCCCTCTTCCTTGTAACCCCGAACATGAAGGTTGTGGTTGGTCCGGCGGTAGGTCAGCCGGTGGATCAGCCATGGGTATCCGTGGAAGCCGAAGATGATGTGCTTGTCTTTGGTGAAAAGCGAATCGTAATCTGTTTCGTTTAGTCCGTGCGGGTGCTCACTCGAAGATTGCAGCTTCATGAGATCAACGACATTAATCACCC
>JBKQRC010000043.1:0-7157 GCA_052326105.1 Candidatus Sulfotelmatobacter sp. | reverse complement strand
CCGTGCGCCAGCTAGAATGTCTTTGTTGGAGGATCAGCCATGATTTCTACCAGGCACTCGAAGCAGACACTGTCGAGAGTTGCCGCGTTTGCCGCTTTCGCCGTCCTCGTTTGTCCGACGGTCGCGGGACAGCAATCGCCGCCGCAAAATTGGACGGCAGAACAAGACCATCAAAATATGATGGACCAGCTGGGGATCAAAGCGCTCCGCCCTGGGCCGAGCGGAAATGAAAAGGACCCCAATCACGCCACCTATGACGAGGCGAAGGCCAATCCCTATGGCGATCTGCCCGATGCGCTCACGTTGAAGAGCGGGCAACAGGTAGCCTCGGCGGAGCAGTGGTGGAATCAGCGGCGTCCGGAGATTGTCGAAGACTTCGAGCGCGAGGTCGTCGGCCGCATTCCGCCCAATGTGCCCAAGGTGACCTGGGCCGTGAAGAGCACAAGCGACTCGAAGGCCGGCGTTTTCCCGGTCGTTGAGAAGCAGTTAGTCGGGCACGTGGGCAACTCGGCGTACCCCGCGATCAGCGTAGATATTGAGATGACGCTGGTCACGCCCGGGAATGCGAAAGCTCCCGTGCCCGTGATGATCATGTTCAGCAGCGCGTTCATCCGCCAGTTCATCGCCAGCCACCCGGAATTTAAGAAGATGATGGGGAGCGATCCGCCCTCGACCGAACAACTCATCGCCGGCGGGTGGGGTTACGCGCTCCTCGACACCAGTACCATACAAGCGGACAACGGCGCAGGTCTCACGAAGGGGATCATTGGCCTTACAAATAAAGGTCAGCCTCGAAAGCCGGACGACTGGGGTGCATTGCGGGCGTGGGCCTGGGGCGCCTCGCGCGCTCTCGACTATTTGCAGACCGACAACAGCGTTGATGCGAAGCGCGTTGCCATCGAAGGCGTCTCTCGTTATGGCAAGGCCGCGCTCGTGACCATGGCCTTCGATACTCGCTTTGCCGCCGTGCTCGTGGGTTCCTCCGGGGAAGGTGGCGTCAAACCGCACCGGCGCAATTTCGGGGAAGCGGTGGAGAATCTCACCGGGTCCGGCGAGTATCACTGGATGGCCGGTAATTTTTTGAAGTACGGCGCGGCCCAGGCTTCGTCCGGAAGCAAGAATGCCAGCGACTTGCCGGTGGACTCGAACGAATTGATTGCTCTGTGCGCGCCGCGACCGACCTTCATCAGCTATGGAGTCCCCGAAATGGGGGACGCAAAATGGCTCGACCATCAGGGCAGTTTCATGGCGACCGTGGCCGCGGGCGCTGTCTTCCGTCTATTGGGTGCGCAGGACCTCGGAGCGATCGAGGACTATCACATCGCGAAGATGCCGCCGGCAAATACCGGGCTTCTCAATGGCCAACTCGCATGGCGGCAGCATGACGCGGGCCACACCGATGCCCCGAACTGGAAGTACTTCATTCCCTGGGCCGACAGGTTCTTCGACTATCACCCAACACCGTGGGAACTTCCGGCCGATCAGCCGGTTTTTCGGACTGACGCAAACTCTCTCGTCGCGCATTCCCAGTTGCTCGGCAAGGCGAAGCAATCCGGGATCAACGTTTACTTCGAAGGCGACTCGATTACAAGAAGGTGGGGCGCCGTCGACTACCCGGATCTGCTCGCCAATTGGAAACAGAATTTCTTCGGTTGGAACGCGGCCGACTTTGGATGGGGCGCTGATCGAACCCAGAACATCCTATGGCGTTTAGAGAACGGCGAGTTGGACGGAGTTAACCCCAAAGTCGTCGTTCTGCTCGCCGGCACAAACAACCTTGGCAATCTATCGGCCGTAGGCGGAGCCCAGGCGAAAGCAGACGACGTTACGCGAGGTATTCAGGCGATTTTGCATGTCATCCGGGAGAAAGCGCCCGCGGCGACAATCATCGTGATGGGGATCTTCCCGAGGAACGACAATATGGCGCTCCGTCCAATCATCGACACGATCAACCGCAGTCTGTCGCAGTTCGCCGATGGGAAGAAGATTCGCTATCTGAACATTAACGACAAGCTGGCTGACGGCGATGGAAAACTGCTCGACGGGATGCTGAACGTAAAAGACAAACTCCATCCCACCGTGAAGGCATATCAAGTCTGGGCAGATGCGCTGAAACCGGTCCTCACGGAGTTGCTGGGGCCTCCCGCTGCCTTGGATCACGCCCCACAGCCGACGGGCGATCCCGCTGCCGCACACTGACCGAATCCGGCGGCACGCTTGACGCTAACTCCAGAATCTCCAGCGACACGGAGTTGGTCTGATGCCGGCTGACTGCGATAAATAATCGACCGCCCGCTTGGGGATAGCGTCCGGTTTTCCCGCCAGCCTCGCGCTACCAGCGTTGGGGAAAGAGCTTGCTCAACCTTTCCACCAGCGAGCCCACCGCATCGTTTAATTCAGGAAGCCCGGGTGTGTCGTAGTCCACGTCGAGGGTTTCAAGGTCGCGGGTGACGTCCCTTACGAGCAGGGTCGCCATTTCCACTCGCTGGCGCATGACCTGCGGCATCAGCTTGTAGGGATCGTTCCCTTTCCCTTCCGACTCCAACCATTGCTGCACCGCTGCGCTGGCTTGCCGCGCCCGTTCGGCGGCGTTCCGGAAGTCCATGAGAACTTTCACATTGATCATTCCGGTCTTCACCGAATCTTGCAGGTTCCTGAGTTCTTCGTTGGTTTTTTTCAGGCGTGATGAAAGTTCCGGATCTTGCGGTGGAGTCTGGGCCATAACTGCGATTTCCTTCTGCGCCGGGCAGGCTTGGGATCTGCACAGCTGCTTGGTATAGCGTAATGTGATGCCTGACGATTGTCGATATTACTTGAGTACGAACCAGTGGCCTGGGATAGCTGGCCGCCGATCCAAAATCGTAGGGTCAGCGCGACCATGCTCAAAACCACGAGCCGGAGGCGCCACGCTTCACGGTTTTGCAGCGGCGGGCACGCCTAGATTGAATCGGTCCCGCAAAAACTTGGCCGCTTCGTCACGTTCCGGAGACGAAGTTTCAGGAGTGGAATTCAGGTACATTATGTACTGTTCGGCAGCGCCATCCGCATCGCCGCTCTGCGCCCGGTTTCGCGCTTCCTTCAGAGCGGCGGCCGGCAGCCCCGATGATTGTTCCCGGACAGCCTTGACCATGGCATTCCGGGCTTCAATCTCCAGATCGGCGAGAAACTGAGCCTCGTCCGGCTCGACACCCTGATTGGTAATTCCATCGGTATCTTCCGGGTTGACGTCCTGCACAACAACTGTGCTCTTGCGGTTGCCTTTGTGAACGTCGATAGGCTGGCCGACGCCATTGCCAGACCGGTCATTCAGGCGGACTGTGAGTTCGATGGACGCGCTGAGGTCAATCGTCTTTTTCGTGTAGTGATAAGGTTCAACAATCGCCTCGACGCGGTTCTGCTCGGTCGTCTCCACTTTGTTGCGCAAGTCGTCCGCATGCTTCTGGGCTCCCTGCACGGCGTCGTTCGCAGCCGCAACGATGTCCTTCTTTTTGTGTTGGGACTGGGCATCCGCCAGCGCGTGCTGGGCGGCGGCGAGTTGCTGTTGAGCGGACTCATAGTCACTCTCGGCTTGCAGCCATGCCGGATTCTTTACCTCGTGCGTGCCTGCACGGTATTTCGATTGCGGTGTCTCCAGATTTGCATTCTTGACCACCCGGTGGTCCAAGACTTCTCCGACCAGCATAAAGTTGGGCTGCACTGCGTCAGTGGCCTCTGCCGGCTTGCGCACAACTTCAATCGGCGCTCCGGAAGATTCCAGGCCGTTGGCTATGGCGTCCGCCAATTGCTCGGCGAATCCGGGGCTGTCGCTCCTCGAAGTCTGATCGCGGATCGTGATGCCGACCGAAACCCGGGCCCGGCGTTGATACAAGGAAGCGTACTGGGCCATCTGATCTTTGAGATTGTTGAGGTTCGTGACTCCGTAGCGTTGCGCCTCTTGGAGATAAAGCCATCCAACGCCGGCGCCCGATCCCGAAGGCTTTCCCAGATATCGATTGGCCTGGTCAACGTAGTTAGCGCTGATCTTGTTGGAAAGAAAGTCGCGCTTGAGAGTGATAGCCGGGTCGCCGCTGATTGAGCTGGCGCGGTCCAGCAAAACGCAGGCTTCCCGCACCGCATCTTCATCGGTCCGGCTCTTGATGGGCAGGTGAGCTTCCTGAAGTTTCTGTGCGCGTCGCGGGGCAGCGCTCACATAGCTGCTGGCCAAGGCGGAAAGCTGCGATGCCACCAGTGCGCGCTGCTTATCCGGCAAGTCGGCCAGTACGTTATAGGCCTCGACAAACTGGCTCTTGTTGGCGTAATCGTTGCTCTCGAGGAGGGCAACGTTGGCCGCTTGCTGATCGTATTTGGCGCTCAGTTGAATCTTGGCTTCATTGAGGGCTGCGACCGCTTCCTTGCTGTCGGGCCGGATGGTTGCCGCCTTCTGAAACTCCGCGATGGCCTGCTCCCAGTCTTGCCGGGCGGCCAGTTTTTGCCCGTTATCGAAGTGGTGCTTGTACGCCGCATTGACAACCGCATTCATGCGTGGGATTTCGGATGCAAAGGAGATGTAGGGTCTCAGCCAGTACAACGCATCGTCGTAGCGCGCAGACGTTGACAATGTTTCGGCAGTAGCGACAGTGGTTTCGAGTTTCTGTTCCTCGGCGGCGATTTCGCGGCGAAGATTGAGCACCGGCGCGTAGTCTGGCCGGACTTCCAACAACTGCTCCAGATGCACTCTCGCCGCAACCAGTTGCTGGTAGCCCGCAGCGTGGTTTTGCAGCGCCTTTTGAAACGCCTGGAGGCGCGCGCGGTCCGGTTCCAGAAGCTTATCGAGCTCTCGGCCAATGGCCTCCATCAGCTTGATGGCTGGGGCGTATCCGGCAGACGCCTGGTTCGCGGCTTGTGCCTCGACACTCGACCACCGCAGTATGGCAATGTCCTGCTTGCCGGCGCCGCTTGACTTTTGGTATTGCGCGAATGCAGCTTCCGCGTCTTTTTGGTGGATGCCCGCCATTGCATTTCGCGCACCGGCTAGTCGTCCGGAAGAGGGATGCCGGGCCAGGAAATCCTGCCAATCTTTGACAGTGTTCGCGCGCTGTGCGCGTAGAAAGTCGGCAAGTTCAGCGTCCGGTGCGGCAACAAATACAAGTTGTACTCCGGGCTTCAAAGCGGGGATTGCGGCATCGGGAGCAGAGGAGGAGACGGGAGTGCCCTGGATCACGGCTTGCTCGGCTGCCTCCGCCGGCGTGAATTCAGGTTTCTTGTCGAACTTGAGGTTGCTGGGGACAATGCAGAGCGTCTTGGCACCTACGGTCAAGGTGAGCGCGCCGTCTGCCCCACGTTGCAGCGATGAGGCTCCGGTGAAGGGGGATCGAGGCAGCGCGTTGTAGCCGCTCTTGTCGAATCTCGAAACGCCGTCGCAGAGGCGCACTTCCGTCTTGCCGTTCAGAGTCATTCCCACAAGCTGAACGTACGCCGCGCCTTCGGTCCCATCAAACAACGCGACCACCGTAGCCGGAGCATCCTTGGCGGGAGCGGAAACCGAGCCGCCGATGACCACGATCAGCAGCCAGCAAAGCCGTCCGAAACGGGCAAAAACCATGCCTGGGCGGCTGGGCCAGGTTAAAGAGGACAAAATGGGTTTCCGCAACTTCATGACATAACCTGAAGGCTATTTTCTCGCGCCAGACGGCGCCCCCGTTAGACTGGTCAAGCCATTAAGACACCAAGGTAACGCGCGAGAATTGTGGCGCTGCGGCTATCATAGACCTTGTGGTCCCAGGCCTGAAGCACCTGCGTGCCCCCACGTGTCTGCGAGGCCAACTGGGTTGCGATGGAATTATCGGGGTCTCCACAGAATCGCCGCGAGCTGTACGATTCCCCTTCCGACCGGGAAGCCCTCGGCGGCGGTGTGTCGCTCTTCTTGCGCCTATGGAGTTATAGCGGTCCAGCGCAGCCGCCAAACGGTCTGGCTTTGGAACAGTATCCGGAGATCGCGGAACCCATTCGCAGGATCATTCGCGATGGCAAGGGAGCGATCGCTGAACGCCAGCCCGAATTGTTTTCGGCCCACTTCGACAGCGCTTTGCACGCCCTGTTAGCGGCCAAGGCACTGCAGCGCCACTTCCTCAGTTTCCACCGGAAGGCCGAACCGCAGCAGGTAGTTCCTTCGATCCTGATTTACTGCACCAAAGATGAAAAAGCTCCCGGCGCCGACAGCACCGCTCCTGAGGATATGCTGGAGAATGTCACTTCGGCGCAAATTCTCGTCTCCAACAGTATTTATGAACAAGTCAAGAGCGTGCCGGGGCTTCAGTTCAATCACCAGCCGGTACGTGAAGCGGGTGAGACCTTCTGCCCCGAAGCGATCTACGAGTTGCTCTGGACGGATGAGTCAACCTACGGCCACCTGCGGCAGGCAACTCGCACCAGTCTCGACAACGTAGGCCGCTATCGGATCCAAGAGGAACTGGGTCGCGGCGCCATGGGGGCCGTCTATAAAGCCTACGACCGGATCATTGGCCGCACCGTCGCGCTCAAGACCATCTCCATCGATCGCAATAGTCCCGACCGCGATGACCTGATTGAGCGGCTCAAGCAGGAAGCCAAAGCCGCCGGGAAACTGGATCACCCCAATATCATCACCATCTATGACGTGGCCCAGGAGGACGACGTTGTCTACTTGAGCATGCAGTTCGTGGAAGGAAAGACGCTGCTCGCGTTGCTGGCCGAAGAGGGTGTTCCTTCGCTGCCAACCTTCATTTCCTGGGCCGACCAGATTTCCAGTGCCGTCGGTTTTGCTCACGCTCACGGCGTGATTCACCGCGATCTCAAGCCGGCCAATCTCATGCTGACCAGCCAGGGTGTCATCAAGGTGCTGGATTTCGGCATTGCTAAAGTCGAGAATGCGTCGCTCACGCAAACTGGGTTGGTCGTGGGCACTCCCAGCTACATGGCTCCCGAGCAAGTGTCGGGCAAGAAAGTTGACTTTCGCGCCGACATCTTCGCGCTGGGCTCGGTTTTCTACGAACTGGTCACTCGTGAAAAGCCCTTCCGCGGAGATGTCGCGACGATCCTCTATAAAATCATGGACGAGGACCCGGTTGCGCCATCGCTCATCAATCCATCTCTTCCCGGCTCCATCGACGCCATCATCCGCAAAGCTCTGGCCAAGGATC
>JBKQRC010000042.1:0-74887 GCA_052326105.1 Candidatus Sulfotelmatobacter sp. | reverse complement strand
GTGCTTCTGCAACACCTTGGTGATGGCCGCCGTCAACGTGGTCTTGCCGTGATCAATGTGACCAATCGTGCCTACGTTGCAGTGCGGCTTGGTTCGTTCAAATTTTTCTTTCGCCATAGTCTAGCCTCTAGCTTCTAGCTCCTAGCTTCTAGCTCAAAACCTTGTCATCCTGAGGCGCCATTTTTGGCGCCGAAGAACCTATGCAACTTCTCTCGCAGTCAGATCCTTCGCAAAGAACGCTCAGGATGGTCGCCGCGGGCTCCGCCCGCCATCGGGCCGGCGAGACCCTCCGATTTCGCTCAGGGCAGGCCGCCGGCGCTACTCATTTCGCCGTGCCCTGCACCTTGGCGATGATTTCCTCCGCGACCGAGCGCGGAGCCTCCTCATAACGCGCAAAGTGCATCGAGTATTCGGCGCGGCCCTGCGTCGAAGAACGCATGTGAGTCGCGTAGCCAAACATTTCCGCCAGCGGGACGATGGCCTTGATCACCTGCGAGCCGGCGCGGTGCTCCATGCCTTCAATGCGTCCGCGGCGCGAGCTCAGATCGCCCATGATCGCCCCGGCATAATCCTCCGGGGTCACAACTTCGACGGCCATCACCGGCTCGAGCAGCACGGGAGAAGCGCGGCGCGCCGCTTCCTTGAACGCCATCGATCCGGCAATCTTGAACGCCATTTCGTTGGAATCGACTTCGTGATAGCTGCCGTCGTAGAGCGTCGCCTTCACGTCAACCATGGGATAGCCGGCCAGAACGCCGCCTTCCATGGCTTCCTGCATGCCCTGATCGATGGGCTTGATGTATTCCTTCGGCACCGAACCGCCCACGATTTCATTCACAAATTCGTAGCCAGTCCCGGGTGGCTGAGGATCGAGATAAATCTTGGCGTGACCGTACTGCCCGCGCCCGCCGGTCTGCCGGATGTACTTGCCTTCCGCCTCGGCGTGCCTGCGAATGGTCTCGCGATAGGCAACCTGCGGTTTGCCGACGTTGGCCTCGACTTTGTACTCGCGCATCATGCGGTCGACGATGATTTCCAGGTGCAGCTCACCCATGCCGCTGATGATGGTCTGTCCGCTGTCGGGATCGGTGTGAACCTTGAAGGTGGGATCTTCCTGGGCCAGCTTGCCGAGCGCCGTGCCCATTTTTTCCTGGTCAGCCTTGGTCTTGGGTTCGACCGCAACCGAAATCACCGGCACGGCAAACTCGATGGATTCGAGCGCAATGGGATGCCGCTCGTCGCAGATGGTGTCGCCGGTGCTGACATTGCGCAAACCCACGGCCGCGCAAATGTCGCCCGCGAGAATCTCGCTGATCTCTTCGCGCTTGTTGGCGTGCATCTTGAGCAAACGCCCGATGCGCTCGGTCTTGGTGGTGCGCACGTTCAGCACGGAATCGCCGGTCTTGAGCTGTCCGGAATAGACGCGAATAAACGTCAACTGGCCGACAAACGGGTCCGCCATGATCTTGAAGGCCAGCGCCGAAAACGGCTCTTTATCGTCGGCTTTACGGAAAATCTTCTGCCCGTTGTCGGGATTGATGCCATGCGTTTCGGGCACATCGAGCGGCGACGGCAGATAATCCACGACCGCATCCAGCAGGGGCTGTATACCTTTGTTCTTGAATGCGGTTCCCACTACCACCGGAAACACTTTCAACGCAATAGTGGAGCGGCGCAGAGAGGCGCGCAGTTCTTCCGATGTGATCTCTTCGCCCTCAAGAAACTTGTGCAGAATCGTATCGTCGTTTTCGGCGACGCTTTCGACCAGTTGGGCGTGGAAGGCTTCGGCTTTCTTTTTCAGCTCGGCGGGAATTTCTTCGCTGAGGTACTCGGAGCCGATGGTGTCGTCCGCCCACACGATCGCCTTCATGTTGATCAGATCAACGACGCCCTTGAATTTGTCTTCCTGCCCGATGGGTATTTGAATGGCGACGGGCTTGGCACTGAGGCGCTTGCGGATGGTATCGATGGCGTGCTCGAAATCGGCACCCATCTTGTCAATCTTGTTGATGAAGCAAATTCGCGGGACGCCATACTTATCGGCCTGGCGCCAGACTTTTTCCGACTGCGGCTGCACGCCATGAACGGCGTCGAACACGGCGACTGCGCCGTCGAGCACGCGCAGCGAGCGCTCGACCTCGGCTGTGAAATCGACGTGGCCGGGGGTATCAATAATGTTGATGCGGATATCGCGCCAGGTGCAGGTCGTAGCCGCGGACGTAATCGTGATGCCGCGCTCCTGCTCCTGCTCCATCCAGTCCATGGTCGCAGTGCCTTCGTGGACCTCTCCGATGCGGTGCGTCCGTCCCGTATAAAACAGGATGCGCTCCGTCGTAGTGGTCTTACCGGCATCAATGTGGGCCATGATGCCGATGTTCCTGCAACGCTCTAATGGGACTGTTCTGGGCACGACTCTTACGCTGCTCTTTCTGGGGCTCCGAAATCGAAATCAGACACTAGCTTCTAGCGACTAGCTCCTAGCTAGAAGCTAGTAGCTAGAAGCTAGTAGCTAGGAGCTTCAGTTACCACCTGTAATGCGCGAACGCCTTGTTCGCTTCCGCCATGCGATGCACGTCTTCTTTCTTCTTGATCGCGGCGCCTTTGCCCGAAGAGGCATCCAGCAATTCGTTGGTCAGTTTGTCGACCATTCCCTTTTCGCCGCGTCCGCGGGCATAAGTAATGATCCAGCGGATAGCGAGCGAAGTACGGCGATCGGCATTCACTTCGACGGGCACCTGATAGTTGGCGCCGCCGACCCGGCGGGTCTTCACTTCCAGCAGCGGCTTCGCGTTCTCCACCGCTTTTTTGAACAGCTTCAGAGCCTCGTCGCCGCCCTTGGATTCGAGCCGGGTCAAGGCTTCATAGAAGATGTTCTCAGCGGTCGAGCGCTTGCCCTGCCACATCATCGAGTTGATGAACTTCGTCACCAGGTCCGAGCCGTAGACAGCGTCGGCCGGCGTAGTCCGCTTTGCGATATGTCCTTTTCGAGGCATTCAGCTTTTAGCTCCTAGCTCTTAGCTTTTAGCTTGAGCTTTGCCAGGCGCGCATTTCGCGCTCCCCGAGATTCATTGGCCAACGACGAACGGCCATCGGCCAACGACCATCTTCAACCTTTCTTTGCCCGCTTGGCGCCGTACTTCGAACGGCCCTGCTGGCGGTTGGCGACACCGACAGCATCGAGCGTGCCGCGGATCACGTGATAGCGCACACCGGGCAGATCCTTTACGCGGCCGCCGCGAATCAGCACAATCGAGTGCTCCTGCAGGTTATGACCGACGCCGGGAATATAGGTCGTGACTTCAATGCCGTTGGTCAAGCGCACACGCGCCACTTTGCGCAACGCCGAATTCGGCTTCTTGGGGGTCTGCGTGTACACGCGGGTGCAGACACCGCGCTTCTGCGGACATCCCTGCAGAGCGGGACTGGCCGTCTTGTAACGCGGCCGCTTCCGACCCTTCGCCACCAATTGATTAAACGTAGGCACTTGTTCGCCGCTCCTTAGCCGCGCGGCCTGACATCGCAGGCAGGGCGCAGCTCAATGCTGCTGATCGAATCCTGGCAAGTCCTTGCGGACTTTACGCGCATCCGTGGGCATGGCCAGCTTCACGCCAACCATTACTTCTCGCCGCGCCACCTCGTTAGTGCAAGCTAACACCGGAGAGATTCTGGATTCCCATTCAGACTTACGCTGCCGACGGTGGCACCCGGCCCAATTCCGGGGGCGCTCCGTTTCGTCAGCCTTGCCCTGCATGTCCTACCACGAAAGGGTGGAAGGCTCCGCAGGTACGTTTCAGCGAGGAAAGCTCTCGAACCTGGACAGCGATTCGAAAACGAAAGCTTCACTGCAAGCCCGCCGCGCACACAACGACGCAGCAAAACTCACAGCGCACAGCAAGCCTGGATGAACTCGCGGAACCCATCTACTATAACAAGCAGCTCGAAACATCGTCAACCCGTGTTTTTGCATCCCACAGAGGACGGCGCCATCGAGCAGGGGTTGAGGCTAGGAAAACGCGACGGATGCCTTCAACACGGGTCCTTCGCTTCGCTCGTGATCTCGTCCGGGGGCTCACGCCGGCAAAGCGCCTGGACTTGCTGATTCTGCCGCCAGCTTCTACACTACAAGTTTTCCACTTCATGGTCGGCTGTTTCCGCATCCTGTCTGAGAGAGCGGGAGTCGGGCTACGCTAAAGATTTGGGACTTGAATGAGGGGTGCATGATCTGGTTGCGCGCGAATCGGTGGTGGTGGCTGGTCGTAATCATTTCTGCAGGAGTCATCGGCGGCTGCGGCGGTCACAAGCCGCCGGGCGCGTCACCTTATCCGGCAAGAGTCTCCCTGAACCCCGGCGGAAACACCTCGCTTCAGTTAGGAGGTGTTCTCATTTTTTCGGCGTCGGCACAGAATTCTTCCAACGGCACCATCTCCGCAAGCTTCACCTACATGTCCAGCGACACTTCGATCTTGAACGTCGCGCCCAACGGTATCGCCTGCGCCGGCCACTGGAACGCGACCTATGCCAACTGTACTCCCGGAAATACGGGAGTGGTTCTGGTCACCGCCTCAGCGTTGGGCGCTACCAGCGTGCCGACCTACGTCTTTGTGCACCCTCCCATTGACAACATTATTGTGAAGGGAGTTCTGCTGGATGGTGTCGCCGTGCAACAACCGTGCCTCTCCCAGGGGCAGACCATGACGGTGGAGGCGCACGCCTTCAGCCAGGGTACTGATATCACAGCTTCGGTCGGTCCTTTCACTTGGTCGGCGAACAACCCGAATGTGGCGAGGATCACGCCGTTGGTGAATATTGCTTACAATTTCGCCACCAACCAAGCCACGGTGGCTGCTTTCACTCCCGGAATCACATACATCTACGCCAGCGCCAGCGGCGTCAGCAGCACCTCGTTTCTGCAGCCGCCGCCCGGCGATGACCTGACGTTTTTCGAGACTTGCCCCATCCAGAACATTATCCTGGAAGTGGGCCATCCCGGATCGCTGCAGAACTCCTTCGCAATTTCCAAGGGAGGTTCGGAAACCATATTCGCCACGGTGACCGATGTGATGGGAAACAGTTCTCTGCCCAACACCGATGGAGGAATCGTCCTGAACACGATACCCCTGACCTGGACGGGCTCGCAGCCTGCGGTGGTGGCTGCGCCCGTATCGTGTACGCTGTCCTGCAACGTCACAACGCCGTCGGCCGGGGCTGGATCCGTTACCGCATCTTGTACACCGCCAAGCTGCAACATCGGCTTCCCGCTGGCTCCGCCGGGATCGATTGTCCCCTTGCCGGTCTACGCCTCGCCGCTCCCCAAACAGACAACAGCAGGCATCGCGGGCCTGGTGAACGGCGCCGCTTCCGCGACTTCCGTTCTCGCCACCAGTCTAGGGTGCGCCAGCGTATCCCCCGCCTTCTGCGAGGCCGCGATTTACAGTATCTCGACCTCCAAGGCGACTGCCGGCGCGGGGAATGCGGTGCCGGTTCCCCCCAATTCCCTCCACTTCGACCTCGGAGGCGATAAGGTCTACATGGGAAGCGACTTTGGAGCGGAAGTCGTCACTCCGGCGGCCCTCGGCACAACCTCAGGCGCTTTTGCCACGCTGGGCACGGTGACCGGAAAGATCCTGGCGATTTCGACTAGCGGCTCCCTGGCAGTGTTCTCGGACACCATCCACGTTCCCAATCAGGTCTACGTCGTGAATACCACGAGCAGCACCGCAAACGTGACGGCGCTCAACATTTCCGGAGCGTCGACAGCGGCGTTTTCGCCGGATGGATTAAAAGTCTTCATCTTCGGATTTGACAGCAATGGCAACCCGAATCTCTACGTATATTCCGCCCTGCAAGCTCTGCAGGTGATCCCGCTGGCGCCCGGAACCACGGTGAACTCGATCGTGTTCTCGGCGAACAATGCCTTCGCCTACGTGGTCGAACCCTCACTGGGGGGAGGCGGGCCTGCTTTCACGGTGTACAACACGTGTGACAATCAGGTTTTCACGGATACGGTTAGCGGGGCGCATGATGTTCCACTCACCGCATCCCCGATTGCCTTTAAGGCCTTGCCCGACGGGGTGCACTTTGTCGCGCTGGAGAGTGGAGGGAAGATTGATTACATCTCTGCCGCGATCACCGGAATTCCTGCAGCGACGCTGACCAATCCGGTGGCGACACTTTGCCCCATGACGGTCGGTCACCACGTCCAGACGATCAGTCTTGGCCAGGGCTCCATCCACCCGATCGACTTTTTCGCTTCGCCCGATGGCACTTTGCTCTATGTTCTCGCCAGTGACCGCAGTAGCGTCCTGGTCTACAGTTTCCTGACCGGCGCCGTGACTGGGATTGAACTGGCCGGCAACGCTACTCCGGTCAGTGTTGATATGTCGGCGGACGGCGGAACCATTGTGGTGGCCGGCAGCGATGGCCAGTTGCACCAGGTGAGCACCGCCCTCGGCGGCAGCGATCAGGTCCAGGTCCCCTTTCCCGACCTGCCCAATTACCTCAACCCCTTCTGCACCTTCAATCCGGCGTCGGGAGCATGCACGCTCGATGTGATCGCCGTGAGGCCGTAGAGCAGACTGGGACGACGAGAATTGCGCGGAGGCGAAACATGCGCAGACGGCGCCGGCCCTTCGCAAGACTTGCTTTCGGGTGCGTTGCCGTCGCGACGTTCCTCGCCGCCGCTTTACCATCCCAAGCCGCTGTAGACGGTCGTTTCGACCGCAACTTCCCGGTCTCAAGCCCGCTTAAGGTCGATATCGTGACCGAGGCCGGCGAAATCTCCGTGCATGGGGGAGAGCCGGGCAAGATTGAAATTCATGCCAGGATTCACGGGAGTGACGACTCTCAAGATGATGCCAATGTCGAATCGCGCGTCCGCGCCATTGAAATGAATCCGCCCATCACGCTCGACAACAAGGGTCACAACGTCCGCATCGGCCACTTCGCCAGCCCGGACCTGGTGCGCGGTGTGTCCATCACTTACGAGATCGTCGTCCCCATCGAAACTCAGTTGCATGTGGAAACCAGCACCGGCAATCAGACCGTGGAAGGCATCCACGGGCCGGTCGATGCCACAACCGGCTCGGGAAACCTGCACGTCTGGCATATCGGCCTCGACACGCACGTTGACACCGGTTCTGGGGAGATCGACCTGCGCGACATCCACGGAAAAATCACGCCAGGGCCGGTACCGGCACGGTCCGCGTCAGCGGAATTGTCGGCAACCTGACTCCAGCCGAGCGCCTGGAGCGCGCGCGGCTTCTTAACCCGCGGACGGGGGAACCACTCGATGCGCACCTTGCACCCATAGGCGGCGTCGACACGGAGATCATCACCGGCTCCGGCGACGTAGACGTGGAAGACCTGGAGGGTGGCCTGCAAGTGACGACTGGAAGCGGAAACATCCGTGCCTCCGGCAGGCCGCTTTCGGACTGGCGCCTCGATACCGGCACAGGCACGGTACGCGTGCAATTTTCCATGCCGGCGAATCTTGCGCTGGTGGCCCACACCAGTGCCGGAACGATCGAAGCGCATGACTCAATCACCGTGCACGGAACCACCAGCCCTCACGAACTTCGCGGTCAAGTAGGTCAGGGAGGTCCCACGGTCGAACTGAAAACAGCCTCCGGCAACATCGAGATCGAGTAAGAGACATGTCCGTCTCGGGCAGATTCGGAAGAAAGAGCTTCAGAGGACGCGGAGGGCAGCTCTGTTTGCTTCACCGCCGATTGGCTACTGGCCGCTGCTCTCCAGTTCTTTCCCCACGCTGTCGAGCACGCCGTTGACGAAGTGCACCGACTCGGGAGTCGAGAACCTTCGCGCAATTTCCAGCGCCTCATTAATCACCACTGCTCGCGGCGTTTCCGGATAGGCCAGAAATTCGGCGACCGCGGCCCGCAGCAGATTGCGATCCACGGCGGCCATGCGCTCCATGCGCCAGTGTTCGGTATGGCGTTCAATCAAGACGTCAATCTCGCCGCTGCGATCCATCGCCACGCGAAAAAGGTCGTCGGCAAATCCGCGCACTTCCGCGCTGGCCGTTCCGTGCTCGGCCCAGAATGTCCGCCGGACATGATCCGCGTTCTGCTTGCCCATGTCCGACTGAAACAGCATCTGCAGAGCCAGTTCCCGAGATTTGCGGCGAGTACCCATGAGAGCGGTTACCAGTGGTCAGTTGCGAGTTGCCAGTTTACTGTAGGAAGGAGAGTTACTTGTGCCCATTCGTCTTCTTCTTGCTCTTGTCATTCCGATTCTTGCCCTTGTCATTCCGAGCGAAGCGAGGAACCTGCTTTTTGCTGACAGCGGACGGCTGAGGGCTGATGGCTCGCTTCAGCGCCACCATCTCCACCGCCGCCAGCGCCGCCTCGAAGCCCTTGTTCCCCATCTTCAATCCGGCGCGATCAATGGCCTGCTCCAGCGTGTCGCAGGTCAGAACGCCGAATGCGTGCGGCACGCCTGTTTCTTGCGCTGACTGCCCGATCCCGCGCGTCACTTCGTTTACGATCACGTCGTAATGCGCGGTGTCGCCGCGCAGCAGACATCCCAGGCAGATGATGGCGTCGTATTGCCTCGTTTGCGCCAGCGTGCGCGCCGCCGACGGGATTTCGAAGCTCCCCGGCACGCGTACGACCGCGATGTCGTCCTTCTTCGCCCCGGTCCGCAGCAATCCATCCCATGCGCTCTGCAACAGCCGCTCGGTAATGAACGCATTGAACCGCGAGACGACGATGGCGAAGCGTTTCCCGGTAGCATCGAGATTGCCTTCCAGAGCGGGAATCGCTGGCTCTGGAGGCGGCTCAATCTTCAATTTGTTTTTTTTTTCCGTGACTCAGTGCCTCCGTGGTGGAAGAGTTCCAATTCTGCAATCTGACTTCTACCTTCTTACTTGCCCTTAAACACTGGCGCTCGCTTCTCCAGGAATGCCGTCGTGCCTTCCTTCTTATCTTCCGTCGCGCAGCACACGCCGAACAGCGTCGCCTCCAGATACAAACCTTCGGCCAGCGTCATCTCCATGCCCTTATTAACGGCCTCCATCGCGTACTGCACGGCGAGTGGAGCGTTGGCGATGATCTTCGCCGCAATCGACTCCGCCCGCGGAATCAGCTCGGCAGGCGCAGTGACTTCATTCACCAATCCGATACGATGCGCCTCCTGCGCCGTGATCATCTCGCCCGTCAGCACCTGCTGCATGGCGAGCCCTTTGCCCACGAGCCGCGGCAGACGCTGCGATCCGCCGTAGCCCGGAATGATTCCCAGCTTCACCTCGGGCTGGCCGAGCTTGGCGTTCTCGCTCGCCAGCCGCATGGTGCAAGCCATGGCGAGTTCACACCCACCACCGAGCGCGAAGCCGTTGATGCAGGCAATCACCGGCTTGCCCAGATTCTCGATCAGATTCAGCACCGACTGCCCGCGATGCGTGTACTCCTTGCCGCTGACGGCATCGTGCCTGGCCAGTTCGCCGATGTCGGCGCCGGCGATGAATGCTTTCTCGCCCGCGCCGGTGAAGATGACGACCCGAATCGCCTTGTCGTTCTTGATGTCGTGGAAGGCCGCCCGCAACTCTTCCATGGTGGCCATGTTGAGCGCGTTGAGCACCTTCGGCCGGTTCACGGTGACATAGGCAATCGCGTTTTTCTTTTCGAGAATGATGTTTTCGAAGTTCATAAGTTCAAATTCCTGGCCGCGGATTCACGCGGAGCACGGGGATTGCAAAAGACCCTTGTCATCCTGAGCGAAGCGAAGAACCTATGCACTCTGCCGGCGCCAGCACAATGCATAGGTCCTTCGCGGCAAAAGACGCCGCTCAGGATGACAAACGCGAAAAATCCGTGTCGATGCTTGCCAATCCGTGACAAAAGCTAAAGCTTATTCGCCTTCGGATTATTCGGGTCCCCATAATCATAAAACCCTCGCCCGGACTTGCGCCCGTACCAGCCCGCCATCACCATCCGCTTCAGCAGCGGTGGCGAGGCGAACCGCCGCTCCTTGAATTCGTCATACATCACATGCGTGATGTAGTAAGTCGTATCGAGGCCGACGAAATCCAGCAGCGTGAACGGCCCCATCGGATAGCCGCAGCCCAGCTTCATCGCGTTATCAATATCTTCGATCGAGCCCACGCCTTCTTCGTAGGCGCGGATGGCATCGAGCAAATACGGCACCAGTAGCCGGTTTACGATGAATCCCGTCTTGTCGGACGTGCGTACTGGAACCTTGCCCAGCTTCTTTCCGAACTCGTAAGCGGCCTCATACACAGCATCCGCAGTGGCGATGGTGCGCACGACTTCGACCAGCTTCATCAGCGGCACGGGATTAAAGAAATGCAGCCCGACGAAGCGCTCCGGCCGCTTCACTGCCGTCAACAACTCCGTGACCGAAATCGAAGACGTATTCGAAGCGAAGATGGCATCTTTCTTCACGATGCCATCGAGCGACGCAAACATCTTCTTCTTTTCTTCCACATTCTCGATGATGGCCTCAATGACGATGTCGCAATCGGCCAGGTCGGCCTTGTTGGTCGTGCCTTTCAGCCGCGCCCGAATCGCGTTCTTCTGCTCGGCCGTGATTCCGCCCTTCTCGACGGGACGCTCGGCGAACTTCGCCAAAGATTTCTCGATCCCGGCGAATCCTTTGTCGAGAAACTTCTGCTCGACCTCGAGCACCATGACGTCAAATCCGGCCATGGCGCAAACTTGCGCGATGCCGGAGCCCATCAGACCACAACCTAGAACGCCGACGTTCTTGATCTCCATGACAGCTTCCTTGAAGAATTAACTTTGTCATCCTCAGCGAAGCGAAGGACCCATGCACCCTGCCGGCGCCAGCAACTTGCATAGATCCTTCGCGGCACAGTGCGCCGCTCAGGATGACAAGCGACTTTTTATCCCTGAATATCCGTGCGAATCCGTGGCTAGAAGCTGATCATGTGCTCCACCACCATCGCGATCCCCTGCCCGCCACCGATGCACGCCGTCGCCAGCCCATACTTCTTCTTCCGCCGCCGCAACTCATAGAGCAGCGTGAGCACCAGCCGCGTCCCGGTCGCGCCCAGCGGATGTCCCAGCGCAATCGCGCCACCGTTTACATTCACCTTCTCGCGATCGAGACCCAGTTCTTTCTCGACCGCCAGATACTGCGCCGCGAACGCTTCATTCACTTCAATCAGATCGAGGTAATCGAGCGACAGTCCGGCCCTCTGCAGAGCGATCTTCGTCGCCGGCACGGGACCACGCCCCATCAGCTTCGGCTCCACTCCCGCGGTACCCCAGCTCACAATCCGGCCCAGCGGCACAATGTTGCGCTTGCGGGCTTCGTCGATCGACATCATCACGACCGCCGCGCCGCCATCCACAATGCCGCTGGCGTTGCCCGCCGTCACTGTACCATTGCGGCCAAATGCCGGCTTCAGCTTTGCCAGCCCTTCCATCGTGGTCTGCGGACGCCGGTGATCGTCCTCGGTCAGCAACTCGCCAGTCGCCTCGCCTTTCGAATTGCGCAGCGCCACCGGCACCAGGTCTTCCTGCAGACGGCCTTCTTTATAGGCCGCGTCGGCCCGCTGCTGCGACCTTAGCGCAAATTCATCCTGCATCTCGCGCGTGATCCCCTGTTGCGATCCATACAATTCCGCGGTGTTCGCCATGTACGACCCGCAATACGAATCGAGCAGCGCCACCATCAGCGAATCTTCCAGCTTGCCGCCGGGCGCCAGGGTGAACCCGTCCCGCCCGCGAATCACAAACGGCGCCTGCGACATTGCCTCCATTCCACCGGCGAGAACAACCTTCGCCTCGTCAGTCTGGATCATCTGCGCCGCGCTCACGATGGCCTGCATGCCCGAGCCGCACAGCCGGTTCACCGTCAGCGCCGGAGTCTCAATGGGAATCCCCGCCCGCAATCCCACATGCCGCGCCCCATACAGCGCGTCGCCGGAAGTTTGCTGCGCGTTGCCGAAGACTACATGATCGAACTCCTTGGCCTCGATCCCCGAGCGCGCGATCGCTCCCTTGGCCGCGACCGCACCCAACTCCTGCGCCGTGAAATCTTTCAACTTGCCGCAATAGCGGCCAAAGGGCGTGCGTGCCCCGCTGACGATCGCGATATCCCCAGGCTTCAACATGATTGTCCCAATGGAACTCTGATCAGAGCGATCAGAGTCAATTCGCCAAACTGGTCAGTGTAGCAGCGGGTAAGGAGATTTGACTACCGGAGGGAACGGGCTCGAAGTCAGTCTGATTTCCGCAGACTTTGAAGGCTAAGCAGCATAAAGACAACACAGGTATTGAAGAACACGTTCCCGAGTGGGCCGAGTGGCGAATCAATACCAAAAGGGAGAAAGAGCCAGCCCGCTCGGGTGACCCTGGTAAGAAACGCCGCTGAGAAAGACACGACGAATCCAAGGAGTATCGACCAGCCAAAATTTGGAGAGAACCTTCGGTGGAATCTAGCGATCGACACGGGGCTGTCACCCGGTCTTAAGGATAACTCGCTCGTCAACAGTTGAGCGCCTCTCGGCGGAGAACCGGGGCCGCTCCAACCCTACGCAACCGCGCCCGCGGCGAGCGCCGCCGGGCCGAGCGCGACAATTTTCCCCGGCCCTTGCGAAATGGCCTGACTCAGAGCGTGCTCGGCGCGATTGATCACTTCGGTGACGACGTCTATGGGATCGTATTCGGTGCGAATCACGGCCTCGGCCAGTCCTGCCGAAAACTGAGCCGACGGGCCTTGCTCGGCTCCATCTTTCGCCGGCAAACGCACCTCGGCGATGATCTTGCGCAGCTTCTCGATCGCCAGCATGGCTTCTTTTTCCGCCGTCTCGCCCAGCAGAATCGCGATCGTGGTCGTATCGTAGCGGAAGGCGAGATCATTCGAGCGGATGTTGGCGGCAAACAGCTGCCCCACTCGCTCCATCACGGCCTGCACGCCGGTTTCGCCGTGCTCCCTGACCATGGCCGCATTCTTTCCAAACTGCAGCAGAAGGACCGAGAGCGCAGATGCGTTCTGAATCGCCCGTTTGCTTTCCGCCAGCAGCAGATCAATGTAAGATGCCCGCTTCAGCAGCCCCGATTTCTCATCCGTGACTGACAAGTTCTTGACCAGACGCCGCAACCCGGCATTGTTCAGCGCGATCACGGTCTGATCCGCCAGCGTCTTGAGCACAACCATGTCAGCCTGTTGCCACACCCGCGGACGGTTGTGCATGAGCACCAGGATGCCGACCTTTTCTTCCCCGTCACTCAGGGGAATCGCCAGAACGGATAGCGCACCCAACTCGGCGACGGCCTTCTTCGCCGGTTGCAGCGCCGGGGCCTTGGGCGCGTCGTTGATCGCCAGCGGCTCATGTCCTTCGACTGCCTGCTGCAGGCACCCGACCAATTCGGCGATGGCGGCGGAGTTCCCTTTCTTAACTCCCTCCGCAGAGTACTCGTCCACCGAGGTCGTTGATGCGCCCGGCTTGCCCATGGCTGCCACACAACGGGTCGCTTCCCAGTGCGCGCCGATTTCCTTCACCGCGGTGTTGAGTACGGCCGGCGCCGTGCCCTGGTGATACAACTTGCGCGTAATCTCGGCCACGCGGGTAAAGCTGCGCACGTCGGCAGCGGGGTCGGGAGCCGGAGGCTCCGCTGGCGCCGAAGCCGTAACCGGAGGCAAGGGCGCCGATCCGGCATAGCGCGGCGTCACGCCCGCAGACATGTAGAGCCGTTGCAGATCTTCGTTGCGCTCTTCCTCGCGCGGGAACATTTCCTGAATACGCTGCAGCCGCTCCACTGCCTTGCTGCGCATCCCATACTGCACCAGGATTTCCGCTTGCAGCATCAGGTCTTGCAGTGTAGAAGCTCCCAACGTGGGCTCCTGCACATGCGCCGGCTCTTCGACCGGCTTGCTGACAGGTGAAAATCGCGAGGAAATCGCACGGAAGCGTCCGTCTTCCACTTTGCCCTTAATCAGGTCCAGCCGCTTCAGATGGCCGGGCTCATAGGGATCCACCTCGGCGGCGCGATCCAGGCAGTCCGCTGCTTTCGGAAAATTGCCGGTCTCGCAATAGAGATCAAACAGCTTCAGCAACGTCTGGCAATAATCGTTCTCCCGGTTGGAAGAGTTGTAAAGCTCGCTGAGGAACTCCAGCATCTGCGGCGTCGCGCGGTGGGTCGACGTGATGTCCTGCATGATGGCAATGAACTGCCGCCGCTCTCCGCGGCGGCGCTGGAACTGCTCCAGTTTGCGAGCCAGGGCAACGGCAGCCTCTTCCTGATCGCTATCGAGCATCTGGCCGATCAGCCCGATCACTTGTTGCACCCGCGCGGGATTCTGTTCAAACAGCGCCCACACGATCGGTTCGGCCTCGGCCAGGCGGCCCGCCGCCATCAGAGCGCCGGCATAGGTGTCGCGCAACTCCGGGGTCACATTCTCGGAGTTCAGTTGCGGCTCCAGAATGAAGATCGCCGCACCAATCTGGCCCTGCGCCAGCAGAATCTTGCCGTAGGCCAGAGCAATCTGGATGTCGGACGAATCCTCCTGATAGGCGCGCTCATACCATTGCGTCGCATCGCCGCCCTCGGCTGAGGCCAGTTCCGCCACCCGCTGAAAGGCCGACGCTGCGGCTCTGCGATTTCCCAACTCGGACGCCAGTTCTCCCACCCGCAGCAGGTTCGCCTGGGTCGGTTCCATGGCTACCATTCGGTCGAGGATCTCCGCGCACTCCTGTTTCTTCCCCAGTTTCGCCAGGTCGGTCAGGGCCGACTCGTAGGTGGTTGCCGCCAGCTTCTTGTTCGATCCTTCGAGCAGTTGTCCGAAGCGGAATTTCTGTTGCCAGGTTGGGCTTCCGTGCCGGGCCAGTTTCTTGTAGGTCAGACTGGCGCGAGTCGCATCCCCAGCCCCCACCTGGCGCTCAAACAAGTCGCCCAGGAGGCGGACGGCGTCGTTGTTGCGGCTTAGGGAAAGAGACAGATCGGCGGCCAGTTGCCGCACCACATCGTTTTCCGGATCATCGCGCAAAACCAGGAGATATTCCTCCAGCGCGTCGGCGGTCTTGCCCTTCTGCAGGAGCTTCTCGGCGCGCTCTACGCGCTTCGCCAGTTCGGCCCGGTCCAGTCGTTTTGTTATGTCAGGCATGCGGGAATAAAGCGCACGAAACCCTTTTTCGATTCTAGGAGTGGCCTCAGGCGGCAGCAACGCCGTAACGCCCCGGCGCGATTACGAAGGTCACTGTGGGTCGCTCAGATTTGGCGCCCTCCGGGAGAGATTCACATGGTTTGGACTCCGGCAAGCCCATTCTGGATCAGTCAGGGGAGTTATTTCGGTAGTTACCTATGCACCAGTTTTGATGCACATTTCATCAACCCTTAACATTCGTTTGCTACAAGGAAAGCATGGGTCTCCCGGTCTACAACACGCTGATCCTTTCCGACCTGCACCTTGGTGCGGAGATGAGTCGCGCGCGCGAGGCGACGCAACTGCTCAAGGAAAGCTACTTCGAGCGTTTGATCCTGCTGGGCGACATTTTCGCCGATCTCAACTTTGCCCGCCTGACCAAGGAGCACTGGAAGTTTCTGGGCTATATCCGAAAGCTTTCGAATCCGAAACGGCACGTTGAGGTGGTTTGGGTGGAAGGCAATCATGACCACGGGTTGGCCAACATCATGTCTCACCTGGTCGGAGTGCGCGTGTACCAGCACTACGCGTGGAACTATCGCGGGCTGCGCCACATCGCCATTCACGGGCATCAGTTCGACGGGTTCCAGGTAAGCCGCCTGCGGCTGAGCCGGTTGGGGACGTCGCTTTTTCTGCAACTGCAAAAGCTGGATTTCAGGGGCAATCCCATCGCGCGAATGATTGACCGGCTGAACACGCGCTGGCTGCGCATGTCGCCGAAGGTGGCTTCGGGCGCTCTGGCCTATGCCCGGCATCACGGCGCGGATCGCATTTTCTGTGGGCACACGCACCAAGCCATCCATGTGGAGAAGGACGGCATCCATTATTACAACGCGGGCGGGTGGGTCGATTCGCGGCTGACTTATCTCACCATTGACGAACTGGGGGTACAAATCCATGAGTTCAACGAGCACGAATATCGCGAACGAGCTGACGATCGTGATTCCGGCCAAGAACGAGGCCAAGCTGATTCCGCGCTTGCTGACTTCGCTGACGAATCAGGATTACTCGAAGATGTCGAGTACGAGAGTGTTGGTGGCTGACGCGAATTCAACCGACGGCACTCCCGAAATTGTCCTGAGCTTCCGCGACCGGTTGAAGGTGAGCGTGATTCGCGGCGGGATGCCCTCGATGGGACGGAATCAGGGTGCGGCGCAGGCTGACACTCCCTACGTCCTGTTTGTGGATGCGGACATTGAATTGGCCGATCCCTCGCTGGTGCGGCGCTGCCTGGAACGCGCGCAGCGCAATCACCTGCACTGCGTGACCACCAACATTCTGTGCCGCGACGGCAACTGGCTCGACAAGGTGTTCTATGTGGGAAACGATTTGTTTCAATATTTGTCGCACCTGCATCGTCCGTTTGCTACCGGCATGTTCATGCTTTTCGACCGGAACAAATTCTGGGAACTGGGCGGGTTTCACGAGCAGATCCTGTATGCTGAGGACTACCGCCTGAGCCAGCAGGTCGGGCGCAAGCGCTTTGCCATCGTGCGGGGCGGGGTTTACACCACCAATCGCCGGTTCCAGAAAATGGGACACCTGCGCGTGGGCTGGCTCTTCCTCAAGACGGCGATGAACTACTGGAACGAAAAATATTTCCTGCGCGATCACAAATACTGGGCGGAGCCAAACGGTCTGCCGCGCACCTAAACAACTTTTTGTCGTGGCCACAGAAAACAGGGTTCAGCCAACCAGCTGAATCCTGCTTTTGTTTGGGGCGATCCTTAACTCAGAAACGGAAAACAATGCCGGTGGATAGACGCACATTATTCTGCGATGTATGAAAAAACCGTGTCGAGACGTAGTCTCCTTCGAAGCGCCATGCCACGGGGCGAATGATCCGGTAGTCGAGCCCCCCTCCCACTGCGGTGGCGAAAGAAGTATCCGACCCGTAGCCGCCCGTAGTGTTGATGTGCCCAATTCCAAACTCAAGCTCGGCGAAAGGCCGAAACCTGCGGACAGGAACTGAAAAACGCGGGCCGAACAGGACCTCCTCTTCGTGGCCGGTTACATTTACGTTGATCGGGCCCGGACCTCCCGGCGGATAAAAAGCGAAGCCCTCGGAACCGTAGTGGCCGGTGAAATCCGCGACAATGCCCAATAGTGGAAACACCTTGCCCTCAAGAGATGCTTCCCATCCTTGCAGGTTGGGCCGGCTCAGGTCGAGATTCAGTGCGGATGAGCTGGCGTTTTCAAAGGAATATCCCACGAAAACATTCCCCGCGGTGGGAACCTGGGCTACCGCCAGGCCAGCCAGCATGAACAACATAGACGCGATAATGACAGCTCTTCCCATCATGCCCTCCTTCTGCGACTGCTAAACACAGGCAGGCGCAAAAAGTTTTTAGATGCCAGAAAAAATGGGATGGGTTATCGGTTGCATCCGGCGAGGATACTGGATTTTAAACCCTGGATTTTCAACCCCTCAGAAACGCCACACAATTCCAGTGGAGGCCTTATAGTCGTTCTGGTTGTCACTCGCGTAGCGCGAGTGCACAAAGTCGCCTTGCAGGCGCCAGGAGAAGTTCTTGAACCAGAGTTTGTAGTCAACGCCGCCGCCGATGTCGATGGCGATCGGGTTGTAGATGATGATGTTATTCGAGTTGACGTGTCGAATGCCGGCCATGGCGTGAATGAAGGGGCGCCATTTCCCCACGTTGGTGGACAGACGCGGGCCAAAGACACCGATGTATTGTTTGACGCCGCTGCGATAGTAGCCGCTGGCATCGAGCGCGAAACCGAGGTGCGAAAGGCGGACGAAGGGGAGGTCTTCCGCCGAGCCTTCCCAACCGCGATACGACTGCCTGTTGGCCGGGGCCACGTCTGTCAGTTGAGGGCTGTAAGATACACCGGCATAAACATTTCCACGCGGCAGGAGCTGTGCCGACATCGGGATCGAAAGCAACATCAGACAGACGAACACCAGCACCGCGGCAGCGATCTTGGGCACGAATTATTCCTCCCCGGCTAAGCGCCGGCAAAAAATCTTCATTTCATGCAGCGAAATTCGTTAGATGCAGTGTACCGGATGGCTAAGATGTCCCGGTGGACAAATTTTATCCCTCCCAAGCCCTGCGCCTGGCCGCGATTGCCGGCGAAAATTTATCCAGTTTCCATGGTGCCGAAACCAGTCCACCCGCGTCTATCTATTAGCATGCAACCTATGGACACGAATTGGCAAACCTGGGAACCGGTGGGGCCGGTTGCCTTTGAACTGGAAAAGGAGCCGAAGTTGAAGCTCAGTCTGGAAACGCGGAATCGTGGGGACGTCATCGTCGTACACTGCGAGGGACGCATTGTATATCGCGATGAAGCGGCCGCTCTCTCGCGGCTGGTGGGCGGGATCCTGCAACATACGAATAAGCTCGTGCTTGACCTGAGCGGAGTCAGTGCCATGGACAGCGCCGGCATTGGCGAGCTCGCACTGCTGCAGACCTGGGCGCAGGAGAATGACGTCGAATTGAAGTGCTCCGGTCCGAATGCCGTGGTGCTGACGTTACTCAGTCTGACCAATCTCGACTCGGTGCTCGAAGTGCATCCGTCGCTTGACGCTGCGCTCGAATCGTTCCGCGAGGAGCAGGTCTGCACCGACTGCTGAGACGGAGTAGAGTCGAAAATGGATGAAGCGAGGAGCAGGGTTCGCCTTGCTCCTCGTTTCATTTTTGCGGCCTCGCGTCTAATCCTGGCGCTGAAACCGGTAGCGTCCTTTGCGTTCCAGCGCCACCGCTTCGGCCACTTTCAGGAACGCTTTCGCGGCGTGGGACAGGCTAGCGTCTTTGCGGTAAATGAGGCGCAGCTTGCGGTTCAGCCGCAGCTCGCGCACCGGAATCCGCACCAGTTCGCCCCGGGCAATCTCGGGTTCTACGCTGATCCCCGGGACCAAAGCCACTCCATTCCCCATCGCTACGAATTGCTTGATGGCTTGCAGAGTAGGCAGCTCGGCGTCCATATGGAGCGGCGTTTTGAGAGTTTTGAATAGTTGGATCACCTTCTCGCGGTAAGGGGACGAAACAATGTGCGCCACAAAAGACTCCACGCCCAGCTGCCGGATACTGACCTGCGCCGCCGAGGCCAGCGGGTGGGTCGGGGGAACGACGAACACCAGTTCGTCGAGGTACACAACCACCGAACGCAGATTGGGCTCTTGCGGCTCGTAAGACAGCACTCCGAATTCGGCGGCGTAGCGCAAAACGTCATCGGGGATGTGGCTGCCCAGAGCGCGTTCGACAGTGATCTTGATCATCGGGTGCAGCCGCCGGAACTCGGCCAGCACCGCCAGCAGATAGAGCACGGTGAATTCGTTGGCCGCGATGACCAGCTTGCCTTTCTGCAACTCCCGCAGTTCGGTGAGGGACTCGCTGGCCTCGGCGCGGAGGTTGATCAGCTTCTCGGCGTACTCGTAGAGCACCTTTCCCGCATCGGTCAAAATGCCCTCGCGCGAAGAGCGGTCCAATAAGGCCTCGCCCAGTTCATCCTCCAGTTTGCGGATGGTCTGGCTGACGGCCGACTGGGTGCGGTAGAGCTTCTCGGCGGCGCGGGAAAAGCGGCGCTCGCGGGCAACCGCCAGGAAGACTTCGAGTTGCGAGAGTTCCATATGCGGACTCCTTAATCAAATCTCTCCAAACCATTAGCAGCGCTTATTATACAACTAGTACTAATGATAACTTAACAATTATAAGTTTTGCTTCTGCGCCGGGCGCCCGTACCATAGAAGATCAGTTTCTTTTTTCGAGGGGGACCCATGCCTGAGCGAGCCCGCATCACGGTGTTCGACACGACTCTCCGTGACGGAGAGCAGTCGCCTGGTTGCAGCATGAACCACCAGGAAAAGCTGCGCCTGGCTCACCAACTCGACCGTCTGGGAGTGGACGTGATCGAGGCCGGGTTTCCCATCGCCTCTGACGGCGACTTCGAGGGAGTGAAGGCGATCGCAGCAGTGGTGCGGCGTCCGGTGATTGCCGGCCTGGCGCGGGCTTGCCGGCCCGACATCGAACGCGCCTGGGAGGCTCTAAGAGACGCGGCTCGTCCCCGCATCCATGTGTTCCTGGCGACTTCTGACATTCATCTGCAATACAAGCTGCGCATCACGCGCGATCAATGCGTGACCCAGGCCCGCGACGCTGTCCGCCTGGCCAAGTCGCTGTGTGAGGACGTCGAGTTTTCACCGGAAGACGCGACCCGTACCGATCCGGACTTTCTCTGCCGCGTGTTGGAGGCGGTGGTCGAGGCGGGCGCGACCACGCTGAATATCCCTGACACCGTCGGCTACACCGTGCCCTCGGAGTTCGGGGAATTGATCACGACGATCCGAAAACGGGTGAAGGGGATCGAGCAAGTCACGATTTCCGCGCACTGCCACAACGATCTGGGAATGGCGGTGGCGAACGCTCTGGCCGCGGTGGCCGCCGGAGCGCGGCAGGTGGAGTGCACGATCAACGGAATCGGGGAGCGCGCAGGCAATGCTTCGCTGGAAGAGATCGTGATGGCGATGCGGACGCGCCCGGACCAGTATCCCTACGACACTGGCGTGGCCGGCGAGCAGATTTTCGCCGCCAGCCAGATGTTGAGCGAGATCACCGGCGTAGCGGTGCAGCCGAACAAAGCGATTATCGGCCGCAATGCCTTCGCCCATGAAGCCGGCATCCACCAGGATGGAATGCTGAAGAATCCCCTGACGTATGAAATCATGACGCCCAAGTCGGTCGGCGTTCCGGATTCGAAGCTCGTTCTGGGCAAACACTCGGGCCGCCACGCGCTGGGCATGCGCTGCGAACAGCTGGGCTATCAGTTTGACCGGCGGGCGCTGGACGATATCTACCGCCGCTTTGTCCGTCTGGCCGACAAGATCAAGCATGTGGAAGATCATCACCTGCTGGAATTGATTCGCGATACTCACAAACCGGCGACATCGGCTACACCGCTAATCGAGCCGATTCCCGCGGAGAAAGCAGCTGCCGTGAATGTGCCAACCCCAAGCGTGCCGGTACCCGAGCCCGAGCCGGCCCGGCCCTTCCCGGTGGTGCCGGCGACGAACGCGTTCGGGTTGCCGCTGCAGGCTCACGGCGATCCCCACCACGAGCAGCAACAGCAGGAAGATTATTTGTGGGGCGTGTAGGGGATTGAGTAATTGAGGGATTGGGCAATTGAGTAATTGAAAAGTAAGACTCTTTTCGAAGCAATCTTCCCGCTCAAGCGATAGAATCAGCAGGTTTTCAATTACCCAATTTACTCAATTACTCAATTCCTCATGCTCCTGAATCTCACCATCCTCCCTGGCGACGGCATCGGTCCGGAAGTCACCGAACAGGCCGTACTCGTCCTCGAAACCGTGGCTGATGCCTTTGGCCACCAGATACAACTTCAGCGCAAGCCTATCGGTGGAGCAGCGCTCACGGCGGCTGGAGATCCGCTGCCCGCGGATACTCTGCAGGCTTGCCTGGCGTCGTCGGCGGTGCTGTTGGGGGCGGTGGGAAGTCCCGCGTTCGATCACAATCCGGGCCATCTGCGGCCCGAGGCAGGTCTGCTGCGCTTGCGCCGCGAGTTGGGAGCGTACGCCAATCTGCGTCCGGCGGTTTTCTTCCCCGCGCTTGAGGATTGTTCTCCGCTGCGTCCAGAAATCGTGCGCGGAACCGACATCATGATCGTGCGCGAATTACTGGGCGGAGCATATTTTGGGCAACCCCGTGCGATTGAAGGGAATCCGGGCTCGCGTGCCGCCGTCAACACCATGCGCTACAGCGAATCGGAAATCGAGCGCATTGCCCGCGTTGCTTTCGATCTTGCCATGAAGCGGCGGCGCAGAGTTCTCTCCGTGGACAAAGCCAACGTGCTCGAGTGTTCGCGGCTCTGGCGGGAGGTGGTAACGCGGATTGGGAAAGATTATCCCGAGGTGAAGGTGGGGCACCAGTATGTGGATTCGGCCGCCATGTTGCTGGTGCAGCGGCCCACGGATTTTGACGTGGTGCTTACGGAGAACATGTTTGGCGACATTCTCTCGGATCAGGCGGGCGGGGTGGTGGGCTCGCTCGGCCTGCTGGCTTCGGCGAGCGTGGGAGGGCCCGTCGGACTCTATGAGCCGGTACACGGGTCAGCCCCCGACATCGCTGGCAAAGGGATTGCCAATCCGCTGGGCGCGATTCTGTCGGCCGCGATGCTCCTGCGGCATTCGTTCAAGCTCGAGGCGGAAGCAGCTCGTATCGAGAAGGCCGTTTCGACGGTGCTCTCCCAGGGCGCACGCACCGCAGATCTGGCGGGTAAGGCGCATGCGGCGATTTCCACGAGCGAAATGGGGAGGCGGGTGGTGGAGGCGCTGAAGGCGGGGGTGGAGCGGGGGTGAGTTTACGGCTTTGACCCCATGGTGCATGCGCCGTGGTTCCCACCCTAGCCGCAAAAAGCGCGGCTAGGATGGGGCACCCACTGTGTTGCTGGTATCAGCGAAATCAAAAGCCTGGGCCACCCGCCATGACCCACCGTCGGGGGAGCGCGGTCAGTTTGCTAAGGCTGCGGGCCGCCCCGCCCCGGCAGCGTGTTCGCCGCCTGCGCAGGAGCGGTTGGCGCGGCGTCATATTTTCCGGTCAAGTCGTTCCAGCGGATGTGCAGCATCTCCAGAAACATGCGCGAGCCGTCCATCAGCGGGTTGATGCGCGCCCCGCCACTATGTCCCCAGGCGACCGCAATTTCCTGCACGGAGAAGCCGTGCTTCCGCGCCAGGAACAGAATCTCCGGATCGAATCCCCAGCGCTCAATTTTCTGCAGAGGGAAGATGGCCTGGACTGCCGGCTGCTTGAAGGCTTTGAAACCGCACTGCGTGTCTTTGAATTGCAATCCCAGGGTGAGGCGCAGCAACAGGTTGAAGATCCGCCCGAAGAGTTGCCGGTGAAGCGGCTGGCGCTGGGTCTGGGTTTCGGCGCGCAGCCAGCGCGAACCGATGGCGATGTCGGCGCCCGCCTCCAGCGCCTGGAAAAGCTTGGGGGCTTCTTCGATGGGGGACGAGAGATCGGCATCACTGAACAACATGATCCGGCCGTGCGCGTGCAGCATCCCGTTGCGCACGCTGTATCCCTTGCCGCGGTTGCCTGGGTTTTCCACCAGACGCAGCGCTGCATCTTTGGCGGCGAAGGTGCGAACAATGTCCGCGGTATTGTCGCGCGAACCGTCGTTCACGACAATGACTTCTGCATTCCATCCCTGAGCGCGAATGTAGGCGAGGACCTTCTCCAGCGTCGCGCCCAGACGGGCGCTCTCGTTATAGGCCGGAATCACGATGCTGTAATTGGGCTCCAAAGCAGTTGCCAGTTGTCAGTTGCCAGTAACGGCGGGCCGCGCTGCCGGATTGGACGCAGCTTCGTGATTGTACTTCGTCGTTTCAGGATTTTGGAAATGAGAATTCGGCTGAACGGTGTGCTGCAGGACTGATTCCCTCGCTGGTGCCGTTCCGCAACGGCTGAACAGGACGCGGAAAAAGTCCGTCGTCGCCATGGGGATGACCACGGGGGCTGAAGCCCGCATTGATTTCAAACCGCTGGCGCGGCGCTGAAGCGCTGCTCTTCCACGGTGGCACACGCATTCGCGACCTTTTCCGCAGCCTGAAGACCGTGGGTGTTTCTGCGGCATATGCGGCATCGCTGAAGCGATGCCCTGATACGCCCTGGAGTTTTCAGCGAACCATAGAGACGAGAAACTTCAGAACGGAGGACCGGCAACTGGCAACTGTTCTATGCTACCTGACGTTTCTGGGCGAGCATGACGAAATATTCCGCCACCAACTCCGGGTCCCACAGGCCCCGGCTGGCTTCTTGAGTCATCGTCTGGGCAGCCTGTTCATGGGTAAGGGCCGGCTTGTAGGAGCGAGCCGTGCGGAGCGCGTCATAAACATCCACCACCTGCAGGACGCGGGGCAGAACCGGAATCTCCGAGGCGGTCAAGCCGTCAGGGTAGCCCGAGCCGTCGGAGTGCTCGTGATGGTGACGGATGATGGGAAGGACGAGCCGCAGCGAGCGCAGAGGCTTGCAGATATTTTCGCCGGTGACGGGATGGAGTTTCATGACCTCCCACTCCGCGGGCGTGAGGTCGCTGCCTTTTCTCAGGATCTCATCCGGCACCGCGATCTTGCCCAGATCGTGCAGGTACCCGCCGCGCTTCAACGCGAGGATGGAGTCTTCGTCCATGCCGAGGTGGCGGCCCAAATCCGCCGCGTGGATGGAAAGCCGCTCACAATGTCCCTCGGTATAGGGATCGCGGCCCTCGACGATCAGCCCCAGCGTGCACAGAACGGAGTCTGCCGTCTCCAGTTCGTCAGTGAATTCCTTCAGGCGCAACAGGGATTTGACCCGGGCAATCAACTCTTCGGCCAGCACGGGCTTGTTCAGGAAGTCGTCAGCGCCGGCTTCGATCCCTCGCACCTTGTCGCTGCTGTCACTGAGTCCGGTGATCAGGACGAAAGGAATCAGGCGCGTGGCCGGATTTTCTTTCATGCTACGGCAAAGGTCGTAACCGGACTTGCCCGGCATCATCACATCCGAAAGGATCAGGTCCGGGGTCTGGCGGCGGACTTCGGCTTCGGCCTGTTCGACGTTGGCCGCGGTGATGACGTCGTATCCGCGGATGGTGAGCAACTGGCTCATCAAGCCCGCAATGGCGGGCTGGTCGTCCACGACCAGAATGCGCTGCGCACGTCGCCTTGGTAGAAGGTCACCCATATCTAAGTTGGAAGGCGGTTCCCCCTCCAGCGTTGCCCGCGCATTGACAGCAGCGAAAGAAGGCAGGAGGGAGAAACGTTGATCACAAAATCGTTTTTCTTGATTTTGATTCTACCGCTATTTTCCCCTTTTCGGCGATCCAAGCCAATATTATCGAACACTACCATCTTTTTGCGCATCTGCGCTATTCCCATTTCGGCACTCTTCCCCGCCGCGGTGTGATCGAAAACCTTGCCTCTGGACTCCATTCCTGCCTACGCTTGCTTCATGCGATCGATGCTGCGTCCCGGGCTCACGGGCTTACTGCTTACGGCAGTTTTGTTCCCGGTTGTGGCGCGCCCCGCGACCAAAGTTCATGTCATCACATTTGGGAATTGGATTTCTGTGCCGTGGCTGCCGCGGAGTACAGGGGCTGACAAGCCTGTGACGCTGAAGATCCGCGCACTGGTGGTGGATGGACGCGTCAAAGAGTATGTGCTCGGCACACCGCACGAAGTGACGGATCATTTGTTCGTGGTGCGGCGCGCCTTTCGCGTGAATGACAGTCTACCCGAGGAATCCAGCCCACGCTGGCTGTGGCAACGTGGCGGCTGGCTGGTGGTTGACCGCGTTACCGGCCGCGTCTCTGCGATCAACCTGCCGGAGTTCGATGCGCTCTACTCCGTCGCAGGCTGGTACCGGGATTACATAGCCTACTGCGGAGTCTCCGACGACGGGAAGAAAATCGTCGCTATTGTTGCGCAGCTGGGACGGCGCAGACCAGTACTGAATAGGCCGTTATCCAATGACGGTGTGCCGGAGGATGCCGCTCCGGACTCGGCCTGTCCGGCACCGTCATGGCAGCGAAACCCGGTGCGGGTGAGCTTCGAGGCGGCGGGCGGCGCCAAGCAGACGTTTGCCATCCGCGGGCACGTGGTGGATGTGGTGAATGAGGAGGAGGAAGACGAAGGATCGAAGTAGCGGACCTCGGACCTCAGACTTATCTGGACGCCGTTGTACACGAATGGGCTGAGGTCTGACGTCCGAGGTCCGAGGTCCGATGTCTGAGGTCTGACGTCCGAGGCCAGTTTTAATCGCCCGCCGCTTCCACCGCCGGCAGTTCCTCCGCGACCGTCTTTTCCCGGACCTTGGCGCTCGTGACCAGAATGACGGACAGCACCACAATCGCACTTCCCGCCAGGATGAAGCGGTCCACGCGCTCGTGCAGAATCAGCCAGCCCAGGAACACGGCCACGACCGGATTCACATACGCGTAGGTTGAGACTTTCGACGTGGGAACATGCTTGAGCAGCCAGATGTATGCCGTGTAGCCGATCCAGGAACCGCACACGACGAGGTACAGGACCGCGCCGATGCCGCGGGCGGTCCAGACCGCGCGCGAAAGATCGCCGTTCAGCACGGCAAAAGCGAAGTTGCCTGCTCCCGCCGCCGTGACCTGCCAGCCGGTGGCGCTGAACACATCCATGCTGCCCTGCCACCGTTTTGCCAGCACCGATCCCAGCGCCCAACTGAAGGACCCGCCGATCAGGCTGATGGAGGCCCAGAATTCGCGGCGGCCGAGCGCCGTGCTCGATCGCAATTGCGGCCAGACCAGGATAAAGAGTCCCACAATCCCCAGAGCCAGGCCGGCTTTGCCGCGGCCGGAAATGTGATGGTCGCCCAGCAGCAGCGAATCGAGCACGAGAAACCACAAAGGCGTGATGGCGAGGATCAGCGCCGCCAGGCCCGACGATACGGACAATTCCGCATAGGAAAGCGTGAGGTTCCCGCCCATGAGCAGAAGCAGGCCCGCGACCGCGGCCAGCGCAATCTGGCGCGGCGAGTAGAAAATCTTCCGTCCGGTGGCCGCGCAAACCGCCAGCATGACTACGCCGGCGATCGAAAACCGCATGGCGCACATCAGAGCGGGAGGGATCGACTGCACGGCGATGTCAATGCCCAGGTAGGTCGAGCCCCAGAACAGGTACACGAGTCCGAAGGCGAGAATCACCATCCACCGGCTTGGGCGCTGTTTCTGGTTCATGGTGGGAGAAGCAGGGGAAGTTAAAAGATATCAGACGGGCCGAGGCTGCGGGCGGATTCTAAAGCTGCATCGATCAACCTATTCGCAGCCAGCCGCGGCTATTTCAGCTTTTCGTACTCCGCTTTGGCGGTCTTGAGGATCGGCACATCGGCATCGGCGTCCTTCCATTCGGCGAAGAAATCTTGGTATGCCGTTCTGGCTTTGGCATTGTCACCCTGCACGACATAGGCCCGGGCGAGATTCAGGCGCGCCAGCGCGTACACAGGATCCGTTGCCCCGACGCCCTGGTGGTCGAGAATGCGCTGGAATTCGGCGGCAGCTTTGAGGCCGTCGCGCAGCTTGAGGTAAGCGAGCCCCCGCAGGTGGTTCGGCCAGAAGGACGTCCCGTGGGGTCCGACGCCCAATTCATAAGGACGGAGGGGTTCGAGCGTCCGGATGGCTTCAGCGGGCTGATTTCTTTGCAGATCCTGTTCCGCCTGCACCATGGGGGTCATGATTGCGTGCAAGAAATGATTCTCGGGAAACTCGCGATTCAGGTCCGCGAGAAGGGCTGCGGACTTCGCCAGATCTCCGGTGGTTGCAAAAGCTGAGGCAGCATAACCGCGGACATCGCGGTCTTTGGAAAGCTCAAGGGCCTGGGAGGCCTTCCGCCGCGCATCGGTCGCATATCCAAGAAGGCTGTCGTTGGCAGCCTCAAAGTCAAACAACGCGGCGGCGAAGTCCTTAACACCGGCGCCCAGCAATACGGAGCGCGCCCGCTGCCACGTCTGGCGGCCTGCCTGTACCTTTCCCAGCGCGTCCTGCCCAAGGGCTTTGAAAAACAGCACGAAGCCCTCGTTCGGCGTTCCGCGGGACAAATCGATCAGGTGATCGTAGGTGGTCCAGTCGCCGCGCATATAGGCGAGGTCGGTCAACACACCACGTACACCGATCCCATCTGCCTTGAGTGCCACGGCTTGGTCGGAAATGCTCTTGGCCTCGTCGAACCGGTTCAATGCTTCGTACGCTGCTGAGAGATTGGCGTAGACGTAGGCATCCTTAGGATCAATGCGCAGCGCCTGACTCGCGATGTCGAGCGCTTTTTCATGTTGCCCGAGTTCGCTGTATGCCAAGGCCGCATTGTCGTAGGGCACGGTGTCGCGAGGATAGATCTGCCTCCATTCCGCATAAACCTCCAGGGCTTTCTCGCCGTCGAGCGTGACTTCGTCGGAATAATGCGCTTGGATGTAGAACTTCTCGCGCGCACTGGCTCGATCGCGCAAGTCATAGGCCTTTTTCAAAGCTTCCTGGCCCTCGGTAAGCCGGGTGGTATTGGTGTACACCACCCCCAACGTGGCGTAGGCCATGGCGAAATTCGGGTCCAACTCCACGGCTCGTTTCAGATGCGGAATGGCTCCTTCGTCGTTCGTCTTTTCATGTTCAGTCTGACCGATGCTGAACTCCTGCAGTGCCTCCAGCGACGAAGTCGTCGCCAGTTCCAGCGGCTTGGCGAATTGTTGGACCGAGGCGAGCGACTCGCCCATTTTCTGGCGCAGGTTGGATGCGGCTTCGTCGAGCGATTTCAGAACCTGTTCCTTGCTGTCGGCTTCTACCTGCTCGCGCGCCAGAGAATCTCCGGTTTCGCCGTTGAGCGCGGCCAACGTGACCACATAGTGATTGCCGAGGCTGGCAATCGTCCCCGTCAGCATGACCTTGATGCCCAGGCGCTGGCAGATTTCGCGGGCTACGTCGTTGGTGAGACGTTCATCGGGCGGACGGCCCATAAAGCCCAAGGCTTCGCGAATTTTGGATTCGGAAACGATGTTCAGATAAGGCGACTGCTCGAGTTGCACGGCGAGGGCTTGTTTGAGCGTGCCGTCGAAAACCGAGTCACCGGTGGTATTGACGAAATCGGCAAGCAGCGCGCTGTCTTTCTCACTCAGCTTTGAGGACTGTCTTGAGCGAAGGTAAAGTCCGCCGGCGACAAGCACTATGAGGACAGCCACGACCGGCACCAGAATCTTCCACGGCTTCTTGGCAGGAGTGGCCGCGCTCACGGCGGCGGCCGAGGCAGCCACAGCCTGCGCTGAAGACGATCCCGAGCGTGCGGCCTCCGCCGAGGGCGCACTTGCTGCTGGGTGCGGGGTCGCCTCCGGCGCTGCCGCAACCGAGCCGGAACTGTGTGCAACCGCCCGTCCGCTCTCGGTGTCGCGCTTCAGCCGCTGCAAGTCAGCGCGAATATCGGCTGCGCTCTGGTAGCGCAGATTGCGGTCCTTTTCCAGAGACTTGTTGATGATGTCTTCAAACTTCGGCGGCAAGTCCGGATTGAGCCGGACGGGAGAAACCGGCGAGCGGTCGAGAATCGCCTGAAAGATGAGGGCCGAAGTTTCTCCCCGGAACGGCAGGGTTCCGGTGGCCATCTCATAGAGCACCACTCCGAACGAGAACAGGTCCGTGCGCGAATCCAGTTCTTTTCCCTTAGCCTGCTCCGGCGACATATAGGCGACCGTGCCCAGGGTTGATCCGGGACTGGTCAGATGTTCTTCCACCACTACCGACGACGGAGCCGTGACATCGGGGACTCCACCCGCAGGATTTGCCTTCACCTTGGCCAGGCCGAAGTCAAGAATCTTGGCGTGTCCGCGCTTGGTGGCGAAAATGTTCGCCGGCTTAATGTCGCGGTGGACGATGCCGCCGGCATGCGCCGCGTCCAGCGCATCGGCAATCTCGATCCCCAGCGAGAGGATGGTCTCCAACTCCATCGGGCGACCCGCGATCAGGTGCTTGAGCGTGGCGCCGTCAAGAAACTCCATGACCAGGAAGGTCTTGTTACCATCCTCGCCGATGTCGTAGATGGTGCAGATGTTGGGGTGGTTCAGGGCCGATGCGGCTTTGGCTTCTCGACGAAAACGCTCCAGGGCCTGGCGGTCCTGGGCGAGATCCTCGGGAAGAAACTTGAGCGCGACAAAGCGGCCAAGCCGAGTGTCCTCGGCCTTGTAGACCACGCCCATGCCTCCGCCGCCCAGCTTTTCAATGATGCGGTAGTGTGAAATGGTCTGCTCGAGCAAAGGGCGGTCCCCATCCCGTGGTGAGCCATGCTAAGGCCGGAGCGGCGAGAAGTCAAAGAATTGGTAAATGCCGTCGAGCTTCGCTCGACCGGACAGCCGAGGGCAGATGTCCCCACATGACACATCTCGCCAAACCCGGAATTCGTGTTACCAAAGGGGGTTACGCCGCTCCATGGCTTCCAGCTATAATCAATCAGTAATGTTGACGGTTCGCGATGCTGCAGAAGAATCCCAATTCGCGTCTTCCCAATTCACATCTACCTTCCTATTCACCCCGGGCCGAATGCTGGCTGCACTCTCTGGTGTGCCCGCGGCGCTATCGGGCGGTTCTGCCGTCGCGCCTGCGTCCCAACCTGTTCGGTAGCGATTAATTCCATCCTCCGCCTGATTCGCCTCGGCCTGCGTTCGTCCGAACGTGATGATCCAAACCAGGATCACGCGTTTCGAGGCTGCATTTACTGACAACTGGCGGCTGACTACTGACAGCTGCTGATGGAGGATCCCATGACTACGCAAACAATGACTACCAAGACCATGACCACGATCGGTCCCAAAATCAAGACCGCCCTGCCCGGGCCCAACGCCAAGCGCGTGCTCGAGGGCGATCAGAAATATATTTCGCCATCCTATACCCGCTCCTATCCGATGGTGGCCAAGAGCGGCCGCGGCATCGTTGTCACTGACGTGGACGGCAACGAATTCTTTGATTTTTCCGCCGGCATCGCCGTGGTTTCGACCGGCCACTGCCATCCTCACGTGGTCGCCGCCATCCAGAAGCAGGCGGGCGAACTGATTCACATGTCGGGTACGGACTTTTATTACGAGAACATGGTGGAACTGGCGGCGCGGCTTTCGAAGATCGCGCCCATGAAAGGCCCGCATCGCATTTACTACGGCAATTCGGGAGCGGAGGCGATCGAATGCGCGCTGAAGCTGGCGCGTTATCACACCAAGCGCCAGAACGTGATCGCGTTCTTCGGAGCGTTTCACGGACGCACCATGGGAGCGCTGTCGCTGACGGCGTCAAAGCCGCAGCAGCGCAGGCGTTTCGCGCCGCTCGTGCCGGGCGTGACCCACGTGCGTTATCCCGATGTGTACCGGGGCTGCGTGGGCGGCGTGCAGGACGCCGACAACTTCGCCCTCGGCTGCGCCCGTTTCATCGAGGAAAAACTATTCAAGACCACATTGCCTCCCGAGGAAGTGGCGGCCATCTTCGTTGAACCCATTCAAGGGGAAGGCGGCTACGTGGTGGCTCCGGCCATTTTCATGCAGGAATTGCGGCGGATCTGCGATCGTCACGGCATCCTGCTGGTGGTGGATGAAGTGCAGAGCGGCATGGGACGCACGGGCAAATGGTGGGCTGTGGAACACACTGGCGTCGAGCCGGACGTGGTCTGTATGGCAAAGGGCATCGCTTCCGGCATGCCGCTCGGCGTCACGCTTACGCGCGCAGAGATTATGGATTGGGTCCCCGGTTCGCATGCTTCGACTTTTGGCGGCAATCCGGTCGCGATCGCTGCTGCGCTGGCGACACTGGACGTGATCGAGAATGAACACCTGCTCGAGAACGCGGCCAGTGTGGGCAACCACATCCTGAAGCGCATGGCCGACTGGCCTTCGAAGTTGAAGCTGGTGGGCGATGTGCGCGGGCGCGGGCTGATGATCGGCGTCGAGATCGTCAAGGACAAAGTCACCAAGGAGCATGGCAACGCCGAGCGTGACCGCATTGTGGACCTCGCGTTCGAGCGCGGCGTGCTGTTCCTGGGCTGCGGACCAACCACGATCCGGCTGTGTCCGCCGCTGGTGGTCACCAAAGAAGAAGCGGATGTCGCCGTGGATGTGCTGGAAGAGTGCATCCAGTCGGTGAGCAATTAAGGTCAAGCATCGTTTGGAACCACCCCTGCGCGATCGCGGGGGTGGGCTTCCCACCCGGAACGATCCCCAAGAGAACATGAGAAATGCGTGGTCCTCGCTTCCCAGTTTGGGAAGCGCTGCCACTAAAGAGTGCGCGTGTGAGCCGGGTCACCGCCCCGGCTGCGGGCGTTCGCTACAGTTGAAGGCAGGCCACCATGCTTCCAGCCAGTCTCACCCGAAGCATCATCCGCAGCCTGGATTGGGTCGCGCAGCGCACACTCCAACCTGACCCGAGGCCGCGGCATCAGCGCGTCGGTGCGCGAGGGGAAGAAGAGGCGTACTTTCACCTGCGCAAGCTGGGCTACGCGATCGTAGCGCGCAACTTTCGCTCGCCGCGCTGCCGCGGCGAGATTGATCTGATTGGCTGGGATACCGATGTCCTTTGCTTCATTGAGGTTAAGACGCGGACATCGCGGGATGTGAAACCTCCCGAGGCGGCGGTGGACCGGCACAAGCGCCGCGAGATGGCGGCTGTGGCTCGAGAGTACTTGCGGCTTCTGCCACCATTGTGCCAGTGGAGAATCGATATTGTCAGCGTATACTATGAGAGTCTTAATTCCCGCCCGCAGATCGAAGTGTTTCGCAATGCCTCCCTGGCGGAGTAAAATGCGCAGTCCCGCTGAAAGGACTCAGTTAAGTGCCGGAACTTAGGAAAGATCCTATTGTTGGTCGCTGGGTAATTATTTCTACGGACCGGGCCAAGCGCCCAAGCGATTTTGTCCGCGAAAACATGAAAATCAAGGGCGGATTCTGTCCTTTCTGTTATGGGAACGAGGGTAAGACTCCTCCTGAGATTCAGGCCTACCGTCCCAACCAGAATGGCGGGCCGGCGCCGCAGCGCGATACGCCCGGATGGACGGTCCGCGTGGTGCCGAACAAGTTCCCCGCTCTGGGCATCGAGGGCACCCTGAACCGCCAGGCCGAGGGCATGTTCGACCGCATGAACGGTATTGGGGCCCATGAAGTCATCATCGAGACGCCCGACCACACGGCCAGCCTCGCCACCCTGGGACCAAAACGCATCGAAGACGTTCTGTGGACCTTCCGCGACCGCATTCTCGACCTGAAGAAGGATCGCCGATTCAAATACATCCTGATCTTCAAGAACCACGGCGAAGCGGCAGGAGCGTCATTGGAGCACGCACACTCCCAGCTGATTGCGCTGCCAATTCTCCCCATTAACGTGACCCAGGAGCTGGAAGGAGCCAAGCAGTACTTCCTCTACAAGGAACGTTGCGTGTTCTGCGACATCATCCGGCAGGAAATGGACGGCGGTACCCGGGTGGTTGGGGAGAACGAAAACTTTGTGACGCTCGCACCCTACGCTCCGCGGTTCCCATTCGAGACCTGGATTCTGCCCAAGCAGCATGAGTCCGCGTTCGAGAACTCGTCGTCACATATGTTCGAGAACCTCGCCCGGGCAATGAAGAATCTGCTCATGCGGGCCGACCGCGTCCTCGACAACCCGCCTTATAACCTGGTCATCCACAGCTCGCCGGTGCAGGATCCGACCAACGACCACTACCACTGGCACATCGAGTTCATGCCCAAGCTGACCAAAACGGCCGGATTCGAATGGGGCACCGGTTTCTACATCAACCCCACTCCGCCGGAGGAAGCGGCGAAGTTCCTGCGCGAGGCGAACGTGGAGGAAACGGCTCCAGTTCCCGTGAGCTGAGAAGCGTTCGAAGTCTGAACGCCCAAGTTTGAAAAAATGGGCACGGCTTGTCGCCGTGCCCTTCCCAGTTTAATTGGTGAGAGAGACGGGCCGATGGTTTGATTGGCACACAAAGGCCCGAATGAAATAACACTAATCCTCACGCGCTTGCCGTTTGTCACGAATTTGTAAAATCCGTGAAACCCGCGGCCCTTTCCGCTCTCTGCTGCATATTGACGCCTCGATATTGACGCTTCCCGCCGCGCCCAATACTATGAGCGGTCCTGGATCTCTGAAGAAATATCTCTGGAGGAAGATCTCTCAAGAAAGTAGCTCTCCCATGAAAAGCGGCTTCCTTGTGCTCCTGCTGGCAGCATGCGTTTATGCCTCTGCCAGTCCTTCAAATCTGATTGCGAATGTCCCCGGCCGGCAGACCGTGAACCTGAACGGCGCGTGGCACGCTATCGTCGATCCTTTCGACAACGGCAAGGCTGGTTTTTTCCGCAACGAGAAACCGAAGAACAAGAGCGACCGCGTCGAGTACAGCTTCGACTTGTCGCCGGTCCTGAATGTTCCGGGAGACTGGAACACGCAGCGCGAGCAGTTAATGTTCTATGAGGGGCCAGTCTGGTACCGCCGGGAGTTCAATTACCACAAGCGCGCCAACGTGCGCGTGTTCGTCTATTTTGGCGCTGCCAATTACCAGGCTGCGGTTTATCTGAACGGAGAGAAGCTGGGCGACCACGAAGGCGGATTTACCGCATTCAATTTCGAGGCAACCTCGGCTTTGCGCGACGGTGACAACTTTCTGATTGTCGAAGTGAACAACGTGCGCCGAGCTGACGCCGTGCCCGCGCTCAAGTCTGACTGGTGGAATTATGGCGGTCTGACTCGCGATGTGATGCTGGTCGAAGTGCCGGCCATCTTTGTGCAGGATTACTGGATACAACTGGCGCGAGGCTCACAGAGTGAGATCGCGGGCTGGGTGCAGTTGAATGGAGCGCAGGCGCCCCAGCAAGTCACGCTGGAGATTCCCGAGGCTCATCTTCGCGAAGCGCTCACCACCGACGCGGCGGGGCGCGCCAGCTTTCACTTCCCGGCGAAGCTCGAATTGTGGTCGCCCGAGCATCCCAAGCTCTACGACGTGATCCTCACCAGCGGCAGCGACACGATCCGCGATCAAATCGGCTTTCGAACCATCGAGGTGCAGGGCGCGAACATCCTGCTGAACGGCAGGCCTATTTTTCTGCGCGGCATTTCCATGCACGAGGAAGCTCCCTTCCGCGAGGGCCGTGCCTTCAGTCCCGAGGACGCCCAGACTCTTCTCGGCTGGGTCAAAGATCTGGGATGCAACTTCGTTCGTCTCGCGCACTACCCGCACAACGAAAATGAGATTCGGCTGGCCGACCGTATGGGCTTGCTGGTCTGGTCCGAGATCCCCGTCTATTGGGACATCGATTGGCAAAATCCCGCGACCCTGGCCAATGCCGAAGCACAACTGCGCGACATGATTGCGCGCGACCACAACCGCGCTGCGGTCATTCTCTGGTCGATGTCCAACGAAACCCCAGTGAAGCCGGAGCGACTGCGATTTATTCGGCAGCTTGCCGAAGATGCGCGGGAACTCGATTCCACGCGGCTCATTACCTCGGCGATGGATCGCGTCGATCAAACCAGTTCCGATGTGCGCACACTGTCCGATCCCCTGGGCGAAGTGTTAGACGTGCTTGGCCTGAACGAATACCTAGGCTGGTATTGGGGCAAACCGGAGGATGCGGACAAGATGCAGTGGAAATCGGTGTGGAACAAGCCGATCATCGTAAGCGAATTCGGCGGGGGTGCGCCGTTTGGCCTGCGTGGCGATGCCGATGAGCGCTGGACGGAGGAGTATCAGGACAGCCTGTACCAGCACCAACTGGGAATGATTCAGCGAATCCCGAACCTGGCCGGGCTGACTCCGTGGGTTCTGATGGATTTCCGCTCACCGGCGCGCATGCTGCCGGGCATTCAGGACTATCACAATCGTAAGGGACTGATCTCAAATCGCGGTCAGCGCAAGCTGGCATTCTATACGTTGCAGAAGTTCTATAAAAAGATGGCGGAGTCGGGGAAGTAAGGCGATGGCGCGGTTTGGCAGCAATGATTCGTATCAGGGCATCGCTTTAGCGATGCCGCAAATAGGCAGATGCGAGCGGCTTTAGCCGCTGAGGGGAGGCCCGCAAACCGCAGCGGCTAAAGCCGCCTCCAGGCCTGACGTAGGTGTGGCATGCCTAAAAGGCATGCCCTGATACGAATCTTTTTTCAGATGCGCCATGGGATGAAATCGGGTCAGGCTTGGGTGCGATCCTGGAATTCTTCGTGCCACGCCATCTGGATGGCTTCGAGCTTGCCTTCGTTCGAAGCCTTGGGATCACCCTTGAAATCGGGCAATTCCGTCACGTAGCGGTGCAGGTCGGTAAAGCGCACGGTCAGAGGATCAAGCTCCGGATGCGTTTCGGAGAGCAGAATGCCGATGTCCTCTGCGTCGTCCCAGGTGAGCGATTTTGGCATGCGCGCTCCTAGTGGTGCTCTTCAGAGATGTAGTTTCTGTTCCAGGCGGGGATTTCGACCACGACTTTACCCGGCTTGACGATCTGCGCCTGACAGCCGAGACGCGAGTTTAACTGCAGATCGGCGGCCATGTCCAACCGGTCGGCCTCGTCGTCCTCCATGGTGGAAAGGTTCTCGGCGCCTTCCTTCACCCACACGTGGCAAGTGGTGCAGGCGCAGTTGCCGCCGCAGGCGTGGTCCAGCGGGATGCCGAAATTCAGCGCCACGTCGAGAAGCGACTGCTCCTTGCCGTGATCTTCGTAAGGCAATTTACCGTTTTCAAACTGGATGGTCTTGCCTTCGGGCAGAAACGTGACCTCGATCGTGCTTTCGCTCGGGGCTTCTGCCGTGGCGGCTCCTGTGCCTTGCGTTTTCTCGTTTTCCATGTTGCTCCTCAATCTTGCGTTGTCATCCTGAGCGAAGCGAAGGACCTATGCACTCCCTGCTTGTTACATAGGTCCTTCGCGTCAAAGAACGCCGCTCAGGATGACAATACGAACATTTCACTCAAATTCCGCCTTCGCCATGGGATGCGGCGCGGTCGGGCCTTCGCCCAGATCGGCGTCGTCCATGCTCTTGCCTTTGAGCGCGGTCGAGACCGCCGTGTCCATCATCAACTCGGCCAGCCGCATCGTGCCCTGATTCAGCGCGTCGATCGCCCTGCGGATCGCGGCATAATCATCCTCGGCATTGACCGCGGCCAGAGCCTTCTCCATCTTCGCAATCCGTTTCTTTTCGTCGGTTGTGAGTTGTCCCCAGGCCGGGCTCTTCTTGCCCTTTTCCAGCGCGCTCAGAATCGTCGCGGCTTCGTTGCGCGCTTCGACCAGCTGGCGGCGGCGAAAATCTTCTTCGGCATTGTCGAACGAATCGAGGATCATGCTCTCGACCTGCTCGTCGGTGAGCCCGTAACTGGGCTGAACCTGAATCTCCGCTTCCTTCCCGCTGCGCTGCTCGCGCGCGGAAACGTGCAGAATGCCATTGGCATCAATCAGGAACTTGACCTCGACGCGCGGGATGCCCGCCGCCATAGGGGGAATGCCTTTGAGATCGAACCGCGCCAGCGAGCGGCAGTCCTTGGCGAGTTCGCGCTCGCCCTGCAACACGTGGATGGCGACGTTGGCCTGGCCGTCCACCTGCGTCGTGTAGAACTGCGTGGCCGAGGCCGGAATGGTCGAATTGCGGAGGATGATCTTGTCGGTGACTCCACCGGCGACTTCGATGCCCAGCGAAAGCGGCGTTACGTCGAGCAAGAGCATGTTTGCGGTCGCCTGCGAACCACCGCCCAGAATGTTCGCCTGCACGGCTGCGCCCAGCGCTACGACTTCGTCGGGATTCAGATCGGTGTGCGGCTCGCGGCGGAACAATTCCCTTACCAGCGCGCGAACCTTGGGAATGCGCGTTGAACCGCCGACCAGCACGACTTCGTCAATCTGCTCGGGCTTGAGACCCGCATCTTTCATCGCCTGTTTGCAGGGACCAACCGTGCGATCAATGATGGGCTGAATCAGTTGCTCGAATTGCTCGCGGGTAATCTCGCGCTGATAACGCTTGCCTCCCGGCAATTCGATATCGAGCTTGACCGAAGGCTGCGCCGAGAGCGCGATCTTGGCCTCGATGACGGCCTTGCGGATGGTCTGTACAACTTCGGCCTTGCGGCGAAGGTCGAGACCGAGGTCTCCGCGGATATCGTCGAGCGCGATCGTGATCAGCAGGTTGTCAATGTCATCGCCGCCCAGGTGCGTGTCGCCATTCGTGGCAGTAACCTCGAAGATTCCGTCGTGCAGCTTCAGGATCGAAATGTCGAATGTGCCGCCGCCCAAGTCATAGACCGCGACAATTCCGTTCTGCTTCTTATCCAGCCCGTAGGCCAGCGACGCAGCCGTAGGCTCGTTGACCAGGCGCAGGACTTCGAGGCCAGCAATGCGCCCCGCATCTTTTGTGGCCTGACGTTGCGCGTCGTTGAAATATGCAGGAACGGTGATGACTGCCTTCGCGACCGGTCCACCGAAGAATCGCTCCGCGCTCCGTTTGAGCTGGCGAAGAATCAGTGCGGAAATCTCAGGTGGAGTGAACGTCTTGTCTCCCAGTCTGATGCGGAGCACTTCGCCGGGCTGCAGGTCTTCCGCTAAGCGGAAAGGGAAAAGCTTCAGTTCGTCCTGAATGTCTTCCACGCCGCGCCCCATCAGGCGTTTGATCGAGTAGACCGCGCGTTCTGGAGTCTCAATCAGGGCGTTGCGCGCGGCATTGCCGATGACGGGTTGGTTGTTGCCATCGAGCGCGACCACGGATGGGAGCAGGTTCGAGCCGTCGTCGCCGGGGATCACGACAGGGATCTCCCCCTGCATGAAGGCCACGAGAGAATTCGTGGTGCCGAGGTCGATGCCGACTATGTGGTCCGTTGCCATGATTCAAAATGCAGAATGCAGAAGTCAGAGTGCAGAAGTGAGCTTCTGGTCTTACTTCTTCATTCTGCCTTCTAAATTCTGACTTCATTCTTCCAGCGCCGCACTCACATCTCTCACCAGATTTCGGATGTAGTTGCGGCGGTTGAGTACATCCACCATCTTGCTCGTCACTTGCGCCTGCTCTTCGGTCGAGGCTGCTTTCCCGGCCTGGCTGCGATCGATCAGACTGTCCCAGTCATTCCATTGCTTTTTCAGTTGCTCGAGCAGTGCTTCGTGCTTGCTTTCGAGCACGAGCTTCTGCTTTCCAATTTCTGCGACCAGCGCGGGGTCGTCATCGCCGGTCTTCCGGTTCATGCGCAGCTCTTCGAGTTCCATGTTCAACTCGAAGACTTCTTCGAGCAGATCCGGCGGGACGATCTGTTTCTTGATTGCTCCGGTGGCGCGGGCCTGTTCGGTTGCGGTCTTGGATTGCTCCTCCAGCGCGACGCCCTCCAGGTGCAGCAAGTATTCCGTGCGCTTGATCGGGTCGCGCAGCGTGCGGTACGCGTCGTTGAGCATCGAGCTTTGTTCCAGGCTCCACTGCTGCTCTTTGCTGCCGGCCGTGGCATTCAAGTCCGGATGAAGCCTCCGGCTCAGCTCGTAGAAGTCTTTTTCCAATGCGACAACGTCAAGATTAAGCTTGGGCGGCAGACCGAAAAACGTGAAATAGTCCACGGGAGCCGGGGGCTGAACCTTGCCGCAGGATCCGCAGAAATGCTCGGCGCGCATGGAGCCGCATGACCAGCAGGAGTGCGTATCCTCCGGCAGCGGCTTGGCGCTGATTGCGGTTAGAGCAGACTTGGTCATCACGTTCTAATTCCTCATACCACCGGGCCAGGCCCGGAGCATATATTCCATCGAGGTTATCCGGTGGCGCAAGCAGGACGCGGGCAGAGCCTGCCCTGAGCGAAGCCGAAGGAAGTGCCCGCGCCACAGGGGCGTCCATGCCTCACAGGCTTAAGCGGAGAACGAAGTTCCGCAACCGCAAGACTTCGTGGCCTGGGGATTCACGAACACGAAGCCCTGTTGCATCAGCGTTTCCTGATAATCGAGGGTCATGCCGTGCAGGTAGATGAATGATTTCGGGTCCACGAACACGCGCACATCGCCGTACTGAAAGATGCGATCCCGCTCGCGCGGCTGCGTGTCGAAGCGGATGTTGTAACTCAGGCCCGAACAGCCGCCGCCCTGAACGCCGAGGCGCAACCCTCCCTGCTCCGGCGAAATGCCTTCTTTAGCCATCGCGCTGCGAATCTTCGCGATGGCCTTGTCGGTCACCGTAATGCCCTTGGTGGCCGTCGTAGTATTCTCTGTTGCCGTCGTCATAGAGTCCCAGCCACAAGCTTTGAGTTTCGAGCTACGAGTAACCCCAGATACTCGCAGCTCGCGACCCGAAGCTCACAGCTACTTCGCTTCCGCTGCGACCGGCTTCGCCGTTTCCTGCTTCTTCTTCCAATCCCCGATCGCGGCCCGGATCGCGTCCTCGGCCAGTACCGAGCAATGGATCTTCACCGGCGGAAGTGACAGTTCCTTCACGATCTCAGTGTTCTTGATCGTGAGGGCTTCGTCAATGGTCTTGCCCTTGACCCACTCGGTGGCCAGGGAAGACGAGGCGATGGCCGAGCCGCAGCCGAAGGTCTTGAACTTGGCGTCTTCGATGACGTTGGTTTCCGGGTTGACCTTGATTTGCAGCTTCATGACGTCGCCGCACTCGGGCGCGCCGACCAGGCCGGTGCCCACGTCCGCGCTCGACTTATCCATCGAGCCGACGTTGCGGGGATGGTTGTAATGATCGATCACCTTGTCGCTGTATGCCATGTTGACCTCAATGTTTTCAAAGTTTCAGAGTTTCAAGGTTTCAATGACGGCCTCGCTCCCAGACTCACTCAAGGTCTCAACGGAATCCGCGAGGGAAACCTTGAAACGTTGAAACCTTGAAACTTCTTTATTCGCCCGCCCACTTCACGTCTTTCAGATTGATGCCTTCTTTCGCCATCTCATAAAGCGGAGAGAGTTCACGCAGGCGCTCGACCGTCTCAATCACGCGATCGGCGACATAATCCACCTCGGCCTCGGTGTTGAAGCGGCCGATGCCGAAACGAATCGAGCTGTGCGCCAGGTCGTCGCCGGTGCCCAGTGCCTTCAATACGTAAGACGGTTCCAGCGTCGCCGAGGTGCAGGCCGAACCGCTCGAGACCGCGATGTCGTTGATCCCCATCAGCAGCGACTCGCCTTCCACATAGGCGAAGCTGATGTTCAGGTTGCCGGGCAGGCGGTGCTCCATCGAACCGTTGATGTAGGTCTCATCCAGCCGGTTCATGATGCGGTCGCGCAGCCGGTTGCGCAGGCCGGCCAGACGGCAGGATTCCTGCGCCATTTCTTCCTGCGCCAGCGCGCAAGCCTTGCCCAGACCGACGATGCCCGGAACGTTCAACGTGCCCGAGCGCATGCCGCGCTCGTGGCCGCCGCCGTCAATGATGGCGGAAATCTGTACCCGCGGATTCTTGCGGCGCACGTACAACGCGCCCACACCCTTCGGCCCGTACATCTTGTGCCCGGAGATCGAAGCCAGGTCGATGTTCTGCTTGATTACGTCCACCGGAACTTTGCCGATCGCCTGGGTCGCATCGGTGTGGAAGATCACGCCGCGCTCATGACAAAGCTTGCCGATCTCGGCGATCGGTTGCAGCACGCCGATTTCGTTGTTGGCCGCCATGATCGTCACCAGAATCGTTTTGTCGTCCATGGCGCGCTTCAGGTCGTCCAGATCAATCAGACCGTCCTTTTGAACCGGCAGGTAAGTCACGCGGTAGCCGTACTTCTCCAGGCGCTTGCAGGTGTCGAGCACGGCTTTATGCTCGGTGACCGCGGTGATAATGTGATTGCCCTTCTCGCGGTACATCTCGGCCACGCCCTTAATAGCGAGGTTGTCGCTCTCAGTCGCGCCGGAGGTGAAAATGATCTCTTTCGTGGTCGCGCCTACCAGCTTGGCGATGCGCTCGCGCGCCGTCTCCACACCTTCTTCGGCCATCCAGCCGAACGAGTGATTGCGGCTGGCCGAGTTGCCGAACTTCTCCATGAAATAAGGCAGCATCTCCTCCAGCACCCGCGGATCCATGGGGGTGGTGGCGTGGTTGTCCATGTAGATGGGCAGCTTCACACCCTTGGCTTCAGGATGCTGCGCCGTTGTGATTGCCTGGGGAATCTTTACGTCCGTGCTCATTGATGCCTCTCCTACCTGATTCAATCTAATTTGATGAATCTTTCGTCGCGACGGTTCAGCTGATCGTCACCAGCGCCGCCGCCTTTGGAGCCTGGCTCTCGATTTCTTCCGGCTCTTCCCGCATGTGCGAAATCTTGATCCTTTTCAGCACCGCCTCGATGCTTTCATTCACCTTGCGCAGCGGCTCACGAATGTTGCAGCGATCCGTCTGGTCGCATTCCCCACGCACTGTAACGCAGGAGGTGATGAACAGCGGCCCATCAATGGCCTGGATCACCTCGAAGGCCGAAATCGTATGCGCCGGCCGCGCCAGCATGTAGCCGCCGTTGATGCCGTGTTGCGACTGCAACAGCCCGGCCTTGGCCAGCCGCTGCAGAATCTTGGCCAACGCCTCGGGCGGAATGCCGAAGGCATCGGCCACATCCTTGGCGCTGCGCGAGCTCCCGGTGGGGTGCTCAGCCAGATGCTTCATCGCCATCAGCGCATAGTCGGCCTTCTTGGTGAGCTTAAGCATCCGGGTCCTTGCGCAAAATACGACCAATGGGGTCGGATAGAATTCCGACCATTTCTGTCGTAATTCATTCTACCCCAGGCGGGGAAAGCGGCACAAGTCCACGCAGGGAACCGTTAAATATCCAAGCTGAGCAGTAACTTCATAGGATTGAACGGCTTAGTCGTGGCGACAAGTATGGCGAAATAGCCTGCCAGCGCTTCGAACGGCGAATCGCCGGCACCAGCTGGATTGAAGACAAGATTCACAGATGAGCAATCGGTAGGGACTTGACAAGTTGCGCCAGCGTTCTAATAATGGCCGGAAACCGCCGCGAATCTGCCCTCCTCATAGGTTCTGGTGGGGCATTCCCGGATTTATGACGTCAAAGTCACCTTCTGCTCCGCAAAGCGCAGCCGCGCAGCAACCCTGCAAGCATCCCCGCGTGCAAATCGTGAGCCGGGACGAAGAGGCGGAATTCGTCGAGTGCAAGGAGTGCGGCGAGATCTTCGAGTCCAGCGAATTCAGGGACATGAATATCGAAGAGCGCACGCGCGAGGACTTCTGAACCGCTCGGCGCGGGAGTGACGATTGTAACCAGCTGACCCGCTTTTCACCTTGTTGACTGCGAACCGGCTTGTTATCGTGCAGGCCGGGGCTCGTGTGGCTCCCCCCTGCTCCTGCTCCTGCCTCTTCTATGCCTATCCTCGCTCTAGTCGTGGACGACTCCATGCTGATGCGCTATACCGTGTGCCGCTTTCTGGAAGAGCACGGCTATACGGTCGAGTCTGCGACCAATGGAGTGGAAGCAATGGAAGTGCTCACCCGTATCAAGCCGGACTTGATCGTGACCGACATGCAGATGCCGAAGATGTCGGGAGATGAGCTGATATCCGCGCTCAAAGCCAAGCCGGAGACGGCGGCGGTGCCCATCATCATCGTGGCTGCCCGAGCCAGCGGTTTCGATGAGTCGGAAAACCGCGCCAATTTCACGATCTACAAAGATATTGACATCGAAAAACAACTCGCCAAGGCCCTGGCTGCCTTGTCCCGCAAGCGCCGCCGCGGTCACGCCGCCGGCGAGTAACTTCTCCGAGCACGACCTCTAGCGTAAAGCCAGACCTGCCTCGGCCGAGAAATCCATCGCGGCAAAATCTTTGGCTAGAAATTTCGGATAGGCTGCGGCTGCGATCATGGCCGCGTTGTCGGTAGAGAGCGGACGCGAAGGGAAAAACACCGGCAGACCTTCCTTGGCTCCCTCGCGCTCAAAGGTCTGCCGCAGTTCGTGGTTCGCGGCAACTCCTCCGGTAACGAACAGCGTCGCCACATCATAGGTCCGAGCCGCCGCCAGCGTTTTTTCCACCAGATCCTCGACCATCGCCCGCTGGAAGGAAGCCACCAGGTCGAGTGTCTGCCGGTCACAGTGGGAAAGGTAGTCTTCCAGCTTCGGCTGGGGAATACTCGCCAGCGCTTTGCGGCGCGCTTCCACGGCGGCGCGCATATCGTGCGTTTCCACGTGACGCAGAATGGCCGTCTTGATGCCGCTATAGGAAAAATCAAAGCGCGGTTGATCCGCGCGCGGATTGACGCCGGCTTCGACCTCCCGGCCATCGCGGCGGCCTCGCCGGTCGCGGTGCTTGATCTGTGCAGGCGCAAACTTCACAGCATTCGGGTCTCCATGCGCCGCCAGCCGGTCAATCACCGGGCCTCCCGGATATCCCAGGCCCAGGAGTTTTGACACCTTGTCGAAAGCCTCGCCGGCAGCGTCGTCGCGCGTGTGGCCGATATTTTCATAAATCCAGCCTTGATCTTTCTGCTCGGCCAGGTACAGGTGGGTGTGGCCGCCGGAGACTACCAGCGCAAGCACGGGGAATTGCAACTCCTGGTTTCCCTTCTGCCGCTCGTCGTTCTGCCGCTCCTGGTCCTGGCAAAGCTGGTTCTCCCGAAGCTGGTTCTCCCGAAGATCGAGCAATACGGCATGGATATGGCCTTCGAGATGGTTGACCGCGATCAGCGGCTTGTCCAGCGCGAAGGCCAGCGCCTTGGCATAGCTGATGCCGACCAGCAGAGACCCCGCAAGCCCCGGCCCGCGCGTCACGGCGATGGCATCGACGGAGTCATAGGTGTGTCGGGCCTCCGCCAGCGCCTGGCGCACCACCGGGACGATCGTCCGCAAGTGTTCGCGCGACGCCAGTTCCGGCACCACACCGCCATACGGCTGGTGGGTCGCGATCTGCGACGCGACCACGTTGGAGACAACCTGCTCGCCCGCACGTACCACGGCCGCCGCGGTCTCGTCGCAAGAACTTTCAATGCCGAGGATGTAGGCGTCAGGCATCGTTTCTAAATAGAGAAACCTGTTTTGTCGCCTGGTCGGCTTCCACGACCTGAATTATCCTCTGTGCTACAAATATGCGGTAGCGCTGTCGTCCTGTTACTTCCCTGAGGATTCCCGCTTGAACAAGTCGGTCGATGTTCTGCTGGGCTGCACGGGTCGTCACCTTTAAGCGGTCCCGGGCTGAGGCCACGGTGATGACCGGCTCCTTAAAGAGATTCTCCATTAGTTCCAACGTACGCCCCGGCAATTTCTGCGCCTGAAGTTTCTCCCGGTATTCCTGGCGTAGCGCCAGCAATTGGTTGGAACGAGCTACAGCATCTCGGGACTCTTCAGAAACTCCATTTACGAAGAAGCGGAGCCAATCCGTCCAGTTCCCTGTCTGGCTGATGTCGAGCAAAAACCGGTAATACTCTTTACGGTTCCGCTCGAAATACGCGCTGAGGTAAAGCAGCGGCTGTGGCAACAGGCTTTCCGAACACAACAGCAGAGTAATCAAAAGCCTGCCCACGCGCCCATTGCCATCCCAAAAAGGATGAATGGCTTCAAACTGATAGTGGATCAGCGAAAGCCTGACCAATGGAGGGAGAGACCTCCGACTTTCATGGAGGTACTTCTCAAATCGGTCCAATGCATCTTTCATATCTGGAACAGGAGGAGGAACATAAGTCGCGTTTTCCAATTTGCAGCCCGGCGGTCCAATGAAGTTCTGTGCCCGCCGGAACTCCCCAGAGAGAGACTCGCCGCGAACATCCTTCATCAGTCGCTCGTGAAGCTCCTTTATGAGTCGCAAGCTCACCGGTAGCTGCTTCAAGCGTCTAAGACCGTACTCCAGCGCGTTAACGTAATTGGAAATCTCTCGAATAGCCTCGCTTGGTCTCTCCTTTCGAGCGCCAGCTTCAGCCGAGAACAGTTCCGTCAGCGTGGCCTGTGTGCCCTCAATGCGGCTGGAGAGTACGGCTTCGCGACGGGTAAACGGCTCAATGAGCAAATGCGGATTGGGGATCGTACGTGCAACGCCAGCCAATTCCCCCAAAGACCGGTCGGCATCGGAGATTCGTTCTGCGAGTTCCCACGTGATCTCCAGCTTGGGAGGAAGTGGGTTGGGCAAGAATGCCCACTGCTCTTGACCAATCCCCAATAACTTTCCGGCGCCTTCTTTTGTGAACTTTGCAGGGTTCATTCGATTCTCGGTAAGGATACTCAGCTTCGCTGAAGCTCCTATTAAGTATACTTTTATGATCTAAAGTATCATTATATGCCACGGTTTCTAAATGTACTTTTGTTGTAGAAAGTATACTTGATAGTCCCGTAAGCGTACAAGAGTATCGTTACTTGCCGTGTAAGGATACCAAGCTTCGCTTAGGGGAAGGCCAAGGATACATTTTGGCCAAAAAAGGCACCCCGATAGTCTGCAGCCGCTCAGTACCTGACATTTTGTGTCAAGTGATTTGTGCCGAGAAAAGTGAGCGGTATCATGGAATCGGATTCAAGAGGTTGACCGACCGGTCATGTCGAAATATCTCGCCACGTCGATTGTCCAAACCCTGCGCCAGCGCGGCTTTCAGGCCTACCTGGTGGGCGGATGCGTGCGCGATCTTTTGCTCGGACGTGAACCGGCCGATTACGACGTTGCGACCGATGCCAAGCCCGAGCAGGTAATGAACATCTTCCCCGAGACGTACGCGGTAGGAGCGCAGTTTGGGGTTGTGCTCGTGCCCGCACCGGAGAGAGAGGCTGCTGACGCCGTTTCTCCGGAGGTCTCTTCGAAATCTCATGCGGTCGAAGTTGCTACTTTCCGCAGCGACATCGGATATTCCGACGGACGCCATCCCGATGAGGTGCGGTTCAGCCAGGATCCGCGCGAGGATGTTGCCCGCCGCGACTTCACCATCAACGGCATGCTGCTCGATCCGCTGAACGGGCAAACACCCGGTCAAACGCCCGGCGAGGTGCTCGATTTTGTGGGCGGGCGAAAGGATCTGGCCGCCGGGATCATCCGTACCATCGGCGATCCGGAAAAGCGTTTTGCCGAAGATAAGTTGCGCATGCTGCGCGCCGTGCGCTTTGCGGCGCGCTTCAGATACTCGATCGAACCGGCGACCTTTGCCGCGATGCAGTCGATGGCTCCGCAAATCCAGGTCGTCTCGCGCGAGCGTGTGCGCGACGAATTGACCCGCATGTTGACCGAAGGGCACGCCCGGCGCGCATTTCTCCTGCTGGATGAAAGTGGCTTGCTCAAAGAGGTTCTGCCCGCGATTTCCGCCATGAAGGGCGTGGCCCAGCCGCCGGAATTTCATCCCGAGGGTGACGTGTTTGTGCACACGCTGCTGCTTCTGGAGAATCTGCCGCAGCCTTGTCCGCTGACGCTGGCCTGGGGAGCCTTGCTGCATGATGTCGGCAAGCCGCCGACATTCCGCGTGGCCGAGCGTATCCGTTTCGACAATCACGTCGAGGTCGGCGTGAAGATGGCGGAGGAAATCTGCCAGGGCCTGCGCTTCTCCAATGACGATACGGCGCAGATTCTAGCTCTGGTTGCGAACCATATGCGCTTCAGCCACGCCATGCGCATGAGTCAATCCACGCTGAAGAAGTTTCTCCGCATGCCCGCATTCGACGAGCATCTGGCGCTGCATCGCGCCGACTGCCTGGCCAGCCATCGCAACCTGGGTACATACGAATTTGTCCAGCAGAAGATGGCCGAGATTCCGCCCGAGAAGAGGAAACCCTCGCCACTGGTTACGGGTGACGATCTGATCGCCGCAGGTCATGCCCCCGGACCGAAATTTCGCGAGATCCTGAATGCAATCGAGGATGCCCAGCTCGACGGGCGTCTGGCATCGCGCGATGCAGCGCTTGAGTTTGTGCGCCGTGAATTCCCTGCTTGAGGCTGGCGGCGAAGTATCTCTGCGGCGTCAGCGGAATGCTAGAATCGTCTTTCCCTGGCCTGGTTGTCACCTGACTTGTAGAACCGGACTCACGGGAGAGGAGTGCAAGTGGAGCACGCCGGCGCTGGACTGGAAAAGGTCGTCGCGCAATCTCTGCGGCAGGCGCCGGCGGGCGAGGCGCCGCTTCTGGCCTGGCCCATTGTCTGTGGGTCGGCAGTCGCCGAGCGTACCCGGGCGCTGAGCTTTGCTGATGGAGTGCTGCGCGTGGAAGTAGCTGGCACGCGATGGAAAGCAGAACTGCAGGCGCTGGCCCCTCGCTACCTGGCGACCATCAATCGCTACACAACCGCGGCGGTCAATCGAATCGAGTTTGTGGTGGCGCGTCCGGAAAGCGCCGGCGGGCCGCGCTGAACGATCATCTTTGATCCCATGAAGGTCACCGACAAAGACGTTGCCTACGTTGCCGAACTGGCCAACCTGGAACTCACCCCGGAGGAGCGCGCAGGAATGCTGCGCGACCTGAATTCCATTCTGGATTACGTGGACCGCCTCAACGAACTGAACACGTCGGACGTGCCGCCCATGGCGCAGGTTTCCGATCGCTACGGGGTGGACGAGTCGAAGCAGGGCAGCGAGCGGTTCGCCTATGCGAGCCGGGAGGATGTCCTCGAAGGACTGCGTAAGTCGTTGCCTCACGAAGTTGCGCTGGAGAACGCGCCCGACGCGGATGAAGAGTTCTTCCGCGTGCCCAAAGTGATTGAACGGTAGCTGGAGGCGACCATGCCGGCAGAGTTGAGGGTTCCGCCAGGAGCGTTATCGGACAAGCAATCATGCGAACTTGTGCGCGCCTGGGCTGCGCACGGCGGGCTGCAATGTGCGTTAAACGTCAATGCATGGACGGATGACATGCTCGCAATCGGCTGGGGAATTCTGTTGAGCGATATCGCGCGACACGTCGCCGATGCGGTTCAGCAGACAAAAAATCTGGACAGGGAACGCACGCTATCCAAGATCCGCGACGTGTTCAACTCTGAACTGGACAAGCCGACCGGCGAGACTGCTGGAAAGTTTGTCTGAACAATGGATTTGACTGCCCTCACTATCGATGCTGCCCGCTCAGCTGTCGGCGGGCGCAAGACAACAGCGCTCGCGCTCGCAGAGGCTCACTATGCCCGCATTCAGAAAGAAGACGGTCAAATTGGCGCCTTCCTGACGCTTTCAAAGGAGCGCGCGCTGGAGCAGGCGGATCGCATCGACCGCATGGCCGCCGAGGGCAAGCCACTGCCTCCGCTGGGCGGCGTGCCAGTTGGAATCAAGGACGTGATGAGCACGCGTGGCGTGCGTACCACGGCGGGATCGAAGATTCTGGAACACTACATTCCTCCCTACGACTGCACCGCCGTCGCCCGCATGGAGGCAGCCGGCGCTGTCGTGCTGGGCAAGATGAATTGCGACGAGTTCGCCATGGGCTCGTCGAATGAGAACTCCGCCTATCATCCTGTGCGCAACCCGCGTGACTTAGGCCGCGTGCCTGGCGGCTCTTCGGGCGGTTCCGCGGCGGCCGTGGCGGCGGACATGGCCGTGGTCACCTTGGGTTCGGACACCGGCGGTTCCATCCGCCAGCCCGCGTCATTCTGCGGTGTGGTCGGCCTGATGCCGACCTATGGCCGCGTGTCCCGCTACGGGCTTATCGCCTTCGCGTCGTCGCTCGATCACATTGGCCCGCTGGCCAAAACCGTGAAAGATGCGGCCATTGTGTTGCGCACCATTGCCGGGCGCGATTCCATGGATTCCACTTCCGCTGACCTTCCCGTACCCGATTACGTTGCCGAACTCGACAAGCCGGTGCGAGGAATGAAGCTGGGCGTGGCGAAAGAATATTTCGGCGAAGGCTTGGACGACGAAGTCCGCCAGGCGGTGGAGTCGGCCATCGACAAGCTCAAGGGACTCGGTTGCGAAATTGTTCCGGTCTCACTGCCGCACACGCCCTACGCCATTCCAACTTATTACCTGATCGCGACGGCGGAAGCGTCTGCCAACCTGGCGCGCTACGACGGCGTGCGCTACAGCCGCCGGGCGCGCGGCGTGAAGACATTGTCGGAAATGTACCGGCGCAGCCGCGACGAGGGATTCGGCGCGGAGGTGAAACGCCGCATCATGCTTGGCACTTACGCGCTGAGCGCCGGCTATTATGACGCGTATTACTTGAAAGCGCAGAAAGTGCGCACCCTTTTGACGCGGGACTTCGATGACGCTTTCCGCAAAGTAGACGCCATAGTGACTCCGACCAGTCCGACCGCCGCCTTCCGCTTGGGTGAAAAGTCGAATGACCCGCTGGCCATGTATCTGGCCGACATCTACACCGTGACCGCCGATCTGGCGGGGATTCCGGGCATCTCTATTCCCTGCGGCGAAACCAAAGAGAAGCTGCCGATCGGATTGCAGATTCTGGGCAAGCACTTTGATGAAGCTACGATTCTGCGGATCGCGCACGCCTATGAGCAGGTCGCGTAAAGACTCCGACTTGTAGGCCCGGACGCATTCGTCCGGGCTCGCTCGCGAAGCGCGCAATGATTAGGAGTGAACTGAGCGGACTTCCTCGTAGCGCGTCGCTCTGCGACGCGGGGCGGACGAATGCGTCCGCCCCTACACCAGCAGAGTGAGGTCACAGCGACGTGTAGTAGCTCTCTCCCGCGCAGGCGCGGCACAGAGCTTTTCCTTCGCGCCGCACTTCTCTACGAAAATTAATTCCCTCGCCGCACACCTCGCACACCACGCGCTCGCCCTTGTATCCCGGGAATTCTTCGGGCGGTAACTCGACCCTCACCCACTGCGTAGTGAAAAGATCGTCGTCGGAGATCTCGCGGTAGGCCAGCATCTGCTGCTGATTCTTGTCTGAAATTTCAGGATGCATCTGCCGCGCCAGAGCTTTGGAGGATTCCTTTGCCGCAACGCGGATCGCTTTGCCGCTGCTCACATCCACGAACGTCGCCGCCACTTTGCCCCAGTCGCGAAACTTCAACGCGCGCTTGCCCAGACGGCATCCGGTAACAACGGCGACCGCGTCAGTGGCGCAACGGTCGATCTCGACAAACGTCACCAGCCGCTTCCGGTCTTTTCCCTGCGGATCGTCAATCTCCAGCTTCTGCAGGCCGAGCATCGCCAGACGTACCCCCAGGACTTGCCCGGCACAGAGGTGACCGTGGGCTCGTTCGGCGTCGCGGAGATATTCGTCGAGGGATTTCACAAAAGCAGCCGCCAGCTATCAGCTTTCAGCCATCAGCTTAACATCTCGTGATCGAGACGCCTTACCGTGCGGCGCGCGCCGGCTATTTTCTTCTCCAGCGGACGCCGTCTTTGGTTTGCTCGATGATGATGCCGGCGTCGATCAGTTCCGCGCGGAGCCGGTCCGATCCCGGGTAGTCGCGGGCGGCGCGAGCGGCCTTCATTTCCGCGATCCTTTTTTCGATGTCAGCATCCGAAAGCTGCCCCGAATGAACCGCCTCGCGCAACTCGTCGCTAATGTCTTTTTCTCGCCCTTCCGCCACGGCCCACTCGAAGACGCGCTTCATCTTCGGACCATCATCGTCATCGAGCACGGCAAAGACTTCGTCGAACTTGGCGAGCACAGCGAGCAAGGGAGGGACGTCATCCCGCTTGACTCTTCCCGTATCGAACGCGGCATTGGCCTGGCGCACCATCTCAAAGACCGCGGCTTGCGCCTGCGCCGTGTTCAGGTCATCGTCGAGCGCGGCCGTCATGCGGGCCGCAGTCTCGGCCGCAAGCGACTGCATTGCTGGGTTGGCGCCCGTGGGAAAACTGCCTGTGCCGAGACGCAGGCGAAAATTCCGCAGGCGCTCCACCGAGACCGCGGCCTGCTTCAGTCCATCAAAAGTGAAGTTCAACTGAGTCCGGTACGGAACCTCCGTCAGCAAATACCGGATCGACGACGGCTTGTGCCCTTTCAGAACCAGGTCGCGCAGCGTGAAAAAGTTCCCCAGGCTCTTCGACATCTTCTCGCCTTCGACCAGCAGGAAGCGCGCATGAAACCAGAAATGCGCGAAGGGCTTGCCGGTCAGCGATTCCGATTGCGCAATCTCATTTTCGTGATGGGGAAAAACCAGATCCTCTCCCCCCGCATGCAGGTCGAAGCTCTCTCCCAGTTCCTGCATTGACATGACGGAGCATTCGAGATGCCAGCCCGGACGCCCCGGCCCGATCGCCGTCTCCCACGAAGCCTCACCCGGCTTGGGAGACTTCCAGAGAGCGAAATCGCGGGCGCTGTCCTTGTCGTATTCATCCAAGTCCACGCGGGCGCCATCGAGCATGCCCTGAAAGTCTCTCTTGGAGAGCTTTCCGTACCGCGGGAACTTAGCGATGCGAAAGTAATACGAGCCGTCTTCGGTGCGGTAAGCGATCTGCTTCGCAACCAGCTTCGCGACGAAGTCGGCCATCTCGGGAATGTGCTCGGTGGCCCGCACCAGCGTGGGCTGCTCGATGCCGATCAGGGCTGCGTCTTCGAGAAACGCCTTCAGGTATTTTGCCGTGTATTGCTGGACGCTGACGCCATCGCGCGCGGCGTTGCGAATGATCTTGTCGTCCACGTCAGTGATGTTCATGACGTGGCGTATCTTGTACCCGGACTGGCGCAGAAACCGGCGCAAAAGATCCACCGCGACAAAGGTTCGAAAGTTGCCGACGTGCCCGTAATCGTAGACCGTGGGACCGCAGGCGTACATGCGAACTTCATTGTCGCGAAGCGGCTGGAACTCTTCGATCCGCGAGGACATGGTGTTGTAAAGGCGAAGGGGCATAGAGAGTTCAGCGCCGGAAAGCGAACATAAGATTCTAGGGTCGGCGAGGAAGCGGGTCAAATGCCCATCACGTTGTGGGCGTCTGGGCGGGCGGCAAAGCGTGCGTATGTTCGCGCAGACGATGCTGCACCAGAATGATGTAGTGCAGGGCCGAGGCAATGGTGAAAACAAAAGTAGCCCGCAGAAATACGGTGCGCGCGATCCAGAACCCGCGCAACGGGTAAACCTGGAGCAAAAGAACAAAAAACACAGCGCATATCTGCGAGAACGTGTTGGCCTTGCCAAAAATACTGGGACGAAAATCTCTCAGCCCGGCAATCGCGAACAGCACAGCGCTGGCCGCCAGAATCGATATATCGCGGCTGAAAACCAGCACCGTGAACTTCCATGGGATCTTGTTCAGAATAGAGAGCACGAGAAACATTGTGCTCAACAGCAGCTTGTCCGCCATCGGATCCAGATACTGTCCCAGCAGCGTCTGCTGATGAAGCGTGCGGGCCAGCAGACCGTCCAGCCCGTCACTGAAACCCGCGACCACAAAAACGACCAGGGCCCAGAGATAGCGCCCCTCTACCAGGTGAATCACGATGAACGGAACAAAAATCATCCGCAACAAAGTGAGCTGGTTGGGGGCGGTCAGAATCTGGGAAAGCTTCACGCACGCTCCTTCGCCACTGGCTCTCGACCGGGAGTGAGGACGGCCGACGGCTCGAGCCCGGTCTTGGCCAGGAAGCGTTGCGAGAGCGAAGGCAGACTGCCATCCGGCAGGTCCAGTTCGACCCGCTCGATGCGATGCATGGGAAAGAAAACTACCGCCGGCGTGAAGAGCTCTCCGTCCCTCACCATTACCGTCAGATCTTCGAACGAGGCGAGTTCAGCGCCGCTCAGGCTGAGGCCCTCGGGCGCGAGCCCCAGCACCATCCCCCAGAATTTTTCGCGCGGATTGCTGAGGGTCACAATCACCACTGCGCCGGGCAAGAAAGGATCGTGGGTGCTGACGCGCCCGGCCGTGCCCGTGCTGATCTTACCCGCGTTGGTCGGCTTCTTTCCCACCCTGAGATTGTCGCCGGGCCAAGCGCGCATTGCAACTCCGGCCGTTGCCGGATTCGGCTGTGACCGATAGAATAAATGGAGTTCAGAGCCATCCGCACGTTAGGCCCGTAGCTCAGTCTGGTTAGAGCGCTTCCTTGACACGGAAGAGGTCGATGGTTCGAGTCCATTCGGGCCTACCATTCCTCTCACTGAACCTTGACCGGCTCAAAACATGGGTGTTAGTTTCGGTTCCACACGTGAACCAACGGGAGACAACACTCTGAGCCGGGCAGGGAAACCGCGTCCAACCGTGGATCTTCTGCGTCGCAAATTTCTTGTCCGATTTTGCCAGGGAGCCGGGGCCAGCCTGATTCCCACCAGCCTGTGGGGGCTTACTTTCCCGGAGTTCAGATCGCCCGCCCCTCCTGACATTTTGCCAGCCAATGCCGGATTCCAGCTGCACCCTCACTATCGGACTGGGCGGCCACTCGACGCCACGCTGGCGAAGGTCCAGACCGGCCTCGACGAATTCATCAGCGAAAAGTATGCCGATCAGATTGACGCGATTCTTGCGGACTGGAGCGCGAGCCTGCTGCAGTCTCCGCCCGCGACCGACGTGGTCGCGAAAGCGATGGCCGCCGATTTTTCGGGTGCGGCGCTCCTGCCGGCAGAATCGCGAGTCGTGCGTTCCGGCTCAATGCTCGAAGTCCGCCAGAACAAGTACAGCCGCCAGACCGGGTTGAACCGGGATGCGTTTCTTCGAGAATTCGCCACATCGTTGAGCGTTTTTTCCAGCATCATCACCGCCGAATTCCAGATTACCGGGATTGACCTCTCCGGCACGGATGCGTCTTCTCCGCTGCCCCGCCGCGTAGAAACGCGCGTCCGGTACGAAATCGTGGGTACAGGCGCTGATTTCCACCGCGAGCAGCGGGTGGGCTACTGGGATCTCGAATGGGAACCTGCGCCGACTGATCTTCGCCTTCGCAGTTGGCGAACCAGCCAGGAGACGGAGGCCCGGTCCTCTTCGCCGATTTATGTGGATATCGCAGCCGCCGCGCTCGGCGGCAACTCTTCCTATTCAGCCCAGATGCTTCGTGGCACCGACTACTGGCGCACCGTGCTCGACGGCGCTTGCGGCATCGATATCTATGGCCACAATGGAGTCTCTGCCGCTGACATCGACAACGACGGCTTCGACGATCTCTACGTCTGCCAACCGGCGGGCCTGCCCAATCGGCTCTATCGCAACCGCGGTGACGGCACTTTCGAAGACGTCACCGAAGCCTCCGGTCTGGGCGTTCTGGAGAATACAGCTTGCGCCCTTTTTGCCGACTTCAACAACGACGGCTGGCAGGACGTGATCGTGGTGCGCACCAACGGTCCCCTGTTATTTCTGAATGAAGGCGGGGGCAAGTTCCGCCAGAAGCCTGACGCCTTCCATTTCGCGAAGCCGCCTCAGGGAACATTCACGGGCGCGGCCGTCGCTGACTACGACCGCGACGGATGGCTGGACATCTACTTCTGCCTCTACGCCTACTATCAGGGCACTGGACAATACAGATATCCGTCTCCCTACCACGACGCGGAAAACGGTCCACCGAATTTTCTGATGCACAACAACCGCGACGGCAGCTTTCGCGACGTGACCGCGGAATCCGGCCTCCAACAGAACAACACGCGTTACAGCTTCGCGTGCGCATGGAGCGACTACAACCGTGACGGCTGGCCCGATCTTTACGTCGTGAACGACTTCGGCCGTAAGAATCTCTACCGCAACCATGGTGACGGAACTTTCACCGACGTTGCTCCCCAGGCCGGAGCGGAAGACATCGGCGCCGGCATGAGCTCCTGCTGGCTCGACTACGACAATGACGGCGCCGAAGATTTATACGTTGCGAACATGTGGACCGCGGCGGGCGAGCGCGTCACCGCGCAGGAGATTTTCAAAAAGGACTCGCCCCAGCCGGTCCGCGCCCTCTATCACAAACATGCCATGGGAAACTCTCTGTTGCGGAATCGTGGGGCTGAATTCGAAGAGGCAACGAACTCTTCCGGCGCCGGACTGGGCCGCTGGGCCTGGTCGAGCGACTCGTTCGATTTCGACCACGACGGATTTCCCGATCTCTACATCGCCAACGGTTTCGTCTCCAACCCTTCGCGCCAGGACCTCAACAGTTTCTTCTGGCGGCAGGTGGTGGCCCGCTCTCCCGACGAGCCCCGCTCCTCGCAGGACTACGAGTGGGGCTGGAATGCCGTCAACGAACTCATCCGGTCGGATAGAACCTGGAGCGGCTACGAGCGCAACATCTTGTACGCCAACAACCGTGATGGAACCTTTTCTGATGTGTCCGCTGTCGCCGGCCTGGACTTCGTTGAGGATGGCAGATCATTCGCGGTGGCCGATCTCGATCACGATGGCCGTCTTGAAGTTGTGCTGAAAAATCGCAACGCGCCCGCGCTGCGAATCTTGAAGAACGTCGTCGCAGAGCTCCCGCCGGCTATTGCGTTCCGCCTGCAAGGCAAGAAAAGTAATCGCGACGCCATCGGTGCGTCCATCACCGTTGAGGTCAGCACGATTGAAACTGGCATGGCTCGCCAGACACGAATGCTGCAGGCAGGATCAGGGTTTCTTTCCCAGCACGGCAAGGATGTGTTCTTTGGACTGGGCGCGGCGAAGGACCCGGTGCGCGCGTCGATCCGATGGCCCAGCGGCCTCGTTCAGGAACTCCGCGACCTTCCGCTCAACCACAGGGTCTGGATAGAAGAGGGTTCCGAACCTTCGCACCTGGAACCGTTCAAACAAATACAGCCCTTCAAAGCGCCCGAGCCGTCCAAGACCAGCGCGGGCAACTCCGCCTCTACCGCTCAATCGCCTCCGGAGGCCGACTCGCTTCCCACGACAGTTGAAACCTGGCTTCTGGCGCCCATTTCCGCGCCCGATTTTTCGCTTCCCGACCTGTCAGGACAGACCCGAACGCTTTCGGCGCTCCGCGGCAAGCCGGTGTTTCTGAATCTCTGGACCATGCAGTCTCCGGACTGCCGCGAAGCCCTGAAAGTTTTCCAGAAGAATTCTGTTGGTTGGAAAGCTCAAGACCTGCAACTGCTAACCGTGAACCTGGAGGTTGCTGCCGATCCTGCGATTAACAAAACCGCGCGCGACGAAACCCTCCGTGCCTTCGCACGCGATCGGCAGCTTTCCTTCCCTGTTCTTCGCGGGTCCGACGATGCGGCCGCGATCTACAACATCCTCTACCGCCAGATGTTCGACCGTCACCGCGATCTCACGCTTCCCACTTCTTTCCTGATTGACGCCCAGGGCGACATCGTCAAGGTGTACCAGGGCGCAATCAATCCGGAGCACGTCGAACAAGATGTTCAGCGCATTCCCCATACTGACGCGGAGAGGCTGGCCCGGGCGCTGCCCTTTCCCAGCACAACCCACACCCTCGACTTCGGGCGAAACTATCTCTCCTACGGAGTTCTGTTTTTCCAGCGCGGCTATCTCGATCAGGCCGGAGCCTCATTCCAGCAGGCTTTCCGCGAAGATCCGTCAAGCGCCGAGGCGCTCTACGGCGTAGGCAGCGTCTACCTGAATCAGAACAAGAACGCCGCCGCGCGGCAGGCCTTTGAGCGCGCGGTGAAACTCCAGGCTACCTACCCTGATACTCTGCCCGACGCCTGGAATAACCTCGGCGTCATCGGCACGCGCGAGGGGCGAGTGGACGACTCGATTCAGTGCTTTCAACAGGCACTCCAACTCAACCCGCATCACCTGCTTGCCCTCGACAACCTGGGCAACGCGTATCGCCTGCAGAAACGCTGGGACGAGGCCCGCGCCGTGCTCGAGCGCGCGCTCGAAGTCGCCCCTCAGGATGCGGAAGCGAATTACAGCCTGGGCATGGTCTTTGCCCAGACCAACGAAAACGGCAAGGCTTACGAATATCTGCAGCGCGCCTTGCAGGCCCACCCCGGTTATCCCGAGGCTCTGAATAACCTTGGCATCCTCTACCTGATCACCGAGCGCCGGAATGAGGCGGTCGCCAGCTTCGAGCAGTGCATCCGCGTAGCTCCGGCCTTCGATCAGGCCTATCTGAATCTTGCCCACGTGTACGCCCTGGAGGGTTCGCGCGACCAGGCGCGCGGCATCCTGCTCGACCTGCTCAAACAGCATCCCGATCATCCGCAGGCCAAACAGATGCTCGAACAACTGCAGCAGTAATGGGCGGAAATCTGAAGCTAGAACATTCTCGCAATTGCTGTCGCTCTTTACGAACTGTCATCCCGTCTCTAACGGCGCCCGATCCTGTCAGGCGTTTTGTGGCGACACTTCGGCGTGGACGCCGGAAGCAGCGCCATTTCGCTCTAGTAGAAGGTTTTTGATGTCCAGACCAAGCTCGTCACTGTATTGAATCCTGCAGCGGGACTTCAGGTCCCACCATCCATCTCTTCGGCACCTGCGCCCACGATTACTCACTGCGAACTTTCCGACAGTTCAGGGGGCCAGGCTGCATGACTCCAGGCGCTCACCCACTTCCTGTCGCCAGAAACGCATGCCTCACCTCTGCGGTTGGTCCGCATAAGATCGCGGAAGAGCTAACTCCCTCAGAAACGGCAGCGCTCCCAGCATCAGTGCGCCTGCCGGGAGCCCAACCCAGTTGAGCAGCGTGAGCACGAAATAAACCCACGGAAATTCCGAGATATGGGGCCTCCCCAGAACGAGGCCCAGCGGCAGAAAGAGAGCGTACGCGCCGAGTATGGCCAGTGCCGGCGCCAGGCCCGCAACCAGACGATACCCGGTGGAGCCCTGAGCTCGCTTCGCCAGCAAGGCTCCTAGCGCTCCAAATATTGAGAGCGTAATGAGCCACGGGAGATAAAACACCATCGCCATGCTTCCGACCCACACGACTCGGGGGTGAACTCCGAGTTTCTGCAGTATCATGAGCAGTCCCGGAGCCGCAATCAGATTCACCAGCCCCGGCAGCCACAGACTCTTCGTTCGATCGTTCATCCCACCCTCCTCCGCTTTCGCGAGGCAAATATCTACCGCCAGAACGCGCCAGTCCTCAACTTCTTGCAGCGCAAGTTGGACCGCCGCCTCCTCGGCCAGACCGCGCGAGCGCGCGTCCTCATAAGCCTCTTCCAGATGCGCGGCCAGTTCGGCGACGACCTCTTCTTCAGCCGATCCGAGAGCAGATCCGAGCCGCCCCCGAGCCGCCAGCCGTTCCTTGACCAATTCCCTCCAGTCACGCATGGCTGACTCCGGCCAGACTGTCGAGCGCCTGGAAAAACGCGCGCCATTCCTGCCGCAGCGGCGCCAGTTGCCGCCGCCCGCCCGGCGTCAAACGGTAATAACGCCGGTCGCGTCCGGCATGGTTGGTCTGCCAGTGACCCTCCACCCAGCCTCGTTTTTCCATCTCATAGAGCAGCGGATAGAGCGACGCCAGCGTGAATTGCAGCGTGCCGCCGGTTCGCTCCCCGATCTGTTTGGCGATCTCGAACCCGTACAGCGGCTGTTCCGCCAGCAGCGCCAGAATCGCCAGCTCCCCGCTCCCCCGCGCAATTTTCGATCGAATCCGTTTGCTCATATCGATGGAAACCCAGCAATATAGGAACCCTATGTTCCAACTATAGGATTCCTATATAGCAAGGTCAACATTACCGAGGTACCGGACCGGCCGGTCCCGCGCCTTCTGTGCTCCTGTGTAATCCCGCGGTGAGAGAAGTACATATGCCCGGGTTTTCCGGAAGACTTCTTTGCGTCCTTCGCGAATCCTTCGCGTACTTCTCGGTTTAAGATCCTTCTACGCAGTTCGCAAAGGAATCCGCGAGGCCCGCAAAGGCAGGGGCATCGAGGGTCTGAAACTGCACCGGCCCGCGCAGCTCTCTGCCCTGCGCGCCCCACTCACCCGCTATAATATCCGTTTGCGCCCGGCCCTCCGTCGGAGCCGTGGGCCTCATGGAAGGGAATCATGCCAACTGACATCGTCATGCCGCAAATGGGCGAATCCATCGTCGAAGGCACCATTACCAAGTGGCTCAAGAAGCCCGGCGACAAGGTTCAGCGCGACGAACCTCTGTTCGAAATCTCCACCGACAAAGTGGACGCGGAAATCCCCGCCCCCGCTTCCGGCGTCCTGCAGGAAATTAAAGTCAGCGAAGGCACCACCGTCGGCGTGAACACCGTCGTGGGCACCATCGCAGCCGATGGCGAAGCCGCCGCCCGCGCCCCTGAAAAGACCGCCGCCCCTGCCCCAGCCGCCGAAAAGTCCGCTCCCTCAAAACCCGCTGCTCCGGAGAAGAAGGACGAGAAGAAAACCGCCGCGCCGCCTGCCGTTCCCGCCGTTCGCGAAGAAGAAGAGGAAGCCCGCTCCTCCCCGCTCGTCCGCAAAATCGCCCGCGATCACGGCATCCGCCTCTCCCAAATCTCCGGCACCGGACTCGGCGGCCGCATCACCAAGCAGGACATCATGCAGTTCATCGATGCTCAGGCCCATGTAGGGACGGACGCAGAAGCCAGCCCTGAGCGAGCGGAGCGAGCCGAACGGGTCCGTCCCGCCGAGCGAAGCGAGGCGTCTTCACCCTCAGGGCCCGCTGAGCCCGCGGCCCCTGCGTCCAAACCCGCTCCCGCGCCCATCCCCGGCGACCTCGTTCCCATGACCCAGATGCGGAAGCTGATCGCCAAACACATGATCGAGTCCCGCCGCACCAGCGCCCACGTGCACTGTATGTACGAAGTGGACTTCACCCGCATCGTCAATCTGCGCGCCAGGCAAAAAGCCGGATTCGAGCAGCGTCACGGCGTCCGCCTAACCTTCATGCCCTTCTTCGTGCGCGCTGCCATCATCGCCATTCAGCAATGGCCCATCGTCAACGCCGTCATCGAAGGCGAAAACATCCGCTACCACCGCAATATCAACATCGGCATCGCCGTCGCTCTCGACTGGGGCCTCATCGTCCCCGTCCTCAAGAACGCCGGAGACCTCAACTTCCTCGGCCTGCAGCGCGGCATCACCGATCTCGGCGAGCGCGCCCGCACCAAGAAGCTCAAGCCCGAAGACGTCGAAGGTTCCACCTTCACCATCACCAATCCCGGCCAGTTTGGCGCCGTCTTCGGCCTGCCCATCATCAATCAGCCCAACTCCGCCATCATGGGCGTCGGCGGCATCACCAAGCAGCCCCTCGTCGTCACCGACGCCGACGGCAACGACTCCATCGCCATCCGCTCCGTCGTCCACCTCACCCTCGGCTACGATCACCGCCTGATCGACGGCGCCGTCGCCGACCAGTTCATGGCCCAGGTCAAAAAGAATCTAGAAACCTGGAGCGAGGAAGTGGGCTAGTAGGACCGCTGGCGGGTCGAAGAAATATGGGGACTTTGATTTTGGGGGTGCCCCACTTCTAGCGGCTTTTGCCAGAACTGAGGACCCTGCCCACTTCACGCCTGAGGTCCGAAGTCTGAGGTCCGACGTCTAAGGTCTGACGTCCGCAGTCTGAGGTCCGACGCCCGAAGTCTGCGCTCCGCCCTTCGCCCACGTCGACGCGTTCAGACACTCCACCGTCCCATCAATAATCTTCGAAATCCCGTCCTTGAACTTTTCCGGATCCACGATCTCCCGCGCCGCCACGGCATCGAGCGTGCCCAGCGCATTTTCCAGGAACGACATCGCCGCATCTTTCTTCTCCGCCCCGTTCTTGCCCCGGAACAATTCCTCAATTCCATTCACCAAAGCTGGAACGAACGCAATCCCCCGCAACAACTGATTCAAGAAATTCATCATCCCCTCCTCGAGATTCTTTCCCTACCAGCCAAAAGGCCAAAAGCTAAGAGCTAAAAGCTCGAAGCTCGAAGCTCGAAACTACAAGCTACTTCCACCAATGCCCATGCAACGCAATCGCCGCGCTGATCAGCACCGCGATGCTGGCATTGACCAGCCGTTCGATCACGGTCCGCCGTAAGTCGCTTCGTTCCAGAGCATGGATCCGGTCCTCGGCCAGCTTCATTCTTCCCGGCTGCCCATTCCCGGTCAGCATGTCCATCTTTGCCTCCAGCCGCCCAAGCTTCTCCAGCACTTCCCGCTGGAAGTCCCCATCCAGCACCCGCAGTGTCTGCGCTTCTTTTTCAGTCAACGTCATACTCATACGACTCCCCGCCAAAGTTCTCCTCTATGCGCAACTGTCGTTGGCCAATTCAGCCTGATCACTGACGCTTGAAAACCGACGCCTGAGAACTGATGACTGACGATTGTTGCCTCATAGCGGATAATCCACGTGCAGCGCCGCCGCATACCGCGAGTACCGCGGCGGTGATGAGCTGTCATATAGCCGCAAGAAATAATTCTGCGTCCGCGCCGGCCGCGGCAGACTGAAGGTCTGCGCGCTGAATCGTCCCAGCAGATTCCGGTCGTTCGACGCTCCCCATCCATAGTCGTGGGCCCTGACTTCAATCCCCCATCCGCTCGCGGGAGCCATTCCCGCATCCACATTCACGGTCGTCGAACTCACCGCCGTGATCTGCGCCTCATTCAAATTCGCCAGGTAGTACGCTGCCACCTGTCCCGTCGAAAGCTGTGCCGGCATGTCCTGCAACGGAATCGTCGTAGCGCTCGCCGCATCCTGATACGCCAACGGCGCCGCCAGGTCGTTGGCAAACTCGATCGTGTACATCCCCCGATCATCCGCCGGGTCCGCCACATCAATCGTGACCTGCCGCACGATCGCGCTGAACACCGCGTTACGCGACGGCACATTTACCGCCACCGCATCTCCCGGAAAAATATCCGCCGCGTCTCCCGGCAGAAAATCGCTCCACGTCTCATACCCGCCCGACCAGGCCGCTTCTCCCGCGTCGTCCAGAATCGCCAGCGCCGCATTCTCGCAATCCGCCTGCGTTCGCGCGCTCGGAGTCTTCATGCTCCGCACCAGCCCGCGCGTCCCGTCGTCCGCCCCATTGTGCAGGGCTGCCACGCTCGCGCTGTTCACTACCTCCGCCACCGCCCGTCCTGATCCCCGATAGCTGGCCACAATCAGCGTGTTCAGCGCCGGAACGTACTGCGGATAAAAATCCAGCGATGTGGAACTCGCAATCTCGCACTCCGCCCCATCCGACAGCGATCCCACTAACTGGGTCACGTAACTGGCGTTTTGCAGCGCCGTCCGCACTTCCGCCAGCGAGATGTGCGCCGCATAGGTGTAAGCAATGCTGCACTGCATGCTCATCGCGTTTACCAATGCGTACGTACAGAATCCCGGCGCATTTTGAATCACGCCGTCATACAGCACAGTCGCCGGCGCCACCATGGTCGCCGGGTTCGACGGATCAATATCCTGTACTTTCAGTACAAATCTGACGTCGGCCGCAATCGCCGCTCCTCCCCGCCCGCTTCCCGCCGGATGTGCCGACGAGTGATACGTCTCCCCCGCCCGGTAAACTTCCATCGAATACAAATACGTCGTCAGAACATACCGATGCCCCGCCGTCGTCGCGACCACCGGCCCCGTTGCCGCGCCTTGAATCAGCGCCTGTATGTTCGATCCCGCGCCCGACGGCGTTACCTGAAATCCTGCCAGACATCCCGCCGCCGAAACCGCCCCCGCATACAGTCCGCCCAGCACGCCCTGCGACGCGCCCGCAAGACTCACGTCTCCATGCTGCAATTCCAGCGCCCCGCCCAGTTCAATCTGTTCGATAAACCGAACCGCCGTCTGCCCGTCCTGCCCGGTTCCGCCATTCACCTGAAGCGTCTGCGCCGTCACCGAGATCGCCGCCGCCGGATCGTTCACCACCCACGTCGTCCCATCCAGGCCGCTCCCCAGATATTCCTCGTCAATCAACGCCGGCTTGCTCTGCTGGAACGGCGTTTGCGATAGGTAGAACCGCAGGCTCAGCCCATCGCCCACAAAGTAGTCCCGGACGTACGCCTGCGGTTCATCCAGTCCGATCACCGTCACATCATTCGCCGGCGCATTCGGACACTTGAGCTTCAGTCCCGTCGGCGAGAAATTTGCATCGCTCTCGTTGATCGCATACGCCGCCGCTCCCACTCCAGCCAGCGCCAGCGCTCCGTTCATTGCTCGGTAGCTGGCCCGCGCCGCCACCGCGATTTCCGCGGCATGATACGAAAACTTCTTTTCCGGATTCACCGCGTACGCTGCCAGCGTGTCCACATCCTGGACCGCGCTCGTATCGAATCCTCCCGGCAACAAATCCTGCGCCAGTTGCCGCAGCGCCGCGCCCGCCGTCCGGTTCACGAACGGCGCGCGGTTCGGCAGCGCCTTCTCATCCAGCAATACTTCATCGCTCTCCGCCATCAGGTCATAGCGATAAACCGGACTCTGCTGTCCCCATCCCACGTATTCGAACCGCGGCGCCTGCGTCAGATAGCCGGTGAACACGAAGCTCCCATTCGCTTTCGTCAAACTCACGCGCGCTCCCGCCACCGGAGTCACGAACCCGCCCGAGTTCGCCACCAGGCTGCATCGCAACTGGGAGGGCTGGTTGATCTTCCGTTCCACTCGCGGCGCGACGGTCCCATCCAGCGCCGCCGTGTAATCCACCAGCCCCAGCCCCTGCAAATTGTCAATCGTTAGTTTCATGGTTGTTTTCGAACAGTACGGAACTTCCTATTCCGTTGGACCATCCACAAGCTCCAGGGACTTCCTTCGCGTCCTTCGCGGTGAGTCTTGCCGTTGATCTTGTTTTCGCGGGTGCCCCACCCTTGTCGCGTCTTTTGCGACAGGGTGGGGTTTTGACTTCCCCGTACTCCCCGGTCCCCCGTGGTGAAAAAGCTTTTTCCCGACCCCTAATACATTCCGGCCGGGTGCCGGGTGCCCCACCCTTGTCGCGTCTTTTGCGACAGGGTGGGGATTTTGACTTCCCCCGTACCCTCAGTGCCCTCCGTCGTGAAAAAGCTTTTTTCCCAACCCCCAACCCCTAATACACTCCCGCCATCGCCGCCGGAAAATAACTCCGGTAGCACACCACCGTCTGTCCATCATTCGGATCGCTGTAGGGCAACGCCAGAAACGCCGCGTGCAACGACACTGCCGACAGCGGTTTCACAATCGCGCTCAACGTCTCGCGAGCGAACTTGTTCCCCGCTCCCGGATTCGGACTCAGCCGCGGATAGTAAAAGCACACTCGCCCGCCCGATTCCTCCTCCGCCACGAACAGCGCCGACCACTCCTGAAAAAACGACCCGCCCTCCCGGTCCACAAACGCCACCACCACTTGCGCCGACGCTCCTGCCCCGGGCGCTCCTCCCAAAAGCGGTTGCGCCAGCAGCACCGACGTCGCCGTCACCTCCGCCGCGCGCCCCACGTTGAACGTCACCCGCCGCACATGATTCGCGTCCTGGTTCACCGCCGCCGCGCTGCTCACATATGCCGCCGCAATCCCCGATCCCACGTATCCCGTCTGCTGCTGGTAATCCACGTCCACCGCAATCAAGCACCCCGCGGGAAACGCGCCAGCCGCTCCTGCCCCAAACACCAGATTGCTCGCCGTCGATCCCGCCAGCACCGCCACTCCCGCCGCGGGCGTCCCTCCCGACGGCGCCGGCGACGCACTCCCCGCCGCCGGCGCCAGCACATTCATGTGCTCCGACCCGCCCGCCAACGCCATCTGCAACTTTCCCCACTGCCGGAAATCAAACGCCACCCGCGCCTCCAGCGGTCCGCGAAACTGCACCGCCGGCAGCGCCTTCGCTCCCGATCGCACCACATCGGTCGGCGTGTCATACCAGCGCTCGAAGTTTTCGATCCATCCCAGATCCAGCCAGGGTGCCGGCGGCGCGTCCAGCTCAAACGCTCCCGCCAATCCCGGATCGAAGATCGTCGGCGTTTCGCTCGCCCGGTTCACCGGCGCGAAATATGCCCGCATCTGCCGCGTCACCGGAACCATCGCCGCCCGCAACGGAGAAGTGCTCATGACACCATCACCTCCGAGAAGAAGTAGATCGTCAGCTGCGCCTTGCGCTCGACCCGCGCATCCTGAAGGCTCTCAGCGTCGTCCGTTACGCCGCTCTTCGCGCGCAGCGGAAACGACACGCGTCCTCCAAAGCGGCCCGCCCCCTTGCCTTCCGCGAACGACGGTTGTCCCCAGAAAACGCTCGTGCCCAAGTCCGCGCTCGGCGATTGCGTGTAATCCAGTTTCTCCGTGTTCGGTGGCTGGCAGATCGCAAGCAGCTCATCATCAAGCTGTCCCAACACCCGCCCGCGATCCACCATGCTCGCTACCGTTCCAAAGGTGTAGTAGGAAATCACACACTCCAGGCTCATCAGCGCCCCATCGCCCTCGCCCGCCTCGACTACGTCCGCCGCGCCCCATTCGATGTAAAACGTATTCGGCTGCGGCTCCGCCCACGACGGTGGCAGATTCTCCACCACCACCACCGCTGGCACCGTCGTCCCGTTGATCGTCACCGTCCGCGCCGGATTCAGCCCCGCCAGCCGCTGCTGCAGCGCCAGAAAAAAACTGTCCTTAGCAAATTGCATAATTTCCTCAGTCGGGTGCCTCACCCTTGTCGCGTTCTTTCCGACAGGGTGGGGACTTTGACCTTCCCCTGTGCTCCCCTGTGTCCTCTGTGCTTGAAAGATTTCTTAGCGTCCGAAAGAGATGCCGGGTGCCCCACCCTTGTCGCGTTCTTTGCGACAGGGTGGGGACTTTGACTTTCCCCCGTGCTCCCCTGTGCCCTCTGTGGTCAAGGTCTTCACGAATGATTCACCTGACGACAGGGGACTACTCCACCGCCGTCACCACGTAGAAGCAAACCGTCCCCGCAAAGCTCTCCGGCACAACTCCCTCGATGTGGAACAGGTCGTTGTTGTAATTCAGCCCCAACGCCGCGTTAAACAAGTCCTCCGCTGTCCCCATTCCGAGCCCTGGCAGCGATTCCGTAATCGCCGACGCCGGCAGCGTGAACTCAATTCGCCTCCGCGGCCCCACGTTTCCCGTAGCCAGCTCTCGCGTGACCACCGGAGAGATCACGACTTCCTGCATTCCCGGATCCACCAACCCCAGTTGCCCCGCCGAGTCGCTCGCCATCGCGCTTGCCGGCAGCAGCAGGCTCACCGTATCTCCCCCCAGCGCCTTCAACAACGCATCCGCGACCCGCATCATCGCCGTCCCGCAGATCCCCATGATTTCCTCCTGTGTGGCCGGATTTTGACTTCCCCCGTGTCCTCTGTGGTCAGAGGTTTTCCTCACGACTGACAACTGTTTCCGCCGGGTGCCCCACCCTTGTCGCGTTCTTTGCGACAGGGTGGGGATTTTGACTTTCCCCGCGTCCTCGGTGGTTAGAGGTTTTCCCGACAACTGGCCCCCGTCTACGCCTTCTTCGCCACATACGGTTCCAACAGCGCCTCCACCGTCTCATCCACCAGCTTGTCCGAAAAATATTCCAGCCTCATGCGGTCCAGCTTTCCCGACTTCACATTCAGCCCCGGCGTCACCTGCGCGTTCTTCACGATCTGCGCGCACGCCACCTTCACTCCATCGGGAATCGTTGCCAGCCCCGCGTTGTACACCACATCCACTTCGTTGAAAAACAGTCCCAGCGCGTTCACCGGAAACGTCAGCTCCCCGGCATCCCCCCAGATGTCAATGGTCGTCGGATCGATCGTCGTCCACGAACCCGGCAGCGAAAACACCAGCGCAAACTCCAGGCTCAACTCCGGAAACGGCCACTCCCCGCGCCGCGGAATCCCATACCGTCCCTGCAGCGACACGATCGGCGTCGTCGCCGGCGCCACCGTCGCCAGCGGCAGATAACTCAGCCGCACCGTGCTCAACTCCGGCGGCAACTTGAGCCGCTCTTCGTATTGATTCACTCCCAGCGTCGCCCGCCGGCAGTGCGCGTCAATGATCGCCGACGCCGCCGTTACCCACGACGGATCCGTAGCCGCATCCAGCCCGTACGTCAAATACTCCGTAGTTTCCAGATAATTCATAATGAGTTCTCTCTGCTGCAAAATGTCGTTGGATTGTCAGAAGCTGCGGGTGCCCCACCCTTGTCGCGTTCTTTGCGACAGGGTGGGGATTTTGACTTTTCTCCAAAGTCGTTCCACAGGTTGACAACGGCCGGGTGCCCCATCCTAACGTCGCGTTCTTTGCGACGTTAGGGTGGGGACGTTGACTTTCCTGACGACTAAACACGAGCGCCTGCCGCTTCGCCCGCTCTAGTCCGTCACCTTCACTTCGTAGTGTGCGACGTTGGGCAGCTTCACTACCGGAGCCCCAAACTTCACCACTACCATCTGCTGCGTCAATGCGCCCGGCAGTCCCAGTTTGAACACCCGCGGACTCGGATCGGTCAGCCAGTGATACTCGATCAGATCTTCGGTGACGATGTACGCCGGCAGCGTCGCTCCCGACCCCAGTGTCCCCGAGTATCCCAACGACCAATCCGGAATCAGCGGTAGTTCGCCCGCCTGCGTCGCCAGCGCCTTTACCCTGAAGCCGCCGGTGATTTCGACCGTGCTCAGCACCACATTGAACTGCGACTTCATCTCCTGGTCGATCAGGTCGAGCAGCATCGGATTGGCATAAATCGCCGTCGGCCGCACTTGGTATAACGAATTCGATACCATCTGTGCCACCGCAGTCTTGAAGGTTTGCACGATGTTGCCGCTGCTCTTCGCCACCGTAACCGTTTGCGGATTCGTTGCCAGCTCGATCTGCCCGATCACGCCGAAATACTGCGGCGGCGGCGGCGACAGAAGCGACGTGTCTGTGCCGTTCCACAGCGCCACGTCGTGCGTTCGCAGCAGCCCATCCACCGCGTCGGCCAGGTCCTTCGCCTGCAAGTAAGCGAACTGGCTCTGCTGCGCCGTCACTTCCAGATCGAACAGGTTGTAGTTGATCTGCGACACCAGCGCCTTCAGCGGCACTGACAGCTCCGTGCGTGCCGGCTGCTGCACCGTCGGAACGATGGTCCGCGGATCCATGAACGCCTGCGCCGCCGTCGGCGCCGCAATCGCCGTCTCTTCAAAGAATCGTGACGGATGTCCGGTCGCCGGCACCTGCTTGATCCTTTGCCCGAACGCTCCTCGCCGCCGCACGATATCGAAAATTTCCGTCTGGTACCGGTCAATCTCAATCGCCCCCGGCCCCAGATAATCCGCCGCCGCCATCAAATCTACGAATTGTCCTCTCATGTTTTCTCTTCTGATTTGTCCCGCCTCCGAACCCACAACTCTTTGTCATCCCGAGCAAAGCCCAAGTCTCATCCCGAGCGCAGTCGATGGACCTTGTGTTCCTCCCGCCGCCGGGTGCCCCATCCTTGTCTCCGCGTTTCTTGCGGAGACAGGGTGGGGATTTCGACTTCCTTCGTGTCCCTCTCCGCCGGGTGCCCCATGTCTCGCGTCCTTTGCGAGACGTGGGGACGTTGACTTCCTCGACCGTCCCGCTTTCCTTCGCGCTCTTCGCGAATCCTTCGCGTCCTTTGCGGTTAAAAGCTTTCTCCCCCTCTGTGCCCCCTGTGGTAAAACTCGTCGTTCAAGAAGAAAGGCGCGACCAATGTCGCGCCTCTCCCCCAACGACTGATCGCTGACCCCTGGCCCCTACTCGATCATTCCCGCCCGCGCCAGTTCTGCCTTCACCGCAATCCGCTGCTCCACGCTCAGGCTCTGCAGCGTCTTATCCAGCACACTCTTCTCGATCTTCTCGCCGCCGGTGTCCGTTCCGCCCTTCGCCAGAATCGCCGACACCATCGGAGGCAGCGTCTTCCGCACCATCCGTGCCGCCTGCGCCTTCAGATCGGAGTTCGATTTCTCCAGCTCCGCCACTCGTTCCTGCAATTGCAGAGTCGCCTCGTCCTGCTCGGCCGGATGCGACACCCGTTCATCCACCGCCGCCACGATCCGGTCCACTTTTGCATTCAACGCTTCCTGCTGCTGATCCAGCCGCCCCAACACGCGATCCAGCGATTCGGCCGCGTTCGCCAGCCGTTCCGCCGTCGCCATCAACTGCTGCACCGTTTCTTCATTCATGCTTTTCCTCCTCCATAATCACCTAACCAGAACTTCCCTTGTCATCCTGAGCGAAGCGAAGGACCTCTGCACTCCATCGCGGGTGTCGGCACCCCATATCTCGCCGCTGGGTGCCCCATCCTTGTCTCGCCGTTCGTTGGCGAGACAGGGTGGGGACTTTGACTTCCCCTGTGTCCTCTGTGATCAGCTTTTTCTGATGGCTGACCGCGCCGCGTGCCCATGTCTCGCGTTCTATGCGAGACGTGGGGACTTTGACGGTCATTCTCCCCTCGGCGTCGTGCCCCTACATCACCAGCTCAATCCACGTATCCTCATACGCCGCTTTATCCCGGCGCAGAATCGCCGCCCCCGTGAACGTCACTCGGCTCAGAGTCCACACATGCGCCCGCAGATCCGCCACCGTGACATCCGCCACTTCAAACGACATCCCCAGCGGCTGCCCCACCCCAGGGGTGCCCCACCCTTGTCGCGTTTTGTGCGACAGGGTGGGGACTTTGACTTCATCCCCGCGTGGGATCTCCGTCGCCCGCATCCTGCCCGGGATCGGCGTGTTCCCCCACGTTCGCCCGATCGTCGCAACCAGCTCGTGAATCCGCTCCGCCGCAGCCCCCAAGGTTCTCCGAAGCCCGGCGTCCGAAGTCCGAGGTCTGAGATCTGAGGTCCGGGTTAGGAGGTCCGCCTTCTGTCCTCCCAGCTTTCCAATCTCTTTCACGATCTCTGGAAAGTCCTTCGCATACAGGTATCCGCCGATTTCCAGGTTTCGTCCGACTACCTCCGCGCTCGTGATCACGCCCACCTTGCGCCGCACATCGTGCCGGTCAAACGTGGGTGCATAATCCAGCGCCATTCCCAGCAACGACGGTAAAGCCGCATCTGCCGCGGCTCGAGTCAATACCACCCGATGTCCCTTCGACCCCGACGGCGCCCGCTGCGACGCTACATCCACCACCGTCAATACTCCCCGGAACCCCGCCCGGTTCGGATGCCCCTCCACCTCCGGCATCTCTACCGCCATGCTCTCCAGTTCAATCATCTTCATACTCCCATCCTCATCGTTGCTGCGGGTGCCCCATCCTGGCCGCGTTCTTTGCGGCCAGGGTGGGGATTTTGACTCTGACCTGGGTGCCCCATTTTTCGCGCGGGTGCCCGATCCTAGCCGCGTTCTTTGCGGCTAGGGTGGGGACTTTGACTTTCGAAACAAAGTCACCGAACCTAACCCTTGATCACTGACCCCCGACCACTGACGACTGACCACTCTCCAACTCCCCCAACCCTCGCATCCGCCTCACCTCGTTCACCGTCAGCACGCCGTTCTGCAGCAGGATCTGCTGAATCTGCGCCTCCTCCAGCGGATCCGTCGTATCCAGCTCCGCAAACACAAACTCCAGGTCATTCCAGCCCAGCTTTTTCGCGATCGCATCCCGCGTCAGCGACTCCGCCAGCAGCCGCGCCGTCGGCACAATCGCCTGCCGGAACGCCAGGTCGCTGTATTCCTCCGCGGTGGAGCGGTTTACGTCCCGCTCCACCCCCAGATAAAACGGAGGAAGGTCGAAAGCATCGGCGACGACTCGCAGCAGAAACTCCTGCCACTCGAGTCGTAAGTCTGCATCGGTGCCTCCACCGAACCTCAGCACCTCCGGTTTGCTTTCGACCGATAAGATGGGCACCTTCCCCGTGCCCTCAATCTCGTCCTGCCACCACCGGATCAGCCGCTCGTGATGCTCCGGCGTCAGATCCTGCAGCCACAGCGCATACTGCACCACCGTGTTCGACGCCAGCCGCGACGCATACCGGTGCGCTCCCAGAAACGCGTTGATCGTCTCAAACGCCACTTCCAGCCGCCCCAGCCCAAACGGCGTGTGCGTCCGCGCATTCAGCCGGATGTAAATCAGCTCATCGTCATCCAGCTTGATCTGCTGGTTCACCGCCGCCTGGTCCACGATCTGCATATACCGCTGCGACGTCGGCGATCCATCCCACTCCAGATTGATCCGTATCGACGCTCCATCCACCGGCCACAACACAAGTGGAGCGGCGGACGCCCCCGTCCGCCCGGCCGGTTCTTGCCGGAGCCCCGAGCGAAGTCGAGGGGGAAGCTCGGCAGCCAGATCCCACTCCGGATTCCTCTGTACCTCGATCGCCCCAAACCCGCCCACAATAATGTCTTCCAGCACCTGCTCGGCGAATGACCGGAACGAATCATCCGGATTCGGCGCGTCGAAGTTGTCGGTCAGAAGCCGCACACGCGCCGCCCCATCCGGAATCCCCTCAAGCGAGTATCCTTGCCGCGGCTGCACCCTCCACCGCATCCCCGCGATCCGGTCCTTGATGCAGTTGATCGCCCGCCGCGCAATCGGCGTCTCCGAAAACCGCCGCAGGTTATACGGCGTCGGTTTCGGCATCGCATCATTCATCGGCCCATAAGCATTGAAGATGGACGGCAGCGCCGAAGTCCGCCGCCTGGGTGCCCCACTTCTCGCCGCTTTTGCGAGAAGTGGGAGTTTCGCCATTGTTGTCAGGAAGTTCTCCGCCGACACTCCCGCCATCCGGCGCCAAGCGCCGCGTACCGCCTCTGTAATTTTCATGATTGTTGTTCCCTGAACTTCACCCGAGGGTGCCCCACCCTACGTGGTTTTCGTAGGGTGGGGATTTTGACCTTCCTCAGTGGTTGACTCTTGCATCTTCATCCAGTAAAAAAGCCCCGCCGCAGCGGAGCCTCGTCAAATTCACCCACGCCATCCCTCGTCAACTCACTCCTGTCATCCTGAGCGCAGCGAAGGACCTATGCAATTACAGCATCTTGCAAAACATGTCCGAAATCCCTCACGCCCTCAACTCCCGCCTCACCGCCTCCGCAATTCCCGGCATCTCCGCCGCCGCCCCAATCTGTATTCCTTCCTTGCCCATCGCGCTCAATGTGTACGACACTCGTTCGTCCTCGCGATCCCCATCATCAATGACTGCGGTCAGCGCTGAACTCACTTTTTCCTTTTCCGCCATCAGCGTCGACATCTTTCTATACTTCGAAGCAACCTCGATCGCAGCATTCACGCTCGCTTTCAGAGAAACCGCATGGAACAACTTGAGCTTCCCCCCGGCCCTGTACCCGAAGTCAAACTTGAACGCGTCGTCCGGACGCGTGTACTTGGCGACAGGTATTCCATGGATCAGCAAGTCCCACACCCCCACGCGCTCAAACTCGGTTTGCATGACATTCAGTATCTGCCGCCTCCCGCTTTCCTTTCGCAGTCTGACACTCGCCACCGCCGGGGACTCGCTGAGATAAATCGAAGCCAGCACCTCAAGCTCTTGTTCCGGATCCTCTGCCAGGCATGTTCTTCGCGCCGAAAGCTGAATCGTGTTTGAATACGAGTCCTCAAGCCAGCGCAACAACACTTCTTGATCGTGCACATTCGAGAGTTGCGCTTTGATTTCTCGCTGCAGAGCTTCGAGTATCTCCACGTCGGCTCCGGCGTCTAAACGGAGAACCTCCCGCCAGTTTGGCGCAAACCGGGCACTGACGAATCCCTTTTCGTTGCCCGGTTCTCTCAAGATCAGCCCAAAATCAACGTACCGCTCCCTGATTGCGTGAGGTACATACCGCAACAGGAAAAACTCGAGCTGTCTCTTTTCAGCCATCGGCAAGTTCAGCGGGTGCCCCACCCTTGTCGCGCTTTGTGCGACAGGGTGGGGATTTTGACTCCCCTCACGATGCTATGCCTGCTCCTGCCACTTCGGAAACGGTCTTCGAACTGAAATGCGAAAAAGCTCTATCAATTCTCGAACCACTCCGCGTCTTTCAATTAGCTTCCGCGCAAGCCCCTCGAGTTCATCCCAGTCCCCTCCGTACCATTCTGGAGGAATGTCTCCTGCAACTTCACAAATCACATCCTCGTCCATCTTTTCCACCTGCGAAAGCCAAGGCTCAAACGACTCCCACCCCCGCACGTCCGCATACACCTCATTCCGCGCATACACCCCGCGTAGCGGATAATCCGGAAATGTCCACTCCCCCGCATTAAAGCAATATCCCTGGTCGATGAAGCAAGCTGTATACTTCTTCTCCCGCAACTTCCTCCAGAACGCCGCCTGCCTCCCGTTGGCATTGCCCGTCCATTTATCCAGTACCAGCATTCCGGCAAACGTCTCCAGATTCCTCACCCGGTCCAGCATCTCGACCGGGATGTAATCGAACACCTGACCTACCAGCGGATCCACCACGTACCGCGATCCGAATTGTATTCCCGGCTCGCACCGGACCGAATTGTGCGCCAGTTGGATGCTTAGTTCCGGCGTGTGCTCGATCAGCCATTCCTTCACTTCGACCACTTCCGTCACTGGCACCGGCAATCCCGCGCGCTCCGCCAGCCGCGTCGCCAGCATCTCATTGGCCAGCACCCGCAGATGCTGCGGATTGTTGCGAAACTTGACGACATAATAGTGACCGTCGTCGCAGCGCATCAGATGCCCCTGCGCTCCGCCCCGCATCCTCCTCACGTGTTGAACCGCTTCCACCACGTCGTAGATACACCTTTGTGGGGACAGCCGCCGGGTGCCCCACCCTTGTCTCCGCGTTCTTTGCGGAGACAGGGTGGGGAATTTGACTTCCTCTGTGCTCCTCGACTGCGGGTGTCCCATGTCTCGCGTTCTTTGCGAGACGTGGGGATTCCGACTTCCTCAGTATTCCCCTGTGTCCTCCGTGGTCAGTCTCTGTCGCGCACCACGAAGCCGCACATCTTACCTCATCCCGCCCCCGCCAGGATGTGACGAATGAACATTCCCACAGCCGGGTGCCCCACCCTTGTCTCCGCGTTCTTTGCGGAGACAGGGTGGGGAATTTGACTTCCTCTGTGCTCCTCGACTGCGGTGTCCCATGTCTCGCGTTCTTTGCGAGAGTTGGGGATTCTGGCTCCTCAGTGTTCCCCTGTGTCCTCCGTGGTCAGTCTCTGTCGGCGGGTGCCCCATCCTAGGCGCGTTCTTTGCGCCTAGGGTGGGGGTGTTGACTTTCCTCTGTGTCCTCAGTGGTTTCTTTTTCTCCTCACCACGAAGCGGCACATCTCAACCCGCTAGGATCTGACGAATGAACATTCCGACAGGGGCTTTTCCCAAGCACTGCCTGACGGCCGACGCCTGCTCCCTCACCCCACCACCAAACTCGCCATCTCCACCCCTCGTCTCCGCACCCTCCCTGAATCTTCCCGCCTCACTCCGATCGCGATCGCCATCGCCATCACGCAGTCGTCGTGCGCCCCTTCGGCCGCTTCCGTCCGCCCATCCCCGTGGCGCACAAACGTCTTCATCTCCTCCAGCAGCCGCGGACTATGAAACAGCTCCGGCTTCTCCACCAGCACCGCCGCCAGGTTCTCGATCATCGCCGGCCGCGTCACCACCGACGTCAGCCATCCCTCCTGCCTGCCCTGCTCATACAAGTGGTCGTAATGCAGATCCTTCAGATGCGCCAACACTCCGTATCCTTGATTATTCCGCTCCACCGCCACCAGCGCGTTGTCATACATCCGTCCCAGCGACGCCACCCGCCGCGCCAGCTCAAACGGAGGAAAATGCCCATGCAGTTCCGCGCACTGCAATCCCA
>JBKQRC010000041.1:0-2569 GCA_052326105.1 Candidatus Sulfotelmatobacter sp. | reverse complement strand
GCTTCGATCTGCACGCCTGCAAACAGTGCGAACACTTCGACCCGTCCAGCCGCTTCGAATGCAATCAGCCGGTCCCCGCCAGAATTTCTCCCAAAGACAAACGCAACGACTGCTCGATGTATTCCATTCGCGTGATGGTCGAAAAGGAAACTTCCAGCAAAGGCACGCAGCGCCCGGATGACGCGCGCGCGGCGTTTGACAATTTGTTCAAAGATTAAACGAAACCGCTGAATATGCCCGCGTCTCACACCTTGAGACGCAGGCATCCAGATTTTCTTTTCCGCCCACTCTACCTGCAACCGGCGGCATGGATGGGCCTAACGTAGTTATGGCGCTTGACAGTTCCAACCGCTGATTTCCACCGCCGCTTTTGCCCCGCCCAACTCGGTGGTTCGGTAGGTTGCCGTGACTTCGCGTTTTTCTCCCGGCATCAGAGAAATGTAATTGTCTTCCCAGACAACGGGCAGTATCTCGTCTCCCTTCACGCCTTTGTTCACTTTCAGGCGGACAAAAAAGGCCAGACTCTTGCCCGGGTTTTCGAGCGTGACGCGGGTGATGGAGTCATCTCCTTTGCTCTCGGTGCGGGAGGTGACTTTCAACTTCACCTTGGGCAACTGCTCAAGTGCGGTGTAGTCGGCATAGGCGGCCGTGGGTGTCACATACCACTCGCTCTTCGCCCAATCGAGTGTCTCGGCCTTGGTCGAAAGCCAGTAGAGATTCGAGCCGACCAGCTTGCCGCCAGAGTCCTCGAGCCGCACCGCAACGAAATACACCGGGCTCAGGCCCTGAATATCCGGCAAACTGAGTATCTTCGCCGAACTGTCGGCGGGCGCGTCCACCGAATCCTGATGCGAAAACTTCTCCGTCAGGTCGAGGTTGTACACCTTGGTCGAGAGCTTCAGGCCTTTGACATCCTTGTACTGGCTGCTGACGACCCAGATGGAACGATCGTCGTAGCCATACACCGGGTGCAGAGGCTCCAGGGCGCGTTTGGCGCCGAAGTACCCTCCGCCCGGACGCAGGTAGTAGTCGTACAGATGCCAGATCATCGAAGGCCAGGCGTTGTTGAGCATCCACTGAATCACGCCCGTGGACTGGTACTTGTTGCGGCTGAAGGCCTCGTACATGGCGCGAACGCCTTCGTAGGTCTGGAGCTGAGACTTGAGGGCAAAGTCTTCGACATTGTCGGACTTGCCGTAGCGGTTGGCGAGTGCATCGCTGAAAACGCCGATGGTCTTGAATTCGCCGCCGCCGGCATGGAAGTTCCAGACATCGTCCACCGGCCACAGATGGTCTTTGCCCACCATGGCGCGGATGCTTTCGACGGGCGGAACGGCCGGTCCCATGCTGGTTTCGGTGTTGAAGCCGAAGGCGCCGCCGCAGCCTCCGTCGGCGCACTGCTTTCGGCCGGGCTGGCCCGCGGGAGTGTCGAGTTCCCAATAACTGGGCGCTATGTATTCGTAAGGGCCAGTCATCTTGACGCCGCTCTGCCCGGTGACGGTCGTGGGCTTGCCGGTAGCCGAAGAGACCACGGGGTTCGGCCACAGCAGCTGCTTTTCGATGTCGAGATACGCCTGCTCGACGTCCGCGGGAGGGGGATTGTCGCTTCCGTTGAGCCACATCAGCAGGCTGGGATGGCTGCGCAGACGATAAATCTGGTCGCGCAGAGACTGCTTTGCGATTTCAAGATCCGCTGGCTTCCACTCCGCCCAGCGTTCCCAGGAGTCGCAACAGCACCAACCGGCCATGACCAGGATGCCTTGGCGGTCAGCCAGATCGAAAAATTCCTGAGTTTCCAGCTTGCCCTCGAGGCGGATGGTGTTGAGTCCCATGTCGCGCACGTAGCGGAATTCGTCCTGCAAGCGTTGCGAGTTCTCGCGGAGCATCAGGTCGGAAGTCCAGCCGCCGCCGCGAATCAGGATGTTCTTGCCGTTGATATGGAAGACGCGTCCGCCTATCGCATTGAGGTCGGAAGTGATTTCGCGAATGCCGAACTCGCTTTCGGAGCGGTCGCTCACCCCGCCGCCGGCCTCGAATTCCATGGTGAGAGAATGCAAGTCCGGCTTCCCCATCTGGGCTGGCCACCACAGGCGCGGGTTCGACAAGACGAGTTGCGGGAACTTATCTGGCGTGAAGGTGACGTCTAACGCCTGGTTGGGCGCGAGTTCCACTTCCTGTTCAAATTTGACGGCCTCGATCTGGCCTTTGAGCTTGCCCTTGACCGGAAGATTTGTGCCGTTCTTCAATTTCGCGGTGACGGTGAGCTCAGCGCGATTGTTCGCGGGGGAATTCAGCTTCGACACGACAGTGGGATAGCGCAACGCCACCGGTCCGCTGGCCGTGAGATACACTTCGCGCCACAGCCCCATGGCTTTGTCGGGAGGAGCCGGATTCCAATCGACGAAGGTGATGGCAAGGTCGTGCTCGGTTGGGGCCCAGACTTCGACGGCCAGAACATTTTCTCCGCCCGGTTTCACCGCATCGGTAACGTTGAATTCGTAAGTGCGCCACGCCCCGGCGACGTCGTCCGAGTTGGCGATCTGCTTCCCGTTCAGCCAAATGTTGGCCC
>JBKQRC010000040.1:0-109952 GCA_052326105.1 Candidatus Sulfotelmatobacter sp. | reverse complement strand
CCCGCATCAAGCGGGACGCGGACGTAGCTACGGCAGAAGCCGAGCGCGACACCGCGATCCGCCGCGCCCTAGCCACACGGGAAGCTGCGGTGGCGAGAGCTCAGGCTGACCAGGAGCGGGTGCTGGCCGAAACGCTTTCCATGGCCAAGCAAGCCGAGGCGCAACGCGATCTCGAAGTGAAGAAAGCGCAATACCTCGAAGTCACCAAGAAGCAGCAGGCGCAGGCTGACAAGGCCTACGACATCCAGACCAACATCATGCAGCAGCAGGTGATCGCCGAGCAGGTAAAGGTGCAGCAGATCGAAAAAGAGCAGCAGGTCAAGGTGCAGGAAGCGGAAATCAACCGCCGCGAGAAGGAACTGATCGCGACCGTGCTGAAGGGAGCGGAGATCGAGCGTCAGCGCATTGAAACGCTCGCTGCCGCCGAAAAACAGCGGCTGATCGCGGAAGCCGAAGGGCATGCTTCGTCGATCCGCGCCCAGGGCGAGGCCGAGGCCGAGATCATCTTCAAGAAGGGCGAATCCGAGGCCAGAGCCATGAACGTGAAAGCCGAGGCTTATCAGGAATACAACCAGGCGGCCGTAATCGACCGGCTGTTCACCGCAATGCCGGAGGTGGTGAGGGCGCTGGCCGCTCCGCTGGCCAACGTCGACAAGATCACCATCGTTTCGACCGGCAATGGCGATTCGTCCGGGATGAACAAGATCACCGGCGACATCACCAAGATGGCGGCGCAGATGCCGGCGCTGTTCGAGACGCTCTCGGGCATGCCGCTGTCAGAGCTGCTCGGCAAAGTCCGGCAGATCGGCGACAAATCGGCAAAGCCCGCCGATCCGCCGAAGAAATAGCGAGGGGCGCACTGCTCGTGTGGGGACGGGCTCATGTGGGGACGGGCTCGTGTGGGGACGGGCGCATTCGCCCGTCCCGCCCGAGCAAAGCGAGGGCGACGCCGGGGCTTGAAGTTGCCTGTGTGGGGCCGGGTCTTAGACCCGGCCAGGCCGAGCGAAGCTCGGCAGCTAGCGGGAGTGAGTTATGACGAGCAAACCAAAGTACGCGGGATTGGGTATTGCGCTGGGAGCGGCGCTGGGCGCGGTGTTCGGTGTCTTGGCGGGAAACATGGGTGTCTGGCTTGCCATCGGGATCGTGATCGGTATGCTGATCGGCGCCTCGTTCCGGCGCAAGGAGACGGAGTGTCCGGAATGCGCGCAGATCCATCGCGCCCATGAACTCAGGAGGCAGGGATGACAAGCCACCGGAACCTTGGCATCGCAATCGTCCTCGTCCCCGCGATCGCCGCGGCGGTTGGCGTGGTTGTGGGTTTTCTCAGCATTACGTCGGCCGTCGGCCTCGCGGTGGCCGGCATCGTCATCGGAACTGCAGTGGCGCGTGGAAGGTTTTCCAGCGCGCCGTATGCAAAAAAGAAGAATTGATAGTGCCACCTCGGAATGGGGTGGCTAAGAGCTAAGAGCTAAAAGCTAAAAGCTAAAAGCTAAAGAAGGGGGTTCACCATGGCATTACTGGAGCGCGTTTCGACGTTGGTTCGGGCCAATCTCAACGACCTGATTGACAAGGCCGAGGACCCGGAAAAGATGATCAAGCAGGTCATTCTCGACATGCAGAATCAGCTTCTGCAGGTCAAAACGCAGGTGGCGATCGCCATCGCCGACCAGCACCTGCTCGAAAAAAAGCAGAAAGAAAACGAAGACAAGGTCGCCGAGTGGATGCGCAAGGCCGAACTGGCCGTTGACAAGAAGGAAGACGACCTGGCCCGCGCATCGCTGCTGCGCGTGGAGAGCTATCGCGAGCTGAGCGAGAACTTCACCCAGCAGGTCGCCGATCAGAAGGCGCAGGTGGAGAACCTGAAGTCGGCGCTGCGGCAACTGGAGCAGAAGCTGACCGAAGCCGAAGCCAAGGCCGATGTGCTGATCGCGCAGCATCGCCGCGCCCGCGCCGTGGGCAAAGCCAGCGACGCGCGCCTGGCCTCCGGCGACGGCTCGAAGATGGCGGCTTTCGACCGCATGAAGCGTAAAGTGGCGCACTCCGAGGCCGTCAGCCAGGCCAAGTCGGAAATCGCCGCCGACAACCTCGACGACCGCCTGGCCGCGCTCGAAAAGGAAGACCGCATCGAGCAGTTGCTGGCGGAGCTGAAGACCAAGCGCGGGGCGTAGTGTGGCGCGGGCACTCTGCCCGCGCTTTGACTGACGATGCGCTTTCAGGGAGGCAGTGTGATTCGGCGTAAGGTTAGTCCGTTCATTCCGGTGGGTCTGCTGATGTTGTCGGCTGGACTCCTATTGCATAACTGGACGCACGGCAACTATTGGCATTTCGCCGGCGGGTTCCTGCTGGGCGCCGGGATTGTTCTGATCATCGGAGGCACGTTCCGGCAGTCGCGGGGCAGCTCGAAGGAATGAGGGCGGGCGCGCCGGGGCATTGCTACGAATTCGGTTTCGGCATCACCCTGCCTTGGTCCAGTCCTCGATCTTCAACTGCTTGACTCGCCGGAAGACGCGATCGTGCGTGACCAGCGTGGCCTCGACGGCCAGCGCCTGGGCGGCGATCATCATGTCGAGGTTGCCTATGGGAGTGCCTGAATCTTCCAACGCGCTGCGGAGCGTCGCATAACGCTGCGCGGCCTGCGAATCCCAAGGCAATATCTCGACGCGCAGCAGGAACTCTTCCACGGCGAGTTTGAGCCGCGCTGCCTCTGGCTTGCGGGTAACGCCGAAACGCAACTCCGCTTCCGTCACCACGGAGATCCCAACCTCGGCCATGGGCACCTTCAGCAGCCGTTCGCGCACCCGCGGAACGTTGCCTTTGATCACGTAACTGGCCACGTTGGTGTCGAGCAGGTAGCGGACCGGCATTCAGAACAACTTCCTTTTTTGCGGAGGAGTATCGCGGCGGTTTGAGAGGAAGTCTTCGGGAATCTCGAGGTCGTCGGTCAGATCGAAGAAATCCAGCCAGGAATCAGGCCTGCGCGAAAGGACGACATCGCCCGTGGCAGGATCGCGCCGGACATAAACCTCCGAGCCGGGGAAACGGAAGTCCGCGGGCAGGCGGACGGCTTGACTGCGCCCGTTGCGGAAAAGCCTGGCGGTATGAGCCACGGGGGAATTCTCCTGATCGATACCATAGTATATCACATGGTCTCTATCATGATATATATTCCCGTCTCGTTCGCGGAAGCCCGATCCGGCCGCGGTTTCGCATTAACTTCGCCCATCGTGCGGCGGCTGCGATCACGGCAACGCCCGCGGAGGCCAAATCGGCCATTCAAAACCAGGCAATATCAATCCCGTGCATCCATTGACGTGCCTGCCCGCATCTCTTTATTCTTGACCGTGGTTCTAATTCAAGGACGTCCATGAAAACGGTTTCATTCCTGACCCTGCTGGCGCTGGCGCTGGCGGTTTGCAACTGCGGCACGCGTACCCCCACCACCACCGTCGAGACCACGACCACCGCAAACTGGGAAGCGCAGCTGGTCGGAGGCGTCGGGCAGGCCAGCCTGCTGAATTTCGTCACCCAGTTCACCGTCACCACCGTCAACGGGGGGTCCCAGCGGTTCGTTCCCACAGGCTTCAGCTTCTACAATGCAGGAGCGTGCTTCGTGACGACCATAATCCCTCCGGTCGGCGTGGCCTCCTTGAACACCAACTCCCAGGACCAGGTCACGGGCTCCATGACGTACACCATTACGTCACAAGTTCCCTCAGGAAACGTCCTCATCCTGACCACGACGCCCAATGGCGGCGTCAGCGGCACGTCGAACGCGACTCCGGGAACGATTGGAACGCTGAGCAACGGAATCGTCTGGGGTACTTGGACATTGACGGGCGGAAGCGGTGATTCCGGTTGCACCGGTATGGGCACCTTCATCATGTGCGAGAACACTACCACCTGCACCATTCCGTAGAACGGGGCTGGGCGCGGTGAGGCACTGAAGCGCGAATTCCTTCTCATCGTTTGTTTTCCTCAATTTTTCGCCATCCAGCCTAACTCTTCCTTCCGCTTGTCCCGCTGCGGTACAGTGGGAGCCATGAAGCACCAGGTAAAGCCGCGCTCGCTCGCCGAAATCGCGGAAGCGGTGGGAGCCCGGCTGATTGGCGACGGCCACATCGCCGTGACGAGCGTGGCCAGCATCGAATCGGCCTCACCGGAAGATCTGGTCTTCGTCGAGGACGAGAAGCATCTGGCCGCAGCCTTACAGTCGGGAGCGGGTGCGGTCATTGCCGGAGGATTTGCCGAGTCTGTCACTTGCAGCAAACCGCTGCTCCTCAGCGACCAGCCCAAGCTGGCATTCGCGCGGGCAGCGCGTTGCCTGCGGGAGGAATCTTCGCTCGAAGCCGGTTCACTCCAAGCCGGCGCTCAGCAGGGAAGTGTGCACCAGTCGGCAGTCATTCATCCCTCGGCCATGCTCGGAGCCGGTGTTCGGATCGAGGAGCGAGCAGTCATCGGCGAGCGGGCTCACATTGGCGACCGGGCGCGGATCGGCGCAGGTTGCGTCATCGGCGCGGGCGTGACCATTGGCGGCGACTGCGAAGTGTATCCCAACGTCACCATTTATCCGGGCAGCCGCCTGGGCGACCGCGTGATTGTGCACGCGGGAGCGGTTCTGGGCAGTGACGGCTTCGGTTACGTCCGCGACGGCAAGACCGGCCACTACGAGAAATTTCCCCAGGTAGGACGGTTGGTCATAGAAGACGATGTCGAGATCGGCGCCAACGCGACCGTGGATCGCGGGGCGCTCGACGAAACGCGTATCCGCCGGGGAGCGAAGATTGACAACCTGGTCCACGTCGGCCACAACTGCCAGATCGGCGAAGACGTTGTTATCGCCGCGCAGACCGGCCTGTCGGGGAGCATCGTCATCGAAAACGGCGCGGTGCTGGGCGGGCAGGTGGGCATCGGCGAACATGCCACTATCGGCGAGGGAGTCATGCTCGGCGGCCAGGGCGGAGTCTTGCCCAACAAAGTCCTGCGCGGCAAGGGCGTGGCGTTCTGGGGAACTCCCGCGCAGCCGCTGCGCCAGTATCTGAAGCAACTGGCGACGCTGGCGCGGCTGGCAAAGAAGGACTAGCGAAGAAGACGAGCGTAGAAGGACAAGCGAAGAAAGACAAGCGAAGAAAGACTAGAAGCCATCTCAAAAATCCGTTTTGAAAGGGCGCGGCTTCAAGCCGCGCCGTCCCGAGCCCACAGAAATGGGGCTTTAGCCCCTGTGGTGAGCGGCTCTTCCCCTTGGGTGCTATTTGTGAGACGACTTCCAGCGAAGAAGGACTGACAAAGACAGTGGTACTCGTCGTCATCGGCGGGCATTCGCGCAGCGTCGGCAAAACCAGCGTGGTCGCCGGGTTGATCTCCGCCCTGCGCGAGTTCCGCTGGACGGCGGTGAAGATTACCCAGTACGGGCACGGCATATGCTCGGCCAGCGGCGGGGCCTGCGACTGCGCCACCGCCGATCATTCCTGGGCAATTTCGGAAGAACGCGACCGGTCCGGCGGGTCTGACACTTCGCGATTCCTGCTGGCGGGCGCGGAGCAGGCCCTGTGGGTGCGCACTGAACAAGGGCGGCTGGCTGAGGCCATGCCTGAGCTGCGGACGAGAATTGCGAATGCGGGCAACGTGATCATCGAGTCCAACAGCGTGCTGAAATTTCTGCGCCCGGATCTGTACCTCACAGTCCTCGATCCGGCCACGCCCGACTTCAAGAACTCGGCAAGGGAGTTCCTGGATCGCGCCAACGCGGTAATTTTGCATGAGAACGCGAGCGGGCCGGCCTGGCAGGCCGTTTCTTTGAAGCCGGTGGCGGAGCGCCCTGTCTTCCGTATCACGCCTCCGGTGTATGTCACTGGCGAGATTGTCGATTACATCCGCGAGCAACTGGCGACACGATCCCAGGCAAATAATGAACGCCGCGATTCTCTGTCATCCTGAGCGCAGCGAAGGACCTGTGCACTTTTGCCGGCAGCGCCTGGCCGCAAGCAGGTTGCACTGGTCCTTCTCTTCGCTCAGGATGACAAACGCTCAGCCCAAAATGACAGCCAAGGTGAATTTGGAAAAGGCGTCGCCAAAAACTGACTACTGACTCCTAACTCCTGACTCCTGACTCCTGACTCCTAACTCCTGACTCCTGACTCCTGACTCCTGCTCTTTGCTATCCTTGCGCGTGCGGCAAATTCACTCCAGCGCCTGGCTCCTGATCCTCTTGTCGGCTGTTCTGCAAGTGCTCATCTTCCCGCTGCCCAACGTTTATATCCTTTCCTGGCTTGCGCTCACGCCGCTGATTGTGGCGCTGCTGCGCGCGCGTCCGGCAGGCGTGCTCGAAGTTGCCGATGCGGTGCGACTGCAGCCTGCCTCTCCCGCGCAGGCGTTTTTACTGGCCTACGTTTGCGGCATCCTGTGGTATGCGGGGACGTGTTACTGGATCTACGACACCATGCGCCAATACGGCGGCCTCAGCGCGCCAATGGCATTGCTGGCTCTGTTTCTGTTTTGTTGTTATCTCGGGCTGTATCACGGGATTTACGGTTTGCTGCTGAGCCTGCTGGTGGGGAAGGGACGCGACTACAGGCGGGCTCTGGCGACCGCTCCATTTCTTTGGGTAGCGGTGGAACTGGCGCGCACCCGGGTCACTGGATTTCCCTGGGATCTGCTGGGGATCGCGCAGGTAGATAACGCTGCCCTGTGCCGCATCGCGGAGTGGACCGGCGTCTATGGCATCTCATTTGAGATTGTGCTGGTGAATGTCGCGCTGGCAGCGGTCTTCCTGGTTCCGCGGCAGAAGCGCGGAGCCATGCTGGCGGCGGCGCTGGCCGCGGCCGCAGTCCTGCAGGCGGGGAGACTCATCGAAACCCCGGCGACCAGCCCGGACCACGCCGCGCTGCTGGTGCAGCAGAACATTCCGGTGTCGGCCAGCTGGACGCCGGCGTATTTTCAACAGACGCTGCGGGAACTGACCGATCTCAGCGTGAAGGCAGCCGCCGGCAGTTCGGCCGTCAGGACCGGTGTAGGGCCGAAAATCGATCTGATCGTCTGGCCCGAGTCGCCCGCCCCTTTCTTCACCAACGATGCGCGATTCCGCGAGGCGGTCAGCGATATGGCCCGGGCAACCAAAACTTGGACCGTCACTGGAGCCATTGGGGTTGGACCGGCGCCTGCGACTGGCAGTTCCGCACCCCTGTTCAACTCCGCAGCATTGATCAGCCCGGACGGCGGTTGGAGCGATCGCTACGATAAAGTCCATCTGGTGCCGTTCGGAGAGTATCTACCCTTTCCCAGCCTGTTTTCTTTTGCTGGTGGGCTGACCAGGGAAGTCGGCGAGTTCGGGCGCGGCACATCGCGAAAACCGCTGAATGCGGGAGACCAGCGGCTGGGCGTGTTCATCTGCTACGAATCCGTTTTCCCGGATGAAGTGCGGCAATTCGCCAACCAGGGCGCGCAGGTTCTGGTGAATATTTCCAACGATGGCTGGTACGGCGACAGCGGCGCTTATGCCCAGCATCTGAACCAGACTCGCATGCGCGCCATTGAAAATCATCGCTGGCTGCTGAGCGCCACCGACACCGGGGTCACGGCTGCGATCGATCCCTGGGGACGGATTGCAGCGCGAATTCCCCGCAAGGAACGAACGGCTCTGGTCGCGCCTTATGCCCTCACTTCAGTAACCACGTTCTATTCCCAGCGGGGCGACTGGTTCGCCTATGCCTGTGCGATAATTTCTTTGGGAGCGCTGCTGTCGCGCTTCACATTCTCCAAAAAACGCAGGAAGGCTGATCTGTCCTCATGAATCAAGAGTTGGAACAGTCGTACGAGAAGTTGAACAAGAAGGTCCAAGAGCTCCGGGAGTATCTTTGACGCGGAAAACCTCCGTCCGCAATTAGCCGAAATCGAAAAGCAGGCAGCCGACCCGGCCCTGTGGTCGAATCCGCAACGATCACAGCTGGTGATGCGTGAGAAGAAGCGTCTGGAGCACGTGCTCTCGACCGACGCCGATCTCGGGCGCCGCACCGGCGACATTGCCGCCTATTTCGATCTCGCCAAAGAAGGCGAAAATGTTGACGCCGACTTAGAACGCGAGATCCGCACCCTGCGCGAACTGATTGACAAGCTCGAAACCGAGACTCTGCTTTCCGGCGAGAACGACGCGCGCAACGCCATCGTGACTATTCATCCCGGCGCGGGCGGCACCGAATCCCAGGATTGGGCCGACATGCTGCTGCGCATGTATCTGCGCTGGGCCGAGCGGCGGGGATTTGAGACCGTTCTCTACGACTACCAGCCTGGCGAAGAGGCGGGCTTGAAGTCGGCGACGTTCGCGGTGAATGGCGAGTACGCGTTCGGACTTCTGCAGAGTGAGATTGGCGTGCACCGGTTGGTGCGCATTTCGCCCTTCGATCAAGCCAAGCGGCGGCACACTTCGTTTGCCAGCGTGTATGTGTCTCCGGAAATCGATGACAGCATCGAAATCGTCATCAAGCCGGAAGACATTCGCGTGGACACTTACCGCTCCAGCGGCAAAGGCGGGCAGCACGTCAACACGACCGACTCGGCTGTGCGCATTACTCACATCGCCACCGGGCTCGTCGCCAGTTGCCAGAACGAGCGCTCGCAGCACAAGAACCGCGAACGCGCCATGAGCATGTTGCGTTCGAAGCTGTATGAATTCGAGATGGAGAAGAAGCGCGCGGCGACGAAAAAAATCGAGGACTCGAAGCTCGACATCGAATTCGGATCGCAGATTCGCTCTTACGTGCTGCAGCCCTACCGCATGATCAAAGACCATCGCACCAAGACGGAGGTCGGCGACGTGGATCGCGTGCTCGACGGAGATCTGCAGCCCTTCATCCGGGCCTATCTGCTGGCGCGGCGCGGGGAGAAACAGTGAAGCGTGCAGCGAAAAATCGCCCAACGCACAGGACGCCAAGTACGCTGAGGGTCAAACTCGGTCCTCGCTTCCTGCGCGCTTTTCGGTTTGCTGCCGAAAAACATGCCGGCCAGACGCGCAAAGCATCGTCCATCCCCTACCTTGCCCACTTGATGGGCGTCGCGTCTCTGGTGCTTGAGGCCGGAGGCGATGAGGACCTGGCGATGGCGGCGCTGCTGCACGATGTGGTCGAGGATTGCGGCGGAGCGCCCATGCTGCGGGAAGTCCGGCGCCGCTTTGGCAGTCGCGTGGCGAGAGTAGTGGACGGCTGCACCGATGCCGATACTTATCCCAAGCCGCCGTGGCGCGAACGCAAGGAGACCTACATCCGTCATCTGAAGAAGGCGGACGCAGATACGCGGCTGGTCTCCGCCGCCGACAAGCTGAACAACGTGCGCTCCATCGTGAGCGACTACCGAGAAGTGGGCGAATTCGTCTGGTCGCGGTTCAATGGTGGACGCGAGGGTACTCTTTGGTACTATCGCACTTTGCGGGATGAATTTCTCCGGCACAGGCCCAATCGCATTACCCGGCAGTTCGATCTGGCGGTAAAAGAACTCGACCTGCTGGCCAACAGAAGCTCCGAGCCATGAGCTTTGAGCTACGAGATGTCAGTAAGTAGTTCGCTCGTAGCTCAGAGCTCGCGGCTCACGCCTTTAAGCATGAAGCTATGACGCGTACGGTTGATCAAATCCGCGCCTCGAAACTTCCTTCCCACATGATGCAGTTTGCGGCCCGTGGCGCGCTGCAGGTGCCGCCCGCCGAGAACGTCGAGATTCTGGTTTTCCTTTCCCTGCACAACAAGGTGTTTGGCGAACTGGCGCGCCTCACTCTGGCCGGGTGGGACGAAAAAGCCTGTCTGGCATCCGCATCCGATCCCGCAACTCCCACGGAAGTGCTGCACTACTTCATTTCGCCCGAAAATCTCCGCCCGAAGTTGCTGCCCGCGCTGCTTGAAAATCCGTCGGTGTCCGAAGGGGATCTGGTGAAGCTCGCGCTCTCTGCCCTGCGCGAGACCATTGAAGCGATGCTCAAGAGCGCGCGGGTGCGATCGCTGAGCGGTGTTCTCGCGGTTCTCAAGACAAATCTGTACCTGAAAAAAGAAGAGGCTGTGGAGATCGACGGGCTTCTCGGTGCGGGCCAATCCGTAAGCGCTGGCGCCGCGGAGGCGGAGACTGAGGGGAACGGGCAACCTGCTGCGGCAGCGGAGCAGGAAGCTTCCGAAACGTCAGGCCTTCAATCGGGAGTGGTGCTCCAAGCCGGCCTGGGAGCGCCTGATGCGGAAGTATCCGCGTATCTCACCGAACATGCCCCTGAGATTGCAGCGGAAGGCGAGAAGCCCTTTCAGGCGATTGGGGGAATTGTCGAGCTGCTCGGGGCAAACTATTTCCCGGTCATAGAAACCGCGCAGGCACCCTCGCCCTCTGAAGCAGCGTCCTCACCCGCGGCGGCGAAGCCCGCGGCAGCGATCAAAAAGGTCCATTCACCAATCGAGCCCGAGCGCAAGAACACGCTGCAGAAGATCAATGCCCTCGATGTGAAGGGCCGCATCCAGCTCGCGCTGAAGGGCAACAAAGAAGAACGCTCCATTCTGATTCGCGACGGCACCAAGGTGGTGGCTCTGGCCGTGCTCGATGCGCCCAAGATCTCTGACGGCGAAGTCGAGAAGATTGCCAGCCAGAAGAATGTGCTGGAGGCCGTATTGCGCCAGATTCCGCTGAAGCGGCGCTTCATGAAGAACTACATCGTGGTGCGAAATCTGGTGGCGAATCCGCGCACGCCGCTCGATCTCGGCCTCGGCCTGATGAAGAATTTGCTGACCGCGGACCTGAAGAACATTTCCAACAACAAGGACGTCTCCGAAACCATCCGCAAACTGGCGATGAAGATGTACAAGCAGAAACTGGACTCTGCCAACCGGAAATAAAGCAGGAGTTCTCTTGGCTTCGTCACCGCAAACTGACGCCATCACCGATCTGCTGAAGCGCTCGAAGACGATCGCCGTAGTCGGCCTCTCCGACAACCCGCTGCGTCCCAGCCACGGGGTCGCAGCCTATATGCAGAGCCACGGATACCGCATCATCCCGGTAAACCCGCAGATCGAAGAGAGTCTGGGCGAGAAAGCGTACGCCTCGCTGCTCGATATTCCGGAAAACGACGTACGGGAAAAAATTGACATCGTGGACATTTTCCGCCGGCCCGAGTTTGTGGAAGAAGTCGTGGATCAGGCGATCCAGCTCAAGGTTCCGGCCATCTGGATGCAGGAAGATGTAATCCACGAAAAAGCCGCAGAGAAGGCGCGCCGGGCCGGCATCTTCGTGGTGATGGACCGCTGCATTCTAAAGGAACACAAAGCGCGGCTGGGGTAAATGGCTTGAGCAGGGTTCCCAGCGTAAACCCCTGGCTAACCTTAGCTCCCGCTCCCACCTTCCACATGACGCAAAAGAAAAGCCGCCCTAGACCGAGCGGCAATTCCACACAAAAGATCTCGGCCGTCAAATCTGCGGTGGCAGTCGCGGCTAGCCGATAACCTGCAACTTGCCATCGATGAACTTCAATTGCGCCGGGAATCCCGTGCTGCCCAAGGCGGCGTCAACATAACCCACCACTACCACCTTGCCTTTATCCTGGCGTGGATGCCAGATTTCCGTGTGGACCCCGCTCGCGTCGTCAGTTTTCACGTCCAGCGGGGTGCCCACTACGTCAAATGCCTGTTCGGTGGTCATGCCGACAACTAATCTGTGCTCGGCAATCGCGTTGCGGATCTCGGCCGGCCATTCAGGGTGTTCGTCCTGTAAGGGAACGTTCGAGAAGGTCTGGTTGAATGCCTTGGTAAAATCGGCAAGGGAATCGATCTGAATGAAGTCGATTCTTACCTCGTAATTGGGCTGTACTCCTTCCAGAAAGACCTCAACAGTATTGCCCTTGACCGTCAGCTTTCCGTAGCGAACCGGATAGTTTGGAAAGAATACCCAGTTAATTCTCTCCCTCATCCTCCATCTCGATGTTTCAGTCATCTCCTTGTTCTTCATTTCCCGGTTTATCAGGCGCGAGCTGTCGTGCCCGGTGGGCGAGACCTCGAGCAAAGGTTCCGAGCCGAGTCCCCAGTGCCCAACTTCGGACCTGAGAGGAACATCCAGCCGCAGATACAACGTACCGGAAACCATTCCCTGGGCGGTTTTGGATTCCTGGGCAGACATTTGCGCCCAAACTGCGAGGGGCGCACACAATGACAACAAGAGCGCTATGAGCATGGACAGACGCCGTACATTGGAAATCATTAAGAGTCTCCTTCCGTTGATGAACCGTTAGCGTGCCGATAATTGTCAATGACTTGAAGGCCGGCCGGTGGCCCACTCAAGCCCGATTTTGGCTTGAGTGGGTGCGACGAAAACAGAAGTTCCTATTATTCCTTTTTCCGCGATGAAGAATCTCTTTCCCCGCGCGAACGCAGTTTCTTGATCTCCTCCAGCCGTTCCCGAATGCGCTTCTCGATTCCTTCGCTCGTCGGCTGGTAGTACACGCGGCCCTTCAGGTTATCGGGCAAGCACTGCATGTCCGCAACTTTCTCTTCCAGGTCGTGCGCGTACTGGTATCCCCGGCCATAGCCTAAGCCCTTCATCAAAGCGGTGGGCGCATTGCGCAGGTGCAGCGGAACCGGATCGGCCGCCGTTTGCTCGACGTCCTGCTTAACTTCGCTGTAGGCGGTGTACAAGGCATTCGATTTGGGCGCGGCCGAAAGATAAACCACGGCCTCCGCCAGCGCCAGATTGCCTTCGGGCATGCCGATGAAGTCCACAGCATCGCGCGCGGCCATGCACAGCGCGAGCGCATTGGGATCGGCCAGGCCGATGTCTTCGACTGCCATGCGCACCACACGCCGGGCAATGTAAAGCGGATCTTCCCCGGCTTCGAGCATGCGTCCGAGCCAGTACAGCGCAGCGTCGGGATCGCTGTTGCGCACGGACTTGTGCAGGGCCGAAATCAGGTTGTAATGCTCTTCGCCGGTCTTGTCGTAGAGCAGGACGCGCTTCTGCAGCGCGTCGCGGACGATGTCGTCGGTAATCTCGTGCGTTTGACTTTCCGTGGGTGCCCCACTCTTCTCGCGTTCTTTGCGAGAGGGTGGGGACTTTGTCAGTCCTGCCGCGACTTCCAGCACGTTGTACGCGCTGCGAGCATCTCCGCTGGTGTAGCTGGCAATCTTTCTTAGCACGTCGTCCGAGGCAGTAACGTTCATTTCGCCCAGACCGCGCTCGCGGTCCGCCAGAGCGCGCTTGAGCAGCAGCACAATCTGGTCCTCGGTGAGCGGCTGCAAAACGTAAACGCGGCAGCGCGACAGCAGCGCCGAATTGATCTCGAATGATGGATTCTCGGTGGTTGCGCCGATCAGCCGGATGTTTCCTTTCTCGACGTGCGGCAGGAAGGCGTCCTGCTGCGCCTTGTTGAAGCGGTGAATCTCGTCGATGAATACGATGGTCCGCGTGCCGTACTGGCGCGCGCGCTCGGCGTCGGCCATGACCTGCTTGATCTCTTTGATTCCCGCCAGCACGGCAGAGAACTCGATGAAGTCCGCCTTGGTCATGTTGGCGATAATCTTGGCCAGCGTCGTTTTGCCCGTGCCCGGAGGTCCCCAGAAGATGAGCGAGCCTGTGTCGTCGCGCTCGATCTGGGTGCGCAGCGGCTTACCGGGATTGATCAACTGCTCCTGCCCGACGAACTCGTCGAGCGTGCGCGGACGCATGCGGTCCGCCATCGGCCGCGTCGCATCGGCCGCGCTACCGGCATTCGGGATGGGCTGAAACAGATTCACGGGTCAAGCGCAGGATTCAGCTTAACTCAAGCGAGGGCGAAAGGGGACGGGGAGGCGCGTGCCGCGTAAGTTGTTGAGTTCCGGTGGAAGTTGTTGAGCCTTCGTGGAAGTCATTGAAAATTCGTAGAATGCGATAGGAAGCCGCAGGAGCGACAATTTTCTTGCGGACGATGGTCCGCCCGTCCCGGGTACTTATTCGCGATGCCAGGGGTGTTTCCGGCTCAGCAAAGGGCATCGTGGGGGACGCACTCGATCCCCCAGGGAGGGTTCCCGGGAGAATCCTCCCCTCCGCACCTGAAAGCAATACAGAGTTGTATGTACATTTATAGCAATATACGACAAATGCACAATTTTCGGGCAGCTAGCGGACGACTTCCGACATGGAATTGACAAACTGGAGCCCTGGCGCCGCGGGCAACGCGCCAATCTCGGCCGCGTAACGATAGAACAACTGCAAGCCCTCCAGGCAGCCCGCATCGAGCTGGTAGTGAATATTCTCGGTCAGGTACGCGCGGATAGCAGTTTCGCTGAGACCAAGGCGCGTCGCCCATTCAAGCGCAATCTGGTTGAGGTTCGCGGGGTGCAATCCGTGGTCGCGGGAATCGCGGAAGATCGCGGGTAAATCCAGCGCCGGATCGGCTTCGCCGAGCGCGGCACCGCGGACCGCCCAGAAGGCGAAAACAAAGGGCTTGCCGGTGAAGCGAATCCATTCTTCGGCAAGATCGAGCGTCTGGTAGCGCGCGCGGTCAATCTTCAGCGCCGGATCGCCGATAACCAGCGCGGCGTCGTGCCCGGCCAGCATTCTTTCGACATTGGGAGCCATCGGGGAAAAAGTTCTTCCCCCGCCCATCCATTTCTCAAACAGAATCCTGGTCAGCGCCACCGAGGTCATCGAAGACGTGTCGAGCGCGACGGTGCGAACCTTCTCGAGCGGCACCCGGCTGACCAGTAAAATCGAACGCACGGCGCGCCGCGAGGCGATCGCGACCTCGGGCAGCACCTGCAGGCCGGGAATCTCGGCATAGGCCGCCGCCGGAATAATTCCGATATCGGCCGTCCCCTGCGCCAGCGCCTGGGCGCAGGCCGAGGGCAAGGTGTAAGAAACATCGAACTGGCGGCCGGCCTCGCCGTGCTCGAAATCCCACATCAGGGGCGCTGTGTTGAGGTAGGAAATGGCGGAAATGCGCAGGCGTCTCATTGTTTCTTCAATAGAGGCACTTCTTCAATATCCACAATATTAACAAACCATTGTGACGCATGACCTTGACACGCTTCTTGCGGTCTCAGTACAGTCCGCTCGGAGTAGAGTCTTGGTCACTGTCGTTGCAGCGCCGGCAGGCACGCGCATCCTGGAATGGCTGGCCCTTTCCCTGACGCAAGGCCTCGGGCCCACGAAATCCCGAAAGCTGGTCGAGCATTTCGGGAGTCCCGAAGCCGTGTTCCGCGCCTCGCTCACCGAACTTGAAGCCACCGGGATTCAGGCTGTTTCGGCACAATCGGTGGCCACGGGAAAGTCGGCGGAATTGGCGCGGGAGGAGATCGCGCGAGCGGCCGCTGCCGGCGCGACCGTGATCTCTGTGGACGATCCATCGTACCCGCCGCGCCTGAAAGAGATATACGATCCGCCGCTCGTCCTGTACGTTCGGGGCAACGTCGATGTCCTGACCAGGCCCGGTATCGCCATGGTGGGAACGCGGCATCCCACGCCTTACGGTTCGGGCATGGCGGAACGACTGGCTTGCGACCTCGCGGTGCACGGACTGGTGATTATCAGCGGCATGGCGCGGGGCGTGGATACCGCCAGCCATCGCGGAGCGATTGCCGCGAAAGGCAAGACCCTGGCGGTGTTTGGCACGGGCGTGGATGTGATCTATCCGAAAGAAAACTCACGTCTTTCCGAACAGATTCTGGCGCTCGGCGGCGCGCTGATCTCGGAATTTCCGATAGGAACGTTTGCCGCTCCACAAAATTTTCCCATCCGCAATCGCATTCTCAGCGGCATGTCGGTGGGAGTGCTCGTGGTCGAAGCCGCGGAATATTCGGGCACCCGCATCACCGCGCGCTGTGCGCTGGAACAGAATCGCGACGTTTTTGCCGTGCCCGGCAACGTGACTAACAAAAATTCCTGGGGGCCGAACACACTCATCAAGCAGGGCGCCAAGCTGGTCGCGACCTGGGAAGACGTGTGGGAAGAACTCCAGACAGAAGTACGACTTGCATTGACTCCTGCCACCTCGCCTGAATCCGAAGGCGCCTCCTCCGCATCTCTATTCCCGGACGAAGGGCTCCCTCCTCACGAAAAGAGAATCCTGACCCTGCTGAAAGCCGACGAAGCCACGCACATCGACGAACTGGTCGAACGCCTGGAGGCGGAAATGTCCTCCTCGGAAATCTTTGCCGCGCTGTTCGAGTTGGAACTGGCAGGCAAGATTCGCCAAATGCCGGGGAAGAATTTTGTAAAAAGCTTCTAGCTTCGAGCTATGAGCTACGAGTTGCGAGCCGATGCGATCGAAATAACGAGGAGGATTCGTGACGGATTTCAAGCAACTGAAAGTGTGGCGGAAGGCGCATGAGATGACGCTGGACATATATCACCTCACGGCGGCGTTCCCTAAAGAAGAAATGTATGGGTTAACGAGCCAACTTCGTCGAGCGTCTGCTTCCATTGGAGCGAATATCGCCGAGGGGTGTGGCCGGCGTTCCGACGGAGAGATGTGCCGGTTTCTCCAAATCGCTCGTGGTTCGGCCAGTGAAGTGGAATACCATACGCTATTGGCGCGCGATCTCCATTTCCTGGCGGACAAAGACTGCGAAATGGTGACTCGACAAGCTGATGAACTGCAGCGCATGCTGACGGGGCTGATGCGAAGCGTCCGGTCGCCCAAAAGCGCATAGTGGAGCACTCGAAGCGCGAGGCTCGAAGCTGGCAGCTCGTAGCTCCAAGCTCGTAGCTCCAAGCTCGTAGCTCAAAGCTCGTAGCTTCTCCCGTAACTTGTTGCTTTCCGCCCATTCGTGCTAGCTTCGAAAAACGAATACCAACGTATTGAGGGTCCATTGTCTAAAGGTTTAGTCATTGTTGAATCGCCGGCCAAGGCGAAGACCATCCAGAAGTATCTGGGCAAGGGCTTCGCCGTCGAGGCCTCGCTCGGCCACGTGAAGGACTTGCCCAAGAGCACTCTGGGCGTAGATACCACGAACGGGTTCGAGACGGATTACATCATCATCCCCGGCAAAGAAAAGGTCGTTGCCCGGCTGAAGAAGCTGGCGGCGTCGGCGGACGCGATCTATCTGGCGCCTGACCCGGATCGCGAAGGGGAAGCGATCGCGGCCCATCTTGCCGGTGAACTTGGCGAGGACGGCAAAGGGAAAAAAGCCAAAAAGGCAAAAACAAAGAAGGGCGAGCCGGAACCCCCGCCGCGCATTCAGCGCGTCACCTTCAACGAAATCACCAAGCGTGCGGTGCAGGCCGCCTTCGAGCATCCCCGCACCATCGATCAAAACCTGGTGGACGCGCAGCAGGCTCGGCGCGTGCTTGACCGGCTCGTGGGATATCAGGTTTCTCCGCTGCTTTGGGATAAAGTTCGCCGCGGCTTGTCCGCTGGCCGTGTCCAGACGGTTGCGCTGCGCCTGATTGTCGAGCGCGAGCGCGAAATCAAAGCGTTCGAGAAAAAAGAATATTGGACGATTGACGCCCACCTCGCCGCCTCGAAGCCTCCTGCGTTCGACGCGCGGTTTGTAGGTAAAGGCGAAGAAAAGGTTGAAGTCACGAACGGCGAAGACGCGGAAAAGATCCGCATCGCGCTGGAGACAGCCGGCTGGGTCGTCCGCTCGGTGGACAAAAAGGAGCGCCGCCGCAACGCCGCCCCTCCGTTCACGACCAGCAAGCTGCAACAGGATTCCTCGCGCAAACTGCGCTTCAGTGTGAAGCGCACCATGATGATCGCGCAGCGCCTGTACGAAGGCGTGGAACTGGGCGAGGAAGGCCTGGTCGGTCTCATCACCTACATGCGTACCGATTCGGTCCGCGTCGCGCCCGAGGCGATCCAGGAAGTCCGCGAATACGTCACAAAGGAATATGGTCCAACCTACCTTCCCGAGACGCCCAATGTTTATAAAGAGAAGAAGGACTCGCAGGGTGCGCACGAGGCCATTCGCCCGACTTCGGCGATGCGCCATCCGGACCAGATCAAGCAGTATTTGAAGGAAGACGAATTCAAGGTTTACAAGCTGATCTGGCAGCGCTTCGTGGCTTCGCAGATCAATCCCGCGGTCTTCGACCAGACCACGGTTGATATTGACGCCAAGAATGGCAATGACGTTTTCTGGTTCCGCGTGACCGGCTCAGTGCTCAAGTTCGACGGCTTCCTTAGAATCTACGAGGAGGCGAAAGAGGGCAAGGACGAGGAAGACGAGGAACTCAAGCACAAGCTGCCCGCGCTCGAAGCCGGCCAGAAGCTTACACTCAAGGAGCTGAAACCGGAGCAGCACTTCACCGAGCCGCCGCCGCGTTACAACGAAGCGTCCCTGGTGAAAGAACTGGAAGAGCGCGGCATCGGCCGGCCTTCCACCTACGCCGCGATTCTTTCCACCATCCAGGAACGGCAGTACGTGCAGAAGCTGGGCGGAAAATTCGTCCCGACCGAGATCGGCCTGGTGGTCACCGACCTGCTGGTGGAAAATTTCCGCGACATTTTCGATGTGCAATACACAGCGCGACTGGAAGAGGAACTCGACGAGATCGAAGAAGGCAAAGAGAAGTGGCAGGACGCCCTCGGCGAGTTTTACAAGAAATTCCAGAAGGATCTCAAGTACGCCGCCAAGCACATGGAGAACATCAAGCGGATGGAGAAGCCCACAGACGAGAAGTGCGAGCTTTGTGGAGCGCCGCTGGTGATCAAGTGGGGCAAGCACGGGTCCTTCTACGCCTGCAGCACCTACGAAAAGGACGATCCCGAAACCTGCAAGTTCACCAAAGAGAATCCCATCAACCTGCCCGATCTCGATTCGGCCGACATGCAGGAAACGGGCGCGGCCGAGGAATACTGCGAAAACTGCGGCCGGGTGATGGTGCTGAAGCGCGGGCGCTTTGGCCAGTTCATGGCGTGCACGGGATATCCCGACTGCAAGACCACGCGCCGCCTGGATCAAGGCAAGAAAGTTCCTGATATTCCGCTCGACGAGCTTTGCCCGAAGTGCGGGCGCAACATGATGATCCGCCACGGCCGCTATGGCGAGTTCACTTCCTGCAGCGGATATCCCGAGTGCAAGTACGTCAAGCAGAACTTCATCGGGGTGAAGTGCCCGGAGTGCAAGGACGGCGATCTGGTCGAAAAGCGCGCCCGCAAGGGCAACACGTTCTACGGTTGCGGCAATTATCCGAAGTGCAAATTCACTTCGGCCCACAAGCCGATCGCCGAGAAGTGCCCGAGCTGCGGCAGCGAGTATCTGGTGGAGAAGAATCTGAAAGCGGGGCCGGTGATCGCCTGCCCGAACAAAGAGTGCGACTACGAGCGGCCCGCGCCTCCGCCGGAGCCGCCAGCGACAGGTACATCCGCAACCGCATCGAATTGAGTAATTGTGTAATCTGGTAATTGAGCAATTGAAAGGCTTGGACCGCGCCAGGGAGACGGTCACCATTTCAATTGCCAAATTACCCAATTTCTCAATTACCCGATTACCCGATTACCCGATTACTCAATTCCCCAATCGGTGGAGGAACTCGATGCCCAAGAAACCCACTATCGCCGACGCTCAACTGATTCTCCAGCTCTACGACCTGCGCCGCGAGGCCGAGATGCGCAAGGCCCGCAACTGGTGGGCCGGGGAATTTTTTCCCCAAAGCGCCGACGATTTCCTGAAAGTCTCGTCGGCCATGGGCACGCAAGAAAACAACTGGTTGCGGCAGGTGGCTGGCTACTGGGGCATGGCCGCGTCGTTTGTGCTGCAGGGCGTGCTGAACGAGGACTTGTTTCTGCAGCCAGGGGTCAGCGGCGAGATGTTTCTGATCTACGCCAAAGTCCATCCTTTCATCAAAGAGCTGCGCGAGAAGCTGGGCGACCCGCAAGTTTTCCTCAATGTCGAGAAGGTCATCACTCACACCAAGTGGGGCAGAGACCGCCTGCAGTTCATGATCAAGCGGGTCGCAGCCTTGCGGCAGAAGGCTGCCGAGCGCAAGACGAGCTAAGCGACAAATTCGCGCGGGCGCCCCGTCCTTGTCCCGCCGTTCTTTGGCGGGACAGGGCGGGGATTTCGACGTCTCGGACTCCCGTGTGCACCAAGAATCAAAGTCCCCACCCTGTCCCTGCAAAAAGCGCAGGGACAAGGATGGGGCACCCTTGGCTTCTGTTATCCACCAAAAATCAAAGTCCCCACCCTGTCCCTGCAAAAAGCGCAGGGACAAGGATGGGGCACCCCTTGGCTTCTGTTATCCACCAAGAGTCAAAGTCCCCACCCTGTCCCTGCAGAAAGCGCAGGGACAAGGATGAGGCACCCCTTGGCTTCTGTTATCCTAGTCGGCTGTGCGGATGATCTGGTGGTTCTTGACCCTCGGCGTCAGTACTCTGGTCGTAGTGTGCGTGGCCATCGCCTTGTTTATTCACTTGCGGCGCAGCCTGCAAAAGGCGCACGCCTCGCAGGACGGAACACTGACGGAAGCCGAACGCCCGGCAGACCGCGTCGAACGCTGAAGGTCGGTACGATTTGGAGATCGTCGATACGATTTGGAGATCAGCTATGGCCAAAGCGGTAGTTTTAGCCACACCGCAAGAGCGGGCGATTGAGGCCGCGCGACAAGTCGCGCTTGTGGTGGGCGCGAGCCTGGTGATCGCGCTGTGCGCGCGCGTCACCATTCCGTTGCCGTTCACGCCGGTCCCGCTGACCGCGCAGAACTTCGGCGTGCTGCTGGTCGGATTGCTGCTCGGCAGCCGCCGCGGATTCGCGGCGCTCGCCCTGTACTTGGCCGAAGGCGCCGCGGGACTTCCGGTATTCAGTCCCAGTCCCCTGGGCCTGCATGGGATTTCTCAGATCCTCGGCCCGACCGGCGGATTTCTGATGATGTACCCATTCGTCGCCTGCGCTGCCGGGTACGTCTTTGAACGGGGGACGAAGACCTTCGCGCGCGCGGCAGGCGCGGGCCTGCTGGCTGAGATGCTGGTCTTTGCCGGAGGGCTGACCTGGCTCTATCTGTTCACGCATTCCCTGGCCAAGGCAGCGTATTTGGGCCTTTACTGGTTTCTGGCCGCGGAGGTCATGAAAATAATGTTCGCTGCCGCCATTGCCACACGCTGGCGGCGCGCTTCGGCGGCGCAGTAAGTTTCCTGGAGTTACGACGACGATGACAGCAGGGTCCGAACCCGGGGCAAAAGTGCAGGGCGGCAATTCCGGCCAGGCGCGCGAAATCGCCGTGGCGCATAGCCCGGATTCCGACGATGCCTTCATGTTTTATGGCCTGGCCACGAACAAAGTGCGGACTCCCGGCCTGCGCTTCACCCACACTCTCTGCGACATCGAGACCCTGAATCAGAAGGCCCGCGACGGCATCTACGATGTCACCGCGATTTCATTCCACGCTTATCCTTACGTGCAGGATAAATACGCGCTGATGACGTGTGGCGGCAGCGTAGGCGACGGATACGGCCCGATGATCGTCTCGCCGCGGTCGTTCACTCAGAGTGAGATCAAGACCAAGCGCATCGCCGTGCCGGGCACGCTCACCACGGCCTATCTGGCACTGCAGCTTTTTGCTCCGGGGGTAGAGACGGAAGTTGTCCCCTTCGACCAGATCATTCCGCAAGTGCTAGAGGGCAAATACGAGGCCGGGCTCATTATTCATGAAGGGCAGTTGACTTACGACAAGTCCGGGCTGCACCGCGTCGTGGATCTCGGCAAGTGGTGGCGAAAAGTGACCGGTCTGCCGCTGCCGCTGGGCGGCAATGCCATTCGCCGCGCCCTTGGCCCGCAACTCATGCCAGTCGTGACCGCCGCGCTGCGCGAAAGCATTCAGTACGGACTCGACCATCGCGAAGAAGCGCTCTCCTATGCCATGCAGTTTGCCCGCGACCTCGACGCGCAGTCGGCAGACAAGTTCGTCGGCATGTACGTGAATGAGCGCACGCTCGACTACGGCCCCGACGGCCGCGAAGCCGTCCGCCGCCTGCTCGACATGGGACACAAAGCAGGGATTATTGGGCCGGAAGCAAAAGTGGATTGGGTGTGAGGAAAGCTGTGAGCTACGAGCTTCGAGCTACGAGCTCTTAGCAACGAATCTTGTGCTCTACTGATGTTGACTTCAAACCGCATTGCAATGCGGTTGGCTCCTAACTCATAGCTCGTAGCTCATAGCTACATTGGAATATACGTTGCAACCAGCATCGAATCCCACTTCAAACGGCGCCCAAACCCTCCTCATCGACGCCGACGACACGCTGTGGGAGAACAACATCTATTTCGAGCGGGCGATCGCCCGCTTCATTTCGTTTCTGAATCATCACGAATTCTCTCCCGAACAGGTGCGCGAGGTGCTCAACGAGGTAGAACGCGAGTGCATCGTAAAGCACGGTTACGGCCTGCACAGTTTTTCCCATGCGCTGGTGGACACCTTTGAGCGCCTGAGCGTCGAGCCGGCCACCCCGGAGTTGCAGGCGCAGATCCAGAGCTTCGCCCACACCATCGCCGCTCATCCGATCGAATTCCTTCCCGATGTGCCGGAGACGTTGCAGTATCTGACGGACCGCCATCGTCTGATCCTGCTGACCAAGGGCGCCATCGCGGAGCAGATGGGGAAGATCGAGCGCTCGGGGCTAAGAGAATATTTCAAGGCAGTCGAGATCGTAGCCGAGAAAAATGTAGCTGCCTATGCGCAGATGCTCGAAAAATATGATCTCGCGCACCATTCCACGTGGATGGTCGGCAACAGTCCGAAATCCGACATCAACCCGGCGCTGGCCGCCGGACTGCACGCCGTTTTCGTGCCCCACGGCGACACCTGGATTCTCGAGCATGAGGAAGTCAACCCGGCCCCGCCAAATCAGAAACTGCTCATCGTGGGACGTTTCGCCGAACTGCGGGAGCACTTCTAGAACTGCTCCGAGTTGCACGCGCACGTTTTGAAAGGGCACGGCTTTCAGCCGTGCCGTGAAGCCGAAGAAATGGACCGGCTTCAGCCGCTGAGGGAGTTTTGGCCTCAGGGCCTAAAGGCCGGCGTGTTTTCTGGTGTTCTCGGCGCGGCTGAAGCCGCGCCCTTTCAAGGCGCAACACATGGCATACGTCGAAGTTCTCCGTGCAACCTTTACGGTCAACATCGCCGAGTGTAACGTTCTGGTTCCAGAAACCTCGGCATCAAACTAACCAACAACCCCCTCTCGCATCCGGCATTTCCGACGTGCTACCCTCAGTCTGCTCGGCGATCTGGCTCCCACTTCGTCTGTGGCGATACAGACCAACAATTTCCGCAGGCTGTTGCATACGGTAGAAGCGCTGTCGGATCTCAGCCCCGCGCTGGCGGCGGAGCATGAGTTCCCGGAGACGGCGCGCCGCATGCTGGCTGCTGTCCTGGACGCGGCAGGCGCCCGCGAGGGCGTGCTGTTCCTGTTCAACGACAAGCCTGCCATGCTGACTTCGGCGGCGGCGCAGGGCTTCGCGCTGATGCCCGATCCCGGCTTCATTCCTCTCCTGCCCAAACACGTGCATGCGCTCACGGCGGCGCACGGTCCGATTGTTCTGAACTCATCCACTTATTCGGTTTTCTTGAGCTCCAACGGCAACGTGGCGCCGGAGCTGTTCAAGTGCATCGCGCCGCTTCGGACGGCCGGGCATCTGGCAGGCGTCATCGCGCTGGGCCGGCGTCCGGGGGACGCGCTTTATGAAGACAGCGAGCTCGATGCCCTGGAAATGCTGTGCAGCTACGTGGCGCTGGCCGTGCAGAATCATGCGCTGACCCAGACCATCGCGCAGCGCGTTTCCGAAAATCTGCGGCTGATGGCATCGCTGCACGGTTTCTATGACAACGCGCTCGAGGCCTTCGCCACCGCCATTGACGTCAAGCACGTCGCGATTCACGGGCACTCGTTGCGCGTCGGGCGCTACGCCGCCGCCATTGGCGAGGCCCTGGGCATGGAGCCCAGCGAAGTCGCGGCCCTGCGCAGCGCGGGATATCTGCACGACATCGGAAAAGTTGCCGTGGACCGCCGCCTGTTCGGCAAACCCGGAGCGCTCGATCCCGAAGAATTCCGCGAGATGGCGGACCATACCGTTGTCGGCCACCAGATCGTCAGCAGCGTGCAGTTTCCCTGGCCCAAGATTCCCGAGGTGGTGCGCTGGCACCACGAGCGCAGCGACGGCTCGGGGTATCCTGACAGGATCAGTCTGGACGACTTGCCGGTCGCGGTGCGCATCGTCGGCCTCGCCGATTCGTTCGACGCCATGACCAGTCTCCGCCCCTATCGCGCCCCGCTTTCGGTGGGCAGCGCGCTCAGCGATCTGGTGCGAATCGCTCCCCAGAAATTCGATCCGAACGTAGTGCAGGCCCTGTTGATCCAAGTGCGCCGCGACGTGGTGGGAAGCAGCCGGACTCCGCTGCTCGACGGCGTACCCGTCAACATCGCCGCCACCGACATCGATCAACTCGCGGCCACGCTGCAGCACAAAGTCTCGCGCGCCAAGGCGTATTCGACGTAGACGCGGTTCCTGGTTGGCTTGGGAAAGCAGGTTCCTCACCGCCGCTGCGCGGCGGTTCGGAATGACAACCTGAGGAGGAGAGTTGACCCCAGCCACGATTTTTGTAATTCCTCTGAACCCCTTGTCCTGTAAGCACTTCAAGGTCCCCGGAATCACGCTCGCCAGCAACTTTTTCCGCCCCAAGGGTTCATAATCTGGAGAGCCTTTGTCCTTCCGGGAGTCGGCATGAGATTCGGCGTCATCAAGCCTGCGCTGTTTCTTCTCACCCTAAGCCTCGCCTGCGCGGTTCCGCACTCGCTCGCCAAGAAGAAGGATCAAGCTGCCGCATCCGGCTTGAACGAACAGAAGCGCGCGGTGCACGCGCTCAATCGCCTCACCTTTGGCCCGCGTCCCGGCGATCTGCAGCAAGTCATGGCCATGGGCGTTGACAAATGGATTGATCTGCAGCTGCACCCGGAGGGAATTTCGAACTCCGCGCTCGAAGCGCGCCTCGCGCCCTTCCGCACGCTGCGCATGAATTCGCGCGAGATGGTCGAAGAATTTCCCGACAACCAGATGGTGCGGGAGGTGATGGACGGCAAGAGGCCAATGCCCTCCGATCCCGCCAGGCGCGCCGTGTATCAGGTGCAAATCGCGCGCCTGCTGGAAAAGAAAGAGGCGAGGGAAGAGCGCAAAGCGGAAACTGCTATTGCTTCCGCTCCACCCCCCGCGTCTGATGCCGCGAAAACTGGCGCGAGAACTGGCCCGAATTCTGGCGAAGACCGCGCCGCGGCGGCCGACGCTGGCGCGGCCGGGACTGCCAAGACGGCCGAAGAACTCGCCGCCGCGGCAGCTGCCAGCCCCGATGCCATGCCCGCCACTCCCGCGGACAATAACCTGGCCCCCGCGGCCTCGTCCCAAATGCCCGCCTCCAACGCGCCGCCCGCCGCGAGCCCCAGCAACGCTCCGGCCAACGACATGCCCATGGCGGCGCCGGGAGAAGCCGCTTCAGGATCTCCGGCAGGATCTAACACAGCGCCGGTGGACGATTTTGAAGCTCGCCGCCGGGAAGAGCGACTGTACGCTGATCTGGAAGTGCAGAATTTAGCCGATCTTCCTCCCGACCAACGCTACAAAAAGGTGCTCTCCATGTCAGCCGAGCGGCAAGTGGCTTTCGCCGACTCGCTGCGTGGAGGCAAGGGGCAGGAGTTCCTCGCCGGGCTCGATCCCAGACAGAAAGAAACCCTGCAGGCGATGAATAACCCGCAGAGCGTCATCACCGACGAACTGGTGCAGGCCAAGCTGCTGCGCGCCATCTACAGCGAGCGACAGTTGGAAGAAGTAATGACCGATTTCTGGTTCAACCACTTCAACGTCTTCATCGGCAAAGGCGCCGACCGCGTTCTCCTCACCAGCTACGAGCAGGAGGTAATCCGCCCCCACGCCCTGGGCAAGTTCGAAGACCTGCTGGTTGCCACGGCCAAGAGTCCGGCGATGCTGTTCTACCTGGATAACTGGTTAAGCACGGGCCCGAACTCCATGCAGGCGCTCGGCATCCCCGGACGGCCGGGTCCCAACGGACCCTACCGTTTTCCGCGGCAGAATCCGAATGCAAGACCGAAGCAGAACAGCGGTCTGAACGAAAACTACGGCCGCGAGTTGCTGGAACTGCATACGCTCAGCGTGAACGGCGGCTACTCGCAGCGCGATGTCACCGAAGTCGCTAAAGTGTTCACCGGCTGGACTGTCGACAAGCCGAACGAAGGCGGAGACTTTCGCTACGATCCGCGCCGGCATGAGCCGGGGCCGAAGTTCTTTCTGGGCCATCGCATCAAGCCCAAGGGCGAGGAAGAAGGCCGGGAAGTGCTGCACATGCTGGCCACGAGTCCGCAGACGGCGCACTTCATTTCGCTGAAACTCGCACAACGATTTGTTTCGGACGACCCGCCGCCGGCGCTGGTGGATCGCCTGGCGAAGACTTTCCAGAAGAAGAAGGGCGACATCCGCGAAGTTCTGAGCGCGCTGTTTCATTCTCCGGAATTCTGGGACGAGAGCTCGTACCGGGCGAAGGTGAAGACGCCGCTGGAATTCGTGGCCTCGGCGGCGCGCGCCACGGGCGCCGATGTTGAAGATGCCATGCCGCTGGCGAACCAGATCAACAGGATGGGCATGCCGCTCTATGGCGCGCAGCCGCCCACGGGTTACTCGATGAAGGCCGAGACCTGGGTGAGTTCGTCGGCGCTGCTCAACCGCATGAATTTTGCGCTGGCGTTGACCGCCGGCAAAGTCCGCGGCGTGAAGGTGGACGCAGTGCAATTGGCGGGAGGTCCACCGTCACCGGACGCGGACATGGCGCTTTCCGTTATGGAAGGCAAACTGCTCGCCGCGGATGTGTCACCGCAGACTCACAACTCGATCGTGGCGCAGATTCAAGCGCCGCCGAAGACTGCCGCAGCAGTGCAGCCGGATAAGGGTCAACCGGAAAAAGACCAGCCGGGGAAATATGGTCCGCAGCGCAAGCCGGCAGACGCGGCTCGTCCGCCCGGCGCAAGCATGATCGCGGGTCTGCTGCTGGGTTCGCCAGAGTTTCAGAGGAGGTAGCTGTGAGCTATGAGCTATGAGCTTTGAGCTGCGAGCAAAGAGGAGGTAGCTATGAGCTGTGAGCTGCGAGCAATCACCAATCTTACTTCGATTGCTCATAGCTCGTAGCTCAGAGCTAAGGCACGAACTGGGGTTCACTATGTCAATCACCCGCCGCATCTTTCTTCGCAACAGCGCGCTCGCCGTGGTCGGTACGGCGGCCGTGCCCAGCTTTCTTACCCGCGCTGCATTTGGCGCGGCGGAGGCCGGCACGCGCAACAAGCGTCTGGTCGTCATCTTCCAGCGCGGCGCGGCCGATGGCCTGAACATTGTCGTGCCTCATGCCGAGCCGCAGTACTATGCCATGCGGCCCAGCATCAACATTCCGCGCAAGGCGGTGCTCGACCTGAATGGCTTTTTCGGGCTGCATCCGTCGCTCTCGCCATTTCTTCCGCTCTGGCAACAGCGCCACCTGGCGATCGTTCATGCTGCCGGATCGCCGGACACGACGCGCTCGCATTTCGATGCGCAGGACTTCATGGAGACTGGCACTCCCGGCGTGAAGGCCACCGACGACGGATGGCTCAACCGCTCGCTGCACAACCTGCCGGCAACTTCGCCGTTTCGTGCGATCGCGCTGGGCCCGTCGCTGCCTCGCATCCTGAGCGGAAGCGAGCCTGCCGTCGCCATGAATAACATCAACGATTTTTCGGTGGGCGGAAAAAATCCGAAACCTTCTCCGGCCGCTAGTGCTTTCGAGGCCATGTACGACCATTCCTCCGACAGCGTGCTGCACACCACCGGGGAAGAAACGTTCGACGCGGTCAAGATGCTGAAGGCCGCCGATCCGACGAAGTACACTCCCGCCCCGGACGCAAACTATCCCAAAGGCCGCTTCGGCGAAAGCCTGCGCCAGCTGGCGCAACTGATCAAAGCAAATCTCGGCGTGCAGGTTGCGTTTGCCGACATTGGAGGCTGGGATCACCACGTCAACGAAGGCGCGGCCGAAGGCCAGCTGGCCAACGTGCTGACTGATTTCTCGCAGTCGCTGGCCGCATTCTGGACCGATCTCGGCGATCTCGGCGAAGACACGGTGGTCATCACCATGTCGGAGTTTGGCCGCACCGCCCGCGAGAATGGCAACCGCGGCACCGACCACGGCCACGCCAACGTAATGTTCGTGCTGGGCGGACCGGTGAAGGGCGGCAAGGTGTATGGCCGCTGGCCTGGGCTCGATCAATCGCAACTTTATGAAGGCCGTGACCTGGCGTTGACCACAGACTTCCGGCAGGTCATTGGTGAGGCCGTCGCCCGGCACATGGGGAATAAGAATCTCGCGGAAGTCTTCCCGGGCTACGACAGTCAGGCGGGAAGGTTTCTGCGGTTCCTGGGATAACCGAGGTCGGCTAAAGATTACGCGGACCCCTGAAGTAACGTGGAAGAGCGGCCCTTCAGGGCCGCGTAAGCCGGCGCGGGAAGCGCCGTCGCAGCGCCTCGACGAATGCGGCATCCGCTTTTGCGGAGATCATTTCCAGCGGCGAGAATCCGCGCCGCCAGGCCAGCCAGAGCGTCCCAAACAGAAGCGCAATCGTGATGGCAACGTTCGGCCATGCGTTCAAGGCCCACTCTCCCCGCCACGTGAACTGCAACGATCGCGAAAAAGGCTCCAGGTAGGGAATCGGTCACTGATAACCGTCCGGCCCGCGCGAGCCGAGAACGTCCTCGAGAAGGTGCAGGTGAAAACTCGCCAGGGCGAGAAGCCCCGTCTTCCATCGTTGCCGTGCCAGCGCGAATGCAATCACAGCCACCACCAGCGCGAACGCCAGAGCATGCAGTGAGTGGTGATAGAGCGTAAACCACAGCAGAGGATGGGCGGAGTTGCGCGTGAGCAGCTCCGGAATAATGCCGAGGCCGTCCACGTCGGGGATAACGCAGGCGAGCGTGACCAGGGCGCGGTCTTTGCGCTCCAGGCGGGCGCAATTCGCGAAGACCCATCCGGTAAGGAAGTGCGTGACGGGGCTCATGAGTCAGCAATTAGCAATTGGTATTCAGCATTTAGCCGCATCGGCTTCGCGGCTTGCAGGCTGGTTTGCCCCGCCCCACGATCGTCAGGCCTCCACCAACACGTCACCGTTCTCAATCTTCAAAGGATACACGGCAACCTTCGCTTGCGCGTCGTGCACGCCGGTTTGCGGATCCCACTCCCAGCCGTGCCAGGGGCAGACGACTTTGCCGTCGAGGATGACTCCGCCGCCCAGCGGGCCGCCGCGGTGCAGGCAGACGTTGTCCATCGCGCTGTAAACGCCGTTCACATTGGCGACGCAGATGGTCTTGTCGCCGCAGGGGAATTCTTTGACGGTGTCGGCGGCGGGGAGTTGGGATGCGGGGCCGATACTTGTGAAAGGCATAGATCGAAATGATATCGCGAAGTGCAAGAGAGAAATCAAAGAAATGGGGAACACAAAAAGTTGGGACGAATGGCCTGATTGTGATGTGGGGCAAAGAAGAAGCAGGTTCCTCACCGCCGCTGCGCGGCGGTTCGGAATGACATCAGTTTCAGGTGTTCGACGCAGTCGGAATCACATCAGTTTAGGTCTTCGACGCGGTTCGGAATGACATCGCTTTGAACACTGGGTGTGCCAGGCTGAACGCACGATGTTCTACACACGATGTCTCTTACACGAAATCCTTTACTGGATGTCATTCCGAACCGGCGCGCAGCGGCGGTGAGGAACCTGCTTTTGCCGAGACAGTGCTGGGGCGGACGCTAAATGCTATTTCGGCTGCAGCGTCTGCGCGATCATCACCTGCTTCTTGAACGCTTCCACCATATTCGCATCCAGCCGCACTGCGGTGGGCTTCTTCGCCAGCGTCATGGTGTCGATCTTGTCCTGCAGTTTGAGCAGCGCGTAGAAAAGGTTCTCCGGGCGCGGCGGGCATCCGGTCACATAAACATCTACCGGGACGATTTTGTCCACGCCCTGCAGCACTGCGTACGTATTGAACGGGCCGCCCACCGACGAGCACGCGCCCATCGAGATCACCCACTTTGGGTCAGGCATCTGTTCGTAGATGCGCTGCACCACCGGCGCCATCTTCAGCGTGACCGTGCCGGAAACAATCATCAGGTCGCTTTGCCGCGGGCTGGGACGGAATACCTCCGAGCCGAAGCGCGCGATGTCGAAGCGCGAGGTGGACGAGGCGATCATTTCGATGGCGCAGCAGGCCAGGCCAAACGTCATCGGCCAGAGGGCCGACTTGCGCGCCCAGTTGAAGACGTAGTCCACCGTCGAGATCATGAAATTCTTTTCGAACTTGTTTTGCAGCCAGCCCATGAGTCAACCTCGTGCGGTCAAACCTCGCAGAACCCTACTCTCGCAGTCTAGGTAAGGCGGGGAAGCGGTGTCAAACGCTGTCGACGGTAAACCGTGAAAAGCCCCACTTCTCGCAAAGAACGCGAGAAATGGGGCACCCGGCGAAGCGCGACGGGCCGTTGCGTTTGGAAGCTTGGCGCTCCCTCCGCTAAAATAAAGTGTTCTGTGGATCGCTATGTCCCTGACTAAAGCCCTAGCCCTCGAAATGTTTGCCTCCGACGACCTGATCGGCATCGGGATGGAAGCTGACGCGGTGCGCCGCAGGCTTCATCCCGAGGGCACCGTCACCTACATCATTGACCGCAACATCAACTACACCAACTTCTGCACCGAGTACTGCACCTTCTGCGCGTTTTATCGCCCGCTGAAGGGGCCGGCGGCGAAGGAAGGCTACATCCTCGACTTCGACACGATCTACGAGAAGATTCGCGAGACGGTCGAACTGGGCGGCACGGGCGTACTCATGCAGGGCGGGCTGCATCCCGACCTGAAGATTGACTGGCACGAGAAGATGCTGCGCGGGATCAAAGAGCGATTTCCGAAGGTGCATCTGCACTGCTACTCGGCGTCGGAGATCATTGCCATCGCCGAGTACAGCGGGCTTTCGATCCGCGACACGATTCTGCGGCTGCGCGATGCGGGGCTGGATTCGATCCCGGGCGGCGGGGCCGAAATTCTCGACGACGAAGTTCGCTACAAGATCGCCCGCCTGAAATGCCTGACCGACGATTGGATCAACGTGCACCGCACGGCGCACCAGATCGGCATGCGCACGACCGCGACCATGATGTTCGGCGTGGGTGAAAACTACGAGCACCGCGTCAACCACTTTCAGCGCCTCTACGATTTGCAGGAAGAGACTGGCGGATTCACGGCGTTCATCCCGTGGACGTTTCAGCCCGCCAACACCGCTTTGGGCGGGCGGCATTGGGACGAAGCGACGGCGGTTGAATATCTGAAAGTGCTGGCCATCTCGCGGATCTATCTTTCCAACTTCCTCAACGTGCAATCGAGCTGGGTGACGCAGGGATTGAAAGTCTGCCAGATGGGCCTGCGCTTCGGCGGGAACGATGTGGGCTCGGTGATGCTCGAGGAAAACGTGGTGCGGGCGGCGGGCGTGACCAATTGCACGACGGAAGAAGAGTTGCGAAGGATTATTCGCGACGCGGGATTCCGTCCGGCGCAGCGGGACACGTTGTACCGGCAGTATTTTCTGAACTAAGCCGTATATTGGGGCCTGGGAAGCAGGTTCCTCACCGCCGCTTCGCGGCGGTTCGGAATGACATCACGCAACTACGCGCTCACCTCAAAACTATCATCCAAGAAAAGCGATGTCATTCCGAACCCGGCCGAAGGCCCGGTGAGGAAGCTGCTTTATTCTCCACCCTCATCACGGCGGGCTGTCCCCAGCCGGCCGCCAGGTCCTCCCAGGTGGGATTTTTCTTCAGGATCAGCGCGACCTTCTTTTCCCGGCGCCACTTCTTGATCTCGGTCTCGCGCGCAATCGCTGCGGCGACACTGGGAAAAACCTCGTAGTACACGAGCCGGTGGATTCTGTACTTTCGCGTGAACTGACCGCCTTCACCGGCGCGGTGCCTTATGATGCGAGCCATCAGAAATCCCGTCATACCGACATAAATGGCGCGGCTTCTGCTGGCGAGGATATAAACGTAATACAGCTTTTCTTCCGGCATTGTGCACGCTCCGGGTACAGCAGGTTCCTCACCGCCGCTGCGCGGCGGTTCGGAATGACATCAGTTTAGGTTGTTCGGGAGAACTGAGGATGTGACAGTTCTCAGAGGGCGGCTGTGGAAAAACGCCTGGCCTCGTGAACCGGAACAGCAGGTTCCTCACCGCCGCTTTGCGGCGGTTCGGAATGACATCAGTTGGGGCATTAACGGTACAACTTCTCCTCCGACATTGTGCCTGCTCCTGGCAAAAAACCGGTTCCTCACCGAGTCTTCGACTCGGTTCGGAATGACATCGGTCTAGGGCACCGAGTCGGTTCGGAATGAGATCGCCAGATGAGGGGCGATCTAAGTCCGCGATAAATTCGCGATAAAATGGAAATACCGATGCCCACTTACCCCATCAAAAGCTGCGTGGTCTGCGGGGAGGAGTTCGAACTGAAACCCGGCAAGCCGGGCTTCGCCAACCGCTGTCCATCGTGCAGTGAAGAAAAGCCTTCGGATGCCGCATCGCACTCCTCCGACGGCTGGAAGAGCGACAAAGGCGCCAACGCCGCCCGGCGCGAAGCCATGCGCAGCCTGCTCTATCGCAAGGACAGCTAGCTGCGAGGGGATGGGTGATTCGTTGTGGGCGAGGCAGACTGCGGAAAAGTAGTTCTTACTGTTCTTACTGCTTGAGGATCCAGTCAGCGATTTTCTGAAGCGCGACCGGCGACATGGTTTCTTCGATCTCGGCGTATTCCGCGGGCGAGCCCGTCTTCGCCGTCTGGAACAGATGATTCAGGCCGGGCAGTTCATCAATCTCAAAGTGCTTGTTGCCGGCTTCCTCCAGCGCCTTGCGAATCGGAGGCAGATTCTGGCTGGGCAGCACCTGCTTGTCTTTTTCTCCGTTGAGCACCAGCACCGGGCACGTCACTTTGCGCAGCGCCGTTGCCGGATCGTAGGTTAAAAAGTAGCGGAACCACGGGGAGGTGACCTGGGCGATCTGCATTCCGATCTGCGCCTCCGGGACCTCGCCCGCGAGCTTCGCTTTCAATTCTTTTTCCAGCACGGCCTGATCTTTTTCGGTCTCGACCAGAGTGAGCAATTCGCGCTCTTTCGCCGCATCTTTCGCGGCCTCTTCCGGACTCTTTCCGCTCGCGACCTGAATCGCCTCGCCCTGCGCCGCCAGAACCTGGTCTCCCGGGACGCCGGTTCCCGCCATCATCACGATGAAGGCGACATCTTTGTTGCGGGCGGCGATCATGGGCGCGATCACACCGCCTTCGCTGTGCCCGATCAATCCAATCTCGTGCGGATTCACCTCCGGGCGCGTCTTCAGATAAGCAACGCCCGCCTCGGTATCCGTGGCGAAGTCGGCGGTCGTGGCCTTGGCAAATACCCCGGTGGATTTGCCCACGCCGCGGTCGTCGGCGCGCAGCACGGCAATGCCGTGGCGTGTGAGATAGTCCGACAAGATCAGAAACGGCTTGTGCCCCAGCAGGGTCTCGTCGCGGTCCTGCGGGCCGGAGCCGGTGATGAGTACAACCGCAGGGAACGGGCCGGTTCCCTGCGGAATGGTGAACGTCGCGGCCAGCGTGACGTTCTGCTCTTTATTGTCGTAAGTGACTTCGTCTTCGCGATAGGGATACGGCTTGACTGGATTCTGCGGCCGCTTCAGTTCCAGTTCTGCCTGGTCTTTCACCCGCTTCAGCAACAGCGGCAAGGTGCCGCCGCCTTGCGTCCACTTACCGTCAATGGACGACAAATCTGCCGCGATCGTGCCTTCGAAGATTCCGCCGATGGACTTGGCCTCGATCTTCAGCTTCGCGCCATCGCGCGTCACAGAAGTCGTGGGGATATCCTTTGCGCCCTGGTCCGGGCTGTCGAGCGTGGCCGTCAGGCCGTCTTCGGTATTGACAATATGAAACACGACCCGCAGCTTCCCGCCACCGGTATCGAGCGAACCCATCCAAGCGCCGTCAATGTCAGAAGGCTTGGCGAGCTTATGTTCGGTTTTGATCGGCGCAGTGGCACGTTTGAACTCGAGCGGCAAAGCCGACCCTTGCGTCCACGTTCCCGAGATCGTCTTCGCGTCAGCGGCGACGGTGCCTTCGTAGGTGCCGTGAACTGCAGCCACGTCGAGATTCAGTTTGGAATTCTTGAGCGTGACGGAATTGACGGGAATGCCGTTGCCGCCGGGTTGGTCCACACTGTCGAGTGTGGCCTTGAGGCTGCCGTCGGCCGCCTTGGTGAGGTGCAGTACAAGGCGAAGTTGGGCTCCGCCCGCGTTGAGCGTTCCTTGCCAGTCGCCGGCGATGTCCTGCGCGGGCGCCAGGCTCACGCCGGCCAATAGGAAGACCAGTAACACTGCGAAAACTACAACACGTTTCATGCGGTTCGCCCCTCCTTGGGCGAGTCGGTTCTTAGTTCGAACTACAGCCGTTTCGAGGCTAAGTTCACCATGAGAGTTCTCATCCACGCTTTCAGCGCGGTTCTTCTGCAGCCGTGAGTTCAGCGATCATGCGTTCCAGACAGCGCGCGGCTCGCATATTCAACTTCCAGATCCCGAAGAACACGGCCGCAACGATCGCGTCGATCAAGGCCAGTCCGGCCCATGCGGCGGGACGCGGGAATCGAATCGCGAACCCCAGCGTGTACACCACGAACCCCGGAACCAGCGGGGCCAGATACCAGGACCAGACTGTGCTCACTACCTCGCGCTGCCGCTCCAGTTCTGCGCGATAGAGTTGCAGACTGGTCAGAGTATCCACGCCCGCGGGCATGCTTTTGGCTGAGCCTTTGCGATGAAGCTGCACGACAATCCAGACCAAGCCCGCGATAAACAACCCAGAGGTGATCCGCGACAGCACATCATGCGCTGTAACGAAGAAATACCCGAACAGCGCCGCGGCGATCAGCGAGGCGACGTACTCCCGAACATTCCGCCAGACAATTCTGCGCTCGAACTTGGCCGCGCGCTTGTGAATCATTTCGGCTGACATTTTGACCCCCTCCACCGGCTGGTCCTGCCACATTTTCTGCACGGGGTTTTCCAGTTCACTCATGATGGGGACCTCCCTGCTGAAACTGGTGCGCCAGCACGTTCTTGATGCGGTGAATTTTCGTAGCAACGTTCCGGGCTGATAGTCCCGAAGTGTCCGCAATGGCGGCTGCATCCAGGCCTTCGAGATAAGCCAGAATCACATGCCGGTCCAGCGGTTTCAGACGTTGAATCAGACTGAGCAGACGATTCAGCGCATGGCTGCGGTCGGCCACTTGCTGACCGCTGTTGGCATCGGGTAGATTCTCCAATTCTTCCAGTCCGACCAGCGCCTCGGATCTGGTGCGGCGCTGGCGCAGTACATGGGAAGCGGCCACGTTGTGCCCTATCCGGTAAATCCACGTACGCAGGGAGCATCGCCCGTCAAAGCCCTCGAAGCTGCGCCACAGGGCGATGTGAATCTCCTGCAGGAGATCGCGCCGTATTTCCGCGTCGGCCTCGTAAGCGCGAGCCAGCCTCTCGAGCGCGGCGCCATAGAGGCTGGCAGCATCCTGATAGAGTTCGTCCTGTGTCGCCTCGTCGGCCGCCATGGTCTCAATTACGCTCACATCAAGGTAGTCGGTGCGGGCAGAACTTTCTTACAAAAAAATCTGCATAGCCCAGGACGTACGCGTCGCTTCCGCGATCGCTCTCAATTCGCCGGCTACAGTTCGCCGCGGCGCTCCAAGTGCTTATAGAGGACCAGGGAGTGAATCACAGGCGCCAGCGCGCCGACGAGAATCATTGCCATGGGCAGCCAGAACGGCGCCCGCAGAATTACCGCGATCAGCCCCAGCAACCCGCCGGCAAAGAAGGTCTTGGCCGCAAAGCGATGCGTCGTGTTCCATACCTGTTCGTTGGCGATGGTCCAGGGAGTGCGAATGCCCACGTAGAAGTTGCGCCGCACTTTCCCCATGACGTTTCCCAGCAGCGCGATCAGCAGGCAGACGCCACCTTCGATGGCGCGGCCCACGTCCACCGCCCACGAGAGGCCGGCGGCGAGCATCAGCGCATGCATGTAAGTCATCATGGCTAAAATCACCACCATGATGTAGAGATAGGTGGAGCGGAACGAGTCCACTTCAAAATGTTTCGGCGACAGCCAGGGCAGCGCCGCGAAGAGCAGCAGGATCGCCGCCATCAGCCCGGGAACCGTGGTAAACAGCGTCCACTTCGCGCTCCAGCCATTCACGTTGCCCTGCGCATCCCAGTGCGTGGGAACGGTGTTGGGCAGATGCGGGTAGGCCACTGCCGTCGCTGCCAGCACGACGGCAATCAGCGCGGCTCCCATGATGTAGTACTTGCGGGTCATGACGATTTACCCTTTCTTATCTTCCTTATCATCATTCCTTGTCATCTCCGGTGACGCCGCCCCGGCGTTCTGTGTCTCACCGTGACCTCGAATCAGGTCCATGGCCCAGGCCATCAGGTCCTGCACCACCGTCGTATTCAGCCCATACCAGATCTGCTGGCCGTCGCGGCGGCTGGTGAGCAGGTCCGCATCCTTCAGCACGGCAAAATGATGCGACATGGTGGGCTTAGTCATGTCGAAGCGCTCGGCCAAGTCTCCGGCCGTCATTTCTCCTCGTCGCAGCAAGCTCAGAATCTCCCGGCGGGTCGGATCCGCCAGGGCCTTGAACGCTTTGTTGGAGGACGGGGCCATATTTAGACGGTAGTGTAATTAGATGGATATCTAATTGTCAAGAGCAGGGGGAATAATTTGACGGCTAAGGTAGCATGGTGCTACCATGGCTTCCGTGTGGCGAAAGCAACATACAGTCTGAGCCTGATCAAGGGGCTGATGAAAGACGGCAGTTGGCACCTGACCGAGTCAGCGCGCGATACGGCTGTAGAGTTGGGGTTCGACGACGCGGATGTTTATGACTGCGTGGTCAACTGCCTGGAAGAGACGCACTTTCAAAAGACAACTGCGGCGAATACAAGATTGGGACTGATGCAGGACGTTTACCACATCACTTATCAAGGCGAGCGTCTGTACGTCAAACTGCAAGTGTGGGTGGACGCGGTCGTCGTTTCCTTCAGGGAACGGGAATAGGTCAATATGGGAAAACCAATCAATTGCAGCGCGTGCGGTGGACAGACAACCAAGGTCAAGGAAGTTAAGAAAGCGAAGTACCGCGATGAAATCGTCGCAGTTGAAACGGAGCTTTATCGCTGCGATCTGTGCCAGGAGGGTTTTGTTACCGCCGATCAGATGCGGGCTCATGCCCGCGCCGTAAAGAACCAAGTGCGTAAGATGCACGGATTGCTTCCGCCCGAGAGAATCGTCGCGATACGAGAGAAGTTGAGGCTGACCCAAACCGAACTGGAGAATGTCTTAGGAACGGGGCCTAAGGTAATTGTTCGTTGGGAAAGCGGCAAAGTGATCCAGAGCCGAGGCCACGACAATGTGCTGCGGTTGCTCGACCGCAATCCTGCCGTTCTGAAATTATTGCGGCAGATTCAGGAGTGCCGATCTAAGGAACAAGATAGCTACTCCGAAGCTCAACCCGAGCGTAAGGCGGCTGCCAGAGCGTAAGTCCAGCCCTCGATCGAAAGCTTATACCTGATGAAACCGCTTCTCGCATATCTCGTGCCCCTTGTCTTTGTCTTTGCGCTTGGCGCCAGTGCGCCGGCCCAGATTCCCTCCAGTGCGGCGAAACCCGCCAGCCGTGCCATCATCGGAGGCATGGTTACGAAGGATCCCGGCGGCGAGCCGGTGAAAAAAGCCGTGATCGAATTGATCGCCGAAAACCAGACTGAAGGCGGAGACTACACTGCGGTCACGGACGCAGGCGGAGCCTTCCACATTGAGGGCATTGCTCCCGGACGCTATTTGTTGTTCGCCGAGCGTACCGGCCTGCTCGAAGCGGACAAACATCACGCCCGCAGCGCCGGGCGCGTGCTGACGTTGACCTCCGGGCAGGAACTCACGGACCTGCAGATTCGGATGCAGGCCGCTGCCGTGGTCCGCGGCCGCGTCACCGACGAAGATGGAGAACCGTTGCCCAATGCGAGCGTCTCTGTGCTGCGCCAGACGTATGCTTCCGGCCGCAGCCGCTGGGAGCAGGCCGGTTCGGAGCATACCAACGATCTGGGCGAATACCGTATTGCCAGCCTGCCTGCGGGAAACTATTACGTGTCGGTGAGTCCGCCGCCGGACTTCAAGAGCCTGATCGAAGAGACGGGCCGCGCCCGATCCGAGCCGGGCAATGCCAGTGCGCCGGAAAAGCCTGCGGCGACAACGTACCAGCCGACCTACTATCCCGGCACGACGGATCGCAGCCAGGCCGCGCCCATCCAACTGCGCGCCGGAGACGAGTTTCCGGTGAACTTCTCGCTGATGCCGAGTCCCAGCCTGACGATTCGCGGCTCGGTGGTGAACCTGCCGCAGCATTCTTCGGCTTCGATCCTGCTGCAGTCGCGAGACTTCGGTCTGGTGCTGAATGGCGCGGAAATACACCAGGATGGCAGCTTCGTGATTCGCGACGTCGCGCCCGGCGCTTACACGATTCTGGCGACGGTCGAGAACACAGCCGTTCCCATGACGGCGCGGCAATCGCTGCAAGTGGTCACGAACAGCGTCGAGGGCCTGCGGCTGGCGCCGCAGCCCGGAGCGTCCGTTCGCGGCCGGCTGCGTCTGGAAACCAAAGGCAGCGTTGGCCGCTTCGATCCCAGCCAGATCTTTCTCGCATTGCAATCAGCGGAGCGCGCGGACGACGCGGGCCCGTTCACCATGGCGGAAGGGTTTTCGAATCTCGCGCACGTGTCGGCCGATGGGAGTTTCGAGTGGAAAGACGTCGCGCCGGGCAGCTATTACGTACAGCTGGTCAGCGAGAATGATGCGCAGCAGGATTGGTTTGTAAAATCGGAGTCGGCGGGGAATCGCGATGTGGACGCGTCGGGCATCTCCGTGAATGGCGGTACAGTTGTGCTCGATCTGGTGATGAGCGGCAATGGGGCCATCGTCGACGGAGTCGTGAGTGACCGGAAAGGCGAGGCGGTTCCGAATGCCGTGATTGTCGCCGTGCCGGAAGCTCGCCTGCGCGGGCGCCTGGACCGCTATCGCAAAACGGTCAGCGACCAGAGTGGACGCTTTACCCTGCGCGGGATTCCGCCGGGCGACTACTCGCTGTTTGCCTGGGAGAGTGTGGACGGCGAGGCGTACTACGATCCGGAATTTCTGAAGAGCTGCGAAGGGCAGGGAATCCCGCTGCGCGTGAGTGAGGGCGAGCGAAAAAGCGTGCCGGTGCAGGCGATCCCTGAGGCGGAAGACCAACCGTAGCGGCCGGTCTGCTCTTAACCCATGAAAGTCAAAAGCAGGCGGGCAAGAGTGCCCGCCCCACACAAAAATCAGAGTCGGCGGGCAGGAGTGCCCGCCCCACACTATGCCCCACACTTGCGCGCCACACGGGACAAACTGTCCCGTGCCCATGACACGGGGACAGATTGGCCCAATTAAACCATGGTAACCATCGGACAATCCCAATCAATTCTATGACTTACAAGTTCGGTTCGTTGGCAGGCACCGTGCAATATACCAGAGTGTTCCACAAGGAGGAACATCCGATGCGCAAACAAAAGGGCTTCTCGCTGATTGAACTGCTGATCGTGGTGGCCATCATTCTGATCATCGCCGCCATCGCCATTCCGAATTTACTGCGTGCCCGCATGGCCGCCAACGAGGCGTCTGCCGTTGCCTCCGTCCGTACCGTCAATACCGCCATGGTGACGTACGATTCCAGCTATCCCGACGTGGGCTATGCCGCGTCGCTGGCAATTCTCGGTGGAGTTGCTCCGTGCACGCCCACCTCGACCTCGGCCTGCCTGATTGACAGCGTGCTCGCGGCGGGCGTGAAAAGCGGCTACAACTTCGCAGCCACTGGCGCGGGTGGTCCTCCGGCGGTGCAGTACTACGTGACGGCGACGCCGGTTACGCTGAACCAGACCGGGACCATGAGCTTCTGTTCGTTTGAAGATGCGGTTGTGCGCGTCGATCCGACGGGCGCATTGGCTGGCAGCGAAGCCGCGTGCCAGGCTCTGACGCCGATGTACAACTAAGATGCACAACTAAGACGGGCTTGAGGCCCGGCGCGTCCGGATCGTGAATCCTGATGAGGCACCGCGGTGGCAACTGCGGTGCCTCATTTCTTTCCCGCGCTTTCACGAACTACTTCCGCGAAGCTATTTCCACGCTCTACTTCACTACAGGCGAATCGGAATCGGCGGGCTTGGTCTCGTCGGCGTGAATCTTTCCGTCATCCTCGGCGTAGAAAGAACGGTGCTGGGCGTCCATAAACTTGGGAGTCATGGTGAGGACGTAGCTGTCGTCCTTTCCCTTGAAGCTCGCCGTGTAATCGCCGCGGTCGGGATTGACCATGCGCTTGGTGAAGGATCCGGAATGCACTAATTCCGCAAGCGTCTTGGCGAAGTGGTCGTATTGCTTGTTGAACTGGCGCTGGGCGCGGATGACGACGCGCATGTAGGCGAGCGCGGCGGCTTCGGAGTCGGAGTGCGCGGGATCACCGGGAAATTTGGGCTGATAGACCGGAACCGGAACTGGTGGGGGCGGCGCGGGTTGATTTTCCTGCGCGGGCGGCGGGGGTTCCGTCTGTTGTGCGAGCAACGGCGCGGTGCAGGCGAGGAGACAAGTGAAAATAAGAGAAAAGATCAGAGCGGGCGGTTTCATTTTTTTCTCCGAAGAGGGAATGCATCAATTAAGAGAATGCATCAATAACGTCTCGCTGAGGCCTCGGGCTGCGGAGGGCTTGCTCTTGCGGCAACAACAGCTCCCGCGGGAGCCAGCCTGATCCGGCCCCGTCACTCTCGCAGATCAAGTCGAAAAGCTGCGATTCGAGGCTTTTCCCTGCCTGAGGCAACCCGATTTCCATGTTACTCTCGTAATTTCCCTTCGGTCACCTTCTCTTTGCATCCGGGCGAATTATTACTATGCTGATACAAGAATTCAGACCCTATAGGAAAACTATGAAAGCAGCAGTCGCCAGAAAACCCGTGATACGAATTGCAGTGGTGGAAAGTGATCCGTTACGTTTTGTCGGGTTCCGCGCCTTGTTCGATTCCGAGCCCGAGTTCGAACTGATTTCGGCGGCGTTGCCGGAGATCAGCACACTGCAGAACATTGACCTCATCCTGCTGGGCAACCGTTCCGGACAAAATCTGTTTGACGTGATGGCCAGCCTGAAAGCCACGCGGCCGGATTTGCGCATCATCGTGACCGGCTCCGGCATTGACGAGGAAACCATTCTGAAGGCGATTGCTTCCGGGGCCAAGGGATATGTGGACGAGGCCGCCACGCCGGCGGATTTTGCGCAGGCCATCCGCGTGGTGAACCAGGGATCGGTATGGGCGCCGCGGCGCGTGCTGTCCCTGTTCATCGAAAGAGTTTCGTCGTCGCCGGGGCGAATCTTCCCGGCGGGCCGCGTGACTTTCACCGACCGTGAAAAAGAAGTTCTGGAAATGCTGGTCGCGGGACGGTCGAACAAGGAAATCGGCGGTCAACTAGGGATCGAAGAGCGCACGGTCAAAGCGCACGTGGCGAAACTGATGCGCAAAGTCGGCGTGCAGAACCGCATCGCCCTGTCGGTGCACGCCATCACGCATTCCCTGGTCTCGACGAAGTAATTTAGCTTCGAGTTTCGAGCTACGAGCTACGAGTTACGAGTTACGAGCTACCCATTCAGTTCGACGCCTTGCCGCCAGGTAAGCCTCGTAACTTCGGGACACTTACTTTCGTAATCTTGCCGCCTTTTCCCCTCCGGCCCATACTCACCTCACCTACCACAGAACCTGGGAGACGGGGTTGAGAGTGGCGATTAGGGTCACTGCTTTCAGCCCCGCATTTTTTTGTCTGCTAGTTCCGAGTTCCGAGTTCCGAGTTCCGAGTCCTGAGTTCCGAGTCATCCTGCTCGCGAGAATCCGCATCAATGAGCGCAATCGTGTATTTCAACAGCTACGGCGACACGGTGCCAGAACGGTGCGTCAGTTTTACGATGTAGTAAAGCACCGCGCCTGCTGAATACCCGAACGTTCCAACTACCGCTTGCATCAGGAATAGCTTGTCGGAGCAGCGTTCTGCGAACCCAACGTCATGCCAAGTCTGTATCTGGCAGTTCGCTGTAAAGAAGTGTTCGACAACACTGGAATGAAAGAGCACGCTTCCAGTTGACCGCCAAATAGAGACTCGCAGCGCAAATGCAAGTAACCCTGCGATCCAAAGCCATGCCGCAGCCCTGCTGCTGAAGGTGTCGCATACCAGGTACGCGAGCCACAGGCCCGTAACAGCAACAAGCAAGAACAAGTGGTCAGAGTAGAACTGTTGCGGGCCCTTGGCGGAAAGGCCAACGTCGCGCATAACCCAGTGCACCATTACGCCTGAAAAGAAGGTGAGCATTGGAACGGCAAGTAACGCAATGGCCAGATGAAATATGAACGCGAGCAATGGCTTCATGTCTTCACCGGCGGCTCAGTTTTTCGGCTTGGGTCGAGGTGGTTCGTAGAGGTCGGTGTACTCCACAGGATGCTTCCTGTGCCAGATGTAAAGCAAACCCGCCACACCTACTCCGACAAGAAGACTGGCCAACAGGAACCAACGGCTAGCAGGTACTCCAAGAAGGAAAATCACTGAGGAACCGATCGCAAACACAGCCCCCATGACGCCGCCGCCGACGGCAATACGATGCATCGTGATTCCGGGATGCCGCTCCAGGTCCGTCACTTTCGATAAGTTTACGCTTCATCCTCTGGCGTACCTAACGAAAACAGGTGGTTCCATTCATCGATCCGGTTACACGACTGAGTTCTCAAACTCATAGCTCAAAGCTCATAGCTCGCCGCTCAAAGCCTCGAACCGCGACAATTCATTTACAATCAAAGTATCCAGATCCCAGAAAGTTGTGTGGTGAGGAACCATGAAAAAATCTGCTTGCTTGACCCTAGTCGTGTTGCTCTTCTCTGTTTTTCTTACTGCCCAGGATCAACCCAAGGAATCGAAGGCCAACGACCGCGTGCAGGCGGCGGCGGATGTGTTGAATGAGATCGAGTCCGCGCCAGACTCCGGCATTCCCGCGGAGATTCTGAGCCGATCGGAGTGCGTGGCCGTGGTGCCTTCGATGTTGAAGGGCGGATTCGTATTTGGCGCCAAGTACGGGCGCGGGCTGGCCAGTTGCCGCACGCCGAAAGGATGGAGCGCTCCCGCGTTCTTTACTGTTGGGGGAGGCAGCTTCGGCTTTCAGATTGGCGGGCAGGCGGTGGACCTGGTGATGCTGATCATGAATAAAGAGGGCATGCAGCATCTGCTGTCGAGCGAGTTTGCCCTGGGAGCGGACGCGTCGGTGGCGGCCGGTCCAGTGGGACGCCACGCCGAGGGCGATACGGATTGGAAGATGCGGGCGCAGGTGCTCACCTATTCGCGGGCGCGGGGCGTGTTTGCCGGCGTGACTCTGAATGGAGCGGTGGTGAAGCAGGACAAGGACTCGACCCGCGAGTTCTACGGGCACATGGTGACCACGAAGGCGTCGTTGACCGGAGAGGTAGATGCGCCGGCGGCGGCGAATCCGTTTCTAAGCACGCTGGCGAAATGGGCGCAGGAGGCGGCGAAGTAGGGGAGAGCGGACTTCAGAGCTCAGACCTCGGACCTCGGACCTCGGACCTTTGACCTTTGACGTCAGACCTCGGTGACTTTGCGGGGCTATATCTGAGTTGCAGGCTGGCATGGGAAATGTTGCGGACCTTGCCGCGTCTCGGTCATGACTAAGTAGGACCTCAGACGTGAGACTTCGGACCTTCAAGGTTCAATGGGAGTTTGGTTCAGCAGAGGTTTTGAAGTTTGAGGTCCAAGGTCCAAGGTCGAAGGTCGAAGGTCTGAGGTCTGCGGTCCGACGTCCGATCCCTGATGCGTCGCAAACTTGAATACGCGGCAGCGTGGCCGTTCATCAAGATCCTGGGCATTTTGCCGAGGCCGCTGGCGCGGGGTTTCGCCATCGTTGTTGCCCAGGTGGTTTACCTGCTGCATGTGCGTTTACGCCGCGTGGGCATGTGCAATCTCGCCCTGGCGTTTCCAGAAAAAAGTGAAGCCGAACGGGCGCGCATTCTGCGCGGCGAGTTCGCTTCTCTGGGCCGGCAACTGGCCGAGGTCTGCCGGTTTCCCAAGTACACGCGGGAAAACATCGAGCAGGTTGTGGTGTACGACGGACTGGAGAATTACGAGCGGGCTTACGCGCGGGGCAAGGGAGTGCTGTTTGTGACGGCGCATTTCGGGGGCTGGGAGCTTTCCGCGTTTGCCCATTCGCTGCACGGGCACTGGCTGCACGTTGTCATGCGGCCGATGGACAACCAGTATCTCGACCATCTAATTCAGAGCTACCGCACCATGCACGGCAACAAGACGGTGGCGAAAGATGATTTCGTGCGCGGGTTGCTGGGCGCGATGAAGGCCGGGGAGACCGTAGGAATATTGATGGACACGAATATGACGCCGCCGCAGGGCGTGTTCGTGGATTTCTTCGGCATCCCGGCATGCACGGCGAGCGGGTTGGCGCGGATTGCCTTGCGGACGGACGCGGCGGTGGTTCCCGGGTTCACCATCTGGGATGAAGCACTGGGAAAGTATCGCCTGCGATTTGATCCGGCGCTGGAGTTGATCCGCACCAACGACGCGGAGGCCGACATCGTGGCCAACACACAGATGTTCACCAGGGTGATCGAGGATTATGTGCGGAAGTATCCCGAGCAGTGGCTGTGGGTGCATCGGCGGTGGAAGACAAGGCCGGAGGGGCAGAAGGGGTTGTATTGAGGGTGGACCTCGGACTTCGGACCTCAGACCTCGGACCTCGGACTTCAGACCTCGGACCTCGGACCTCAGACTTCGGACTTCGGACCGCAGACCCCAGACCTCAGACCGCAGACCTCGGCTACTATCAAGCGTGCTTCGGACGGGTTCGTTTCCTGGAATGGGCTTGAGCATCGGCGGTGGACGACGCGGCCGGAGGGGCAACCGCCGTTGTATTAGCACAGCGGCAACCCGCCTGGGCCACGGGAGTCAATGATCTCTGGTGGAAGTCACTTCAACACGATTCTCGATCTGGTTCGAAAGAGACGATAATCCGAGTACGTATGGCGTTCGCGCAGTATCGAGCCGGCGAGGTTTGAGTTGATCACGACTTGAGTCGGCAGCCATAGAGGCGATGGCACATCGACGATGGACATCTGCTCGAATTGGATGTCGACACTAAACTGGCGAAGCGGTACTTCAGCCGGAACGTAAAGAAGGTTGGACCGCAGGCGCAGAATGCGGAAATTCTCAGGGTCGATCCAGGCCACGCCCTGCATGAAGATTTTGTAGGTCTTCTGCTGGTATGTGATCAGTGCGGGGAGCTGAATTGACGCAGGCCTCTGCGCAAAAGCCACGACCAGCGTTGGGCGCCGATCCATGGTCTGTTGTCCCAGATCGCGGAATTCGAACTGCTCCCGGTTCGCCGGATAGAAGGCGAGCCACGCGCTGACGGAACCCTGCGAGGTTGGTCCCGCCGGCGCCGAGTGCGGCAAGATTGGGTCGGCGGGAATTACGTCCGCCAGAGACGACGGGGCCGCGGCGGATCCTGCGGCTTTCTCGATGAAGTCGGTTTCCAGTTTTGCGCCGGTTGCGACGTCTACTCGATACTCGTCGAACACCCGGCTTTTTGCGCCCATCGGGTGTTGCAGAATAAGAAATGAATAGTCGCCGTGTGAGGTGAAACCGTTTTGCCTGGATTCGACCGCTTCATGCGAGACGAGGTTTGGGGTATTGCGAACGATCTCGACGGTCTTGGCTCCGATTTTGTCGAGGAGGGCGGTGAGTTGCGATTGATCCGGCGCGGCATTGAGATGCGCCAGTTCCGGGACAGCACGCTGAATCTCCGCGATCGGGCACGATACGAAGTTTGGGAACTCGATTTCAAGAGAGCTGAAAACGACCGCTGGAGGAGCTTCCACGGATAGTTGCACGGGAATTTCGATCCATTCAGGGTTGGGTTGAGGCGGTTGGCTGTTGCCATCGGGAGCCGGGGTTTGCTGAGGAACTGGGCTTTGCTGAGGAGTTGGGCTTTGCTGAGCCAGAAGTTCCCCGGGCCAAGCGAGCGGAAACGCGGCGAGCGCAACTGCGGCCAAGAACCATCGTCGGCAGAACAAGGATCTTCTCCTCGAAGGTTCAACTGTCACTTAAATGGTACACCCCTTTGCGCTGGTTGAACTGTATCTGGGCGTCAGGACGCGATTGCGCCGCTCCTTCCGGTAAAATCGAAGTTTCCTGTGGAGGTTCTTATGAATAGTGCTGTTGATTCTCCTGCCGCACCCGCTTCGCCTACTGCGATTGAACAAATCGCGGAACTGGAACGGAAATATCTGCTGACAACTTATAACCGCTATCCCGTGGTGCTGACGCGCGGGAAAGGCGTTTTCCTATATGACATCGAGGGCAAACGCTATCTCGACTTCGTTTCCGGGCTGGGCGTGAATGCCCTGGGGCACGCGCACCCGCGTATTGTGAAGGCGATTCGCGAGCAGGCGTCCAGGCTGCTGCATGTTTCGAATCTGTACTACCACGAGTATCAGGGACGGCTGGCGGAAAAGCTGTGCGCTCTGTCCGGGTTGAGCAGAGCTTTCTTTTCGAACAGCGGGACCGAAGCGATCGAAGGCTCGATCAAGCTGGCGCGGCTGGCGGGGCATCGTGCCGGGGGCGAAGCGAAATGCCGACTGGTGGCGCTGGAGGGTTCATACCATGGGCGGACGTTTGGGGCGCTCTCGCTCACCGGGCAGGACAAGCATCGCAAAGGATTCGAGCCGATGCTCGAAGGTGTGACGTTTGTGAAGCAGAACGATGTCGAAGGGCTGCGCGCGGCGGTCAACGACAATACTTGTGCCATTGTGTTGGAGCCGATTTTCGGCGAGGGCGGAATTTATGAGTGTTCGCCGGAATTTCTCGGCGAGTGCCGGGCAGCAGCGGATCGCCACAAGGCAGCGCTGATCTTCGACGAAATTCAGTGCGGGCTGGGGCGCACGGGAACGATTTTTGCATTCCAGGGTCTTGGCGTGACGCCAGATATTGTGGCGATTGCCAAGCCGCTCGCGGCCGGGCTGCCGCTGGGGGCATTTTTGGCGAAGGAGGAATTCGCGTCGGCGATTTCACCGGGTCAGCATGGGACGACGTTCGGCGGCGGCCCGCTGGCGTGTCGCATCGCGCTGGAGTTCCTGGCGATCGTGGAAGATGAGAAGCTTCTGGAGAACGTGAATCGGGTCGGCGGGCATCTGCGGCAGGAACTGGAGGGGTTAGTGAAAAAATGTCCGGCGGCGAAGGAAGTGCGCGGGCGAGGATTCATTCAGGGGATTCAGCTCGACATTCCGGCGCGTCCGATTGTAGATGCGGGACTGGCGGAGGGTGTGCTGTTCAATAGCACGCAGGACACGGTGGTGCGGTTCCTGCCGCCGTTTCTGATGGAGGAAAAGCATGTGGACAAGGGAATTCGCGTGCTGAAGAAGCTGCTGGGGAAAAAGAGGGCAGCGTAGGGTCTGGCGAAGTCAAAAATCCCCACCCTAACGTCGCAAAAGGCGCGACGTTAAGGATGGGGCACCCGGCGCGTTTTGCGCCTCCAAAAAAGCGGGGAGCCGAAGCTCCCCAGAGTGAAGTGACAGAGGCGTTGTTTCATTTAAATAGAGTCCCCAGGTGAGGAAAAAGTTGTCCCGAGGCGAGAAGATTTTTGGACGATAAATGAAGTCCAGATGAATGAAGTCCAGATGAATGAAGTCCAAATGAATGAAGTGCAAATGAATGAAGTGCAAGTGAACGAAGTCCAAATGAACGAAGAGCAGGCTATCGGCGCACGCTTGGTGACCGGCGCTGGGCCGGGCGTCGAAGAGTGCTGGATGGACTTCGACGGCGTGCGGATGCGCTATCTCCGCACCGGGTCCGGACCGGCGCTGATCCTGCTGCACGGGTTGCTGGGGTATTCGTTCTCCTGGCGCTTCGCCATGCCGGCGCTGGCGCCGTATCGCACGGTTTGCGCGCCGGACCTGCTGGGCGCGGGGTTTTCGGACCGCCCGCTGGAACTGGATCACTCGATGCATGCGACCGCCTTGCGCGTGCTGCGCTTTGCCGAAAATCTTGGACTCGAGTCGTTCGATCTGCTGGGAACGTCGCGGGGCGGGGCAGTGGCGATGGCGGCGGCTGCGGAGTGCATGAGGGGCGGCAAATTGCCCGTGCGGCGGCTGGTGCTGGTAGCGCCGGTGAATCCGTACTCGCGCCACGGGAGTTGGCTGGCGCCATTTTTGGGCACCCGTTCCGGGGCAGTCTTGTTTCGCCTGGTAATGAACCGCATTCCCTTTCTTTATCCCTACTGGCACGGGCGCATGTTTGGGGACCGCAACAAAATTCCGCCGGGAAGTTTGGATGGCTATAAGGCGCCGCTGGCGATTCCGGGCCTGTTCGAGCATGGGCTGAGCATCGTGCAGACCTGGACTGCCGATTTGCGGCAACTGGAGGCGCTGCTGCCCACGCTATCGCAGATTCCCACGCTGCTGATTTGGGGAAGCAAGGACCCGGCCGTGTACCCCGCGTCTATCGAACCTCTGGCGCGGCACTTTGCCAATGTGCAGACGGTAGTTTTCCCCGGGATCGGGCACCTGCCCTATGAAGAGTGTCCGGAGGAGTTCAACCGGGTGCTGATCAACTTCCTGACTAGCGGGGCAGGTTTGGTCTAGAGTTTCTGGATTGCCATATTTCGGGCTAAGCTGCCGGCTACCGCCGGCTGGACAGCCGAGGCGGCTGTCCCCACGTGAGCACCTTGAGCCACACCATTCTCGACTTCCTGCGGACTGCGCTGGTGCACTACGGCTATTGGGCCGTGGCTGTAGCCCTTCTTCTCGAGAACGCGGGCATACCGGTGCCGGGGGAGACGGTTCTTCTGCTGGCGAGTTTCATGGCCTACGCGGAACGCGATTTGCGGCTGTCGTGGATCATCACCATGGGAACGATCGCCGCCACGCTGGGCGACAATCTGGGTTTTGCGGCGGGCTACTACGGTGGACGGCCTCTGCTGGAGCGCTACCAGGCGGTTTTTCGCATTCAAAAGAAAACTCTGGCGCAAGGGGAAAGCCTGTTTGCGCGGTTCGGCGCGGTCACGGTGTTCTTTGCCCGCTTCATTTTCGGCATGCGCATCATCGCGGGGCCAATGGCGGGAGTGTTGCGGATGCCGTGGCGAAGGTTCCTGTTCTTCAACTTCCTGGGCGCAGCCGTGTGGGTGACGGCGATTTCCAGCGTGGGCTATCTGTTCGGCCGGCATTGGGAAAAGTTGCAGCGCGGCGTGAAGCAGTTTGACCTCGGGATTGCGCTTCTGGCGCTGCTGGTGGCTGCGTTCTTCTGGTGGCGGGGCCGGCGGGAGAATTGACCAGTATCCGCGTAGTAACTTTTGCACAGGCCCAGGCGCTTGCGTGGGCGGCTATACTATGCGGACATCGCGACGCCCTTTTTGCGGTGGCGTGATGTCGTGCAGTCGAAAAGATCACACCGGTTGCGTCCGAGCCGGAAGTCGGACGAGGAGGAACGCATGAAGAAGATCGGGTTTCTGACTCTGGTTATTCTGGCAACAGTTCTTATTACGCTGGCCTTCTCGGTGGCGGCAGCCGGACCCAAGGCTCCAACGGCGCCGGTTCCAGCAGCGGCCCCGGTTCCGGCCGCACCGGCGGCGGCAGCGATGCCAGCGGAACATCCCCACATCCACGAAGCTCTGGAAGCCATGCGCAATGCCAAGCATGAGCTTGAAACCGCAGCGCGTGATTTCCACGGCCATCGCGTCAAGTCGATCGAGCACCTCGACCAGGCGATCCACGAAGCCGAGATCTGCGAACAGGAACCGTAATCAGCCGGATACGAAGAGAATGGACAGGCAGCGTCGAAATGACGCTGCCTTTTTTCACGCACAGGGTTTGCCGGGAAAGACGGAAATATTATTTGCGGCCGAAGCTGTATCCAACCGAGGCTCCCAGGCGCAGGACGTTACCGGAGTGGAACTCAGTGTTCCCGACAACATAGTAATAATGCGCCTCAGGACGGACAAAGAAATGCCGCCAGAAGTAGTAGCGCATGCCGCCTCCGGCATGCAACATGAAGTGGTTGGTACTGATGGAGGTGGGGCAGACTCCGCTGCAGCTGCCGAACTGGTTGTAGAAAGTTAGTGTCTGCACCCCAAAACCGGCCATGAAATCGGCGCTGGTCTTGGGGCCAATGCGCGGGGCGTATACGCCATTTACGTCGGAGAAAACCGGGCGGTAGCGCTGATAGCCGTTGTAAAGCCCCTGCTTGTAGCGGAATGCCGATTCAGCTTCAAAGCCGTAATGATTCTTGAAAACCAGTTCCGCGCTGACGCTAGGATAGCTTCCGCCCTTCTCCGCCGGAGGCGGGAAGGCCTGGGAAGCACTGATGGGACCGGCGGCGAACAGCGCGCTGCCTCCGGCAGCGATATCCAGTTGTTGAGCACGAGCAAAACCGGCGAATATGACGACCGTGCATGCGGACGCGAGCAATACGAGTCTTCTCAACACACCCCCTTGTGAGCGTGATTCTTCAGAGCCCCGGAAAAAGTCGGTAACCTCTGCGGTTGAAGCCACGACCGAAAACGGCCCATTCGTAGCTGCCCCGAACGTACGGTGCGCCTGAGCCCCGATTTTTCCGCTGCCTGTCTCCGCACTGCACCCAAGCGACAGATGGCGGGCGGGTGCGAACGGGTTGCCCGAAGAGAGCTATGTTAGCGTATCCGTGGCCGCATGGCCTAATAGCAGAATTCGTGATCACCGGCAGAGCGAGCGGCCTAGTCGGGACCGATGGTGTATCCGATCGAAGCTCCCACCCGAATCACGTTTGTGTTGGTATACACGTCGGTGTTGTTCAGGATGTGGTAGAGGTGAGCTTCGGGGCGGATGAACATGTGTCCCCAGACGTAATAGCGGATGCCACCGCCAAAGTGCACCAGAAAGTGGTTGTTACTGGTGTAGCAGGAGCCGAAATCCAGGCAGTTGACGGTGTAAGTGTACCCGTAGAAGCGAGTGGTCTGCCAGCCGATTCCTGCCATGAGATCAGCGCCGAGTTTCTTGCCCAGGCGCGGCTGGAACATGCCGTTGAAGTCAAACAGGATGGGACGATAAAGCTGGCCACCGTTTTGCAGATCCAGCCCCTGCTTGCCTCTCCACGAAGCCTCGAAGTTGAATCCGATGCGGCGGTGGAAGATCACGTCGGCGCCGATGGTCGGGTACAGGGCGCCATCTTCCCGTCCGACGCAGTTGCTGGTAGCGCTTGGCACGCACGCCGACGAGTTCGACGAGGGCGCCATGATCGTGCCGAAACCGAACGCGACGTCACCCTGCTGAGCGGAAGCCAGGTTAGCCAAAAGGGACAATGCGAAGACGGCCGCAAAGAAGGCAAGCTTTCTCACGAGATACCTCCTGTGATGTTCTTTGTTTGGCGGTAAGATGCTTCCGCCCAAACCTTTGGATGCAGGCAAATGGGCCTGTCACTCATCATAATTCCGGCAGTAGCCATATTCAAACTAAGAGATCCAGCGGTAGTGGTGCAGTTTTTCAGGTTCGTATCAGGGCATGCCTTCAGGCATGCCGCAGCCGCACGACCCAAAACTCGGGCTTCAGCCGCTACTGGCGCACGCGCAAGGCCAGCGGCTAAAGCCGTTGGCGTTCTGTGCCATAGGTGGCATCGCTGAAGCGATGCCCTGATACGAACCGTCATTCCCAAACTGCACCACTACCGAGCCAATCGGCGAAACAGCTGCGGCTCGCGCCTGTTAGCCTGCATTATTCATGAACCTGCTTTGAGGGCGCGGCCGGAAGCCGTGCCCTTTCAAGACCGCGGCAATCCTTATGAATAATCCGGGGTAGCGTGCGACATCGCATCCGTCGCGAGCCGCACGCAACTCTACCTTCGCAGCACAAACCCATCGCGGCGCGATAAGTTGCTCCCGGGAAGCTTTTTTGACGCAGAGCGGCCGGACTGCCGGGCTGGGCCGTTCACGAGCGTTTGGAGGCGCCACCCCCGCCGCGGAGGATGTGGTCGAAAGAGATGGGGCCGGCGCCGAAGAAGATCAGCGCAAAGGCGAGGGCGGCGGCTGCCAGAGGGAACTCGTACCCCGGCCCGTTGGGCGATCCCAGAAGCCCGTTGTGCCAGTGCGCTTTCCAAATGGCGACCGCGAGATCAATGAAAATAGCGCAAGCGGCAAGGCGGCTGAAGAACCCCGCCAGAATCAATATGCCGCCCAGGAACTCGGTGAAGGAAGCAACATACGCCAGCCAGGCGGGTATGCCCAGGCCGGCCATGAAGTGGGCGGTCTGATGCAGGCCGCCGAACACCTTGTGATAGCCGTGGGCGGTCATGATCGCGCCTAAAGCCAGGCGCATGACGAGAAGGGCAAGAGGCTGGAGCCGATCAAGAGTTCGCAAGATTCCTCCCGGAAAATCTTATGAGAACAGATTATCGCGCCGGCGCGCAACCCGGATTGCGAAAGATGCGACGAGGGATTTTAACTTGACAACGGATGACCGCAGATTTCTAATCACACTCCAGCTTAGTTCACATCCGGCGGTACAACGATTCCAACCCATACGATTGCTCGGAGGTAGAGTGAAAGGGGCAAGCCTGTTCGTAATTCTGCTGCTATTGGGTCATGTTCTCGCCGCCCAGACGGGCAAGCGCGTAGCCTTCCTGCCGGCGAACAGCAAATATGCGGAACTGGAGAATCGTCTGGCGGACCGCCTGATCGGGAAGTTTGCCGGTAGCCCGGGGTTGACCGTGACCGACCGCCAGAGCATTGAGAAAATCATCAAGGAACAGAATTTTCAGAACAGCGACCGGTCGTCTCCGGATTCGGCTGCGCGCATCGGAAAAATCGCGGGCGCCGGACAAATCGTTCTGGTGCAGGTGGACGCGGGCAGCTTCACCGCACAAAATGAGAAGTCCGGCAACACGACCACGGCCGTGGGCACCGTCATTCTGCAGGCGCATGCCCGCATGGTCGATGTAGAGACGGCTGCAATCCTCGCTCAACCCTCCTCGTCGTTTCAGGACAGCGCCGAAATCGCCAAGGTGGTTGATCACGCCGCCGTGAACACCCCCCTTTATCGCCGTCCCGCATCCAGGGAGGTGGTTTCGAACAGCGATCCCAAGGTGGTTGAGGCCGACGAATGGTCCAAGGCGGTGGACGCGGTTTCGTCCGAGCTGGGGTCCAAACTATCCGCAACCCTGGCGGCAGCACCCGCGGCAAAAGTCGAGCCCGCGCTGGTGGCGGGAATCGCCAATGGCAGCGTTTACATCAACGAGGGTTCCGCCGCCGGAATCAAAGTTGGCGACCGCTTCCAGGTCACGCGTCAAACGGACACGGGACTGGTTGATCCGAAAACCAACAAGAAGATTACCGAAAAGGGTGCGGTGTGCGTACTTACGGTGACCAGCGTCAGCGACGACCACGCATCGGGAACCTGCAAGGGCGGTCTGCCGCAGAGGGAAGATGTGGCCGAGCCGATTCATCCATAGCCGGTCCATCCATAACCGTAGCCGCTCGCGATTTGCCACGTGGCGAGGCTGGCCGGGAGAATTGAAGATGACTTGCTGGACACGTGAGCCCGTACCACGATCCCTGTGCGCGTGGATGTTATTTCTGAGCGCGCTGGGCGCCTGGAGTGCGAGTGCTCAGACCAATGCGGGAGAAGACGCAGCGGCTTCGAAACCCACCCGCTTATTGGTCTGTGAAGCAACGGACCAGTCATGCCTCAGGCCCAATCCGAATTACGGGTCGGTGTGGTCATTCGACGGCACTACTGGCGCGGTCGTTTCACCCGCGTCTGAGCCGGGCACGCGGCTCACCATCGAAACCATGTCTCAGGACAAAATCGTGATCCGCCGCATGGATCCTTCCGGCCGTTCAGCCACCTATTCCGGCACAATTCACGGCAACAGCGTGACCGGAACCGTCGAGTGGGTTTCCAGCGCGCATCCGGATGCACCCGCGACCGGAAGCTGGTCCGCGATATTCCAGAATCTGTCGCCCGCTGCTCAGAGCTCGGCGAATACAGACAGCCCGTCCACACAGGGATTGCCGCAGCGCTTGATCGAGTGCGAGGGGAACGGTCCCTGCAACGGCGCGTGGACCTTCGATGGTCTCAGCGGCACGGCAACCTGGTTCACGCAATCGCCGATCCATGCCAAACTCACGATTGTTCGGTCCGATCCCGACGAGATCACGATCCGCCGGACGGATCTCACCGACGGCAATTCGGCGGTGTACCAGGGCAGACGCAAGGACGATACCTATTCGGGGGCTGTCATCTGGAGTACGCCCAACAATCCGGGAGTAGCTTCGGGACACTGGTCGGCATCGATCCCAGAAACCAGCTGCCAGGCAGGCGCCGGCCTGTCCGCCGGGGAAGCGATGCGCATCGGCCAGAACGCGCTCATGTTCGACCTCGAGGCGGCTGCTTTTGGCTGCTACCTGGTTGCGGCGCAGGCGGGCGAACCGATGGCCCAGACTGCGGTTGGGCTCATCTATTACCAGGGACGCACGCGCGACGTTCCTCAGGACTACAAACAGGCATTCGTGTGGCTGCGAAAGGCGGCCGATGCGGGTGTCTATGCGGCGCAGCGGACGGTCTCCGACATGTACATGCTGGGTCAGGGCACGCCGCAAGATCGCGAACTCTCGCATTTCTATGGCGAGAAGGCGGCGGAACAGAAACGCGATCGCGAACATCAACTGGAGCGGCAGCAGGATCGCGAAGACCGCGCCGCCGACCGAGCGGCCAACACCATGACGGGCTTTGTGATGGGCGCCGTCTTCGGCGCACTCTTGTTCTTCTAAGCGGGAGACTCGATCCGAGATCAAAACGGTTAGTTTCTGCTCATCCGCCGGCCATGCGCCGGACGCGCCGCTGCGCACTAAAGCCTGCCGATACCAGTTGTTGGACAGGCGACATAGTACCTCCGTACCGTCTCTAGTACTTCAGTTACCGTTCTGCGGGTGACTAGCAGGCGCGGCAGCCCGCACCCCATCTAATTGTGTTCCAGCCGAGGATGACCACAAGATGTAGTCACGTGCCCTGACTGCCGGTTTCTCCGATTCCAGAAAATGGGCAAAAAACCCAAAGAAACCCGGAGATTCGCTTTGAGCCGGGGCTTTTTCTGGCTGATATATCCTCAGGACACCGAAAGCCCTCGGAGCCGATATTGAGGGCGAGGCAGTCTCCCAAAGCAAGCCTGGCGCACCGGAGAATCCGGAGCAGGTAATGGGTCTGGGGCATGGCAAAGGAACTATGGCCGACTCGCGAGAAGTAATGAACATTCGCCAGGCGTCGCAATATCTGGGCGTGAGTCCGGACACGCTTTACAAGTATGTGGGCGAGCAAAGGATTCCGGCTTTCAAGCTAGGCAACCGCTGGCGCTTCAAGAAATCGAAGCTGGACCAGTGGATGGAAGAGAAGTCGAGCGAGATGGAGCCGGCCGCGAAGCGGAAACCGAAGGCGGCAGTGAAAGCTGCCGGAGCGCTGTAGGAAAACTGAGTGCCGGCGGGACGCCGGCGCTACAAAAGGTGGGCACATGTTTGGATTGGGATCAAAGTCCATAGTTGGCCTGGATGTAGGCTCCTCGAGCATCAAGGCGGTGGAGCTGAGAAAAAAGGGCGGGCAGATTGAAGTCGCACACCTGGGACTGGAACCGCTGTCTTCCGACATCGTGGTCGATTCGATGATCGTGGACTCGGGCACAGTTTCGAGCGCGATTTCGAAGCTGTTCCTTGACAACCAGATCAAGACCAAGGCGGTGGCCACGGCGGTGAGCGGGCACTCGGTGATCGTGAAGAAGATCTCGCTGCCCTCCATGAGCGACCAGGAACTGGCCGAGACCATCGAGAAGGAAGCGGCGCAGCACATTCCCTTCGATCTGGCCGATGTGAGCCTGGACTACCAGATTCTTTCCGACGAAGTGGGCAGTCCGCAGATGGACGTCCTGCTGGTGGCGGTGAAGAAGGACAAGATTCTGAACTACACCAACGTACTCTCGATGGCGGGGCGCACCCCGGCTATCGTGGACATTGACGCGCTGGCCCTGCAGAACTGCTACGAGTACAACTACCAGCCTTCACCGGGGCAGGTGGTGGCGCTGCTGAACCTGGGCGCCAGCGTGATGAACATCAACATCGTCAAGGGCACGACGCCCTTGTTCCCGCGCGACGTCAGCGTGGGCGGTCATCAGTACACCGACTCGCTGCAGAAGGAACTGGATCTCAGCTTCGACGACGCCGAATCGCTGAAGCTGGGCAATAAGGTGGGTACGGTGAGCGAGGACGCCAAGCAGCCGATCCTGCAACAGGTGACCGAGATCATCGTGCTGGAAATTCAGAAGACGTTTGACTTCTTCCGCGCCAGCGCGGCGGGCGAGCACATCGAGAAGATCTATCTGGCGGGTGGATCGTCGAAGGTGCCGGGCCTGGTGGAAGCGCTGCGGCAAGAGTTCTCCATGCCGGTGGAATTGTTGAATCCGTTCCAGCGGGTGACGCCGCCAGCGGAAGGGCTGGGGGCGGAACTGGTGGAGCAAAATCCCGGCCAGATGGCAGTGGCGGTGGGTTTGGCCCTGAGGAGCTTTGAATCGCTATGATCAAAATCAACCTGCTCGAGACAGCCAAAGGGAAAAACAAGCGCGGTGGCGGCGGCCCGTCGCTTCCCACGATGGAAATGGGCGATATGGGATCGCCCAAGCTGAAGGTTCTGGTGGTGCTGGTGGTGGTCGGGTTGTTCAACCTGGGCTACTGGTACCGGCTGGACCACGTGTCGCAAGATCTGGCCAAGAAAATAAAAGCGGCGGAGCTGAAGAACCACGAACTGGCGGACGTGAAGGCACGTTTCATCGAACGCCAGAATCAGGCCAATGCGTACAAGCGGCGCGTGGACGTCATTGATGGGCTGCACAACGGCCAGACGACTCCCGTGACCCTGCTGGCCATGCTGGGCGAGACGGTGAACAACACCGAGGCAGTGTGGCTGAGCAAGATGGACGACACCGGACCGAGCGTGAATCTGGAAGGGACTGCGCTGAGCACCGACGCGGTCGCGAACCTGATTGCCAATCTGCAGCGGACCGGGTTCTTCAAGGCGGTGGAAATCAAGGAAACGTGGCAGGACGATCAGATCAAAGACATGCAGGCGTTTCAGTTCACTCTGACCTGCGACAAGTCGAAGTCGTAAAGGCGGACCTATGGCGATGAATTTCAGCGAATTGTCGGGTATCAAACAGTGGCTGGCGGTGATTCTTGGCGGGGCATTGGTGACGGGCGCCCTTTACTTCCTCATGTTCAAGAGCCAGAACGAGAAGAATACCGCGGCCCAGCACGCCCTGGATGACAAGATCCGGGAGAACAACGAACTCGAGTCCTACCGTCCCAAGCTGAAGCAGATCGAGCAGCAACTGGCGGAGCTCAAACAGCAACTGGAAGTCGAGCAGCGCATTGTGCCCGACGAAAAGAAGGTGGACGAGTTCATCACCATGATGGGCGCGGAGGCGCAGAAGGCGGGAGTCGAAGTGCGGCGCTACGCGGCCAAGGACACCAAATCGCAGCAGTACTACACGGAAGTTCCCTTCGACATGGAACTGGACGGGCCGTACTACTCGATGCTGAATTACTTCGACCGGGTGGGCAAGCTGGAGCGGATCGTCAACATCAGCAACCTGCTGGTTTCGACGACGCACAACCCGCAGGGTGCGAAGACCAAGCACACGTACCAGTACGCGCCCAACGAGAGTGTAGTGGCAAGTTTCACGGCAACCACGTACTTCAGTCACGATTTGCAACCTTCAGCCACAGGCACCGGAGCTAAGCCCGGAACGCCAGGGGCGAAGTAGGGATGGCTATGAAGCTGACGACAGGCATTCTGGCAATCATGATCACGATGGCGGCGGGCGTGGCTTTCTCGGCGAAAGCTGTGGCCCAGAACCCGGACGCCATCGACAACGCGCGCAGCATCGCTAAATCGCTGCAGCAGAAGCAAGCCAACGATAGCAACGCAGCGCTGGACGCGGCGGGAGTCGGCGCCAAGCCGGCGCCCGGGGCTCCGGCCCCGGCCGTGAAGCCCGCGGTTATTCCTGGGGCCAAGCCGATTGCGGCGGCGCCAGCAGCAGCGGCGAAACCAGCACCGGCGGCGAAGCCGGCCGCGGCCACCAAGACGGCCGCGGCTTCCGGCCAGCCCATCCAGTTGCAGCGCGTGAACGTGGCGCCGGCAGCGGACGGCATCAAGGTCGAGATCAGCTCCAGCGGGCCCGTGACGCCGAAGCTGACCAAGCTGGATTCTCCGGCCCGTGTCCTGGTGGAACTGCCGGGAACGATCGATGTCACGCCTAAGAATCACATTGCGGTGGGCACTGCCGGAGTCAAGGAAGTGCGCATCGGGATGGACGGCAAGACGCCTCCGACAACCAGTGTCGTGGTGGATCTAGAGCAGGCATGCGCGTTCGAGCTGACTCCTGGTCCGTCTGACAAACTCGTGCTGACCCTGCATGGACAGGGTGTGGCCCAGAGCAATCCAGCTCCGGCGAAGACGGCGCCGGCTGCTCAACCACAGGCCGCGGCGAAAACGGCTCCAGCGGCGTCCAAGGCGCAACCTGCCCCGGCTGCCGCGAAGGCCAGTCCGGCTCCGGCGAAGAGCGCACCTCCGGCAGAAATAACGCTGGTGTCGAAGACCACTCCGCCTGCGGGCAAGGGCGCAGCTCCGGCCAAACCTGCGGTCGCGGCTCCGAAGCAGTCGCCCGAGAAACAGCCGGCGGCTAGCGCAACGAAGGAGACTAAGACCACGGCTTCGGTGCAGGTTCCTGCGCCAGCCGATGCAACCAAGATCGCAGAAGCCTCGAAGCCGCAGCCCAAGCCCGAGGAGAAGAAGTGGGCGATGAACGGGAAGCGCGATCCGTTCTTCAGTCCGGTGGTGCAGCAGCCCGGCGGGTCCGGCTGCTCGACCGGGAAAAAGTGCCTGGAGATCGGCAACATCAATCTGCGGGGCGTAGTCAAGTCCGACAGCGGCTTTATCGCGGTCGTGACCAACAGTCTGAACAAAGCATACTTTCTGCGGGAGAACGATCCCGTATTCAACGGCTATGTGGTGAAGATCACGGGTGATTCGGTGGTGTTCCAGGAGACAGTGGAAGACAAACTGGGCAAGCCGTTCACGCGGGAAGTGGTGAAGCGGATCTTCACGCCGGCGGTTTAGGCACGACGGCGGAACCGGAAAACGGAGCTGCCGAACTCAAGTTTGGAAGACGGACACGCGGGCCAGGCTCGCGGGTGGGAGAAGCGAAATGCGAAAGCAACAACTGGCACAGTTCGTATCGTTGCTGGTCTTGGTTTTGGCCGTGATGGCTGCGGCTGCCCAGACACCGAGTCAGCTCGATCGAGTCAACGTAGTCCGGGGTACGGACGACATCCGGGTCGAGATCAGCTCCCACGGCGCAATCACGCCGAAGCTCAAGAGTCTGGACTCGCCCGCCCGCGTGGTGGTGGACCTGCCGGCAACGGTTATGGCAACCGGACAGAGCCACATCGCGGTGGGCGCGGCCGGGGTGAAAGGCGTGCGCATTGGCATGGATGGACAGACGCCTCCGACCACGCGCATCGTCGTTGACCTCGAGCAGGCTTGCACCTACGAGCTGACGCCGGATCCGACCGGCAAGCTGGTGCTGACCCTGCATGGGAACGCAGTGGCCAAAGCTGATCCGGCGAGCACTCCGGCCAGCAAGCCCACGTCGCCCTTCTCGCCCCGCGTGATGGATACGCGGTCCGCAACGGCGCCGAAAGCCGAAGCTGCACCGGCAACGAAGCCGGTTGCCCAGGATTCGGCAACGCCCAACAATTTTGTGATGGTCGAGCCTGCCTACCAGGCGAAGAGCCAGACGGCGGATGAGCCGACGGTTCGGGCCCACGAAGCTGCGGAGCGTTTTGCCGACAAGACTGCCGCGGAACTGCTTCCGGTCAGTGCGAACGCGGCTCAGGCGCAGAATCCGTCCGGCACGGCCATGCAGCCGGCGGTGAATCTGGCGGCCGAGCAAAAGGCCCAGGCCGGACAGCAGCCTGCTGCCACGGGGCCGAAGTACACCGGCGAGCCGATCTCGGTCAACCTGAAAGACGTTGATCTGAAAGATTTCTTCCGCCTCATTCATGAAATCAGCGGTTTGAACGTCGTGCTGGATCCGAACGTGCACGGCACACTGACCGTGGTGCTGGACGATGTGCCGTGGGATCAGGCGCTGGATATCGTGCTGAAGAACAACGATCTGGCGCGCGAACTGGAAGGCAATGTCCTGCGCATCGCCACGGTCGAGACTCTGAAGCACGAAGCCGATGCCCGCCGGGCGCAGATCGAGTCGGAAGCGCTGGCCGTGGAGAAAGTCTCGGTGACGCGCTTCCTGAGCTATGCCAAGGCGAAAGACGTCATCGTCACGGTGAAGAAATTCCTCTCGCAGCGCGGCGATGTGGTGGCGGATGACCGCACCAATGCCGTTATCGTCAACGATATTCCGAAGGTGATTCCAACCATTGACCGGCTGCTGACGCAGCTCGACCGCAAGACGCAGGAAGTCGAAATCGAAGCCCGGGTAGTGGCGGCCACGCGGCAGTTTGCCCGCGACATCGGCACGCAGCTCGGATTCGGCTGGGGCAACGGGCATAGCGCGGTTGGCGGTGCCTCGGCGGCCGGTACGTCGCCGACGACCGTCAGCGGTCTGAACCCGGGCTATATCGTTTTGCCGGGTACGGGCTCGAGCACTTCGGGATTCACCATTCCGTTGTTTTCGAACCTGGGATCCACCTCGCCCACGAGCGGTCTCAGCTTCATCAACGCCAGCAACAACGTGCGGATTGACGCCGTCCTCTCCATGGCGGAGTCACGCGGGCTGCTGAAAGTGCTCTCGCGGCCGCGAGTCGTTACCCAGAACAACATTCAGGCCCTGGTAAAGCAGGGCGTGCGGGTGCCGATCGTGACCCAGGCGCAGTTGGGTGGTCCTCCGACCGTGACTTACGTGGATGCTTTCCTGCGGTTGACCGTGACTCCGCAGATCACTTCTGAGAACACGATCTTCCTGAACGTGGACGTGGAAAACACCACGCCCAACTTCGGCCAGGAAGTGCAGGGCAACCCGGAACTGATCACGCAACAGGCCACCACGCAGGTGCTGGTGACCGACGGCGGTACGGTGGTGATCGGTGGCGTCATCCAGACGCAGAATTCGATCAACGTCACGCAAGTGCCGCTGCTGGGCAACATCCCGTACCTGGGCAACCTGTTCAAGCACACGCAGGTGCAGACCCAGAACCAGGAGCTGATTTTCTTCATCACGCCGCGAATCATTCAGACGTAACGAGTCCTGAGACGCGAGTCGCGAGTTCCGAGCAAGAGCCGCCGGCCTGAAGAACCTGTCAGGCTGGCGGTTTTGTTTTTGAGCTGTGAGCTACGAGCTGCGAGCAGCCACGACGGCTCCCTTTCTTTTTAGTCTTGTTCGTGGTGCAGGACGACTGACTGTCGACTGGGCCGCTAACGGATAGACCCGCTGGACCTGTTCGCGTCTTGCTCCTCGTAACTCGTAACTCGTAACTCGTAACTCAAAGCTCGTAGCTCGCGGCTCTCCTGCTACACTCCCAGCAATGGACTTCCGCACACGCCAGACGAAACTCCGGGAGCATCTTGCGACCACCCGGTTCGACGGGCTGCTGATCAGCCATCTGCCCAACCTCCGGTATCTTTGCGGCTTTACCGGAAGCGCCGGGTTTCTGCTGGTAGAGGAATCCGGGAGCGTCTTCTTCACCGATGTCCGCTACGACACCCAGGCGCACGACGAAGTTAAAGCGGCGAAGGTGGTGGTGGCCCGCAAATCAGTTCTCCAATGCGTGGGCGAATGGTTGAGTGGGCGGCGAAAGCGGGGACGGGGATGGACGTTCGGCGTCGAGGCCGAACACTTCACGCTGGCTGACAAGAAGCGGCTGAACGATCTGCTGCCTTCCGGCACGCGCCTGCAGGACGGGCCCCCGGTGGTTGAGCGCGCGCGCATCGTCAAGGACGAAGAGGAACTGGGGCGAATTCGCGAGGCCGTCAGGCTCGGGGCAAAACTGTTTGAGCGGGCACTCGAGGTGTTGCGTTCCGGAGTGAAAGAGACCGAGGTGGCGGCAGAGATGGAGTGTGCGGCACGCCGGGCGGGGGCCGAGGCGATGTCGTTTCCCACCATTGTTGCTTCCGGGGCGAGGTCGGCCCTGCCGCATGGCCGGGCTTCGAACCAGCCGATCAAGCCGGGCGGGTTCGTGGTCTGCGACTTCGGTGTTATACTCACGGGTTATTGTTCCGACCAGACCCGTACCGTATGGGTGGGCTCGGTCCCAGAGGAAGCGCGCCGCGTCTATGAGGCGGTACGGGAGGCGCAGCAGGCGGCCGTAGATGCGGTTCGCCCAGGCATTGCCCTCGGCGAAGTTGACGCGGCCGCTCGTAAGGTATTGCGTAAGGCCGGTTTAGGGCGTTATTTTACCCACTCGACCGGGCACGGCGTGGGGCTGGAGATCCACGAGGCACCGAGAGTGGCCGCCGGGCAGCGCGAGATGCTGCAGCCGGGGATGGTCATCACGATCGAGCCGGGAGTATACTTCCCCGGCAAATGGGGCGTGAGGATCGAGGACATGGTGGCGGTCACGGCCGGAGGCTGTGAGGTGCTGACGCCGACGAGCAAAGATTTTCTGGCAGTCCAGTCTTCTTAGCATTACTTGGCAACTGGGCAGGATCCCGGCCCAGCTTCTTCGCGCGCCGGAGTTTCGGGCGCAGCGGGAATAACAGGCGGTCCCACCGTAAACGAATGAATCAAAAAGAGCTGAAAGAACTAATCGAGTTCTTAATCGAGAAAGATATTGCCGAGTTCGAACTGGAACGCGGCGACGTCAAGGTGCGCATCAGGCGGGGCGGAGAGCACGGGCTCCATGCGCACGGCGAGCCGCGATTCTTTTCAGTGCCGGCCGCCCCACCGGCTGGTCCCGAGGTCGGCGCCGCGCCCATCGGGTTTCCGCAACCGGCGCCGCCGGCCGAACCGCCTCCCGAGGAGGGTTTGCACATGGTGAAGTCGCCAATCGTAGGAACGTTCTACGAAGCGCCTTCGCCGGGGGCGCCCCCATTCGTAAAGGCTGGGGACTCGGTGGAAATCGGGCAGGTGCTTTGCATTGTGGAGGCCATGAAGCTGCTCAACGAGATTGAGTCGGACGTGGCCGGGGAGATCGTCAAGAAGCTGGCCGCCAACGGCCAGCCCATTGAATACGGCCAGGAATTGTTTGTGATAAGGCCGAGGAAGTGAATTCTGGACACCATTGTTGATTGTTGATTTTTTGATTGTTGATTGAAGCTCCCGGTCCGCTTGGGTTTCCATTCAACCATCATCAATCATCAATCAACAATTTTTTTGACGGCGGAAAACTGGATTTCATGTTCAGCAAAGTCCTGATTGCCAATCGCGGGGAGATTGCCTTGCGCGTGATCTGCGCGTGCAAGGAACTGGGCATTCGCACGGTCGCCATCTACAGCGAGGCCGACCGCAATTCCCTGCATGTGCGTTTTGCCGACGAGGCCATCTGCATCGGGCCGCCGCAACTGGCACAGAGCTACCTGAACATTCCGGCTGTGATCAGCGCGGCGGAGATCGCCAACGTGGAAGCCATCCATCCCGGCTATGGGTTGCTGGCGGAAAACGCCAACTTCGCCGAGGTGTGTGAGACCAGCGGCATCAAGTTCATTGGCCCGCGGCCCGAGGTCACGCGGCTGATGGGCGAGAAGGAAAAGGCGCGGGGCGCGATGAAGCAGGCGGGTGTGCCGATCCTGCCGGGCTCGGAGGGGATTTTAGCCTCGGAGGGCGAGGCGCTGAAGTGGGCGCGGCAGATAGGGTTACCGGTCATCGTGAAGGCCTCGGCGGGCGGAGGCGGGCGGGGCATGCGCATCGTCCGCAACGAGGAGGAACTGCCGGGGCTGTTCAAGGCGGCGCAGTCGGAGGCGGCCGGGGCATTCGGCAACGGCGATCTCTACATGGAGAAATATGTGGAGCATCCCCGGCACATCGAGTTCCAGGTCCTGGCCGACGAGCACGGCAACGTGGTGAGCCTGGGCGAGCGCGAGTGTTCCATCCAGCGGCGGCACCAGAAGTTGCTGGAAGAGTCGCCGTCTACGCAAGTCAGCCCGGAGTTGCGCGATCAGATCGGGGCGGTGCTGTGCCAGGCTCTGGCGGAGATCGGCTACACCAACGCGGGCACGGTTGAGTTCCTGATGGACCAGGACCGGCGTCTGCATTTCATCGAGATGAACACGCGCATTCAGGTGGAGCATCCGGTGACGGAGATGGTCACCGACGTGGATCTGGTCAAGAGCCAGATCATGATTGCCGGCGGGGCGCATATGCGGGACGTGCTGCTGGGGCCGGTTGTGCACCGCGGCCATTCTATCGAGTGCCGCATCAACGCCGAGCATCCGGAGAAATTCACGCCGTCGGCAGGAAAGATTACGGCGTTCCATCCCCCCGGAGGGACGGGCGTGCGGGTGGATACGGCGGCGTATGCCGAGGGCGTGATCCCGCCCTACTACGATTCGCTGATTGCCAAGCTGATCGTGCGCGGTAAAGATCGGAATGAGGCCGTCTCGCGCATGGCGCGGGCGCTGGAGATGTTTATTGTCGAGGGCGTGTATACCACGATTCCGCTGCACAGGAAGATTCTGGCCGACCCGGATTTTAGGGCGGGAAGGTTTGACACAGGGTTTATCGAGCGGTTCCTGAAGAAGAATGGGAACTCGTAGGGGCGGACGCGTTCGTCCGCCCCGCGGAGCAAAGCGACGCGTATGATGGGCGATTACTTTGGTGGTTGCCTGGCTTCTGCAGTCGTTCGAAAGGCGCCCGGACGAATACGTCCGGGGCTACGTGATTCCTGGCACGGCTGGCTTTGCATGCAATGATTCCCCTTCTGCGCCTCTACGCCATTGTGGATTCATCCGCTCACGAGACGACTCAGGGCTTGGTTGCCTACGCCGAGGAACTGGTTGCGGGCGGGTGCACATTGCTGCAATACCGCAACAAATCAGGCAATGCGCGCGTGATGCTGGAGCAGGCGCGGGAATTGAAGAAACGCCTCGCCTCGCTTTCCCATGTCTCGCAAAACCGGCGAGACATGGGGCACCCCAGAACCGGAAGTCAAAATCCCCACCCTGTCTCAGAAGACGCGACAAGGGTGGGGCACCCGCGCACCGATAGCTCAGTCCGGCTGATCATGAATGACCGCGCCGACTTGTGCCTGGCGGCGAACTTTGACGGCGTGCATGTCGGACAGGACGACTTGTCGCCGGAGTCGGTACGGAAAATCATCGGGGCGGAGCGCTGGCTGGGAGTTTCGACGCATAATCCGGAGCAACTGCGCGAGGCCGATCTGACTTCGGCGGACTATCTAGCCATCGGGCCGGTGTTTGCGACGTCCAGCAAGGAGAAACCTGATCCCGTTGTAGGGCTCGATGGTGTGCGCCGGGCGCGGGCCTTGACGCGTAAGCCGCTGGTGGCGATTGGCGGAATCACTCGGGCGAACGCGGCATCGGTGATCGAGGCTGGCGCCGATTCCGTCGCAGTGATATCCGATCTGCTAAAGGATCCGCGCAAATCGGCAGAAGAATTTTTCCGCATATTAGGGTAAAGTCGGGTGACGCGAATGCAGAATGAAGAAGTCAGAATGCAGAATTAGAGCCAGTCACTTCTGCCTTCTCACTTCTGCCTTCTGACTTATTTTAGGAGGAATCCTGAGCACACCGACAGCGACGCGACCGAGCGATTGGCAGATCCACAGCCGTCAGGATCAGGAACTGGTCAAGGGACTGGGCCTGACCAGCGCCACCATGCTGGTCATCGGGTCGATGATCGGCTCCGGCATCTTTATTGTGTCGGCCGAGATTGCGCGCGAGGTGGATTCGCCCGCGCTTCTGATCGGCGCGTGGGCTGTGGCCGGATTCATGACCATCGTGGCCGCGCTCAGCTATGGCGAACTGGCCGCGATGATGCCCCGAGCGGGCGGGCAGTACGTTTACCTGCGCGAGTCGCTGGGGCCGTTGTGGGGCTTTCTCTATGGCTGGACGTTGTTTCTGGTGATTCAGACCGGCACGATTGCCGCTGTGGGCGTGGCGTTCGGCAAGTTTCTCGGCGTCTTTTTCCCATCCGTCTCTTCCACCCACTGGATTCTGCACTTGTGGAAAGTGCCGTCAATTCCGATCGGCCCAATGGTTCTGGGAAATATGGATGTGGGCATCAACACGCAGAATCTGGCGGCGATCCTGCTGGTGATTTTCCTGTCGGTGGTCAACATCTTCGGGGTGAAAACCGGGGCAGCGATTCAGAATGTTTTTACTGCGGCAAAAGTTTGCGCTCTGCTTGGGCTGGCGTTGTTCGGTCTTGCGTTGGGACGCAACCCGCATGCGCTGGCGGCGAATTTCGGCGCAAACTTCTGGCACAACGCTGGCTTGAGCGCGCAGCATGCGGTGCAGGTCGGAGTCGGCGGGCCGATTGTGATGGTGGGAACGCTGACGATTCTGGCCGTCGCGCAAGTGGGGTCGTTGTTCTCCGCCGACGCCTGGAACAACGTAACTTTCACCGCCGGAGAAGTGAAGAATCCGGGCCGCAATCTGCCCTTGTCGCTCGCGCTGGGGACCGGCGTGGTGATTGCGCTGTATATCGCGTGCAACTTTATCTATTTGACCGCGCTACCGCTGGAAGGCGTGCAGGGCGGGGCTACAACGCTGGCGCGGGGAATCAAGTATGCGGCGGAAGATCGCGTCGGCACCGCGGTCATGACACAGATGTTCGGATCGATCGGTGGCCTGCTGATGGCGGCGGCGATCATGATTTCCGGCTTCGGTTGCAATAACGGATTGATTCTTTCGGGAGCGCGTGTGTATTACGCGATGGCGAAAGACGGTCTGTTCTTCCGCAAGGTCGCCAAGCTGCATCCCAAGTACAAGACGCCGGCGGTTTCGCTGATGGTGCAGATGGCGTGGACATGCGTGCTATGCATCTCGGGCAGTTACGGCCAGCTTCTGGACTACATCATTTTTGCCGTGCTGTTGTTCTACATTTTGACGATTATCGGCTTGTTCGTGCTGCGGCGGACGCATCCGGATGCCGAGCGGCCGTATCGAGCGGTGGGCTATCCGGTACTGCCGGCAATTTATATTGTGATGGCATTGTTCATTGATGTCGTACTATTGCGCTTCAAGCCGCAATATACGTGGCCGGGGCTGATTGTGGTGCTGCTGGGGATTCCGGTTTACTATGCGTGGTCGCGTCGAAAGACGCAGGAATCGACTACAACTACTTAACACCCAAGGAGAAACAATCGCATGGCCAATCTTCTGGCTACCAAACCCCTGGATATGCTGATGAATGAGGCAAAGGACGAGAGCGGGCACGGGCTCAGGCGCGCGCTCGGTCCGGTAAACCTCATCACGCTGGGCATCGGCGCAATCATCGGGGCTGGTATTTTCGTGCTGACAGGCTCGGCCGCAGCCAAGTATGCCGGGCCGGCGATTGTGCTTTCCTTCGTGCTGGCCGGCATCGCCTGTGTGTTCGCGGGACTCTGCTACGCCGAGTTCGCGTCCTTGATTCCGATTGCGGGCTCGGCTTACACCTACGGATACGCGACCCTGGGCGAGATCTTCGCCTGGATCATCGGTTGGGACCTGATCCTCGAATACGCATTTGGCGCAGCCACCGTGGCTTCTGGATGGAGCGGGTACCTGTTGAGCTTCCTGCAGGACTTCGGCATACGCATTCCGCCTCGTCTGACGGCAGCCCCCAGCGAGATGCTGGTTTTCTTCAATGGACACTGGGAGCACTATGACCGGGTGAAAGACTCGCTGATGTCCAACCACATCGACTGGCATACGCTGCCTCAGATGAGTGGTTTGTTTAACCTGGTGGCTTTTCTAGCGATTCTGGGAGTGACCACGATTCTGGTGATCGGAATCAAGGAATCGGCGAACTTCAATTCCGGCATCGTGATCATCAAGGTCGCGATCGTACTGATGTTCATCTGCATAGCCGGGGTGTATGCCTTCGGGCACATGGCGCAGCTCAAGGCCAACTGGACGCCCTTCATCCCGCCCAATGCAGGCACGTTCGGCAAGTACGGCTGGTCGGGAATCGCGCGGGGCGCAAGCGTGATTTTCTTCGCATATATCGGGTTCGACGCCGTCTCCACCGCTGCCCAGGAATCCAAGAATCCGCAGAAAGACATGCCCATCGGGATACTGGGTTCCCTGGTGATCTGTACCGTTCTGTACATTCTTGTGTCGGGGTTGCTCACTGGTGTCGTGCCCTACACCTCGTTGAACGTTTCTGATCCGGTTGCCGTAGGCATCGACGCTACTGGCGTGAAGTGGGCAAGCTTCCTCGTCAAACTGGGTGCGATTTTCGGCCTGGCAACGGTGATGTTGGTTATGTTGCTGGGGCAATCGCGGGTGTTTTTCTCGATGTCTCGCGACGGGCTCCTGCCCCAATGGTGCGGCGCGATTCATCCTCGTTTCCGCACGCCGTGGATATCCACGATTTTTGTCGGCGTTTGCGTTGCTTTCTTTGCGGCATTCGTCCCGATTGATGTCTTAGGTGAACTAGTTAGCATTGGAACGTTGCTGGCATTCGTCATTGTTTCAGCAGGGACCTGGGTGTTGCGTCGCAGGCGACCAGACCTGGAGCGGCCCTTCAAGACTCCATGGGTACCATTTGTCCCGATCATGGGAGTTCTGGTTTCCGCGGGTTTAATGGCGAGCCTGCCGGCGGCAACGTGGATTCGCCTGGTGGTGTGGCTGATCCTCGGAATGGCAGTGTACTTCGGGTATGGCCGCAGGCACAGCAGGGTGCAGAACGCAATTTCAGCTTCTAAAGTGATGGCGGACTGAGATTGTTCGGCGCGAACGTCGGCCCTCCGCAGAGCGCGGAGGGCCGTTTTGCTTTATAGTCGTGGGTCGAGGAAGCGTCGTTGGTCTTTGTTCGTTGGCAGACTGCTTTTCGCCGACAGCCAACGACTAGCGACCAACGACCAACGACTGTCATGAGAGCCTTCCGCAATCTGCGAGTGATCGGGGCGCTGCTGCTGCTGGTCATGGCGGTAGGCACCGCGGGATATCACTACATCGAAGGCTGGCCGTGGTTTGACGGCTTTTACATGGTCGTGACCACGCTGACCACCATCGGCTACCAGGAAGTGCATCCGCTCTCGCACGCGGGCCGCGTGTTCAATGTGTTCGTGATTCTGTCCGGCGTGTCGCTGGTGCTGTTGGGAGTAGGGTCGCTGAGCCAGGCTTTGCTAGAATTCGAGCTGCAAAGCTTCTTCGGAAGGCGGCGCATGGAGCGCGAGATTGGAAAGCTCGACGGCCACTACATCATCTGCGGCATGGGGCGGGTAGGACGGAGCGTAGCGCGGGAACTGGCGCAGAGGCCGGTGCCGTTCGTGATCATCGAGAATGCGGAGACGAAACGCCAGCGCTACGCGTCGGAAAACTGGCTGGCGATCGCAGGCGACGCGACGCAGGAGCAAACGCTGCGGGAAGCGCAGATTGAGAGGGCCCGCGGCCTGATTGCGGCCACGACTACCGACGCCACCAATCTCTACATCGTGCTGACTGCCCGCGGATTGAATCCGCACCTGAAGATCATTGCGCGGGTCAGCGAAGACAGTGCAGAAAAACATCTCTTGACGGCGGGCGCCGATTCCGTGGTTTCGCCGTATTCTTTTGTCGGGCGTCGCATTGCGCAGTCGCTGCTGCGGCCGAACGTGGTCAGCTTTCTCGAGGCCGCGACCACTCATCTCGGCATGGATCTGGAGATCGGTGAGATTCAGATCACGCCGAATTCCGTATTTGCCGGCAAGACGATTGAAAGCTCGCGCATCCGGCAGGAGCGCGGAGTGATCGTGCTGGCCATCAAGCGGCGCGAGGGCATGCGCTTCAATCCCGCGCCGGATGAGCGGATTGAGCCGGACGACTGCCTCATTGCGATGGGCGAGCCGGCACAGCTGCGGCGACTCGAGCACACAGCCAGTTCTAAGTGAAAATCGGACGGGCATGAAAATCTTGGCTTCATCATGAAGATCGTAACCGCCGCGGAAATGCGCGCCATTGACAGCGCGACCAGCGAGCGCTTCGGCGTGCCTTCGCTTACGCTGATGGAGAATGCCGGAGCGGCGGTGGCGGAGCATGTGCTTGCGCATCACAGCGCGGCGCGCCGGATCGTGATTTTCTGCGGCAAGGGCAACAACGGCGGGGATGGTTTCGTGACGGCGCGACGGCTGCATCAGAAAGGGAAGACGGTGCAGGTTATCCTGCTGGCCGATCCGTCAGAGCTCGAGGGTGACGCGGCCGCGATGTACGGCAAGCTGCCGGTTGCGGCGATGATTGTCCATTCCAGCGAAGAGTTGAAAAGCGATCGGGTGCGGCTCTCGCTGCCGGCCGATTTGTATCTTGATGCGATCCTGGGTACGGGTTTCAAGCCGCCGGTGAGCGGGCTGTATGCCGACGCGATTGCCGTTTTGAATGCGGTCCAGGCGCCGGTAATTGCGGTCGACATTCCTTCCGGCGCGGATGCCGATGCGATGTCCCCTCAAAACTCGTCGCAGAAGGGAATCATGGCGCGCGCGGATTCCATTGTCACGTTTACCGCGGCGAGACCGGCGCACGTTTTCAGTCTTCTCACAGCTGGGCCGACTTATGTGGCAGGCATTGGATCGCCGGCGGAGGCGATCGTTTCGTCGCTGAAACTGAACGTGATTACGGCGCGCGATTTCGCGCCGCTGCTCGATCCGCGTCCGGCGGAATCGAATAAGGGAAACTACGGGCACGTGCTGGTGATTGGAGGATCGGTGGGGAAGGCGGGTGCGGCGGCGATGGCAGGGATGGCCGCTCTGCGCGCAGGAGCGGGGCTGGCGACGGTCGCCACGCCGAAGTCGGTGCTACCTACGGTGGCGGGATTTCATCCGGAAGTAATGACGGAGCCATTGCCGGAAACCGACGCGGGCACAATTTCAGCCGCGGCGATCGAGCGGCTCGATGCACTTGCGAAAGGGAAATCCGTTCTGGCCATTGGCCCGGGGATCTCGCGTTTTCCCACTACGGCTGGGCTGGTGCGAACGCTGGTGAGCAAAAGCCAGATTCCTATCGTTCTGGATGCCGATGGCCTGAACGCGTTCGACGGTCATGCCGCCGAACTGAACGGAAAGGGACGGTTGCTGGTGATTACTCCGCACCCTGGGGAAATGGCGCGGCTGGCGGGGTGTTCGATCGCGGATGTGCAAAAAGATCGTTTGGGCGTGGCCCGCAAGTTTGCTGGAGACCACGGCGTCATGGTCGTGCTCAAAGGGCACCGGACTCTGGTGGTCCAGCCGGACGGCGAGGCCTGGGCCAACCCCACGGGCAATCCCGGCATGGCGACCGGAGGCACGGGAGACATTCTGACGGGAATGGTTGCGGCCATGATCGCTCAGAACGTGATGGCGCAGCACCCAAACGGCGCGCTGCTGGCGGTTCTTGCCGCGGTTTACCTGCACGGGCTAGCGGGCGATGTGATGCGCGAGACGGTAGGCGAGCATTCGCTGGTGGCCACCGATCTGGTGCGGGGATTGCCCGACGCCTTCGATCGCGCACGGCAAACGGCGCGGGAGAAGTTCGTGTGCTGGGAAGGATAGTTGGTGTGGAGTTGCTACGGCACCGCCAAAGGGAGAACTCCGGTTTGTATCAGGGCACGGCTTTCAGCCGTGCCGATTCGGCGAACAAAGGGACCCCGGCTTTAGCCGCTGCTGCCCCACCCGCGCGGCTAAAGCCGATTCTGATTCTGCCTTGCTAACGGCATCGCTGGAAGCGATGCCCTGATACGAACCGACGCCGCAGCTTCTTTACGCAGTACGTCATCTGGAAGGCGGCAGGCGTACCGTCGTCCCCGTGTTTGCGGACCTCCGCGCCGCGTCGAGGATTTCCGTTACCGTCACATTGGTATCGAGCGACGAGAGAGCATCTTCTTTCGCTCCGTCAACGATCACGGCTCGCAGGTACGACAATTCGTTGTCGTACGGGGCGGGCACAGGCTTAGCTTTAAGCTGTTCTTCATGGCTGCTTTCTCCGCCGCGGCGCAGGCGAACATCATCGCGCTGAACTGTGATCGCGTACCCGCTCGCGCCATAAACTTCCATATCTTTGCGCCCGAAGGGCCAATTCCAGGAAGCTTGCACGATGGCCTGCGCGCGCGGATACGTCAGGATGATGGTCGCCTCGTCATCCACTCGCGAATAGATTTGCGGCTTGATCTGCTGGGTGACGGCGGTGACGGTTTGCGGCCGCTGGCCGTCCATCAGCCAGGTCATCAGGTCGGCTCCGTAGCATCCGAAATCGAACAGAGCGCCGCCACCGTTGAGTTTGGGATCGGTGAGCCAGGCGAAGAACTCCGGCTCGACGCCAATCTCCTTGGGGCCGTTGTGGCCGTCGTGTATCACCACCTTGCGAATCTCGCCGAGAGCTCCGTCGTGGACGAGGTCGTAAGCGGCGTGGTTGCTCGCGTACCAGGAGGTCTCATAGTTAACCAGCACATGAATCTTCGCGTCGTGCGCCACCTTCTGGATGGCTAGCGCATCTTCCAGGCTTACCGCGAGCGGCTTTTCCATCATGACGTGAACCCCGTGCCGGGCGCAGGTTTCCACGACTTGCCGGTGGTCGTAGGTATTGGTGTAAACCAGCACGGCCTGGGGATGCGTTTTGGCGATCATGTCTTCGAGATTCGAAAACAGCAGTGCGCGGGCAAAACCATATCGCTCGGCGGCATGCGCGAGCAGGCGCGGATCGGGCTCGGCGATGCCGACGATCTCGATTTCGGAACTGTGCCGCGACTGATCGAGGAATCCGTACACGTGACCGTGAACCAGGCCGACGATGCCGACTCGAAGCGGATCGCGAGCTTTCGCAGGGGATGCCTGGCCGAGTGCGAGCGTGGCGCAGAGCGTTAAGAGCAGAGCGAAAGGGACGATTCGAAACATAGGGGATCCTCCACACAATTAGCCATGGTAAATCGGTCCAATCTCCAAAACTGACAATACTCGTTTGCGGCTTCTCAGGATGTCCTGCCGGCCATTACTTAACCAGTAAACATGCGCTATGTCCTTCATAGTGCAGGGCCCCGGTAACGTCAGTTCAGGCTCTGAGTGCGGAATTCGGACGAGGGGCTTCAGTAATCTATTACGCAACAGGGGATGGTGCCATAGTGCAGTTGGCTTATGACCCATTTCCCCCAACCGCACCCTTCGCGGCGAGCGGCCCGGGTCCAGCTAGGCGATTCGGTCCTGGCTGCGATCCGTTTGGAAGACGGCCGGCGCACCAAAGGCAAACTCCAAACCATTTCCGTGACCGGCGGCCTGCTGCGTTTGGCCCAATCGCTGGGGCAAGGCGACTTCGTCGAAGTTGCGTTTCAGACCCAGGCAGGCCCGGTGCACGGCATGGCCGAAGTTCTCAGCCCCACGCGGAAGCTGAACGACAGCGTACTGCAGCCGTTCCGCTTCGTGGCGCTCGAGGATGATGACCATCGCCGCCTGCGCACCTCGCTCGATCACGTGGTGGAGCGGAATTTGCTGGGCCTGAAGTCGAGCGCGTTTTCCACGTACTGAGGGCATGAACCCGGTATATGGAATTGCGCCGCCGTTCAGCCGCCGCGATAGGACGAGTGCTCTCGCTATACTGGTCGTGTGACCAGGCAGGCCGGAGCTCGCGCCGTGACCCGAGAGATTGTTACTCACTCGGCTGAGGAGACCATCGCCTTCGGCCGCACGCTCGCCGAATTGCTCGTCCCTCCCAAACTGGTGCTGCTGCGCGGCGATCTCGGCGCCGGGAAGACTACGCTGGTCAAAGGAATCGCAGCCGCTTTCGATGCGGCTGCGGAGGAAGACGTCACCAGTCCCACCTTCACCCTGGTGCACGAATATCGCGGGCCGCGGGCCAATCTCTACCACATTGATCTTTACCGCGTAGATACGCCGCGCGAATTGGAAACGCTCGGACTGGATGATCTGCGTTCCGACAACAGCATTCTGCTGATCGAGTGGGGAGAGAAGTTTCCCCGGCTGGTGCGGGAGAGGGAGGTGGAGATTGTGCTGGAGCGGGAAGGGGAGAACGAGCGGAGGATCAGGATCGTTGGCTAACACCTCGGTTTACACTTCCGGCGGGAAGGTGGGCTGCCCGCTTTCGTTGAAGTCAACTTCCCCACAGACCCACAAGAGTCTGTGACGGATGAACAGGAAAGCCCCGTCAAGAGAAGCCTGAGCGGGAGACCACTGGGGAGTTTGGGCTGGGCCAGCCCCCAAACTTTTTCGCCTTAAGGACTTTGAGATTCCTAAGAGCGATGAGACACTTTGCTCATAGGAGGGTCGTTCAATGGCGAAGTTCGGATTGTTCGAGGATGGGAAGCGGCAGCCTTTGCGGACAGAAGAGAAGTCAATGCAGCCGCCTCAAATACTTTGCGATAAACATCCTTTGTTGGAAATGGGTTGGGTGAAATTCCACAGTCGAGAACTCCCGGAATCAGAACCCAGCGATGGGTTTAAGTGCCGTGAGTGTACTCGTGCTTTCATTCTGTGTGACGGTTTGGGATATGTAGATTTTGTCGTGCACTCGGGGGGAGGATGGACGATAGTTCGGAACTCTGATCCGCAATTGCGTTGTTCGCAACACAAGAGTCCACTCTGCCTTGCGAAATTTGAGTTCAATGGCGATGAAAGTGTTCGGGTGTGGAAGTGTGCTCATCCCGGTTGTGACGAAGTAAGAACAACGGTGGGCGAGAACTACCTATCAAGTGCGGCCTGATTTGTCTTTACTGCCGACCAGTTGCCTGTGTCCCCCTTCGTGGCACAACCCGTACTTCCTGAGATTGCTGTTGTGTAGGTGCCAGACATGCTGTTGGCGCTAGAGTTTACGGTCCCGTTAAAATTAAGGTCTTGTATGTCTACTGGGGCAGTACTTGGCGGGACGCTGCCCCATTCTTGGAATTGGATGGTCACTTGATTGCCTGTGATGGTACCTTGAACATTCGCATACGAAGCGTCGCAGACGAGAGAACCCGGAATGTACATCATGGCGCCCCCGAAAGTGCTCCCTTGTTGCCAAATCTGTCCGGGGGAAAGCGTCACTGTTCCTTGTGCTGGCAGAGTGGCGGTGAACTGCCACGACCCCACTAGATTTGGTGTTGATGATTTACTGTTTCCGCCGCAACCCAACATGAATACCAGCAGGAGAAGCATCGTCAATCGTTTCATGGCATACCGATGAACCTTTCAGGCTCCATCCCTCCCAACACACACAGTGGGTGAACTTGGAAAAGTGGAAGGTCCGCACTTTCGCTGTTGATGAGGATGATCCAAGCAGACGCCTTGAAATATCGTTCCAAGTTGCGAACGCCACCCGCGTTCCTCTCACCCTTCGCGGTATTTTGACAAAACTGGAAGGAGACAAACACGATAATCTTGGTCAGATTACGCTTTTGGCCCCCGGAAATCCCTATATAGTCGAGGTTGGCATCACCGAGATGACCAATGAACAATTGACCTTTCTCGACGGGAATGCTCTAACTTTGGCCCTCGAGTGCACCGTGCTCTTCGCAGACGCCTTCGGAAAACATTGGCAACAGGAGTTCGGGAGACTCATACTCTGTGGTCCCACTGGCAGCACCGTTACAGACACAAGGAACACTCTTCGGGAAAGCGAGGTCTTGGGGGCTGGCCCAGTCTAAACTCATTCTTACTTCCGAGGGTGCCCCGCTCAAGCGGAGCTTGGGCGGGGGGGGTACTATGTACCTACAAAACCTCCGGCCATTGTTGCGCGCCGTGGTAAACGGCGAGGATCACGATGCGGTCATGGTTAATGGCGTAGGCTGCAATAAAGGGCGTATTCGAAATGACCAGCTCGCGAGTACCCGGAACCCGGCCCGATCTGCCCGACATGGGGAATGCAGCGAGACGTTGAACACTGGTGACGATCCGCATCGTGATCCGGGCGGCAACCTCTGAACTGTTCGAGAGCGCGATGTAATCGTGGGCCTGATCCAGTTGCCGGGTCGCCTGTTCGGTCCATTCGATCATTGCCGAGCGCGCCCCGCCCGCTTGAGCCGCTTTACGACTTCCTCATGGCTTACGACGCGGCCTTTCTGCATCTCGGCAAGCCCCTTGCGAACCAGCGCGTCCTGGTAGGCGTGCAACTCGATGTAGTTGGTGATCGCCTCGTTGATGAGATAGCTGCGCGGACGGTCCTGCGCGGCGGCCAGCGAATCGAGCGAGGCGATCTTTTCGGCGACGGCGCGGAAGCTGATGGTTTTCTCAATAGTCCTCATAATACCTAAACAATAACATATATTATTGTGTATTACAAGACCGGCATTCTTCGTCTTCTTCCGTATCGGGGGGCTGGCCCAGCCCCTGCCACCTTTTATCGGGAGAGCCCGCAAAGGTTGAAACCCAAATTCAAGCGAACTTCACTTTGTCCCACTGAGGAATAATCAACGCGTCCCCTGAAAGTGGGAACCGCTCAAAACCCCATAATGTTATAACCGCAGTCCACGAAGATCACTTCGCCGGTGATGCCGCTGCTGAGCTCGGAGGCGAGAAAGACTCCGGTCTTGCCAACTTCTTCGACTTCCACGCGGCGTCCCAGCGGGGAGCGTTCTTCGTGTTCCCTGAGCATGTCTCCGAAGCCGGCGATGCCACGCGCGGCCAGGGTCTTGATCGGGCCGGCAGAAATCGCGTTTACCCGGATTCTTTCCTTCCCCAGTTCGAAGGCGAGATAGCGTACCGTGCATTCGAGTCCCGCCTTGGCCACGGCCATCACGTTGTAGCGGGGCACGACTTTCTCCGACGCGTAGTAAGTCATGGTGATGATGGAGCCGCCGTCATCCATCATGAGAGGAACGGCGGCACGCGCGACTGCAACCAGCGAGTACACGCTGACATCCATGGCGACGCGGAAGCCTTCGCGCGTGGTGTTGACGAAATCGCCCTTCAGTTCGTCGGCCGGAGCGTAGGCGACGGAGTGCACCAGAACGTGCAGCTTGCCGTAACGTTCTTTCAGCGTGGTGAAAAGTCGGGCGATTTCTTCGTCCTTGGAGACGTCGCACATGTAGGCCTCGGCGCCGGGCAGCGACAGGATGAGGTCCCTGGCTTCCTGCTCCAGGCGCTCGTTCTGGTAGGTGATGGCCAGCTTCATGCCGGCAGCATGCAATCCCTGGGCGATGGACCACGCGATGGAGCGCTTGTTGGCGACTCCAAAAACGACCGCGTTTCGCCCCTGCAAGTCATAGGACATGGTTGCTCCTTGGGGAGGGGACAGAATAACAGCAGTGGCGTGGTGTTTACTATTGGGGCGGGCCCGGGACAGATTTCCGATTTACGATTGCCGATTTTCGATTCTGACTACCCTGGCGTAAGTCCTCGACGGGAAACGCGGCGGTGCTCCTTTGTGATTGCCGCGCTTGCGCCGAGGGGCATTCGGCGCTACGATTCGCCTGCTGCTCGAAATTGCAGTCCTAATTCTCGCGTACACCGGAGGCGGCTATGAAACGTTGCAGCGGCATAATACTGCTGGTCATTTTTTCTTTCGCGGGTTTCATTCCTCAGGCCAAGGCTCAGGTTGATCACATCGTAATTGCGGCAGGGACGGACGAAGATCACGAGTTGCAAGCCATCTCCAATGAGCAAGACGGGCAAAAGAGACTGGCCATGTATCAGGAATTCGTGCAGAAGTTCTCCTCGAACCCGGCGGCCGTAGCCTACGGGAACTGGCAGATCTCGCAGGCCTACCAGACAGCGGGCGACTTGCAAAAGGCAATCGACTACGGCGACAAGGCGCTGGCCGGATCTCCGCACAACCTCGACATTCTGGTGTCGCAGGCGAGCATGGTGCAGCAGGCCAAGAACAACGCCAAGCTGATGGACTACGCTGTAACCGGAGGCGAGGTCTGCAATTCGATCAGCAAGCAGCCCAAGCCCGAGGGCGTGAGCGACGACGACTTTGCCCGGAGGATAGCCGATGAGAAAGCTGCCGACCAGACCAACTGCGATTTTCTGGAAACCTCGGGCTTTAATGTCATCTCGGCAGAGAACGACGCCAAGACGCGCATGTCGTACATAGAGAGATTTACGGTGTCGTTTCCAAACTCAAAATTCCAGGAATCGGTAGCCGGCCTGGCCCTGGATGCGCTGAGCCAGATGAAAGACAATGCCCGGCTGGTGTCGTACGGGGAAAAGATGCTGGCGGCCAATCCGAACTCGCTGCCGGCGCTGCTGCTGTTGGCCAACTTCTATGCCGAGGACACAAAACCGGGCAGCGCGGCCAAGGCGATTACTTACTCGCAGAAAGCAATTGAAGTCGCGAATGCCGACGCTCCCGACGCCGACAAGTCGCGGAAGATTTCAGGTGGAGTGGGCCACGACACGATCGGTTGGGCTTACCTAAAGCAGGAAAAGATTGAAGCCGCAATTCCGGAACTGAAAGCTGCCACAACCCTGCTGAAAGGTCAGGACGACCAGCAATATGCCCGCGCGCTGTATGGTCTGGGTTTCGCGTACGGCAAAGAGAATCGGCTGACCGAGGCGCGGGAAGTGCTCACCGAGGCGGTGAAGATTCCGGGTCCCATGCAGGCCATGTCGCAAGAATTGTTGACCAAGGTGAATGGCGCGCGGGCCAAGGGAAAATGAGCTCTGCGTCGCGCTGTGCCGCTATCGTTTGGGCTCTGCTGCTCATGGCAGCCTCTTATGCCTGCGCGGGCGACAGCCCGTTGCGTTCGCCCTGGGATCTTCATCCAGTGACCGCGACGGACGCCGCCTTAACCTGCCCTGCTGCTCCGCAACTGCCGCACGACTTTGCGACGAACTCTTACTACACCGATAGCCATCACTCCGTCATTGATCCGGTGCTGAAGAAGAGGTACGAAGACTCTGTCGCAGGCATCGAGGATTTTTCCCGCGTGGTCGTCAAAGCCGCCGACGCCTTCCAAACCACCGGCAGCCGCGGGGCGGCGCAGTGCGTCGCCTCGTTACTGGAGAGCGCGGCCAGGCAGAAGACGCTCGCCGGGACGATGGATGGGCATCAGGCGTTCTACGTGCAGAAGTGGAATCTGGGATCGTGGGCGGTGGCGTATCTCAAGATTCGCGGCAGCGGTTTAGTGTCGGACGAACAGAACAAGGACATCACGGCGTGGCTGAAGAACCTCGCGGAATCGAGCAAGGGATATTGCGAAGAGAAACGCCGTCACGGGACCGGGAACGACGCCTACAACAATCATCTCTATTGGGCCGGATTTGCCATTGCCGCGGCGGCGATCGCTAACAATGACCGCAGCCTGTTCCGCTGGGCTGTGGATGCCTACAAACAAGGCGCGCATGACATCCGCGAAGACGGGACGCTGCCGATGGAAATGGATCGCGGCCAGATGGCCTTGCATTACCACCTGTTCTCTCTCGCGGCGCTGGCGATGCTGGCGGAGTTTGGAGAAACGAACGGTCTCGGCCTCTATGCTGAGCGCGACTATGCCATCAAACGCCTGATATCCCGATGCGTCGAAGGCCTCCAGGATCCGAGCTACTTCCAGCAGAAAACCGGAGTTCCGCAAGTCACGACGCCCGAGATCGCAGCGTGGGAGATCAGCTGGGCACAACCTTACACGCGGCGTTATCCTGACCCGAAGATTTCAGAGCTATTAGCGAAAGCCCCGCACCTGAACTACACCATGCTGGGAGGATTGCCACCTCCGTAGTTCGACCTTGCCCGCCTCAACCTGTAGCGCTTCAACTTGTGGCCGAAGAACAACGGGTGACGGCTATTTCTGAGGGTTGGTCAGTTCCTCGGAGAGCAGTTGAGCTTTCCACGCCAAGGTGCGGGCGCGATCGGTATCTCCGGTCGCACTAGCGGCCTTGGACTGCTCCATGAACTGGTGGACCTGTTTGACCATGTCCTGCTGGTTGGCCGTAAGTGTGCGCCCGGCGATTTTCTTGAGGTTCTGCTGGGTTGCCGTCAACATCTGGTTGGCGGTGTCACGCTGTTGGGCTGCCTGATCGCCCGCCGGGCCGCCGGCAAACTGAATGGCCGGCTCCGAGGCTCCGCCCTGGCGCACGATAATCTTCGAGGGAGGACAGTTGGTCGGGGCACTGGCGGCTGCCGCGGTTGAGGTAGTTCCTCCGCCAGAGGCCTTGGGCGGTTCTGAACCTGATGGTGATGAACCTGCAGTTGGATCCGATGCTGGGGCAGGCGCCGGGGTGCAATTCGATGGAATCACTTTCTTCTTGTGTGGTGGGCGTTTGGCGGGCGGGGAATTCTGCGTGGAAGGGGCTTGCGCCGAGCCGGACGTTGGTGATGCCGGCTTCGATACGGCGGAGGGATTCTGTGCCGGCGTGCTTCCCTGATCTTGTGGGTTGCTGGCGGTTGCCGATTTGGCGGCGGGCACCGCCTGGGTCGTGTCCTGGTGCATGGCCGCCGATGACGGCGCTGCCGATCCTGCAAGGGAAATGCTGACGAGAATTATGGCCAGAGTCATACCAGGATTCCGAAAAAATCTAAATATTAAGTTTACGCCTTCCGGCGCGAGTCCCCGGAGACGAACGGTCGCCGAGTTCACCTGGCAGGATGCGGAAAAAGTCCGTCGTCGCCCCGGAAATGACTACCGGGGCTGAAGAGTGTGCGTGAGAACCGGTGCCGTCCCTGCGGGACTCGCTCCCTTTTCCCACTTCTACCCGGCACTGACGTGCCGGGCTATCGCATCCCGCCCCTGCGGGGCTGGCATTTAGCTGTGCTTGCTTCACCGCCTCATGCAAATTCGAGTTCTCACGCACACACTGAAGCCCGCTTGATTTCAAACCGCTTAAGCGGCGCTGAAGCGCCGCTTTTCCACGGTGGCGAAGGCATTCGCGACTTTTTCCGCAGCCTGCTAGATCGCGGGTCAATCTCCGGGTTGTAATGTCGCCGCGTCCGCGGGTTGTTCCTGGGCAGGAACCGCTGCGGGTCCGGCCGCGGGAATGTGGAAGCGGAACGTCGTCCCGGCCCCTTCGGCAGATTCGAAATCAACCGAGCCATAGTGCCACTGAAGAATCTGATAGGTTTGGGCCAGGCCGATGCCGCTGCCGTCCTTTTTTGTCGTGAAATAAAGTTCGAAGATCTTGTCGCGCATGTCTTGCGGAATCCCAGCGCCCTGGTCGCGAACGTCGGCGATGATCGCGTTGTTCTCCCGGCGCGCGGAAATGATAAGCACCCCGCCCTGCGGCATGGCTTGAACGCCGTTGATGACAACATTAAGAATGGCCTGTTTCATCAGATCCAGGTCCACTTTGATAGGTAGCCGTTGCTCGGGCATTTGCCGATCGATCGTGACCCCGTGCTGTTCCGCATCGGGAGCGGCGAGTTGCGCCACATCTTCCAGCAGGCGGCGTAAATCCACTTCTTCCAGATGAAGATCGCGGGGCCGGGTGAAATCGACGAGAGTTTGCACGACGCGATCCAGACGGCGGATTTCGCTCTCGATAATATCCATGTGGCGCTGGGTGTCGGGTTCCTGATGGGCCAGCTTGTTGCGCAGGAGTTGCAGGTGGAGCACGATGGCGTTGATGGGATTCTTAACTTCGTGGGCAACGCCGCGGGTCAGGCGTCCGCTGGCGGAGAGGCGGCGCGACATCTCGATCTCATCCCCGATGCGCTGAACCGACTCGGTGTCGCGCATGATCAGCAGAGCGCCGATCTGCGAGTTCTTCTCCTGCACGAAGTCAAGCGATACTTGCACGCGTTTTCCGCCCGAGGCCTCAAACTCGCGTTGAGAAATGGGCCTGCGGCGCTCAAAAGAGTCGAGCAGAGCTGCCCCCAGACGGGAGTACCGGTCGAATATCTGCTGGACGGTGCGCCCAAGCAGTTCGCCGCGAGGGCGGCCGAGAAAAGCCTCCACCGGCGCGCTGACCAGGACCACGCGGGAATCGCGACTGAAAAGCATCAGGCCATCCTGCAGCTTGGACATGAGCTGATCGACGTTGTCCTTGAGAGCGGAAAAAATTTCCTTGCTGTCGCGAATTTGCCGGCCGAGGTTGGCAATTTTCAGAGTGACCAGACCGTATTCGTCATGACCGGAGGAATCGGAAGTAAGTTCGTCGGTATCGCCCGCGGCGACACTGTCGAGGTTGCGGTTGATTTCTTTCAACGGCCCGAGGGCGAGGTTAGAGATCCCCGCCGACAGAAGCAGCGAGATGAAAATCAGCGTGATCGACGAGTAGACCGCCTGCACCATCTTCAGATTGATCTCCCGCTTCAAGAAGACCGGCGAAACTCCGATGCGGACAGTGACGAAGGGTTCGCCGTTGAGCCGCACGTCGTAGCTGACGTCATACACGGCAGGCGGCCCGTAGACCAGATGAAGCTGGTCGCGAAAACGCGCGCTCTGCACCTCCTGGAAATCCGGCCGCGCGGGAACCACCTTGCCTACCAGGCTGCTGTCGGTGTGAAGCAAAGCCTTGCCATCGGCTCCGATAATGGCCGCGTCCATCACGAAGGCCCAGCTTCCCCGGGCGTACTCCAGCATGTTGTTCAGGGCAACATCAGTTTGGTAGTACTCGATGAGGGCGCGCCGGACCGCGAGCGGGTTACTGGTGTCAATGTTTGTGCTGCTGAAATCGGGGTAGTCGCTTTCTATGGCATAGCCCAATTCGTGGGCGAGTTGCCTGGCCGTTTCGTGCGCGTTTTCAATCCGCAGCCGCAGAATCTGGGAGATATAAAGATAGGAAAATGCCGACACCATCAGCGTCACCATGAAGGTGATGGTCAGGACGATGATGGTTTTTCGCCGCAGCATGGGAAGAGATTTGCGATTTCCGATTTTCGATTGCCGATTGAACCCCAGTACCGTATTTCCGGTCGAACCCCATTTCACCAGGACTTGTAGGGTTTATTCGCCAGCCAACATTCGACAATCCAATCAGCGCCGAAAAATCGGACATCGAAAATTGGAAATCGCAAATCGGCAATCGCCAATCACCAGACTAGGCCTCCTCCTTTACTGGCGTCGCATCCGCGGCCCCGGCGCCGTACTCCTTCAGCTTGTTATGCAACGTCTTCAAGCTGATGCCGAGGATTTCCGCAGCCCTGGTCTTGTTATTGCTGGTCGCCTCCAGAGTCTTCAGAATCAGCATCTTCTCGGCCTCTTCCACGGTTGTGCCCACACCCAGACGAACCGCGTCGGGATCGTTGGCCGCGACGCGGAGCGGAGCCTGCCCGAATCCCGGAGGCAGATGTTTGGTTTCAATCACTCCGGCGTCGCAGACGATGACCGCTCGCTCGATGGTGTTGCGCAACTCGCGCACGTTTCCCGGCCAGGAATAGGCATTGAACTGGTTCAGGACCGCTTCGCTGACAGCACCCACCCGGCGCGAATGTTTGTCGTTCATGTCGGCGAGCAGCAATTGCACCAGGCCGGCAATGTCCTCTTTGTGATCGCGCAGTGGAGGCATGTGGATGTTAAAAACGTTCAGCCGGTAATAGAGATCGCTGCGCAACTCACCTCGGGCCACCGCTTCGTCGGGAACTTTGTTAGTGGAGGCGAGCACGCGCACATCCACCGAAGTTTCGACCTTGCTCCCCAGACGCCGCAGCTTACGGTCTTCCAAAACGCGCAGCAGCTTGGCCTGGGTGCCGACCGGCATCTCGCCGATTTCATCCAGCAGGAGCGTGCCGCCCTCGGCGAGTTCGAAGCAGCCGGTGCGGCGCTCCAGCGCGCCGGTAAACGCACCTTTTTCGTGGCCGAAGATTTCACTTTCCATCAGCGTTTCGGGAATCGCGGCGCAGTTGATGGCGACGAAGGGCCGGTCTTTCCTGGGACTGAGATCATGAATGGTGCGGGCCACCAGTTCCTTTCCCGTGCCGCTGGCTCCGGTAATCAGCACTGAGGCAGTACTGGGCGCAACCATTTCGATCAGCCGGAAGATTTCCTGCATCTTGCGGGAAGAACCGCTGAGCCGCCCCAGCGAACCCGCGTCCCTCAGTCTGCGCCGGGTCGCCTCGAGTTCTGCCCGCGTGCCTAACAAAGCAGAGGCGTTGGAAAGAATGGTGCGCAAGCGGTTGGTGTCAATGGGCTTGGTGATGTAGTCGTAGGCCCCCATGCGCATGGCCTGCACCGCGCTGTCAATGGTTCCCTGGGCGGTGACGAGAATGACGGCAATGGTCTGAGCCTGCTCGGCCAGGTGTCCCAGTTGCCCGAGCAGTTCGATGCCGCCCATGCGCGGCATCTTCAGATCGGTGACGACAATCGAGGGTGACCAGTTGGTTGCCTTCTGCAATCCCTCAGCGCCATCGCGGGCGGTCTCCACGCGATAGCCCCAGGAAGAAACTAGTTCGGCCAAGCCCGTGCGTTCGTTTTCCTCGTCCTCGACGATCAGTACCTTTTCCTGGTTCATGTTGCTTGCTCTGACGCCCCAGCGCGGCAGCCGCAGAGGGGCCGGTCGAGCGGGGTCCCAGCGGTTTAGACGCAGTCTCCACGATACGCGGCTGTCTTGTCGCCCGGCAAGGTCTTGAGGGACGACTCAGACGGCCATAGCCGATATGCCGAGGGGATTTCAAGTTGAGACAGCGTTGCCTAGGGTAATTCTGAGCGTCCCTGCTTTCGCTTTAAGATTCGGTGCTGTAAAATTTCTTCGGTTCCCAGGTCAGAAATCAATCCGTCGTTGCTGCATCCTTGCCGAATCAGCCGCCTGCTTGTATCGGACGGCGAACGAGCACACATTTGGAGGATTTCATGTCAGTTGGTGAAGAAAAATACCGTCCCGTTGCGGCCGGGCTTTTCGCAATTCTCGCATTGGTTTTGTTTTCCAGTGCCGCGTTTGCGCAGAGCGATTCCAATCCCAAATGGGATCTGTTTGCCGGGTATCAGTATCTGCATCCGGGCGCGACCGTCCCCGCCGGATTTGGCGACCCCAACAATCCCATTGCGTATAAAGTCCCAGATATGGCGAAGGGGTTCGGAGCGTCCCTGACTTATAACTTTGATCCCCATTGGGGCTTCGAGTTCGACCTCGGTCAAAACTGGGGAGGCGGGAATTATGAAACCACGGGGTCGGTTGGGCCTCGCTTCATCTGGCGCACCGATTCAATGAACTACTTTCTGCACGCGATGGTCAGCGAGAACCGCCTGTCGGTGAGTGGAGTGAATGCGGGCAACGGCATCGGCGCAATTCTGGGCGGCGGGATGGATCTGCCATTAACCAAGTTCATCGCCTTCCGCCTGTTTGAAGCGGACTACGTCTGGGGACATCACAACTACGCCGATTTTGTTGCTCCGCAATTTCCGTCCCTGCGGCGCCCCAGTCTGGACGGCGTCCGGCTGCGCACTGGCCTTGTGTTCAGCTGGGGCGGTGCGGCCCCGGTAACTCCGACCGCAGCCTGCTCGGTGCAGCCAACCCAGGTCATGGTGGGCGAGCCGATTACAGCCACGGTTGCAGGTAGCAATTTCAATCCCAAGCACAGCGTGACTTATGCCTGGAGCGGCAATGGCGGACAGGTGACGGGGAAGGACACCACCGCCAGCATTGACACCAGCAACGTGGCGCCGGGCAACTATACGGTTACGGCGCACGTGACCGACCCGAAGGCCAACAAGAACAATGAGGCGAGTTGCTCGGCGAGCTATACGGTGAAGCCGCTGCCGCCCAAAAATCCGCCGACGGTTTCCTTGTCGGCCAGCCCCGCCAGCGTAGTCACGGGCGGAAACGTGAACGTAATGGCTTCCTGCACCAGCCCAGACGGTGTTCCGGTTTCCGTCGCCAGCTGGACAACTACCGGGGGCACCGTCTCCGGCAGTGGCAGCGCCTCAACTCTCAGCACCGCTGGAGTTCCTGCCGGTCCGGTGACAATCGGCGCGACCTGTACTGACTCGCGCGGTTTGACCGGACAAGCCACAACCCAGGTCACGGTCGAGAACCCGCCGCCACCGCCGGTGGATAAGGTTTTGGAGGCCAAGCTGTCATTGCACAGTGTTTACTTCCCGACCGCTCAGCCGCCGGTGAAGGATCCCAATGCCGGTCTGGTTGCCAGCCAGCAGAAGACGCTGATTGAACTCGCCGCCGACTTCCAGACCTACTTGAAAGCCAAGCCGGATGCCCACTTGATTCTTGAGGGGCATGCCGACCCGCGCGGCTCGGTCGAGTTCAACCAGGCGCTCTCCGAGCGCCGCGTGGCCCGGGTCAAGAGTTTCCTGGTGGAGAACGGTGTTTCCGAAGCGCTCATTGACACGAAGGCCATGGGCGACCAACACAACCTGACCGCTGATGAAGTGAAAGCCTCGGTCGAGCAGAATCCCCAGTTGACTGCCGAAGAGCGGGCGAGAACTCTCCGCAACATGACGACGATCATCCTGGCGAGCAATCGCCGGGTGGACATCCGACTGAGCACGACCGGAGAGGTTTCGACTCGCCAGTTCCCATTCAACGCTGAAGATGCCCTGACTTTGATTGGTGGCAGAACGCCGGTCAAGAAACCGGCGGCTGTGAAGAAAGCAGCGCCCAAGAAGAAATAACGAAACAACCGCGGCCAGCAGGACTGGCCGCAGCCAGCTTGCGCGGAGAGCGGTTTGCCTGCTCTCCGCGTTTCCTTTTTCTGGCCTGGCGCCAACCCGAGGGAACTTCGCTGAGGTCCGCAGCAGAAAAACGCGGCTCGAACCCCCCGAAAGTGCCATCGCCAAGTGGCTGATTTCATGAGAGCGTTCTGATATTCGGGGTGCCACTTCCTTGATCGGTGTGGCCGGGTGAGGATGGTGCGGATGCATATGAGCCAGTTTCCCAGGGCGAGGGATCTAGCCATGTGGCCGCTTCTGTTTGCCTTGCTCCCGATCGCGTGTTCACGACCCGCCGGGTTGAGCACGGATGACGCGTCAACCGCAGAGAATAAGAATCAGCGGATTGCTACCGGTGTTCCCTTCGACGAATCGCGGAATCTGCCGGCAGGTACCATGCTTACCGTGCGGCTGAAGAACCAGATCACCGCCGATAATCCTGGTTTCAGCGGAGTTTTTGACGCCGTGGTGGATGAGGCGATCCTAGTGGAGGGGAACGAGCTGCTGCCGCGCGGCGCGGGCGCGGCGGGGCGCGTAGAGTCGGCGCACACCTCGGAATTGAGGCGCAACCGCGGCTATGTGAGGTTGACGTTGGACTCGGTCAATATCCGCGGCCGGGAACTGCCTATCCAAACGGCCAGCCTTTTCGTGCACGGGGATGCCGGTGAAACTCAGCCCCCAGGAAGCGGACCTTCCCCGCAAGTGCTTCGTCTGGCAAGCGGCCGAAGGCTGACTTTCCGCCTGACCGAGCCCCTTTCTATCGCCAATCCGTCCGACACACCGGCGCACTGACGTCCTCCGCCCCTGGATTCCTCCGGAGTTTTCCACAGAAAGATTTCCTGTTTTGGTGACGTGTGTCCTTAGCACGCACAGGGGCGGTTCTCTATAGTGCGCTTGGGAAGCATTGAACTCGGAACCGGACGAGGGTGCCGATTCCCATTTCGGGAAAACTAAAGGCGCTAGATGCCGGATGCCGGGTTCCTTCCGGGAAATCTTTCGTTCAGAGTACCAGTATGAGCACAGCCGCCGAGTTTCCTTGGACCTCGCAGGATGCTAAGGCCGATCTGTGCTTTCTGTTCGCCAATGCGCCGATCGGGTTAGCGGAATGCCAGGGCCAAGGAAATATCATCGCTATGAATCCCGCACTGGAACGCATGCTCGAAGGGCGTCCGAAGGTGGCGCGACTGCCGCATCTGTCGGACCTGATCTTTCCCGAAGAGAACTCTGAAGGCGAACGATTGCTGGGCGAATTGTTCGAGGGGGTGCGCGACAGCATCCAGATCGAGCCCAAAGCTGGCGTGGAAGATGTCCAACCGCTGCGATGGACCGCGTGGCGGGTGCCGGGGGCAAACGGCGGTCCCGATTCTTTGCTGGCCGTGGCCGAAGACGCGCGGGCAAACCAGGAGGCCGAGCAGCGTCTGCGGCAGGCGGAGAGCCTGGAAGCCGTAGGCCGACTGGCGGGAGGTGTGGCGCACGACTTCAATAATCTTCTCACCGGTGTGATGTTGTACTGCGACCTGCTCATGGTCAGCCTGGAGCCAGGGCACAAAGGACGGAAGTATGCCGAAGAGATCCGCAGCGCCAGCTTGCAGGCGACCGGCCTAGTGCGGCAGTTGCTGGCCGTGGCCCGGCCCAGGAGTTGCCAGCCCTGTTTGTTGTCGTTCAACGAAATCGCGCAAGGCATGGGTAACCTGTTAATCCGGCTGATTGGGGAGAACATCGAGCTGAAATCTCGTCTGGATCCGAATTTGGGTCTGATCAAGATGGACCCAGCGCAAGCCCAGCAGATCCTCCTTAACCTGGTGCTGAATGCGCGGGACGCCATGCCCGGCGGTGGCCAGATCACTATCGAAACCAGCAATTGCAGGGTGCAAGTGCTCGCCGAATCCCATTTCGTGAAAGCCACCGCAGGCTCGATTGCCTGCGCGCTTCTGGTGGTGGGAGACAACGGCTGCGGCATGGACGCTGAAACCCGCGCGCACCTGTTCGAGGCTTTCTTCACCACCAAACCTGCGGGCCACGGTACCGGACTGGGGCTGGCGACGGTCTACGACATCGTGACCAGCAACGGTGGCCTGGTTCACGTGGACAGCGCTCCCGGCTGCGGCACCCGCTTCACCGTGCTTCTGCCCCTTGCGCCGGAAAGGGCCCGGAATTCCCAGAACGTAAGCGAGTTGCAAGCCAAAGGAAACGTGGGGGTATCTCCAACTGAGGAAGAGGATTAAACGCCATGACGTCAGCAGCTTTCAGTCCGATGCTCAGCACTCCGCAACTAGAACCAGCCAACTTTCTTAACCTCTTGATCGTGGATGATGAACGGGCAGTCCGCGAAGCTTGCCGTGAGGTGGCCTTGTCGCTGGGCTTCACCGCCTATGCCGCCGATTCTGCCGAGCACGCCTACCGACTCCTCGAGACGCAGGCCTTTGATGCGGTTCTTCTGGATCTGCGCTTGCCCGGCGCCGGCGGCCTGGAGGCGCTGCGCCGCATCAGAGAACGGCGTCCGGAAGCCATCGTCATCGTCGTCACCGGCTACGGCACGGTGCAGTCGGCGGTCCAAGCCATGAAGAATGGCGCCTACGACTACGTCACCAAGCCCTTCAGTGTGGACGAACTGAAGCTGCTGCTGGAACGTGTGGCCAGCCATCTGAAGCTGAAGTCAGAGAACCGCCTGCTGCGCGAAAAGGTGAAGTCCAAGCAGGGATTCGGCGGCATCGTGGGCCGCGCTCCCGAGATGGAGAAGCTGTATCGCATCATCGCCAAGGCGGCCAACAGCGTGCATCCGGTTCTGATTCTGGGCGAAAGCGGCACCGGCAAGGAAATCGTCGCGCGCTCCATCCACTATTCGGGTCCTTTCCGCGACAAACCCTTTATCCCGGTTGATTGCGGATCCCTGGTCCCCACGCTGATCGAGAGCGAACTGTTCGGCCACGTGAAAGGCGCGTTTACGGGCGCCAACCAGGCCAAGGATGGATTGATGTCCATGGCCGAAGGTGGAACGGTCTTTCTCGACGAGGTTGGCGAACTTCCGGTGGACCTGCAGGCCAAGCTGCTGCGGGCGATTCAGGAAAAGGAAATTCGCCCGGTGGGCAGCACGCGCCGCGTGGCCATCAATGTGCGCATTCTGGCCGCCACCAATCGCGATCTGGAACAGGCCGTAATGCAGGGCGCTTTTCGCCGCGATCTCTACTTCCGCCTCAATGTTCTGAGCCTGCGCATTCCCGCGCTGCGCGAGCGTCGGCAGGACATTCCGCTGCTGATCGCTCATTTTCTGGAGCGCATGGCACGGACCGGCGGACAGGAGAAGACGCTCAGCGACGACGTTCTTAAGGTGTTGCTCGCCTACGACTGGCCGGGGAATGTTCGTGAACTGGAAAACTGCCTGGAGCGGACGTACGCCTTCACCAGCGGATCGCTGATCCAACTCACCGATCTGCCCCCTGAAATCGCGAACCTGCCCGCTCCCGCGCCCTCGCCGGGGAATGGCAACGGGAACGGGAAGATTATTCCCATGGCAGAACTGGAGAAGCAGACGATCATCAGCGCGATCGCAGAACTCAACGGCGACAAACTGCAAGCCGCCCGGCTGTTAGGCATCGGGAAAACGACCCTGTACCGCAAGCTCAAGGATTACGCGTTGGAGGGATACGGGTCTTGAGTGTTCGGTTCTGAACTCGCCACCGGAGTGGCGGGTTCCGCAACGGGAAGCCGTCTTCGTCGCCACCACGCTAAGCCTAATCTTTTCAGGGCGGATCGCGGTGGCGGCAAGCGTGCTATTGAAAGAGCATGATCCTACTCATTACACCCTCAGCACGCGGCCAACAGTGCGCCGAATCCTTGCAAGCCACCACGGCCCAGGAAACGCACTGGGCGCAAAACCTGCAGGAGGCGGTTACGTGCCTGCGCGAGCAAACCTACGCGGCGGCAGTGATTGACCAGTTCCTGCTCGAAACCGAACCGCAGGAGAGCGAGCAGATGCTGGAACATTTGGGGACAGCGTTTCCGGTGTACATCAATTTCGCGGTGACGGGGATAGAGCGTCTGGTGCGCGAGACGCGCTCAGCGCTGCATCGCCGCCAACACGAGGAGTCCACCGCCCGGCGGGCCGTCAAAGAACAGATGCGCAGCGAAATGTGTGAGACCTTGACGGCGATGCTTTTGTCCTGCGAACTGGCGATGTCGGTGCCCGATATCCCTGTCCCCGCTGCGGCCAAAATTCGTGCCATTGACGACCTGGCGCGGGAATTGAGACTGCGGCTGCAGGTGAGTTGATCGGCGCAAGAGTCACCACGTAGAAGCTGTCGCATAAAGGATTGAGTAGATCCCGGCTCCAGTTTCTAGCCTGCCCAGTCGCGGCCCGATAAAATTGTTTCACCCTGCTGAACTGTTCCCACTAGAATAGGTGTGCGCATGGCAGATGCCTCGCTCCACGCGGCATCTCACCGATTCTCCTGGAGGTTCTGTGCACATCCTGGTCACGGCCGACACGCTGTCGGCGTCGTGGACCTACACCCGCGAACTGGTCGCGGGCCTGGTCACGCGCGGCGTGAGGGTCACGCTGGTGAGCTTCGGCGAAATTCCGATGCCGGAGCAGACTGCCTGGATGGACCACCTGCATGGCCTCGACTACCGGCCCACTGCGTTCCGGCTGGAATGGATGCAGGAAGCGGAAGAAGACTTACCCGAATCGTCAGCATTCCTGGCCGCGCTGGTGGGTGAATTGCGGCCCGATGTGCTGCACCTCAATCAGTTCTGTTACGGCGCTCTGCCTGTGGACGTGCCGCGGGTGGTGATGGTGCACGGCGATTTGATGACCTGGAGGGAAGCGGTTCAGGACCGGACGCCGCGACTCCATCCTACGAAATGGTATCGCGACACGATTGCACGCGGGATCGAAGGCGCCGACCTCGTGGTTGCTCCGTCGGCCTGGATGCTCGACCGAATTTGTGAGTGCTACGTTCAGCCTCGCCGGGGGAAGATAGTCTATCCGGGGCGCAACCCCATTTACTTCAATCCTTACATCAGCAAGGATGATTCCGTGCTGGCCGTGGGACGGCTGGTGGACGCCGGCAAGCAGGTGTTCCTGCTTACGCAGCATGAGCATCCGGTTCCGGTGTGCATCGTAGGCGCGGAGCAGACGGTGGCTGTGCCGCGGCTTCCGATCCGCGCCGATGTCAAAGTCGCCGTGGCTGAGACCTCCGTCGCGATTTGCGGCCCGCAGACCGAGGCGCAACTGCGCGCGCTCTACAGCCGCGCATCTGTCTTTGCCGCTACTGCGCGCTACGACCCCCTGGGCATGCAGGCCATCGAAGCCGCGCTGTCACGGTGCGCGATCGTGGCCAACGACATTCCCAGCTTCCACGAAGTGTGGGGCGATGCTGCGCTCTATTTCCGCACCAACGATGCCGCCAGCCTCGCGGCCAATATTCGCCGGCTGAGCGAAGACCGCACCATGCGCCGGGCTTATGCCGAACTTGCCTACTCCCGCGCCCGCGAGCGCTTCAGCAGCAAGCGCATGATCGAGGAGTATCTGGAGCTTTACCGCAGTTTGATTTCAGTTCGCTCCGCTGCCGCGTAGAGTCGGACTATTCCTGGAGATTGCTGCGGCTTTGAAAGGGCGCGGCTTCCAGCCGCGCCGACATTGACAAAAACAATTCCGGCTTTAGCCGCAGTGAGGAGGCGTTTGGAGCATAACTGCGGCATTGGAAAAGCGGCAGCGCGTTTGCACCCGGGGCTGAAGCCCCAATTTTCCTGTGAGCCACGGGCGGCGCGGCTGGAAGCCGCGCCCTTTCAAAGCCGCCCCATGAACGATGCAGCGTGGAGCCGGCCCTTATACACCATCCCCGCCGTCATGGTATCTTCTCAGTGCTTACTAGAAACCAGTAAGGTTGGAGGATTTTATGGCACAGGTGAAAATCACGATCAGGCCCAACGGCCCGTACCGCGTCGAAGCTCCCGAGGGATCTGTCGAACTGGTGGATGTCAACGGCAACCATTTCGACCTTACCGGCAAGCCCGCATTTTCGCTCTGCCGCTGCGGCGGGTCGGTCAATAAGCCCTTCTGCGACGGAACCCACAGCCGCATCGGTTTCCAGGGTGCGGAGTTAGCGGTGAAAAAAGCTGAAGGCCCGGCCTAGTCTGGACTGTCTCGGACTGAGGCCGAACTAACCTAAGTAATTCTCGATTGCCGATTTTCAATTGCCGATTCAAAGGCCTGTGATGCGTGGCTTTGCAATCGAAAATCGGCAATCGGAAATCGCCAATCGATCAGGCGGAGAAAGCCGTGCACGATTCACGAGACCGGGAATTGGGGATGCACCGCAAGATTACGCGTCGTGACTTCATCAACGGCGTGGCGGTGACCGCCGGCGCTGCGATGATGCCGTGGCATCTTCTGGCTGCGGACGATTCCCGGGATCCTGAAAAATCTCCCAACTACTATCCACCTGCTCTCACTGGCGTGCGTGGCAGCCATGCCGGCTCGTTCGAAGCTGCCCACAGTCTGCGCGATGGCACGTTTTGGGATGAGGCGGGCAAGCCGAAAGCCACCGGCGAAACCTACGATCTGATCATTGTCGGCGGGGGCATCAGCGGCCTGGCTGCAGCCCATTTCTACCGAAAGACCGCGGGCGCGAAAGCCCGCATCCTGATCCTTGACAACCATGACGATTTCGGCGGACACGCCAAGCGCAACGAATTCCGCGTGGGCAACAAGACGTTAATCGGTTATGGGGGCACATACTCGATCGAGAGCCCGGAACCTTACAGCGAAGTCGCCAGGAAGGTGATCGAAGAGTTGGGCATTGACGTGGCCAGCTTCCCCAAATATCTGGACCGGAATTTCTATGGCTCGCTGGGCCGAGTTCCCAAGATCTTCTTCGACAAAGAGACCTTCGGCGCAGACAAACTGGTGGATGATCCGTATCCTTTCCCGGGAGGTGAGACCTACGACCTCACAGTCGCGAGCGGAGATGCCTGGGCGCACTTCATGGCCGAGGCGCCGATTACAGAACAGGCGCGCAAGGATGTATCGCGTTTATGCCGCGAGAAGAAGGAGTATCTTCCCGGCCTCAATTTCGAGCAGAAGAAGGCTCGCTTGGCGCGCACCAGTTATGCCAGCTTTCTGACCGAACTGGTGGGTGTGCATCCGGACGTCGTCCGCCTCTACCAGACCGTTTCTCAACCGCTGTTTGGCGTCGGGATTGATGCGGTTCCGGCGCTGGATGCATCCGAGACCGGATATCCGGGCTTTATCGGAATGGGCTTTGAAGCGTCCGATCTCAGCAATGAAAGGAACTACTTCTTCCACTTTCCCGACGGCAATGCCACGATCGCCCGTCTGCTGGTGCGCGCGCTGATTCCAGAAGCTGTGCCGGGGAACTCCGCGACCGACGTGGTTACCGCGAAGGCCAATTATGCGAAGCTGGACGACCCGCTCTCGCCCGTGCGCATCCGTTTGAACAGCACGGTGGTGCGAGCGAAGCATCTGGGCGGCGCGGCCAGCGCGAAGGAAGTTGAAGTTGCCTACGCCCGCGGCGACAAGGCGTTTACGGCGCGAGCCGGGCACTGCATCCTGGCCTGCTGGAACATGATGATTCCGTACCTCTGCGAGGAATTGCCCGATGCTCAGAAGGAGGCGCTGGCCTTCGAGACCAAGGTGCCGCTGCTTTATACCAACGTTTTGTTGCGCAACTGGACTGCGTTTCAGAAGCTGGGAGTGAATTCGATCTACGCCCCGGGCGGCTACCATACTCACGTGGACATGGATCTGCCGGTCAGCATTGGGGAGTATCGTCACCCCAGCTTGCCGGAGGAGGCGGTTGTGTTGCATATGAGCAAGGCGCCATGCCGCGCAGGCCGGCCCGCGCGCGAACAGCACCGTCTGGGGCGCTTTGAGCTGTTCACCACCAGCTTCGAGAGTATGGAGCGCGAGATTCGCGAACAGTTGGTGCGAACGCTCGGGCCGGGTGGCTTTGATCCCGCGCGCGACATCCTGGCCATTACCGCCAACCGCTGGCCGCATGGTTACGCCTACGAGTACAACAGCCTGTTCGATAAGTTCGTGCTGGAAGGTGGCGAAACGCCGTGCGAGAGGGCGCGCAAGCCCTACGGCCGGATCGCAATCGCGAACAGTGATGCGGGCGCCTACGCCTACACGGACGAAGCCATCAATCAGGCCTGGCGCGCGGTAGGAGAAATCACGAAGGCCTGATTTTGGCAGCTAGTGGTTTTGCTCGCCCGCCAGTTGCGCAGCTCTGCTTCGTGCCTCCTGGGCCTGTTGCGTCATACCTTTGGCCTGATACGCCTCGGCTAGAGCATTTTCGAGATCGGGATTGTCGCCGCTTCGTTCCTTTTCTTTGAGGTAGGCCGCGATGGCCTCGTCGTACATTTTGAGCTTTGCGTAAGACTGGCCCATTTCGCGATAGAGACCGGAAAACGGCGCACCCAAACGATCAGCGGTCTTGAACTCCTCGACTGCGGCCTGATCTTTATCTTCGTCGGCCAGCGTTAAAGCCATCCCGTAGTGGCCATAAACGTCGTCAGAATCCTGCGCGAGAACTTGCTTGAACGCGGCCTCAGCGTCCTGAGGACGCTTCTCGGCCAGATACACCATTCCGAGTTCCACTCGAGCGTGCGGATATTGTGGTTGCAGGTCGAGCACTTTCTTGAACTCCGCCTCGGCTTGCGGCAATTGCCCCGCGCCGAAGTAGGCGTTCCCGAGAGCGTAGCGTGCCGGCACAAGATTGGGTTGCTGCCGGACGACTGCCTGCAGTTGAGCCAGGGCACGGTCGGGCTGCTTGGATAGTGAGTCGAAGGCTCGTTCAATTTGAAAAGGAGTACCGCGCCAGTGCTGGACCCAGAGCGCGCTTCCTGCCACGGCGAGAGTAGCCACGGCAAGAATGCTCGCGCGGCGCAGAGGAGCGTCGTGTTGCGGGGCCAGGCGGGCGATGAGCGCCCCGAGGATCAATCCGCTGACGAGTCCACCGACGTGGCAGGCGTTGTCGATGCCCTGGGACACAACGCCAAAATATAGGCTGAAGCCGCAGAAGAAAAGGAGACTGCTCAGCGTGCCCTTGATTGAAATGCCTGACAGCGAGAACTCGCCAAGATAGAAGGACGCGATCAGCGCGCCGGACAGTCCAAAGAGCGCACCTGACGCGCCGACGCTCAGCACTCCAGGATTCCACGCCACGCTGGCCAAACCGCCTGCGACACCCGTGATGAGGTACACGGCTGCGTAGGTCCAGCGCCCGTAGAGAGACTCGCAGAGCGTGCCCAGGTTCCACAAGCACCACATGTTTATGGCGATATGGAATATGCCGCCGTGAAGAAACATGTAGGTCAGCAGCCGCCACCAATCCCCGGACAGAGTGTAGGGACCATAATTGGCGCCGAAGTGCACCAGCACTTGGCCAGTGAAGTCCATCGAAGGACCGCTCGCCAGCACCATGGCCAGAAAGATTGCGACGTTGGCGCCGGACAGCACGTGGGTGACGGTGATGCCGGCCTCGCGCCGGACCCACGGAGCGGGCATGACCACCTGCTTGGCATCCTCGCCGCTCTCGTCGCGCTGCGCGGCTTCATGCTGCTTACACCACTGACAAATCTTCCCGAATGTCAGCGGAGGGAGCTTGCGACCGCACTGAATACAGTTCGCCATATCTTAAGAAAAGAGTATCAGCAGGGAAGCAGGTTGTGGAAAGATACGTGTTGGTTACGCGGCTGAAACCGCAGTGGAAGAGCGATGCGGCTAAGGCCGACGTGGAAGAGCGGCGCTTTAGCGCCGCGTACGAGTCGAGAAAGAACGCGGCTTCAGCCGCTGAGGAACTGCCGGCGCTCAGTGAATCGTCTTGGTCTTCCGCGACATGTAATCCATCAGCAGATATTGCCCCAGAGTGTAGGGCGTGGTGAAGTAGGCTTTGCCGCGGCACATCTCAGTGACTTTCTGCACGAACTGCACCAAGCCAAAATCCGACGCCAGCATAAACGTATTGATGAGCACTCCCGCGCGTTTGCACTTCGAGACTTCTTCGAGCGTCTCGCTCACCACGAGCGGGTCAAGGCCGAAGGCATTCTTGTAGATGCGGCCGTCTTCCAGCGTAAGCGCCGAAGGCTTGCCGTCGGTGATCATCACGATCTGCTTCATGTCCTTTCGTTGCCGTTGCAGGATTCTCTGCGCCAGCCGCAGCCCTTCGCGCGTGTTGGTGTAGTAAGGGCCGACCTGCACGCGCGCTAATTGGGATAGGGGCATCTCCTCCGCCGAGTCGTGGAAGAGAACGAGCGACAGCGAATCGCCGGGATACTGCGTACGAATGAGATGCGACAGGGCCATGGCCACTTTCTTGGCCGGGGTGAAGCGGTCTTCGCCGTAGAGAATCATGGAGTGCGAGCAGTCGAGCATGAGCACCGTGGCACACGACGACTGGTATTCGCACTGGTGAACCTGCAGGTCCGGATATTCGATGTTGAGCGGCAGCGCGAGCCCTTCACGCTGGATGGCGCTCGACAGCGTGGCCGTGATATCGAGATTCAGCGTGTCGCCGAACTCGTAGGTTTTCGACGATCCGCTGGCCTCGATACCGGTGGCGAGATCGCGCGTGTCGTGCCGTCCGAAGCTCGATTTGCCCAGCGATCCCAGCAGGTTGCGCAGGGCCTTGAATCCGAGGAAATCAAGGCTCTTGTCGGTGACTTCGAAGCGGGCCTGCTGGGCCGGTCCCGTCTGTCCTCCGACGCTCGACTGGCGCGCGGGATCGTGCGGTTCATCCACGGAAATATAATCTTCCTGTTGCATGCGCTCGATGAGCTTCTCGATCAGTTCGTCAAGCTGCCCCTCCATCTGCATCTGCTCGATCTTCTCGCGCAGATTCTCATCGAACATTTCTCTGTTCAGCAACGCCTGCTCGATTGCACGTTTCAGTTCATCGAGGGTGTGCTCTCCTTCGGGCATTTCGTACCACATGGAATCGTGGAAGCCGCTCTGCAGCAGGTAGTCGGAAAGCGCGCCGAGCAGGTCCTCCAGGCTCATTTCGCTGGCGGGGTCGGGAACATATTTGGAATAGCGAATGCGTTTCATAAAATCAGGGGCCAGGGGTCAGTCATGATTTCGTTGGCATTGATCCACTTTCAGCCAATTCAGCTTTGTTGTCCGGTCACGAGCCGCTCCGCTGTTTGGCGAACATCCGCCAAACTATGCTAAGCGCCCAAAACGCGAGCGTGTACAACATAAAGTCCAGCAGCAACCCGGGCGCCTGCCAGGGCAAGATACTCGTGGAACCGCTTGCGTAGAAGCCAAGCCGGGCGAAAACCATGTCCACGAGAACAATGCCGGGCCAGAGCAAAATAGCCAGCGGCCCGTTGAATGTCAGAATCGACGCCAGCCCAACTACCGCGCAAAAAACAAAACTGGCAATCGAGCATCGAAATAGCAGTTTCATCCGTCAATAGTACGGCCAGTACCGTGACCGCGTGATTTGAACCCTTTCACCAGTGGGAGTAGCGCCGCCGTCCCGGCGGCTGTCCGGCGGGCGTCCTCGCCCGCCCCGCCGAGGGCAGACGCCCTCGGGACAGCCGGCAAGATACCGGCGCTACTGGTTTTGCATGCTGTAATCATCATGCGGTCACGGTACCAGCCCAGCCACTTGCCGCCATGGTCTGGCCCCAGACCCCTCAGTTAAATTGTCTTCGTTGCCGGTACGGCCGCTCCTCCGGCTCGAAGGATTTCTCCCGCACTGGCTCTGGTTTTTTCTCTCCCGCCTTGAACACGCGCTCCTCGCTGCGCCCGATGCGCTTATGCGCGTGCAGGCCCTCGAGGATGAATTCCGCCGCAGATACCTGCATCTCCGGGCTCTCCTTCTGCGAGACGCGCAGCGGGCCGAGCTTTTCGATCAGTCCCTGAATTCCCTTCAGATTTTCCAGTGCTTCCTCCGCAGGCAGCGAGTCCGACAGCTGGATTTCGCCGCCCAGGTCGAACCACTGCACAATCTGCTGCATGTTGGCGCCGGTAAAATATTGGTCGTAGGTCTTGGCGATGGCGGTGCGGATCAACTCGCGGCCCACATGGTCGGCGCCTTTCATCTCGCCTTCGTATTCCAGTTCAAGTTTTCCGGTAATCGCGGGCAAAGCGGCGTAGACGTCACTGATACGGGGCACGACCAGCTTCTCATCGTTACGAATCGCGCGCCGCTCGGCGTTGGAAATCACGTTCTCGATCGCACTGATCGGCAAGCGCTGGCTTACGCCGGAGCGCTTGTCAATCTTCTTGTCCTCGCGCGCGGCGAAGGCCACGCGCTCAATGACTTCCTGCACGTATTGCGGCAGGTGCAGCGGGTGGCCATTGCGGCGCGTCCACGCTTCCTGCGCCGTGATGGCGATTCCTTCATCCACCGTCGCGGGATAGTGGGTACGAATTTCTGAGCCAATCCGGTCCTTGAGTGGGGTAATGATTTTGCCGCGGGCCGTGTAGTCTTCCGGGTTGGCGCTGAAAACCAGGGCTACGTCCAGCGGCAGCCGGATGGGGTATCCCTTAATCTGCACATCGCCTTCCTGCATGATGTTGAACAGGCCGACCTGGATTTTTCCGGCCAAGTCGGGAAGTTCGTTGATGGCGAAGATGCCGCGATTGGCGCGGGGCAGCAGGCCATAGTGAATCGTCAACTCGCTCGACAACTCATGGCCGCCGCGAGCGGCTTTGATGGGATCAATGTCGCCAATCAGATCGGCGATGGTCACATCGGGCGTTGCCAGCTTCTCCACATAGCGCTCGTCGGGAGTGAGATATGCGATGGGCGCGGCGTCGCCGAGGCGCGTGACCTCTTCGCGGCAGCGGCGGCAGATCGGCGAGTATGGGTTGTCGTGAATCTCGCATCCCGCGAGATACGGCAGGTGCGGATCGAGCAGCGACGTCAACGCGCGCAGGATGCGGCTCTTGGCTTGGCCGCGTAATCCCAGCAGGATGAAATTGTGGCGCGAAAGGATCGCGTTGATGATCTGCGGCACCACCGTGTCGTCATAACCCACGATGCCGGAAAACACCGGAGTGTCGCCCTTGCGGCGCAGCCGGGCGATGAGATTTTCGCGCACTTCGTCCTTGACCCGGCGCTCACGGAGACGCTCTTCGGAGAAAATACTGCGGCGCAAATCACCCAGCGTGCGCGGAAGATTCATGGATACTACCCCCACAGAACTGACTTGCCGCGATTATACGCGTCCCGGCGGCCGGCGTTGTCAGACGTGGCTGAGGTGCAGACCGGAGCGATGTTTAGTGCACGCGCCCGTTGCCCCCGGCCTTTTCGCGGGCCCGCGCGGCTCGGCGCAGCGCCGGCAGAATGTCTTCCAGATGCGAGGCGAGCGCCTGCATGCGCTGGCTTTCCGAACGCATGGCAAGGAGCTTCTGTTTGAAATCGAGATCGAGTGGCAGAGCGCCGGCGAGATGATAAGAAAGTGCGTCCCGCGTGGGGTCGGGGATTTCCTGTTCTGCTCCGGCCAGTATCAGAATCTCACGCAGGAGTTGGATTGCCCGCTCCTTGTCGGTCTGCGCCGGAACGCCCGGTTCATCCGGAATCGGCATGATCTCCGCCCGCAGAAAAGAACGCTCGTGGTTCAGTTCTAGTACTTCAAACCGGCCGCGACCTTCCACGACCAGATCAAGGCGGCCGTCGGAATACTTCTTTGTGACGGCGACGATCTCTGCCGTACAGCCGATCTCGGCGGTGCCCTGCTCCAGAGCGCGTACCACGCCGAAGGGAGTGTGGCTGGCAAGACATTCCCCGATCATCTCCTTGTACCGCGGCTCGAAAATGTGCAGGGGCAAGGGCGTCCCGGGAAACAGCACGAGATCGAGCGGAAATAACGGCAGCAAGGCCAAGGACTCTCCAAATTGCAAAACCGCAGCAGCCGGCGGGCGTTTCGATTGTACGCCATGGGACCGGGCATCTTGACTTGCCGCGCGGCAGAGAATACAACGCGAACATGAAACTTGCGGGCAGAGTTGTGGTGGTAACGGGCGCTTCCATGGGCATCGGCGAGGCGATTGCCAAGGCGTTTGCGGACGAAGGCGCGAGCGTGGTGCTGTTGTCGCGTGATGCCGGGCGCGCCGAAGCGGCACGCGCACGCCTGGGATTCCCCGAGCGCACCGCCGCTTTTTCCTGCGACGTGCGCCACTCGGAGGAGATCGACCGCGTGCTGTCGCTGACGGTGCATCATTTCCATCGCGTGGACGTGTGGGTCAACAACGCAGGTCACGGTTTGCTTGACTCGGTGGCGCAGGTCGAGATGCCTGCCTTCCGCGAACTCTTTGACGCCAATCTGTTCGGCGCGGTCTCAGCCATGCAGGCGGTGATCCCGATTATGCGGCAGCAGGGCGGCGGCACGATCGTTAACATTTCCAGCGTCGCCGGCCACATCCCGCTGCCGTTTCACGCCGCCTACAGTGCGACGAAATTCGCGCTCAATGCGATCGGCAAGGGGGCACGTCTGGAACTGAAGAAGGACGGAATCCACGTGCTGACGGTCTGTCCCGGCTATGTGCGGACGGCGTTCAGCGAGCACGCGGTTCAGGGAAGGGAACTGAAATATGTCCGACCGGCCTCTGTGCGCGGCATCGCCGCCGAGCGTGTCGCTCGAGCCACGCTGCAGGGATACTTCAAGCAAAAGCGAGAAGTGATTGTGCCGTGGACCATGCACCTGCCGGTCAAGCTCTATCAACTGTTCCCGGCCATGGTGGAGTGGGGGATGGGGAAGATGACGCGGTAGTGGGACTTCCGATTGACGATTTGCGATTGCCGATTGCAGAAAGGCGGAACTTGTACAACCACAATGGAAAATCGGAAACTGGCAATCGGTAAACTGAGCGGTTGGTATATTGAGCTGTGGACTGGCCCAACTTCTTCCGCGGAATTTTGTACTCGTGGCTTCCGAAGGCGTGCTGGCGCGGATGGCGCCCTTCGTCAACCGTGGACTTTGTCCGTTCGGCGCTAGTTTCCGGACTGTTGGAATGCGCGATCTCCCTGTGCTTGCTGATCCTCGGTTACGTGCATTTCATCATAATTCGCACGCACCAGTTGCAAGCGGCTTCTGATGCCAATGAAGGCACCCAGTTGTACTTGCTTGTGCTCCTCAGCCTCGAATACGCGGTTCACCCCTTATCGCTGATCGGCATTTATTTGGCCGGGGAAGGTGCCTTCCGCTCATGGGCTGCGTTCTTCACCGACGAAGTGCTTCCGTCTCTTCCCATCACGGTCGTTGTCTTCATACGGGACCGGGTGACGGCGAGGAAGCAGGAGGCATCGATTGGGCCTGATGTTCCCGACTTGTTTGAGCGCGGCGAAGGCGAAGCGTTTGGCCTGCGGATCTGTGCCCAAAGACCCAAGGACGGCTGGCGGGTCTCGGTTACCGTCGCCGTGGAAGAGGAGTTCTTCGAAATCGTGCGAGTGGAAACCGGCGCGGGTGCCCGGCCGTTCACCTATGGTCTGAGGAAGTTGCCGGCAGGTGCCGTTATCCGCGGAGTATACCGATACGATCCTCCTGCCCCACCGCAGCAGGAATGACTCTACTACGGCGCCCGCAACTCCCCGAGCATGACTTCCATCTCCGACTGGGCATGCAGATTGCCGGTGCGCCGCGCAGAGGCGATGCCGTCCTGCAGCATTTTCTTCGCGTCTTCAACGCGCTCGGCCCGTACCAGCGTTTGCGCCGCCATGAAATATCCCGCAGTGTAGTTGGGATCGTTCTCCAGCAGAATGGAGAATTCGGCCAGCGCGCGGTCGAAGTCTCCTTGCTTGGAGTACTCCATGGCGAGGCCGTAGCGCGCGAAGGCATCTTTTGGATTCTCGGTCAGGATTTCGTTGAGAGCAGCGATGCGGTCCATGGGCAGTAGTCAGTCGTCAGTGGGCTAATTGAGGTTACTACAAACGGCGTCTCGGCTGGGAGATCGAGCAGTGACTGAGAACATTGGCGTACAATAACGCCTTCCACCATAAAAGCTATGACCGACGACACGCTGGTGCCTCGCCCCGTAAGGGATTCGCAATCCGAGATGGTCGAGATCGTTCTGCCCAATGACGCCAACCCACTTGGCGCCCTGCTCGGCGGGCGGTTAATGCACTGGATTGACCTGACGGGAGCCATTGCCGCGCACCGCCATTCGCGCAATCATGTGGTGACGGCGTCCGTGGATCACATCGACTTTCTGGTTCCCGTGCGCGTGGGCGACCTAGTCATCCTGCGGTCGTCGGTCAACCGCGTTTTCACCACTTCGATGGAGGTCGGTGTGAAAGTCTTCGTTGAAAACTATATCGCCGATACGGCGCAGCACGTCGCCTCCGCACATTTGACGTTCGTCGCCATTGATAGCGCGGGGAAGCATCTGAAGGTGGCGCCGGTGATCCCTGAGACTGACGAGCAGCGCCGCCGCTACGACGATGCCGGGAGACGGCGCGAGATTCGCCGCTCGGAAACGGAAAGACGACAGCGGTCGCGCTGAATCGGCGCGGCGATTCCCGGCATCGAAGTGACTTGGTCAGGAAAGGGTCCCTGGTAATGATGTGCCGAGAGGTTTCGTTATGGACAGTGCCCTTTTAGTCCATCGCCTGCATTTCGCGTTTACCGTTACCTTCCACTATCTTTTTCCGCAGCTCACCATGGGCCTGGCGCCACTCATCGTGGTGCTCAAGACCCTCGGCCTTCGCCGCAACGACGAGACGTACAACCAGGCGGCGCGTTTCTGGGCGCGAATTTTCGGCATCAACTTCGTGCTGGGCGTGGTGACCGGCATCCCCATGGAATTTCAGTTCGGCACGAACTGGTCACACTTCTCGCGCTTTGCCGGCGGGGTGATTGGCCAGACGCTGGCCATGGAAGGCATGTTCGCGTTCTTCCTGGAGTCGGCGTTTCTTGGACTTTTCCTGTACGGAGAGAAGCGGCTTGGCCCCCGCGGACACTGGTGGTCGGCGCTCGCGGTATTTCTCGGATCGTGGCTCTCCGGATTTTTCATCATCGCCACCGACGCGTGGATGCAGCATCCCGTGGGCTACGCCAAGGCTGCAGATGGATCGGCGCAGCTCGCGAGTTTCTGGGCGCTGGTGCTGAATCCCTGGGCCTGGTGGCAGTACGCGCACAATATGAGCGGCGCGGTCATCACGGGAGCGTTCGTCATGGCTTCCGTGGGCGCATTTTATCTGCTGTGGGGCAAGTTCGTTGAGTACGGACGCATCTTCGTGCGCGTGGGAGTTGTTGCCGGGCTTATCTTCAGCGTCCTGCAGTTGTTCCCCACCGGCGACGGCCAGGGTCGTCTGGTTGCCGCGAATCAGCCCGTGACGCTGGCCGCCATGGAAGCGTTGTTCGCCAGCCAGCCCGGAGCGCCCATCGTCCTGATCGGCCAGCCTGATGTGGACGAAAAGAAAATTGACAATCCGCTGGTGGTTCCCGACGCGCTCAGTTTCCTGACCTACCGCGCATGGAAAGCCGAGGTGAAAGGGCTCGACGCGTTTCCCCAGGATCAGTGGCCGACCAACATTGCGTTGCTCTACTTCAGTTACCACATCATGGTGGGATTGGGCACGCTATTCATCGCGATTTCCGTAGTGGCAGTGCTGTTGCTGTGGCGCGGCAAGCTGTTTCAGAGCCGTTGGATGCTGTGGATTCTGTTGCTCGCTCTGCCGTTTCCCTACATCGCGAACACCGCTGGATGGATGACGGCCGAGATTGGGCGGCAGCCCTGGCTGGTTTACGGCCTCATGCGCACGGCCGACGGCTATTCGAAGACGGTCTCGGCAGGCAATGGCATGTTTACTCTGCTGGGTTTTATGGGTATGTACACGGTGCTGGGAGTTCTGTTTCTGTTTCTGGTGCGGCGGGAAATCGAGCACGGGCCGGAAGCGGAAGTCGCCGCGGCACATTAGGAAGTGTGTGGGACCGGGTCTTTGACCCGGTCGGGGCGAAGCCCGGCGGCCTCGCCATCGTCGAGACCTCCCACATACTGGCGAGGAAACCGAGCCGAGCGTTGCTCGGCCTGGCCGGGTCTGAGACCCGGCCCCACACAATATCGGGTGGAAGAATGGAAACTCTCTGGTTCATGATCGTGGCAGTCATGGTGGCCGCGTATGTAGTCCTCGACGGTTTCGATCTCGGCGCCGGTGTGATCTACCTCGGCGTCGCCAAAACATCCGAGGAGCGGCAAACAATCATGCGCGCCATCGGCCCGGTCTGGGACGGCAATGAAGTCTGGCTGCTGGCGGCCGGAGGCACCCTCTACTTTGCCTTTCCCCTGCTCTACGCCTCCAGCTTCAGCGGGTTTTATTTGCCGCTGATGATCGTGCTGTGGCTGCTGATGCTGCGCGGTATCGGCATCGAACTGCGCGCGCACATGGACAACCCCGTCTGGCGCGGATTCTTCGACTTCGTCTTTTGCGCGTCGAGCGCGCTGCTGACCATCTTTTTCGGGGCTGCGCTCGGAAACGTAGTGCGCGGCGTTCCTCTCGCGGAAGATCACTACTTCTTCGAGCCGCTGTGGACCAATTTTCTGGTGAATCAGGGAAAGACCGGGACGAATAACGGCATCCTCGACTGGTATACCGTGCTCACGGGCGTTATCGCGCTGGTCACGCTGACCGTGCACGGCTCGCTCTACGCGGCGATCAAGACCGAGAATGATCTGAATCACCGCGCCCAATCCGTGGCGCGGGGGCTATGGCTGCTGCAACTCAGCCTGACTGTGATCGGGCTGTTCGCCACGATCTACATCCGCCCCAGCGTACTCAACAATTACAGGCAGCATGCCGTCGGATTCCTGATTCCACTGCTTGTGTTCGGCTCGCTGCTGCTCATCCTCTACGGGATTCGCAAGGGCGACGACAAAACTGCGTTTGTGGGATCGTCGTTTTACATCGTCGGCATGCTGGTGGGAGCGGCGTTCGCGCTCTATCCCGTGGTCCTGCCGGCGAGCACCGATCCCGCCCGCAGCCTGACCATCTACAACACCGCCGCCGGCCATCACGGCCTGAGCGTCGGCTTCGCGTGGTGGATTCTGGGCATGATCCTCGCCCTCGCATACTTCTTCTTTCTGTTCAGAATGTTCAAGGGCAAAGTGCGGCTGGAAGGGGAAGGGTACTAGTGTCGATCCGGAAGTCCTTTTGATGTCTGGTCAATGCCAGAAGTGTCCCAGATTTCCAGACCCGTCTTGGTAACGTGCCCCCATTCACCCTGGTAACCTGTAAACGTCAGTTCGTTGAACTCCCAGTTGCCGTTCCGTGAGACCATAGCAAGGCCATTTTGGAAGTCGAAACCCAGGTCGTACTTCGGCTCGATCACGAAACGTCCGGAGGCATCGATGAACCCATATTTGCGTGCAGCGTTTACGACGCAGGCCAAGCCCTCACTGAAAGTGCACGCGTGTTCGAATTGCGGCTCAATGACCAGGTTGCCCTTCTTGTCGACGTACCCGTACTTGAAGTGAATTGCGACTGGGGCCAAACCTTCTTTGAAGAAACCGGCATCTCCGAACTGCGGCTTTATCACCACTGATCCAGCGTGGTCGATGTAGCCCCACTGGTCCTTGGCGTCACTGAATTCGACGGCAGCCAGACCCTCTGAAAAGTCCCAGACGCGGCGGAATCTCAAGGGAATCACAACGGCACCGTTGGTGTCGATGAAGCCCCACCTGTCCCTCCTCTGGACGGCAAGTAAGCCTTCGCTGAATGACCACCAACTGAAATCGAAGAGATCAGAAACGAGATTGCCTGCGCGGTCGATGACTCCGTGTTTCTCGCCAACTAAGACAACAGCTCGGCCCTCAGAGAAGCCTTGCGCATATTCGAACTTGGCGGGAATCGCAAATGTGCCTTCCTTGTTGACGTATCCCCACTTCTTGTCCACTCTTGCCGCTGCCAGTCCTTCAGCAAACGACCAGCGGATTTCGTCGAACGTGGGACTGATCACAAGCTTCCCCGTCCGACCTATGAATCCCCATTTGTTGCCGATCAGAACTGGAGCGTAGTCTTCCGAGAAATCTCGGCAATCATCGAAATCCGCAGGTATTACGAATCGGCCCGCCGCGTTGATGTACCCACAATGCTGGCCCTGTCGGGCCACAAAGAGAGGTTCGGGCGACTGAGCCCCAACCCGAAGAGCGCCAACCAGCTGCAGCGCGATGAAGAGCAGACGCACGCCACGTCGCATAACTGCTTCTCGGAGGCAGTATAGCCTCCCGTTGTAGGATGCGTCTCGGCCAACTTTCGTCTGTATAATCGACCTTTGGGGTTCTGTCTGACCTTCATTGCAATTCATCTCTGGAGCATGATCCTTTGAACGCACATATGCCGCATCAGCATGGACAAGGCCCGGCGCAGGCGGGGCCGCAACCGCTGCCGGGCGTGGACGCCATTATCGCCGTCGGCTCGGGCAAGGGGGGCGTGGGCAAGACCACGCTGTCCGTCAACCTCGCCGTTGCTCTGGCCAACATGGGACACAAAGTCGGGCTGCTCGACGCCGACGTCTACGGACCTAACGTCCCGCTGATGATGGGAGTGAACTCGCAGCCGCGCATGGTGGGTGAAAACCGCATTCAGCCGCTGGAAGCGTTCGGCGTGAAAGTGATTTCCGTGGGATTTCTCAATCCCGGGGACAAGCCCATCATCTGGCGCGGGCCGATGCTGCATCAGATCGTGCGCCAATTCCTGGGCCTAGTGGAGTGGGGACAGCTCGATTACATGATTGTGGATCTGCCTCCGGGCACGGGTGATGTCGCGCTCTCGCTGGTGCAGACGGTGCCGCTGACGGGCGCGGTCGTGGTCTCGACTCCGTCGGACGTTTCGCTGCAGGATGCGCGTAAGGCGATCGAAATGTTCCGCCAGATGAAGGTCGATGTCGTGGGCGTGGCCGAGAACATGAGCTACTTCGTGTGCCCGCACTGCCAGCACGAGGTGGACATCTTTTCCCGCGGCGGAGCGGAAAAAATGGCGCAGCAGTTCGACGTGCCGTTCCTGGGTAGCATCGCGCTTGATCCGGAAGTGCGCAAGGCCGGAGACGGCGGCCGTCCGGTCGTGCTCGATGGCGAGCACTCGCCCCACGCCAAGTCGATCTTTGAATTTGCGCGCCGAGTCGTGGATCGCGTGGCCGAAATCAAAGCCAGCGCCCCGGCCGGTGTCATCCAGATTCAGTAGAATAGGTTTCAAAGCTTCAGAGTTCCAAGCTGCCTGACGATCTACATTGGAACCTTGAGACCTTAGCACTTTGAGAACTCTGGCTCGACCCTCAACTTTCACCCAAAACCTAAGCTTCTGCATCTAAAATAGTTAGGTAGAATTGACTGCAAGGTTTCAGAGTTTCAAAGTTTCAGCGTTTCAGAGAAACGCGGCATTCCTGTTCACCTTGACGTCTTGAAACTTTGCAGCCTTGAAACTTTGCTTTATGCCTGCTGACTCCAATATCGGGACGCGCGAACGCGAAATCCTGACCGCCCTCGTCGAGACTTTTATCTCCACGGGCGAGCCGGTCGGTTCGCGCACGCTGGCGCGCTCCAACCGCGAGGGACTGAGTCCGGCCTCCATCCGCAACGTGATGGCCGACTTGTCGGACGCCGGCTTCCTGGAGCAGCCGCACACTTCGGCCGGCCGCATCCCGACGACGGAGGCGTATCGCTATTACGTCGAACAGATTTCGGGCGCGGCGCGCCTGACTCCGCAGGAAGAGACCATGATATCGGGCTCGCTCGCCGGCGTCAGCGACGTGCAGGAGTTCATGGAACGCACCTCACACGTCCTCTCGTTGATTTCGCACAATGTAGGAGTGACGGTGGCCACCAGCGGTCCGAAAAATGCGTTGGAGCACGTCTATTTTTCGCGCCTCGGCGATCAGAAGGTATTGGCGGTGCTCGTCACCCGCTCTGGCCTGGTACGCGATCGCGTGCTGCGCCTCGATTTATCGCAGGCCGATCTGGACCTGGCGGCACGCTACATCAACGACAATTTCCGCGGCTGGACCATGGAGGCCATGCGTTCCGAGCTTACCCGCCGCATGGAGCAGGAGCGCAGCGAATACGACCGCCTGATGAACTCGATCGAGCAGCTTTACAAGCAGGGCGCCCTGGCGGCGGAGCAGGGCTCGCAGGTGGTTTTCGTGGAAGGCGCGGCCAACCTGGTCGCGGGCGAGCAGGACCGAGAACGCCTGCAGGAAATGTTGAAGACGCTGGAGGAAAAGGAAAAAGTTGTCCAACTCCTCGGCGCCTACCTCGACGTGAAGCAGGAGGCGGTTCGGGTGGTCATCGGGCTCGACGAAGCCCTGCCCTCGATGCGGAATTTCGTGCTGATCGGGGCTCCCGCGCATGCCGGGAATGAAGTCATGGGCTCGCTGGCGGTCATTGGCCCTACGCGCATGGATTATCAGCACACCATCACCGCGGTCTCTTACATCGCGCGCCTGTTCGACAAGATTCTGAACGAATCGGAGTAAGGTGGACGAAGTTATGGGGAAATCAAGCGGAAAATCAGAAGCAGAGTCAGATGGACTTGATCTGGAGCACGAACTTCCTGCCGCAGATGGCAGCGAGAGCGCGCCAGCTACGGCCTCCGAGGAATCTTCACCTGCCGGAGAGCAAACAGCGATTACGGCGGAATTGCAGAAGCTGAAAGCGGAGCGCGATGCTCTGCTTGACCGCCTGGCGCGCGCGCAAGCCGAATTTGAAAACGCCCGCCGCCGGGCCAGCAAGGAGCAGCAGGACTTTCGCGACTTCGCCACGGCGGACGCCATCAAATCGCTGCTCCCGGTGATGGACAGCTTCGAGCGAGCCCTGCGGGCGAAGTCCACAGCGGGCGACTTCCGCAGCGGCATCGAACTTATCTACAAGCAGTTGCAGGATGCGCTGGCGAAACTGGGAGTACGCGCCGTTCCCGCCAAAGGAGAGCCATTCGACCCGCATTATCATGAAGCGATCGAGATGGTCGAGACCTCGGAAGCTGCCGACCACGAGGTGCTCGAAGAATTGCAGCGTGGCTACAAGTTCAAAGACCGCCTGCTGCGCCCTGCCATGGTCAGGGTCGCGAAGAATCCCTGAAGCCGGGTGCTTGGAAGTGCGAACTGCGGGAAGACGCTTGCACTTGTCATACGCTTACACATGTGGCCGCTTACAGTTGTCATCCCGAGCGAAGCTATGCACTTCGATGAAGGCTCCCGCATCTTCGACCAGGGCGAACCTGCCAGCCTCTTTTACGTGATCCG
>JBKQRC010000039.1:0-43763 GCA_052326105.1 Candidatus Sulfotelmatobacter sp. | reverse complement strand
GTAATCGGAATCTCGCAAGGAATTCGAGTACCACGCCGGACCTGCGATTTATTGGGTGCCGAACTCATGCTTGCTTCAAGAGTTCGTCACAGGGCGTTCGATCCACGCGAAACGCGTCTCTTGGGATCCCGATGCCTCTCATTTTTCTCATCTTCACAAATCCAATTTAACACCAACAAGGAGGAAACAAGTATGTCAGAAACTAGTACGCTCATTGGCTATGGCGGCCGAACGATTGGCCGCGAAGAACTAGCACTGGTGCCGACACCAGCCGCAACGGAAACACACCGCCCGGTCCCGCACCACGAAATTGTGCAAGCTCTGGTCGAGACCCTCGGATTTCGCCACATCGGAGTCGTCCACGACGAGTACGCAGTCTCGCCGGACGGCATGAAAGCCTTCGGCGTTCTCGATCTCGCAACCGAGATGGAAGGATGCCGATTCTCCATCGGGTTGCGCAACTCCCACGACAAGAGCATGCGTTTGGCGATGACCTGTGGCTATCGCGTGTTCGTGTGCTCGAACATGGCGTTTGCCGGGGACTTCACCCCCGTGCTCGCGAAACACTCGAAGTCGTTCTCGCTGATCGACTGCATCTCGGTCGGCGTGGATCGAATGCAGAGGAGTTTCGAGCCGATGCGGAAGCAGGTGGAAACCTGGCAGAGGAGCGAACTGACCGACGTCACGGCCAAGGTGGTCATTTACGAAGCGTTTGTTGAAGGCAAGCTCGAGGCTCCCAAACATCTGGCCCGCACGGTGCATGACCTGTATTTCGAGCCAAAGTATGAGGAGTTCCGGCCGCGGACCATCTGGAGCCTTTCCAACGCATTCACTTCTGCGTTCAAGGAACTGGAACCGATCCCACAGTTCAAAGCGACGGCGAAGTTGGGAGAGTTTCTGGAAACCCGCTTCTCCCAGTCGTTCTAACGGCGGGGCGGTACCGGCCGGACCGCCCTTCCCATTCGGAGTGCCGGGAGACGAAACGTTTTAGCAGAGACGTAGGACGCACGCTGCGAAAGATCTCCTTCTCCACCGTGGCCATGTCTGTCTTCTGGTCTTGAGCCATGTGGTTCGCAGCCTGCGCGAGTTCGATGCGACCGTGACGATCATCATGCTGACCGGCTACGACAGCATCGCGACCGCTCTGGAAGCGATGCGCTGCGATGGCGACGCCCGAAGCGATTCTTCGCAAACCGGATAAGCTGAACCCGACGAAATGACGATCATGCGCCAGCACTCGTATATCTGCGGCAACGCGATGGTGAAAAGAGGAGTACTTTCGTATGGCAATGTCTCCGATTCGTCGTGCAAAGTTTCGGGGATATCTTCGGCTGGAACAACCACAAATACGCCAAAGACCAGAAGCAGAAGAAGCACGAGAACTGAACGCGGTTTTCTCATACGCTCACCCAATCTGGATGACTATCGGAGCTTCGGCAGGGGGAAGAAGCCGGCATCTCAACGTTCTCCCTGCGTGAATACCGCGAAGGGTAAAAGCGCTTGTACGGCTTCCTCTCCCGATATGATCGCGCCAGTTCGAGATAGATTCCGATGTCCCGGTCGAGATCCGACTGCTGACCGTCAAAATAGAAATTGCGGATCGGGATGCTGTTGTAGTCCCGGCTCAGCTTGGGATAGATGGCTTCACTCACAACTCCGTTCATGCATGTGAACGGGCTGATATCCACGATGCCATCCACTCCGTGCAGGGCAAGCCATGCACTCCTGCCCACGTTCGTGACCATCTCGCCTTCCGCTCCGGGAAAGGGAAGATACGGTCGTGCCAGCTTCAGCATTTCGTCAATGCCGGGTTCCTCGTAACCAGCGAAATCCTCGACGAATAGTGACCGCAGCGCGTATTCGTCGGCATGCTGGATTCGGGAACGCAGTTTCGACTTGATCATCGGCCAGGAGTACGTCCGGCCCGCCAGCCGCATATTGCGGACCTCTTCCATGTTCGTATAGGCGATCCACTCGGCGATGTCGGACATCCAACACTCCGCGCCCTGGCCCTCCAGCCGGCGCACAAGGTCCTGGTTGCTGAAGTTGTTGAGACGGCAGAAAATCTCCCCCACAACACCGATCAGCGGCCGACTGCCATCGAAGCGCGCGGGTATGGCACGAAAGCGATTTCTCGCCCGCACCAACGACGCGGTCAGCGGGCGCATCTGGCAGGCAGAGTCGGAACAACTCTGCTCCAGCGTCTGGCAGAAATCCTCAAGGGACCCGCGAAAGGCCTGGTCGGCCCCTTTCTCGACCTGATTTCCGAGCGCCGGGTGAACGAGACTCTGAAGCTGATGGGCCGTCCCGCCGGGGAACGGTTAACCCCGGAGGTCACAAACGAGGTCTGCCAGCGCACAGGCAGCAAGGCCATGCTGATGGGCTCGATTGCTGGATTGGGTAGCCGGTACGTGATTGGCTTGAAGGCAGTGAACTGCAACACCGGAGATGTGCTGGCAGAGGCACAGGGGGAGGCGTCAGGCAAGGAAGCGGTGCTCAAGGCTCTGGACAGTGCAGCGATTGATTTGCGGAGCAAGCTGGGCGAGTCGCTCAGCTCGGTGAAGAAATACGACACGCCGGTGGAGAAAGCGACCACGCCATCATTGGAGGCCCTGAACGCCTACAGCTTGGGAGTTAAGACGATCCATACGAAAGGGGGCACAGCCGCTCTGCCCTTCTTCAAGCGAGCGGTGGACCTTGACCCAAGTTTTGCCATGCCTTACGTCTTTATGTCGGATATCTATAGCAACCTGAACGGAGTGGGGCGGGGGGCCGAAAATGCACGCAAGGCTTACGAGCTGCGGGAGAAGGTAAGCGAACGGGAGCGGTTCGGCATCGAGGGCCACTACTACCTGTTTGCGACGGGAGAGCTGGAAAAGGCGGCGCAGACCTTCGAACTGTACCAGCGGACCTACTCAAGAGACGACGTTCCTTACATAGCGCTGGGGTTCATCTCCATCAACTTGGGAAACTGGGAAAAGGGTTTAGAGGAATTTCGAGAGGCGCTGCGCCTGGAGCCAAATAATGTGGCCAACTATCTCAACCTCGGCGTCGGCTGCACGGCCCTCAACCGGCTGGATGAAGCGGAGGCGGTGTACAAGCAGGCGGAGGAGCGCAAGCTGGAAAATGAGTTGCTGCTTCAGAGCCGCTACTGGTTGGCGTTTCTGAAGGGCGATACAGCGCAGATGGCACAATTGCTCTCAGCTGCCATGGGCAAGCCGGGCGCGGAAGACCTCTTGCTCGCCACGCAAGCGGACAAGGAAGGGTGGTACGGCAAGCTGAAGAACGCGCACGAGCTGACTGGAAAGGCGATGGATTCAGCCCAGCACAACGACGCTAAAGAAACTGCGGCAGCATATCAGGCAGCGGCAGCGCTGCGCGAGGTGGAAGCGGGAAACCGGGAGCAGGCGCGTGCCGGGGCCAAGGCGGCAGTGAAGCTGGCCCCGAACCGCGATGTGCGAGCAGTGGCGGCACTGGCTCTGGCGAGGGCAGGCGATACGGCAGGGGCGGAGAAGCTGGCGGCCGAACTCCACAAAACATTCCCGCTGGACACCCTGGTCCAGCGGAATTGGCTGCCCACAATCCGAGCGGCCGTCGCCTTGGAGCGCAAAGACCCGAACCGGGCAATCGAACTATTGAAGGTGACGAGCACGATCGAACTTAGCGGACCAACTAACCTCACGATATTCCTGTGCCCAGTTTATTTGCGTGGGGAAGCCTATCTGATGCTCCACGATGACAACCGAGCAGCAGCGGAATTCCAGAAATTCATCGACCACCGAGGAATGGTGATGAACTTTCCGTGGGGCGCTCTTGCTCGGCTCGGACTTGCCCGTGCTTATGCCATGCAGGGCGATAGCGCCAAAGCCAAGGCGGCCTATCAGGATTTCCTCACCCTCTGGAGAGACGCCGACCCCGACATCCCCATCCTGAAGCAAGCCAATGCGGAGTACGCGAAGATGCAGTAACTGTCGCAAAATCCCGGTCACTCATAATCCCTCACGCGCGTCTGCCCGACCCCGGAATCCGATGGAGCACCATCCTGCGAATAGCATGAGGAGAAGAAATGTGACGAGCCCGAGCGCTGCGCTTTCCAATCAGACGGCGAATCTTCACTCTGATCTTCTCGTCCACCACATGGAGACATTTCTGTCCGTCTGGTCGCTAGCCGGAAATAATGATGCCCCGATGCGTTCCCAGGACCATTGGAACGGCAGACTTCCACCAGCAGCGATCACCATGCGAAATCAATCGCTTACGCCTTGAGCGCCGCTTGGACGTAAGAGGGCTTCAACGGAAGCCGCCGAAGAATCTTGTCGGTTGCATCGTGGAGCGTGGCTGGCTGAATCACCCCCGCACTCCGATGTGTCATTGTCTCGATTTCAAAAATGTACTCAGATCGGCTGAGGAGGGCGATCATCAGTCGCTCTCCTTGTTCACGGAATTTGGTTCTCGGCAAGGCAGGGCCTGCCGGTTGTTGACCTTGACAGTATGCCAGAACTAGCATATTCTAAAGTTGAAACATAACCGCCACTTCGATGAGGCCGCTCCGCTTCATAGGAGATTCGCTGAAGGTGCTGCCCGAACTGCCGGAAGAGGTTAAGGACGAGATTGGGTTTGCATTGGAGCGCGCCCAGAGGGGCAAGATGCCGGAGAATGCAAAGCCCCTGAAAGGTATTGCGCCGGGCGTCCTGGAGGTTGTTTCCGACTTCAGGGGCGATACGTTCAGGGCCGTCTATACCGTGAGGTTTCTAGAGGCCGTTTATGTTTTGCATGTGTTCCAGAAGAAATCCAAACGGGGCATCGCGACCCCGAAGCATGGAATCAAGCTCGTGGAAAAGCGCCTCGCGCAAGCAGTGGAACTAGAGAAGCGAGCCGGAAGAACTTAGGTTGGACAAGATGAATTACGCCAAACAGGCGCGAATAACGATGAAAAAGCATGGGTACGTGGAAGGTACTGGCAACGTCTACGCCGATCTGGGTGTTGTCAATCCCCAAGAGGCACGTGCGAAGGCTGATCTGGCTCACCGGATCGTTGACATCATCGAAGCCCGCAAACTGACACAGGTACAAGCCGGGAAGGTGTTAGGTGTGGACCAGCCCAAAGTCTCCGCCTTGAAGCGGGGCCGTCTCACTGATTTCTCCATCGAGAGGCTTGTTGGCTTCCTGCTCTTACTCGGCCATAACGTGCAGATCACCGTCACGCCCAGACCCCATTCCAGCCGGAAACCACCGACCTTGGAAGTGAATGCGACGGGGGCGGTCGCTGCGGTTCGTCGCTAAGAGTCTGTAACAAACCCATTTCGTCGACCGAATCGATTAGAAAAAGTTCGTATCCGATGCCCCTTGATCGGTAGCTCACTCGGCGATCCGTTTGGCCGCGATTCGTTTCAAAATAAAGCGGAAGTCTACTTGCGGATACGCGTATCAGACTTTTTGCCGCGCGAGAATTTCCAGTGTGTGCCTGCACCGCGATGCGCAGATGAAGAAAGAACACTAGGACAATCAGGAAAATTGCATGCCTGATTTGTTGCGTGCGTTGCAACCGAAGAGAGGAGAGAACGAAGCATCTAATGGGCTCGTGATGCCACCCTGAGCGAGCCTACGTCTTCTCGGCTCTTGTGCTCTGGTCCGACGGCATCTTCCATCACCGTGTTAGGCGTGCTGAGCGCTTCCCGTCGTTGAGCGCGGCGAGGCTGGCGTCCGAGGCCGGCGTCCGCTGTTTGTGAGATGGGTTCTAGGCATCCCGTTCTTTGCTCCTGAACCGGATTTTCCTTGACCTCGAAAAACCTACTGCGCTGGGAGGAGGCCGTGGCTCGGAACCTTGGCCCCCTTTTTCAGCGCAAGTGTCAGCTGCCTATTCGAAGATTTCCCCTAGCGTGTTCACAACCCACGGAACGCCCAAGTCCGGCGATACCGAGATCTGGGATGCTATGCCAGGTATCTCCACCCAAGTTGTTCCCTTCTGCAATTGGTAAATTCTGTACCCGTTACCGTCCAAATGGCAGCCGGTGATCCAGGGGTCTCCGTAATAACTTGCAAACGGAGCCGTGAGCGGGCCCACCCCAATGCTGGTTGCGCAGGCGGTAGGAGCCTCCAGAAAGCCGCTGCCATTCCAGTAATAAACGGCACCGGTGATGCTGATGATCCACGGGCCACGGGGGCCCATTGCCAGTTTCACTGCCTTGGCATTCTGGTACACCCAATTGGAACCCTGCAGTTGGTAGACGCTATAGCCGTCTGTTCCTTCGTGGCAGCCGAGGATCCACGGATCTCCGTGGGTGGACCCGTCTACGTTGTAACCCACGCCAATCCACGACGCGCAGGTAGTGCTTTGGTTCGGGGCAGGTTCAAACGAGCTCCCGTCCCAGTAGTAGATCAATCCCTGATAGTTGACGGCCCAAGGATAGCCCTCCGGCCCCACTGCAATGTGAGTCGCCCGGCCGGGCTGTTCCACCCATTTCGAGTTCTTCCATTGGTAAATGGCAAACTGGCCGTTGACGTCCGCGTTATATCCGAGTGTCCACGCGTCTCCGACCTGGGACCCGTTCGCGTTCGGACCCACACCAATGGACTCGGCGGTTGCACTTTTGTTCGCTAAGCCCGCGACCTGCCTGAATTGAGAGGAACTGAAGTAGGTTTCGTCGGTCGTTCCCAGAGAGATGTTTATGTGCGAGGTGGCGTTGGTAAAGTCTTCCAGCAGATCGACGGCAGAATCACTGGTGACCGTTTGGGAATACTTGCCTGTAGCGGTTGAGTAGGCTGACCCGGCCATATTCACCTGTGGGGTGAAGTCAGTGAATGCCATGTCTCTCTGATAAAGCTCCCAGTATGCTGGGTGGGTATTTGGCTGTTGGTCTGTGTTGGCTTTGAGGCAGATGTAGGGATACGTGCCGTAGACCGCGACCTGGCCCTTTGTGTAAGCCGTGGTTGCGTTCCATCCCTTGTACAACTGAGGGGTTTGATTCTCGATCACGAAGTCTGCGTCGGTCCCCTCAGAAGTCCAGTTCGCAAGCGCCTTAACTGACCAGCAGGGCTTGCCGGCGGGCAAGGTGCAACTGAGGATCGCACCCGTGGTTAGATCATGGAGATAGGTGCATCCGTATCCCCCCTTTAAGCTGATGTTGCCCTTGGTGTCGCAGTACCAGTTCTGCGCATAGATGTTGTCGCCGGGTTTGGGGGTGAAAGCGCCTCCGTATCCGTTACTGTCCCCATCCCCGCAGCAGTACTCTCTCCAAGTATAGTAGCCAGCCGCGGGTCCGTCCGTATATATACCCACGCCGCCCTGGATCAGGCCTGAGTTGTTACCAGCACCTTCAACACCGGTCCAGACGGCTACTTGTGTGGAGGAGGTTTCGTCTCCGCCGGGAATGGCTTTGGGAACGTTGAAGTTTGCCTCGATTGCAGCGTAGCTCCGATCACCGTTCAGAGTGGAGCCGACCCACCAGGGGCCCGTGGTCTTGGTTACGGTGTTCGGGTGAACCGTGGTGTTCGAGCGAACCGGGACATTGGTGTGCGCAGTGGAACTGGAGCGTTTGGCTTCAAGCATCCGTCCCGGGGTGGAGGCTGAGGCGAGCCAGCGCGCGTAAGCGGCAGTGTCGGTTGGATCTGGCCGCAGCCCATAGCCGGCCTGGATCAGCTCGGACTGGGAATAACTGAGCGGATCGCCGGTCAGCGCGGGCCGGTCGGTGCCGCGCTCGTTCGCGAGATTGAGCGGGCGCGGCGCGAACGTATCGTTAGAGGTCAGATCGACGAAATACGAGTAAGACTTTCCGGCGGAGTCTGTGCAATCCAAAGCGAGTCGCTGAATTGCATCGCTGGCAGTCGCCCGCACCGCATGGAACCGGGCATACCCGTCATCGTCGGTGAACACAGTAAGCCCCTTGGAGGCTGCGCTCCCCTCGGGATAGAGCTTGCATTGCAACCCAGGCATGGCAGAAAAAGACGCTGGGTCATAGCTCTTCCTAGGCGCGGTTGGGATGGGATGAACCAGCGGGGCGCTGGAATGAGTTTGAGCGTTGACGGTTATGCCGGCGAGCACCAGAACGATGCTGGCGAGAACTTTGGGCGTGGTCTTCATGGTGAATTTCCTCCTGATGATTCATGTCTTGGACACTTCAATTTCGTCGAGCAGCTCAGGCCGACCAAACGAGCGCCGGACAGAGCCGCAAACGGAGCTGCCTATGGGAAACCTTCACAGCCGTCCTTTTCGGGCTCCGCAACCTGACTCATGGCGGAGCACGGTCAACCGGCGAGGATTTCTGCGAGATCGAACCCTTGGAAAGACGGAGCCGAGCCTGTTCCGCCTGCTCTGGGACCAGCCTCTGTCCGCAAAGCGGGCAGCTATCGAAGCCCGCAGCCACGTTACCCACCAGCAGGGTCATGGCTTCCCGCTGTACGGTGACCTCAGTGCGGACGGTGCGGCCGGCGGTGTTAGCGGACGTGTCAGAACGGAAAAAACTTGCCCGTCTGGACAGCCATTGATAAAGTCCTTTCGTGCTGCCCCTCCCCACCCACTGGCCGCGAATGTTGTGGCAATCGCGCAAAAAAGGCCAGTGACCAGTTCTGACAGATCCTGACGAGGTTTGAATCGCCGGCAAGTCAATGAAGGCAGAAGAGATATACCAATTCGGGAAGCTTCGAATTGATGCTCTCGCCCGCACTCTGCGGCGGGAAGAAGAGATTGTCACGCTCAACCGCCGGGCTTTCGACGTGCTCCTGTACTTTGTCCAGAACCCGGGAAGGGTTCTCACCCGGGACGAACTGTTAAAGAATGTCTGGCCCGATACCTACGTAGATGAGAATAGCCTGGCGCAGAGCATCTCCGCTCTCCGGCGGGCTCTAGAGGAAAAACCAGGAGACAACAACTACATCGTTACTCTGCCGGGGCGTGGGTATCAGTTCGTTGTGCCGGTGCAGGTGGTCGCGCCAGACAATCTGGCGATCGTCCCGGATGCAACGGCTGGGCCCAGTCACGGCTCAGGCGGGGTAGTTTTTCAGCAGCAGACCGTCCGGACCAGTGTCGTTACGGAAGAGAAACAACAGCTAAGCTTGCCGCTTCCCCGACGTCGGGTGGAGATGAAACTGGTAGCGAGCTTAGCCATAGCTGCGGCGGCGGTTGCCGGAATCTACGCATGGAAGCAGTCTCACCGAGCCCAGCCGCCGGCGAATCCCGCGGCTATCGGTTCGACCGCTGCAACCACCGCACCTCGCCGTTCCATCGCCGTTCTCGGCTTTCGAAACCTGTCGGGCCGTCCCGAAGAAGGCTGGCTGTCCACGGCCTTGGCAGAAATGTTGAGCACGGAACTGGAGGCCGGAGAAAAGCTGCGTCTGGTCTCCGGCGAAGACATCGCGCGTGCCAAACTCGATCTTCCTCTGGCCGACGCGGACAGCCTGTCCAGAGACACGCTGGCGCGATTGCACGAAAACCTGGACAGCGACCTGATCGTCTTCGGCTCCTACACGGCTCTCGGCGAAAAACCTGGTACTCGCATTCGTCTCGACCTGCGCCTTCAAGATACGGTTGCGGGGGAAACGATCGCCGATGTGGCCGTAGTGGGAGGCGAGGCAGACCTGTTTGACATGGTGACGCAGGCGGGTTCCCAGCTCCGCGAAAAGCTTGGCGTGGAAGCGGTTTCGCCGGTCGAGGCCGTGAGCGTTCGCGGCTCCTTGCCTTCCAACCGTGACGCCGCCCGCCTGTACTCCGAGGGGCTCGCCCGGCTGCGCGTTTTCGATGCCCTCGAAGCTCGTGATCTTTTGCAGCGAGCCATAGCGGCCGACCCAGAGTATTCGCTGGCTCACTCGGCTCTGGCCGAAGCCTGGTCCCGGTTGGGCTATGACAAAAAGGCGCGGCAGGAAGCCCAGCAGGCCTACGATCTCTCCACCAATCTTTCTCGCGAAGACAAGCTCGTGGTGGAAGGCCGTTATCGCGATATCGATCATCAAAACCCGAAGGCGATCGACGTCTATCGCGCGCTGTTCACGTTGTTTCCTGACAACGTCGATTACGGGCTCCAGCTTGCAATGATGCAAGCTCGCGCCGGAAAAGGACACGACGCCCTGGCAACGGTTGAGTCACTGCACAAGCTCCCTCCTCCGGCGTCTGGCGATCCTCGTATCGAAATTGCGGAGGCGCGAGCGTGGACCGTGGTGGGCGACGCCAAGCGTCAAGAACAACCCCTTGAACGAGCCGTGGAGAAGGCGAGGGCGCAGGGATCTCATGCGATCCTGGCCGATGCGCGGCAACTGCAGTGTCGGATGTTCAGCGCTTTCCAGCAAGAGCAGAACGCGGTCTCCGCCTGTCGCGAGGCGGGGGACATTTACGCAGCAACCGGGGATCGGGAGCACGAAGGCCGGGCTTTGCTCACGTGGGCGCAGGTGATTGCTGGAAACGATGCTCCTGAAGCTAGACGCCTGTTAAAAGAGGCGAAAAGCATTTTCCTCGGGAATGGATCCGAGGTCGGTTTGGCCCTGGTTTTCGACAACCTCGCCATCCTAGCAGACGATGCCACCACCGCCGAGAAATTGGAACGCGAGGCCGTGGCCATTTGGCGGCGCCTCGACGACACCAGGAACCTGACCTTAACGCTATCGAACCTTGGCGCTCAACGAACCAGTCAAGGGGATCTGCGAGGCGCCCTCCAACTCTACGAAGAATCCCTGAAGGTGGGTCGGGACAACGAAGATTACGGATATGCGGTCCTCACCAGTCTGAACATCGCGGACATTCACCAGTCGCAAGGAGACCTGGCGGGCGGCGAAGCAGGAATTCGAGCAAGTCCTCGCGCTCTGGCAGAAACACGGGGATGTCTGGGGGTCTCCTTATGCCATGTTGGGGTTGGGAAGCCTGATGATCGAGCAGACCGATTTTTCGGGCGCCCGGAAGATGTACGAGCAGGCGCTGGCCATGCGGACTCGGAGGGGCGACAAGATACCTATCGCTGAAGCTCAGCTCGCCCTCGCGGATTTGTCGCTTGAGGAGGGGCGTTCTCCCGTCGAACAAGAAGCCGCAGTCCGGCAGGCTATCGAGATTTTTCAGACACAGAAAATGCGTGACGACGAAACCGGGGCGTGGTGCAGCCTCGCCCGCGCTCTGCTCGCCGAAGGTAAACCGGCAGCCGCGAGAGAGGCGATCCAACACGCGCGGTCCCTCGCGGTCAAGAGCCAGGATCCGAACATCCGCTGGCAGACCGCCATCACTGCAGCGCGCATCGCGAGCGCTGAAAAGGAATTTGCCCGCTCCGCTGCCGGGATTGCGGCACGCAAAGAACTGGCCGCCATCATCACGAAGTCGCGAGAGCTGGGTTATATGGGTTTCGAGCTCGATGCGCGTCTCGCGCTCGCTGAAATCGAAATGAAGTCGGGACAAACGACAGCGGGACGCACCCACCTGGCCACAATCGAAGCCGATGCCAAGGCCAAAGGCTACCTACTCATCGCGCGCAAAGCAACCCTCGCTCGCGGCTGAGTTTTCCCGGGACATGCGCTCTCGATTTCGGATTCAAATAGCGCGCCCTACTCGATAGAGTGCTGGGCAACCCACGCAGCGGGAGTAAGGCCAGGGAGGAGCTGGATCGTGACCGCCGTGGGCCCGACTGTGGCACTGCATACAAAGTGTGATGAGGTTTATCTCGGAATCCTCTCCCGAGTGACTGCGGAATTCCTTATGGTGGACCTCGATGTTGGCCATCGCGCCGCACGATTGACACCGCCAGCCGTCACGACGGAGAACTTGCTGGCGCAGCTTCTCGAAGGCCTGACGGGACGACTCTTGTCACCGCCGCAAGAATAAGACTCGATCCGTCCAGTCCCATTCTCCCGCTGCTCTGTGTAGCTGGGACAGCGCTCGCACCAAGCCGCCCAGGTCGGCCGGCGAGACGGTCCTTTCGTCAACGAAAATTACACCCCCGTGGCTTCGTCCTTCTTCTGCCCAGGCTTTTAGCAGAAGGGGAATGCTCCTTCGGTCATAAGTGACCAATGTCAACTTCTGCGCCGCTGCTTGCAGTAGACAAGCGGAATCGGCCTGCCCTAGAAAGTTGCCGTGCTCGCATTCCGACATGGAATAGACCACGAGAGATGGGTGGCGGCGTCGAAGGCCATCCGCTACAGAGGGCGAGATGTGCTCATCCAGAAGAAGCTTGAGCATCTCAGCCTTTCAACGCCTTGCCTGGTGCACGAACTCGACCGCCTGCGGCAGCATGCGTTTTAGCGTCTCGAAATGCGTGGAGTCGTTCTCGTTTATGGCTTCCTCAATTTCTTTCGGAAAGGCTGCGGCATAATTCACTGCTGCCTGAACCTTAGTCTCTGGCCACCTGAGGTGCCGGGCCACAGCCGACGCGTCCTCCTTATAACTGCGGACGAGCAACATTAATTCCCACACTGCAAGCGTACTGCCTTGTAGGTAGGCCTGTCGGCCGGCGGGTGAGTCGCGAAAATCGATGAAGGCAAATTCCGACCGCCTAAGGCCTTCTTCGACGAGGCGGGCACTGGCGTCGCTCGGCGTCCACCCGTGTCGACGCGCCATTTGCTTCAAGCGGTTTCCGCTTTCCATAGGCAGGCGCATGCTAAGCACCATGGAACGAGTTGGATTCATCGTGCTCCTCTGTAACTATTGTAAGCATTGTATCATAATGAAGAGGGAGATCGCCAAGGTTCAGCTCGGAATCGTCCCCCCAGTGGCTGCGGAACTCCTTGTGGTGGACTTCCAGGTGCGACATCGCGCCGCACGATTGACAACGCCAGAAACATTACCTCGGAATCAGATACGATCCAGGAATGTTTTCGTCCAGAGTGGCGAGGACGGCACCGTTTGCATTCGCGAGCTTGCTCAAGTGACCATCGGTAATTTGCTTGGGCGCTCTGACCCAACCGGGAAGATGAGAAACGTCATGTTCGTCTGAAATGAACGTGAGTCGAGAAGTAGGCGCTTCCTTAAGGCGCAGCAACAAGGCACGAGCCTGGGTAACGGTGAATCCGTAGGCTGGGGCTTGGGCTAGCACGCGTACAAATCCGAGCTCAGTGATCGAGCAACTCGCCAAGTTCGGTGCATTATGCGATTGAACCCAAGAAGCAAGCCGACCGTGAAATTCATGATTGATGAACCCGAGAGCGACTAGAGCATTCACATCGAGCAGGTAGATCATGGGAAGTTTGCCAGAATTTCTTCAACCTCCTTGCTACTTAACGTCGGTGCGTTCGGGCCTGCACTCAAGGCGGGCAATCCAGTAACAGGGTCGGTCACGAGTTTAGCTCGATGGAACCGCTTCTTGCGCGGCGTCAAGACAATTCGCCCATCCTCTATATGGGCATCCAAAGGATCGCCTGCCCGAATATCGAGTCTGCGTCGAAGCGGGCCGGGAAGGACGACTTGGCCCTTCGTGGAAACCTTAGTTTGCATGGTAAGACAATCTTACCTCTTCCTTTCTTTTTTCGCAAGAGATTGCCTGGTCCGGAGTCCCCTTACCGCGCTGGCGGACCAGACACTAGAAAATCCTTCCAGCTGACAGTACGGACTCCGTGAAGCCGACGTCATTGTCACCGGGGGCACCCAGAGTGATCTTCCGGCATTCACGACGGAGCATTCTGGCGAAGGACAGACTGGTCAGAGCTCTGCGGCCGCAAACAGGCCGACGACTGCGGCCAACCACAACGCAAACCCGACAAGGTTCAGCCACACACGCCACTTCATACTGTCGATGATGTAGTTATACTTGGCACTCATAAACCACTCTCTTCGTTCTTACCTTTGGAAGCTTAGGCGTCTGAGAACGTTCGCGCCATCTGTTCGGTGCTTCGTTGGAGAATACGCATTTGGCGTCATAGAAGTTCCCAGTCAATCCATACAAAAGCGGGCAGACGCTCGAATCCAGACTTGTCTCACTGTCGTTATCAGGCGTGGCTGCTGAAAAACTCCATTCCTCAAAACAGCGAAAATTCGGGGGATAGAAAATGTCTAGGAAAACGAGAACGTCGTTTGTAGGGCATCCTGACGCAAAGTTTTCCGACCATTTTCGCGCGATCGAGTTCTTCAACACCAGCAGGCGATTACACTCAATGTATGGTCCGCCGCAGGTCAGCCCACGGCGCACCGGTTCCTAAACACCCATAAGATTCCGTTCAAGACACATCGCCGTGGTCTCCAAGGTCTTCCCCGGTCATCTTTCCGTGGTTTCGGTTCCGGAATGAGCGGATCGAGAATCGTCCATTGAGCATCGAGCAGATCCCGTGACTTTATATTGCATGACGCTTTGACTGCTCTTTTGTTGCGAGCGAGATCGCCTGACGTTGCGGCTGCCTGCTCCTCAACAGGAAGACAGATTCAGGTTCTTGGCCTGATATCCTGTTATGGTAAAGATCGATTCGAAGAGGTGGAAATGCGTACTCCTCAAAAATCCGCATGGAAAACACGCTTGGTGCAGTGTGGCTTTCCAGACCGCTCGTTCGACATAGAGTTCTGGCAGGAGCAGGGAGACGAGGCCATTTTCGCTGCTGCATGGGAAATGGTGGAATTAGCCGAGGAAATCAGCCATGGCAGAAAACCCACGTTACAAAGAACTGCTACGACTCTTAAACGAGTTTGAGGTGGAATATTTGATCGTCGGCGGCTTTGCAGTCATGAAGTTTGGAGAGCCGCGCTACACGAAAGATCTCGACGTGTGGGTATGCAATTCCGCGCAAAATTCTTTTCGGGTGGTTGCAGCGCTCAAGAAGTTCGGTGCTCCCCTTGAGCATGATGGCATCACGCCAGAGACATTCGAAAAGCAGGTGGTCTATCAGATTGGAATTGCGCCGGTCAGGATTGACATTCTGACCGAGATCACCGGCGTCGAGTTCCCCGATGCGTGGAGGAAAAGGGTCGCGAGCACTTTTTTCGGTGTTCCGGTGAACTTCATTTCTCTGGACGACCTCGTGACGAACAAGCAGGCTCTAGGCCGCAGCAGCGACCTGAAGGACCTAAAGCTGAATCCAAAGAGCACGCACTTCGACAAATGAGTTCTCGAGACGGCGAGTTTGGTTTCTGGACCCTTCGCAATCGTCGTCTGACCTTCCGCATTGATGCTGCAGAACGCAAAATCTACGACGTCAACCTGGAAGATTACCACTAGGAGAAGGGGTAACAGCCATGCCGATAAAGACGCCCCCCCCACCCCGGAGATTTCATACGGACGGAGATTATCAAGCCTGCAGGTCTGTCGGTCACGGCAGCCGCGCGAGTGCTCCGGGTTTCCCGGCCTGCGCTGTCCAGTTTGCTCAATGGCAACGCGGATCTTTCGGGGGACATGGCGCTGCGCATTGAGAAGGCCTTCGGGGTGAAGATGGACACCCTTATGCGCATGCAGGTTTCATACGATATTGCCCAAACCCGCAAACGTGAGACGCGAATTCATGTGCGACGAATTCACCGGACCGCCGACGTCAACGCGTAAGGGTCGTGACGTCCAAGACGTTTCGCCGTTGGACTCAGAAATTTGTCCGCGGTGAAGTTGCGCAGCTTCGAGAGTAGCGATTGCACCCTACGTGGACCGCCAGACGCTTTCGGTGCTCGCCCCGAGTGGTCACCGCCGGGCGGCATGACAGGCCGGCTCGGCCGGGACCCCTGACAGATCGTTCGCAAATGAGCTAATCGCGGTGTACAATCCGGCTTACCTACGAGCTTCAGGGTCGGGCAATGTCCGAGAGTGAACTCAATGCGAGCCTCAATTCCGATGAGTTTACCCTCCACCGCATGACGGACATGTTCTGCCAACTCCAGAAAGGAAATTCCTGCCATGGGCTCGGCGACAGGCATCTCGAATCTCAAAATCAGCGGCGACAAGGTCGAAACTAAGCTCGCCGACGCAATCCTTCTGTCGGTGGAGGTGAGTCAGGAACTCAACCAGCACTCCTGGTGCAAGATTGTGTGCCGCCGGAGCGATCAGAATCCGGGTGACCGCATGTCCCCCGAAGAGTGCCTGAGTACCACCCTCAAGATTTCTGGCTACGACCAGGACGGTAACGAGGTTGTCGTCTTCCAAGGGATCATCATCGATGTGGAACTGACCTACGAAATGTCGGGCAGCTACCAGGCCCAGCTGACCGCAGTCACATCCAGCTACTTTATGGATTTGACCCCGTGCTGCAAATATTACGAGCAGCAAGATGTGGTGGACATCGCGAAAACACTATCAAAAAAGACGGCTCTAATTTCGTCTGAGGATTTGCAGTTCCAGGTGAGCGGGGCCGGGAAATTCAACTACATGCAATGGGGTGAGACCGACTGGCACTTCCTAAATCGCATTGTCGACGACAACGAAGCCTGGATGAGGCCGAACGGCCAAGGGATCGCAATCTATGACTCCTTCCAGTCCGGCAGCAAGCTGGAATGGCGGGAGGAGCATGGGCTGATCGTATTCAAGACCAAGGGAACGCTTGCTCCGGAGACCTTCGATGGTGCGCACTATTCCGCCGGGGATATGCAAAGCCAAGTCTATAAGAACGTCAAACACGATCAACAAGATCCTCAGTTTTTCCAAGACACCGAGTCAAGCATGACCATGCTGTCGTCTGCGAGGGATGGCCTGTCGATCATGCCCTCTGGTTACATCTATCAACGCAGCCGCGTAGGGAAACTGGACACCTACGAGGAACTGCTCAAGAAAGAGAGCCGCCGCTCGGTGGGTGCAAGCGTAACAGCTACAGGCGAAAGCATGAATCCGAAACTGCAGCCCGGCGATACGGTCGAGATATCTGGCCTGCCGGATTCTACGGGCACCTACGGTCTGACCAAAGTCGTCCACCGCTGGACGCCGACGGGATATTTGAATGAGTTCTCTTGTACACCGTGGGCTAAGTACACAAATCCGGAACCGCCGGTGGCGCGCACCTGGCCAGGGCTGGTCTATGCGCGAGTGGTGGACAATAATGATCCGGCCGGGGGTGGACGACTGAAGGTCCAGTTCGTCTGGCAGGAAGAGAATGTGACCAACTGGGCGCGCATGATGACGCCCCATGCCGGGGCGGATCGCGGATTCATGTTTCTGCCCGAGGTCGGGGACGAGGTCGTCGTGGGCTTCGGAGATGGAGATGTCGAAAAGCCCGTAATTCTCGGCTGCGTGTGGAATGGGGTAGACAAGCCACCGAGAGAGAATTTCTGGGGTGGCGACGTCGCTCCCAACAATGTAAAACGCATCGTGACCAAGAGCGGCCACCGTATCCAGATTGTGGACACGCCGGGGAAAGAATCGATCGTGCTCGCCACGCCGAAGGAACTGAAAGTGTCTATGATCGAAAAGACCGATGAGACCGGCCGCTCGATGATTACGCTGCATTCGGAAAATGGTGATATCTTTTTGAGCGCGCCGAATGGTAGGGTGCATGTCCACGGGAAATTTGTGTCGGACGAGGCAGGTTAGGAACTTTAGGCTGGCGGAGCTAGCGGCCAACTTGGCCAAGGAGGGACAGAATGGCAGCTGTGTTCGATGGAAAGACGAAGGTGGGGCGAGCAGTTGCCGATCCCGGAACCGATGACATGCTCCCCAATCCCGGCTCGCTAGTTCTTCCCGCGATTGCGACTCCAGTGGCCCTGTCAGGGACCATCGGCACGCACTGCATGTTGGCACACGGGGATCGCTGGGAGCAGATTGAAGCCAATCGGACCGAAAATGTCCTTGCCGATCTGAAGACGACGATCACAGGCAATCAGAATGAGGCCATTCAGGGCAATCGTACGGTGAATATCAGTCAAGACCAGAAAGAGACCGTCGCAGGACAGTGCCAGCAGGTGATTGTGGGTCCCCATCTGGTCACTAATTTTGACGTCCGCAATGAAACCCGGCTAGGTACTCACGCGCAGACGCATGGCGAATTTGAATGGGTCAATGATGAGGATGGCAAAATACACTGGGGCGTGCGGCAATATACCTTTTACGCCTTCACCTTCGAGTTCGAAGCGTTTCACACCGAAGTGGGGTTGAATCATCTTGAGATAAAGGGCAACCATCCATACTTCTCATCTCTTGACACAAGCGTCAGCGCTTTTCGCTTCCAAAACACCGAGCTAAACGCGGGAGTTTCTCTCACGGATGAAGAAATAGCCGCGCTCAAGGCTCACGTTAAGGCGCTGGAGCCTAAGCTCGGCGCTGCCGAGCCAAAGGCGGTCGCTGTTGTTCCTTTGGCAGGTGCGGACCCAAATCCGACTCCACTGATCTAAGCGATGTCGGGGAGACCACACTGAACAGGACGGTTTGATCGAAGAACACGATACATATGGCTGTTGAAGATAAGTCTCGGCTCACCCCATTAGACCGCGGTCCCGAGCTTCTGCCGCTGAAACGTGCGGAGCAGTTGACCCGGTGTGCTCTCTACTGGATTCCGGTGAATGCGTTTCCGATTCCTTCGGCTCAACGGCAATGGCTCGATTCTTTTTTGGACCGTTTGTCCGAAATGATGCGGAAGAAACATGCTTTGCGTGCGGAGCTGTTTCTACAATACAAGACCGTATACCCAGCATTGCTGGAACGTTTTCTGGACAATGCTCGCGACTTGATTCCATTGATGGGGCTCGGACAGTGTCCGGGCAAGGAACTGCCGCCGATTCCATCGATTAAAGACCTCCAACCTTTGATCGATGGAAAAGAGGAGTACGACTTTGGAAAGTACGTAGGTGACTTCTGCTACTGGTTTGTGCGCAAGCACGAAAAAAAGCAGAGAGAGTTGTTCTGGGGCTACGGTGGCGTAACTATTTTGTTTCTTACGCCCGACCCGAACACGAAGGTGGAACCACTTCCTATCCCCAAGGGAACCCGGGAATATCCTGTATTTGCTGATCTGTTTAAGCGCTTCGATCCTGACGAGGCAAATGCGACCGCCCATGCTCTTGGGGATAGCTTTCGAAAGAAGAGTCTGGAATTGTTTTCCCAAGAAATTCAGAAGAACGTGCAGCTGAAAGGCATTCCATTCGTAGTCCCTCTACTGGGCACGCGTGACTTCTTCAATCGGCCGGAGGAGGAATGCAAGAAGTGGTTCGAGCTTTTCGACGTTTATGTGAACGAAAGCCCCGCGGATAAAGGCATCGTCATCGCCTCCAAGTTGGATGTTGAAGAAGACCTGATTGGCATCGTAAGGCAAATGAAAACAGAAGGGCTAAGATATTCTCTTTGATTGACCATGACCCCGGCAAACGTCAATAGCGAGGTGGGTTGGCAGACGATTCTGAGAGTCTTACCAAGTGCGCCACCCTGGGAGACATTCGTGTTGCCAGTCACCGGATTCCCAATGCCCAAGCCTGAATCGGATGCGGTCTGCAGCTTCGTGTCATTCCTTTCAGCAGCTGCAGCAAAACGCTGGGAGCTTTCGGGGGAGGTGTTCATGCAACTTGAACAGCTTCGTGGAAAGGAATGCCGACATATTCTCGCGGATCACGGCAAGAAGTGGCTTCCAGATGTTGGCTTGGGAGTTTGGCCCGACCGCGAGCCTCCGGGTATATGGACCACAGAGGAGTTGGAGTCTTTCTCTCCGGGCGGCAAGTTGCGCCCGCTTATGTTTCAGGTTTTTCGAATCACCGCCGGCTATGAAGCGAGAGCGGAAGCCCGCGATCGTATGTTTAGCTTCGGCCCAGTATTGGAGATCCTGACCGCCGAAAATAGCGAGATCTTTCTGGCAAGCGCCAAGGAAGTGTACCTGCGCTTCATCCAAGATCGGTCGTATCGCTGTTATCCGTATTACGTGCCCCTCCTGGAAGGCAAGACACTGGAGAAGGCACAATCCCGAGAGCTACAAGAGTGGTGCACCGGCATCACCCTCTATATCCGTCAGAGCTTCGAAGATCAAGGAATCCTGATAGCCACTTCGGTCCCTCTGGCCGAGACGCTCGCGGAGATGGGTGGAAAACCTAATCAGCAAGGAACGGAATGGAGGATCCCGCGCTAGCCTATGTTCCCCTCTTCTGCAGTTCGCGTAATCCAGGATTCCAACTCGAGGCTGACGATAGTCCAACCGCCCTTCTTCGCGGCGGGGATTGCCGTCCTATTGCTCGTGCTGGTAGGGGCGGGCGTGGTGTATGGGATGGCGCGCGCCACTCGGGCCGGTTCGGAAGTCAAGTGGATCCTTCTGACCTCGACGATTCCTTTCTTGTGTATCGCCGTCGCTTTCCTCACTGCTCGGCGGGTAGTCGTTTTCGATGCAGTCTCGCAAAACGTCACGCTCACTCGCTACCTTGTGGGGCTGCGCTGGAAAGCCATGGAAGTTCCGTTGACGCAGGTGAGCAGCGCAACCGTGGTGTCGGGTATGGGCACGCACCGGCTGGCACTGACGCTGAACTCGGGCCGTTCCCTGTCGTTGGGGAACTACACAAGTCAGGCCGGATATTACGAGGCAGCCAATGCAATCAACGATTTTCTTAAGTTGCATCCTGCGCCAGTCTCATCGAAGTAGGCGAGGGTCCGGTCAGGCTTTTCTTTTTTCCCACCCTAGCCGCAGCGCGCACGTGCCCGCCAGATCAATTCTGGCGCCGCTTTTGAGCCGCACCGGCTTGCCTGCGGACGCCCGGTTGCCGTCCACTTTAGTGCCATTGGCGCTGCCGCAGTCTATCAGGAAGAACTGGCCGTTGCGCTTGTGAATTTCGCAGTGGAAGCGTGAGATCTGGCGTTCCAGGTCGCGTACTACGATTTCGTTCTTGTTACCGCCGTCCGCAGCGACGGCGCCGATGTGGATGACTTCCTGGTCGAGATTGAATTTCTTTCCTTTATCCAGGCCTGCAATCACCTCGAGGCAGGCGTTTTTCTTGCCGCGGGTCGCCCACCAGGCTGTGATCAGGCCAATCAGAGCAACAACTCCGAAACCGCCCCACAGAAGACGGAGCCGTGTGCGCGCCTGGATAGCAGATTCGATACGGCTCTTCAGGTCGTCGATGGTCGAATCGCCATTTATCGCCTTCTCAGCAATGCCGATCTGAGTGTGGGCGGTGTCCAGGTCCCCGTTGAGGAAGGCTGTTTCCGCTTTCTGCTTCGCGGCCTCGGCGGTGGACTGTCGTTCCGCTTCCCCCTGACTCTGCTGCTGCTCATGCGCCTGCTGAGCGACGCGCGTGGCGTTGGCTTCGTCAATTTTCTGCTGCGCCTGCTCGCGTCCGGCGAAGGCAACTGCGTTGCTCGGATCGAGCAGCAGGATCTGGGTGTAGATTTCCTTCTGTCTCTCCGGATCACTGGTGGTCATGACCTCCGCCATCAGCGCCTGCACCTTCGCTTTGTTGGGATCGGGCCCGGGCGTCCCCGGTGCACCAGGCATCACGGCTGGAATCGCAGGAGGCGGCGGCTGGACGCCTGTAGCCTCAGCAGGGCCCTTGCCCAGTGTTTTCGGCAGCTGTGCCAGACGGATGCCGCGGAAGTCGAGGTTCGCCTTCTCATCGGGAGATTGCAGGCTCACGGTTCCTGCGGTCGTTCGCGCCGTTCCTTCCGCCCGCGCGTCCTGAAAATCGCTCACGGGATATCCATCGATCCACACTTGAATGTGCCGGCCGTAAGCGGCGATGGTCTCAGTGAAGAACTGATTGTCGTCGCTCACTACCTTTCGTGCCGGTTGAAGCCCCTTGATGCTACCCGTGCTGTCGGCGAAGGCCTGGCCACGATGCCCACTTCTGTAGTCGTTCATAACCGGGACGTCATAACCGGTTGCAAGCTGGCCAGCATCACCGCGAAAGAAGACGGCGCCTCTCGCATGGTCACCCTTGCTGCTCGCGTTCGTGCGAAGGGCAAGCTGTAAAACAAAATCGTCGTACATCGCGGTAGTCTCGAGCTGTCCGACTCCGCCCTGACCGTGGATCGCTCCGCTGGTCACCGACCATTGTGCTTCTTTGACTTTTCCGCCCCCGCCAACCATCTTCTTGAGCATGCCCGCTTTCTTGGGCGGGGGTGGGCCGACGGCTTTCCATCCTGCAAGATCGGTGCCGTTGAAAAGGTTCTTCGTGAGCAGAGGCTTAAGCTTGAGGTTGCGAAACTGCACGCGTCCGGCCCCGCTACAACCGAGCACGATGACGCCTGCTTTGGCGCGGGAATTCTGTCCTTCTGTGATCTTGCGGCCGTCCAGTTTTACCGCCATGCGGTCATCGGAAAAAGTGGCTTCGACGTTGTGCCACTGGCTGGCGACAGGGTGAACTGCGTCTGCCTTGAAGTGTCCGGCAATGCTTCCCGTCGGCCATGCTGGCTTTGTGTCGCCGACTTGAATCGAATATCCGGTTTCGTTGGGGTCCCCATCGATCGCACTGCGGGCATAAACGCGGCAGTCACCGTCGGCGGCGCTGCGGTAGTCGAACCTCAAGACAAAATCGGCGAAGGCGCTGTTGGTGCGCAGGTACCCCCCGTCGGAGGCGGCTGTGAGCGCCCCGTCTGCTACCTTCCAATGCGCCCCACCAGTGGTTGTCCAGCCGAAGAGCGAGTCTCCGTCAAAAAGCAAGAGCCAGCCCTCGTCGGCCTCGGGTTTCGATAGCGAATTGTCGGCGGCCGCTACCGACAGCGCCACCAGCAGCAGACAAAGCAGTCTGTTCATGGACTAATCCGCCGCGGCCACACCTTCCTGCACGGAGAAATTCAGACCGTCGGGCTCAGCGTACTCGATTTGCAGAATCTGTTTCGGCTTCACATCGCCAGCCAGGATCGCGGTTGCCAGCGGCGAGAGCACTAACTGCTGCATCGTTCTCCCCACCGGCCGCGCGCCGTACGCCGGATCATAGGATTGTGTCGCCAAGTAGGCCAGAGCTTCGGCAGTGATCTCGAGCCCGATCTCGCGTTCCTCCGCGAGCTTCTTCCGCAACGCCTCAATCTGCGTGTTGACGATGCGCTTGAGTTCCTTGTCGCTAAGAGAGTTGAAAGTGATCACCTGCGAAATCCGGTTGTACAATTCCGGCCGCAAAGAGGCTTTGACCACTTCGTGGATGATCTCCCGGCGCTTCTCCGGATCGTCCGTCGATTCCATGGCCTCGCGCACGCCAAGATTCGACGTGAACAGAATAATGGTGTTGGAAAAGTCGCAGAATCGTCCCTTGGCGTCCGAGAGGCGGCCTTCGTCGAGCACCCCGAGCAGAAGGTCGAGGATCTCCGGATGTCCCTTCTCGACCTCGTCAAACAGAACGATCGAGTAGGGAGAACGCCGAACTTGCTCGGTGAGGAATCCTCCTTCATCCGAGCCTACCAGTCCGGGGCGAGAGCCAATGAGGCCGGAGACAGAAGACTTGTCCTTATATTCGCCCATATCGATGCGAATAAGCGCCGCCTCGTCGTCGAACAGCGCTTCAGCTAGCGCCTTTGCGAGTTCGGTCTTACCGACGCCGGTCGGACCGGCAAAAAGAAACGAACTTGGCTTGCGCCCAGGCTGCAGATCGGCACGCATCCGCCGCGCCGCTTCGGCGACGGCATGCACCGCTTCATCCTGGCCGAAGACGCGCGAGCCGATGCGCTCTTCCATCTTGAGCAGGCGGTCGCGTTCGCTTTCCAGCATGCGGCTGATGGGAATCCCCACTCGCTCGCCGATCACTTCGGCGATGTGCTCCGGCAGCACCTGATCGGGCACGAGCGGCTTGCCGCCGGACAATTGCTGCACCCGTTGCTCCAGATCGACCCGCTGCTGCTCCAGATACTTCAGGGAGCCGTACCGCAACTCTGCCGCCTTGGCCACATCTCCCTTGGACTCGGCCTGAGCCAGCGCCTGGGTTTGCTGTTCGATCGTTTGCTTGGTCTTTTGCAGATTGTCAGACAGATCTTTCTGTTCTTGCCATTCCCCGACGAGTTTTTCCACCGTTTGCTTGAACGCGTCCACTTCGATCTGCAACGCGGCGACGGTCTTTTTCTGCGCGGGAGAACTGGCGCTGCCCTGCAGCGCCTCCAGTTCGGCTTGCTTGCGCAGAAGCAGGCGCTGCTGCTGGTCGATATGCGTCGGTTTTGATTCCTTCTGCATCCGGATGCGCGCCGTCGCTTCGTCAATCACATCGATGGCTTTGTCCGGCAGGAAGCGGTCGCGGATGTAGCGCCGCGAGAGCTTCACCGCGGCCTGCAGTGATTCATCCGAGAGTCCAACTCCATGGAAAGCCTCGTAACGGGCGCGAATCCCGCGGAGGATCGTCATCATGGTATCGTCGGTCGGCTCTTTGACTGTGACCACGTCGAAACGTCGGGCGAGTGCGCCGTCCTTTTCGATCTTCTCGCGGTATTCGTCGAAAGTAGTCGCACCGATGCAGCGCAGTTCGCCCCGGGCCAGCGCAGGCTTAAGGATGTTGGCGGCGTCCATGCCCCCTTCGGTGCCGCCAGCACCGACCAGCGTGTGCAGTTCGTCGAGGAACAGAATGATCTCGCCCTTGCGGGCGCGCACCTCGTCGACCACGCCCTTGATCCGCTCTTCGAATTCGCCGCGATACTTCGCGCCCGCGACCATCGAGGTCAGGTCCAACGCGAACACCTTGCATTTCTTCAGGGAATCGGGAACATCCCCGGCGGCAATGCGCAGGGCGAGCCCTTCGGCGACGGCTGTTTTGCCTGTACCCGGATCGCCTACCAGCACGGGGTTGTTTTTGCTCTTGCGCAGCAGAGTCTGGATGAGCCTGCGGATTTCTTCGTCGCGCCCAACTACGGGCATCAGTTCTCCAGCAACGGCCGCAGCGGTCAGGTCGCGACTGAACCGTTCGAGCAGCTTGCCCGAACGGGAAGAGCCGGATGCGGATTTCGGCTCCCCCAGCGCCTCGCCCGCGGCCGCACGGCTGCCGGCAGCCTTATCCACGGCCGCTGTGGTCACGCCTGCCTGACGGAGATCGTCTTTGAGGACCGTCTCGCCGGACTCCGCTGCCGCCATCAGGAAATCGACCGGCTCGGCGCGTTCCGCGCCACGGGCTGTCATCTTCTCGAAAGACTTCTCGATCAGTTCGCGCAGAGACCGCGACGCGGAGGGCCGTTTGCCGGGGTCCAGCTTGTTGGTGCCCTCTCCCTTGTTGAGCCGTGTGGAAAGCGCATCCAGCAGCGGACCGCAGGCCACGCCAGACTTCTCGAGCATCGCGGCCAGCGGGCTTTCCTTGTCGAGCATGACGTAGAGCATGTGCGCGGGCGTGATGAGAGAATGCTGGCGCTGCTCCGCCAGCACACGCGCCCGCTCCAGAGCTTCTTCCAGGTCGGCGGAAATCTTGTCGAGGTCAATAGCCATGCTGGTCCCTCCCAATCGCGCTGGTGCTCACTCCAAACGCCGTCGTCGGGGAGGCGGCGAAGGGGGTGTTTCCCATGGCGCCTTCTCTGGTTCGCGAGAACCAGAGGGTGGTTCCCCCCGCGGCTCCAATCGGGAAGCGCGGGCGGGCGGTGGCTCCGGAGGCTGCACGCGCGGCTCCGCAATATCACGCGATGCCGCCGGAGTTCTGCTCCCGGACGGCTCCGGCGGCAAGGGAGCGGGTTCGACCGCACGCGGCGCCTCTTGTGCACGTCCCGCGTAGAAGCGGTGACGGATAAACATGAGTGCAGTCCGGATCGGTAAATGCGCCTGCAGCCCCACCCTTAAGTCGGTGATCGTGGGGACGTCGGGAGCGTCGAAATCGAACTCGAAGTTGTGGTGATCGGCGTCCCTCACCTCGCACGAGAGGATCACGGGCTGACGACGAAAGCCGCTGCCTTCATTGATGCGAATCTCGACGGCGATCTTAGTGCCTTTCTCCAGAACCGCGTCGGGCTCACCTACCAGTATCAACCGGTACTTGTCGCGTCCCTCCAGGCGGAGTTGTGAAAAGTAGATAGTCAGTTCGTCGCCCACGCCTTGCACGCGAGCTGGTTTCGCGGCCAGGCGATAGAGCACTTTGCCGCCGCGATCGAAAATGAAGTTCATCGCTTCCAGCGATGGGCTGATACGGAAATCGATGTACTTGCCTTCCAGAGCGCGCTCCAGACGGTGGAGTGCGTCGAGCGCCTGCAGGGCGGATCGGACCTCGACGCCGAGGTCGGTCTGCACGTCCCACCGGGGCATGGCGTTCAGAAGTTGTTTCTGCTGTTCGAGCGGCGCAATGAACTCCGTTTCGCCGGTTTCCTTCAGTGTCTCGAAATACTGCTGTACCGAGGGCGTCAGTTCCAGGTAAACCGCTGCCGTATGGAAGAACCGCCGCAGCGCAATAAAGAACTTCTGCGGTGGCTGGACTGGATCGAGAATCTCGTACCGGCAATCCTGCAGCGCCGCCACCATGCGGTCCACGAAACGCATGGTCTCGGCATCGCCTTCCGTCTCGATGCCGCGCTCGGTGAAAAGCACAAGAAACTCGCGCATCGCCTGATGCAGCGCAGTGTAGCGTTCGGAAAGAAGATTCACGCGATCAACGATCTTGCGCCAGGCCGAGATGAGTTCGCTGTAGCTGCACATGGCAGTGCAGGCCGGAATGAATTCGGTGTCTTTCTCATAGCCCGCGCCGTAGCGCTGCCGCCGCACGCGCGCCACCACCATGCTGTAAGGTGCGATGTCAGCCGGGACCTTCAGCGCAAGCCGGTAGGCGGGCCGGCGCTCGGTCTTCATCTGCGGATTGAACTGGTCTTCATCCCCGTCGACGACTTCCTTTTCGTGCGGCGCGCAGGTGATGTAGATCGGACTCTCGGCCACTCCTTCCAGTTCCCCTTTGGAAATTCTGCTCTGCAGCGAATGTTGCGCGTCGATCTCCACGATGCAGCCGGCCGGCGTAAGCCCGCGGCACTGCGTCACGGAAATGCGAAGCGAGTCCGCATCCTCATCGAGTACCACGATCGGATCATGCCGTACCGCTCCCCGCTCGGCTTCCGGGAGTCGCGGTCCTCCTCCCACCAGCCCAAACGCATTCGTGGCGTAGCGCAGCATCCACAATAGCGCTGAGTCCATATAACGTTCCTGGCGCAGGAAGTGATCGGGAGTCAGCAGCATCCCGTGTTCCCAGTTTACGGAGCCGAGTTTGATGTCATCCGATTTCATACACTCCTCAGGCCCCTGCCAACTCAGGCCGTCCAAGGTGCGAATTGATCCCCAACCGCGCATTTTCCGCTTCGAAACCCAGTCGTGGAGCCTTGCCGGGATCCTCGACCAGCCACGAAACCCAGCACTTCCGCTGGCAGCTCATGCACAGGTCCAGCACCGACGTGACCAGGCGCTTTTTTTCTGCCTGCTGATACGTGTAGTAGTTTTCGAGCGAAATTGGACCCGCGACAAGCCAGGCGCCCGCCAAGTCTTCCACTTCGTTGCCGAGAATGAAGTCCACGCCCAACCGGCCAAAGCGATCGCCCAGCAAACTGTACTCCTCTTCGGGCAGCGAGCGGAAGGCGGGAAAATAGCGGATCTCCTTCACCGGCAAATGCAGCAGGAGCTGAAAGACCAAGCCAATCCCGTGCTCGGTCGCGGCAATCTCCTGCATGCTGGGCAAAAGCAGTGCCAGGTTATATAGAGTCTCCGGCGGCCAATCGTTTGGATTGAGACCGAACAGAGCAATCCAGCGCGAGCACGCTTCAAGATTTTCCGGCTGTAGATCAAACAGCCTTGCGCCCTCGCGAACCCAGTGACCCGCTTTCTGCAAAGGGTCGTCGAACACTTCGAGGATTTCCTGGGTGCCGGCGGCGCGCTCGCCGCCCTTGTCCCACATGCCAACCGGCAACGCGTGGAAGTAGCCTAGTCCTGCGATGGAAAGCTTGATCCTTACTCCTGGACCAAGCTCAGCACCCGGCGCGGGGTCCTGAGCAACCACCCAACGCGAGGGATATCCGCGACCAGCCATGCGCAAGCTGATGCGCGATGGGGAAATGCCCATCCTGACCAGGACTTCTAAGGCGGAAGCCACGGTGTGGTGAAATCCGAAGAACCCCGACTCAAAGCACGGCATTTTCGGAGTTTGGTCAGTCATGATGAGGCCACGTCCACGGTCACCTCTGTGCCCAGCGGGAAACGGCCCGAGAGGTGTTTGAGCAGACCGTCTTTCAAGATCGGTAATTCCGCCTGCGGGTCGGCAAAGTCGTCCGCGTTGACGCGCACCTGCACTCGCTCGACCCGCTGCAAGCCGTGCGCAGTTCTCCGAACTGCCGGTTCGACTTGCGTGCTGAGGATCCTGGCATCGAAGGCTCGCACTGCGTCGGTCAGATCGGCGCGGGTAACGATGCGGTCGCGCGAGAGCAACGCCTGGGCGAAGCGTGCCTGCGCTTTGCTGAACTCCTCGCGGTCAAAGCCTCCTGCGGCGGAGGTGGGGTTGGCCAGGCGCAATCCTGCGATCTGGTTCTTCTTGAGGAAGCCGGTGACTTTTCCGGGGCCCACCTTGTTTCCCAGGCTGCCACCGGTGACCCAGAGTCTGAGATTGGCATACGACTCTCGCCTTCCATCGGCTCGCAACGCCGGTCTCAATTCGATTCGTCCGTTGCGGATCGCATATCTCCCCACATCCCCTTGTGTAGAGGACTCGGTCTCTGGCAGGTACGAAGCGCCGGTCTCCCCGAAAATTGACAGCGGCGCAACCAGATGGCTGGCCGCTCCGCCCTCCTCTCTCACGATGGGAATCGAAGTCCCCTGCTTCTCAAAAACGATCGTCTGATTGAAACACTCGACATTCGACGCCGTAACGGAGTGCAGCGTGATACTCCCGAGACAAGTGTGCAGAGGGGGAATGTCGCGCGGCATCGAGACACGAACCCACGCCCGTTCTTCGGCCAGAGCTTTCGGCGTCTCACGTCCGAACATCTTCGCGAGCGCCGCGTCCATGCCTCGAGGGACTCGGCAATAGAAACGCCGGGCCTCGGGCACTGGCGGGAATAGGAATGTCCGCGGTCCATAGAACCCAGTTGGCAACAGTGGCACTTCTTCATCCGATTCTGTTGCTCGAGCTTCGTTTTTCTCTGGAATTAGCCATTGCAGGGCACGCAGGCCGCCATTCCCGGCTTGCGGCCGCAGAATGCCGGAGGCGCCCAGTTCCCCGGAACCATTCATCACGCACCACGTCTCGGTCCTCAGAGCTCGCTCGATCCGGTCAGCGTCCGGACCCAGTTCGAAAAAGAGGCTGTGCTGGCTGAGATGCTCGGGCGGCAGGTTCTCAATCGCGATGTACAACGCCGGATTAGGCCCCAGGTTTACCCTCACAGGATCGAGCGACGGACGCAGGTCCTGCAGGGCATCCGGCATCTCCACGCCGGAAATCATCCGCACAGAACCATCCTGATACGTCATCGCAAAAGCAATGCGCGCACTCGAAACAGTGACGCTCGCATCGGTGATGAACGTCAGCCGTTCTCCGCTCTCAGCCTCTGAGACCAATTCCGTGCCAGCTGCGATGAGCTGCTGGCCGCGATCCAGGAAAAAACGAACCAGGGTTTGCGCCGGCCGCGCCATCCGCGGTTCCATTCCCAGGTTCGCGATCAGTTCGTCAAGCAGGGCAAGACGGATGCGGTCGGTTTCCGCGTACAGCGTTTCCAATTGTTGGGCAAAGGTGCGGAACAGTACGGCCAGCACGGGGTCGGTGACCTCAGCCGTGATGCCGAAGTCTTTGACCCGCCGGCGAAAGTCGTCGCGCAGTTTCTTGTCGATTTCGACTGCGCTGGGGCTGCTGTAGAGCATCGCTTTGTGCGCCCGGAAAAGCCTATTGTGCTTTGCCGCCCAAACCCACTGAGAAAGTTCGCCCCGGCTCGGTGGTGGAGGCCAGCGTGATCGTCCACTGGCCGACCTCGGCACCCCTGAGGGAATCCCGGGTCATGGCTTCGACTCGGAGATTCGTGATCCCCAAGTCCTCGAGCGCACGGTTTATCTGGTCCATGGCGACCTGAACCTTCTCCTGTCGCATGCCGCTTTGCTCGAGCAACTCGCGCAGCCCGAAGTAAGGGCAGCCTGGCCAGGAACCATGGGGCGTGTTCGCCATTACGCGCACCAGCGAGAGCACGGCTTCCGGACCGTCACAGCGTTGGAGAAAGCCTTCGTCAAGGCGAAGGGGCAGCGCGATGAACGAGATGGCTCCCTCCTCAGTTGCTCATGGAAACATCTTTGAAATTCTGCTGGTTCAGCGCCGGCTCCAGATCGAGAATGAGCAGATGGTTGATCTGTTCATCCTGGGCCTCCTCAGACGATCCTAACGGGTTGCAGGTTTGAAAAGTGCTGATCCATCCCTTGAAGCTGTAGCTGCAAAGCGCATCCTGGTGAGAGTCGTCTTTCCAGAATTCAATCTTGATGTCCTTGATCTTGTCGCGGGTCACCACGTTGGACAGGTTGAACAGCTTCTTCAATGCCGCATGGGGCAGGTTCGTTTCGTCGTGGAAATCTACCCAGACGCGGATATCGGTGTGCAGGCTCCCCATTTGAGGCATGCCGGCCCGGTCCTTGTCAGTCCTAAAAGCCACGACCACGGAAACAGCACTGAACTTGGTGCCATCAATCGTCACCGTGCTGCGATAAGGCGATGCCATAATTACGTCCTCCGCGAGCGTCAGTTGCTCATCGTGATTTCTTTGAAGTTTGCTTGATTGAGCGCCGGCTCCAGGTCCATCACCAGCATGTGATTCAGATTATCCGGCGGCGCGGGGTGGTCACCATTCGTGTCCGTGCTGGCGAGCAAATGAGGATTGGAGGTTTCGAAACGGCTGATCCAGCCCTTGAAGCTGTAGCTGCACAGCGCGTCCTGGTGCGAGTCGTCTTTCCAGAACTCGATCTTCATGTCCTTGATCTTGTCGCGGGTGACGACATTGGCCAAATCGAAGAACTTCTTTAATGCGGCATGAGGCAGGTTGTTGTCATCATGAAAGTCCCCCCAGACACGGATACTGGTGCGAAGACTTCCCATCTGGGCCATCCCAGCCCGGTCCTTTTCGGTGGTGAAACGTACGCTGGTGGCAACGGCATTGAACTTGGTGCCGTCAATGGTCACTGTGCAACGATAGGGAGTTGCAGCCATGCTTGACCTCCTCTTTTCCAGGCTGAATCTGGATTCTGGACCTACTTACCTTCCTGGCGCCATCCTCGGGTGCCGTCGGGAGAAATGGAAGAACATCCGTTGACGAAGCAGAAAGATCTTATGTCACGTCCGGTTGGGAGGAGGGGCATAGCCCCGTTTCCTGATGCTTGACTGTGGAGCAGATGCCCTGATCCAGCCAACACTCTTACGTTTGTCCTTCGGGCTTGACCGAACCGGCCGCCTTGAACTCCGGCACATCAATTTTGAGCACAAAAGTCTCTGCAGGACCCGTGGGCATCACGCTCAGCGTGATATCGCAAATGCCCTGCATCCGCTTGTTTGAGTCTTTGTCGACCGACAAGTCGTAGCCAAGGACCGTCCCCTGCTGCACCTGTTCGTCGAGCAGCCGGCGGAGCGGCTTCTCGATCTGTTCGTCCATGAAGTCGCGCGTGAGCACCTGCCCGGCAACTTGCAACAAGTAGTGCCGGCAGCACCGCTCCAGGTAGCGCAGGATCCGGTACGACGTGAAGAATTTCAGCACGCCATAGGGATCGTCGGCTTGTGTGCGACAGCCGAAGAAGCACAAATGGTTATCGGCGTCCCGGATGATCGGGATCAGCTGCCGTTCCATGCTGAGGTGTTCCATTTCGCCAATTAGCGGCTCGATGCGGCACTTCTCTGAACCCGCCACCTGGCCGAACCGTGAACCGACGGGCCCTTGCGCGATTCCTTGAGCGTCGTCAGCGCGTGCCACTGCACCAGCGAATACGAGCGAAGGCGCACCGTAGAGGTCGTCGCCGCCGTCCACTCTTCTCTCGAACCAATGTGCCGGCCGCAGTTGCAGATAACCCATGGTGACCACATCCGCCGCCGCCCGGTCTTCCGGCCGCTTGAGGAACTCGTATTTTCCGCCCGGCAGGAAGTTCCGCTCCACGTTCTTGAACGACTTCTCGTCGTCCAGATCGTTGATCAGCAGCATGCCCCAGGAGTTGGCGACATCCTCAAATTTCTCCCGCACGCCTTGAGGAACGAACCCGGGAATTACCAGGTTGCAGATGTCGTCGCGGAAATTGAAGTTGTCGTTGCGTTTGCGGACGAAGTTTTCCAGGGCGGCCACGCTCATACTGAACACGTCTTTCATGGCCTTGGGGTCGGAATTGAGAATGAAGATCTCGACCGGCTTGCGCACTTTGCCATCGGGAACCTTCGAGTTCTCGAAGAACAACATTAACTGACGATAGCTGCGCTCGATCGGCCGGATCAGCTCGAAAACCTGAGCCAACAACTGGTCGCGGACCGCTTCGGCCTGGTCGATCTGGCCTTGCATCTTCTTGACGGTTTCGTCGTAGGAATCGCTCTCAGCCAGCAGCTTCTCGAAATTTGTCAATTGCGAGAGAAATTCGCGCGCGGATTGCGGAGTAAAGATGCTGGTGATGTCGCGGCTCTCGTCGATAAAACCAGGGTGCAGATCGGCAAAAATGTCCTGCAGCAACTCGTGCGCGGGCGTTTCGCCCAGAATTTCCGCTGTCGTCCTCGACTTGGTCGCTTCAGCCATTACGGCGCGCCTCCCTTACCGGCAACCTTCTCCAGTTCCTCCCGCAAACGCCCTAGAGCCTGCAGGATGTCCTTCCGTTGTTGTTCGTTCCCCCAGGCGCGGCGAACCGTGGGCAGTTTCCAGCGATCTTTCAGACGGTAGAGCAAGTCAATATTGTTCTTCAGGTCGGCGATGTCGTTCCGCAGGAACTCCGTCTCGCCGTTCTCGTTCTTGATCTCCTGCCGCTTCTGCAGGTTCTCAGGATCAAAGTCCTTGATGCTTCGGAACCGGAACTCCGCCTTGAATTCAGTCTCTTCCGAGCCCGCCCTGCCTTTGAAATCGAGGCTGGGCTGGAACCTCTTAAAGGCGTCCTGAACGTCTTCGACCTTGGTAGGTTCCTCGTTCTCCGAGGCCGCCTCCTTGCCTACGCGCTCCAAGGTCATGGGCATGACCACGGCGCAAGTCGAGGTCGGAACCTTCCGGACCGCTGGAGTAACTCCCTTACGAATGACATTGATCAGTGGCATCTAACTCCCCTGAATATGACTCCTTGTTTGGCTGCTGCGCACTCCTAGCCTGGACCGACTAGGGGAGATCTCACGGCCACACAGGATGGTGGAGCTGGCTGAGAATAGGCGAGGGGCGAGGGGCGGGACCTCAAGACGTTTCGTCCTTCCACCCAAGACCCACCCAATGGCGGGCCCCACCTGACAGCCGCGAAAGTAATATTAAATGGCTAAATTGTCAACAGGTTTGTGGCCGTAACGCAGGCCCGTTGGAGGCTCGCCCAAGCCACCGTCTCGACGAACTGGACCAGGACATTCGCCCAAAGAGACTCGTTCGAAGTGCGACTACGGGACGATCTGATCCCTCCTCCTCGCGTGACTACTCTAGTCTCCTGCGCCCGATTCCCGTGGGTCGCCAAGCATAAGTTCGGGCCCAGTCGAACCCTTCCGGCCTTCTAAGCGCCGGACAGACGAGGGGAAGAGCAGTAGATCTGGCCGGATGCCTGTACCACTCCAGGGATTTCGGTTGCATCACCTGGTCTGGCTCCTCATTGAGCAATCGCCAGGTGATCACTTGCCGCAATTGGGCCACCGCTTCTACCACCGTATCTCCTGAAGAGAACCTATTCCACAGGCAGACAAAGCCGGTTTCGGGGTGCACATTGGGGTGAAAGACTGGTCGCAACAGGCTGGCCTCCAAAGGAACTGCTGGGAAAAAGCGAGGAAAGTGGAAGCTGACGCGGTGGCAATCCTGGATGCGAAGTTGGCCGGCCTCCTCGACCAATGCTGGTGTCTGCCCCAACTGGAAGCGAAAGACGGGACCGTCCGCTTGGGCGTCGCGAGTACAGTCTCGCAGCAAATCAAGATTCTCCCTGGCCAAGGCCTCCAGAAGCTTCCACTCTTGTTCAGTTCGACGTTGATGGACGGTGAACATCACCCGTTGGTCGCAATCGTCGACACTCGCATCACGTCGTTCGGACGCACGCCCTGTTGGGGAAGGGGCTGCGCGAAATCAAGGGCCTGTCCATTCCAGACCACCTGTGGCTCGCCGTCCCCCTGAAGGATATCGCCGCGCTCGCGCAAATCGAACAGGATCTCATCCAGCACCTGATCGAGGACTTCGTCGTCGTCAATGTCGACGTTGTACTTGCTTTCCCCCGTGATCGTGTCGAAATATACCTGGTACTTTGCCATAAGCCTCCTCACCTGCTCCGTACAGAGACTCGGGCTTCGCTGGACCGAATCAGAATGTAAGGCCGCAGCGAATCGGGCAAATCCTCGATCGTCCACTGGCAACGGCTGCATTGGCCGTTGGCCGAGTCCCAACACTCGCGGCATTGCGGGCGGCCGCAATTGCGGCACGGCCGCAGATCCGCTTCCTGCGCCGGCACCTGACAAAGCTGACAGCGCCCGTGTTCCGTCCTTGGGCCAAGCTGCCGGTCCCACCATCTGCCGTCTGGCGAAAAGATAGGGACGCGGTTTTGCTCGCAGAGCCGGCAACGGCTGGCCTCGAACACCCAGCACGTATGATCGCACACCGTCAGCCCGCAGCGCGGACAAGCGAACGCCACGCGCCCGCGTATCCGCCGGCCGCACAGCCCACAGCGCTTGGATCCGAAGTGCTGCACTGCGACCAGCGTCCCCGAAACCGCAAGCGCCAGCAGACACGCAAACCAGACGTACAACTGCTGCCCTGGCATGGCGAAGAAAACAATCGCGACCGCCAGCAAGCTCGAACCCGTCGGCAGCAGGATTCGTGCCCACTCCTGTGGCAATTCGATCTGAAAGAATTTCAGCAGCAGCACAGAAAGGATCGCCAGCACAGCCCCGCACACGACGCCTGCCGCGGGGCCGATCAGGAGCGCGACCAGTTGCAGCATCGCCAACAGGAAGCTGCAAGCCACGAGCGACGCGATGGTGCGCGTCTTCATAGGGGACCGAGTCCTTGCACGCTATACAGATGATCTGCGGGCAATTGTAACGCCGATGGAGTCTGCCGCAGCCACGCAGATTCCCGCCCGATCATTCGAATGGTTTGCAGTTCCAGAACGTTGCGAGACCCGCACGCCGGGCATCGTCCCCTGCGCCGCAATGCCGCCAGACGCAGGTTCGCTGGCCATTCCTTGCCACAATCCATGCAACGTGCTTCGACGCAGATAGGCCAGTCGAGGACCACGGCTTCTGCCCCGGCGCTGTTTAGAAGTTCCTCAAACGTGGCATTCCCGCGAGGCAGCGGGCTCAAAGCTCCTTCACAATGATGAAATGGACAATCTGCGCTCACCGGGATCGCAAACTCCTCCATCCGCCGGGCCGGATGAATTTGAATCTCAAGACTGCGGGCAGCTGCCGATCGGCCGTCCTTGGAATCGAAGTAACTCCTCAAGCCGATCTCCGCCTGCATGCAGCCTACAATGCAAGCCATCGTGGGCGTGCTGCCCAACTCCATCTCGGCACTCCCATTCTCGGGTGAGCACGGACGGAGCGTTGCCTGCCACAGTTCCAATAGCTCCCGCCGTTTTCGGGGGCTCAGCATGCAACCGTAGCACGCATGGTCCAAAACCCCTGGGAAGTAGGTCACCCGGCCGCGTGAGTAATTTCTTGTTCCGAGCCCCCCGTCTACTACAGGGATGCGTAACCGGTTGGAAATATACGCAATCTCCAGCCTCGCCAGGTCACTGTCAACACAACTGAACAACAGCTTGGCGTCTGCCAAGCGCTGGAAGCCGACATCAGCGATTTCGCGGTTGATCGCGGCCCACTGAGTATCGGGAAATAAGGCGGCCGCAGCCTCGGCCAGGGCGTGGGCCTTATTTTGCCCGATGGTTTTCCCGCCGCAGAAGAAAATCGAGCGCGGAAGATTGGTGGCCTCGACCGAGTCCGGGTCCACCACCACCACTTTGAGCGCTCCCAACAGACCCAGGATCCGAGCTACTTCGTTTCCCAACGCCCCCGCGCCGACTACTACACACTGCAGCTGCCGCATCCGAACGCGTGCGAACGGAGTCCGCTCCAAACGCGAGTAATCCGCCACAAAAGTCTCTGGATACACCAGCGGAATTATAGGCTATACTGCCACTGCAGCGCTGGGAGGCAATACAAGGCCGTTGCACGCCTTGTCCGCTCGCCGCGAGAATCTCGTGCTATGAGCCTCTATCAGACCCTGTACTTCATGTCTCTGGTCGGGGGGCTGGCTGGTCTGTTTTCCTGGGCCCTTACCGCCTTAATATCCACCGTGCTGGTAAGCCAGTCGCCCTGGGTGTCGGATCTCGTGTCGGCCACGATCCTGGGTGCTTTCATCGGCGGGATGACGGTGGCGTTCTCCGACCATTGGTCCGGGAATCGAATCCTGCCGCGCTGGGTAGCTTCCGGCGCACTCATCGGGATGGCTGCCGGAGCCACCGCGGGGCTGGTGCAGATTCCCATCACGAACAATCTGGGCGAGCAAGCCCCAGTTCTCACCCGCCTCATCGCCTGGATGCTGGCGGGTTCGCTCATTGGTTTTGGGTTGGGATTGAGGTGGCTCGGAGTCAACCGTGCACGGGTGGCCCATGCGTTTGCCGGAGGGTTGATCGGCGGCGCCGTCGGTGGCTTGATTTTTGCCGGATTGGCGGCCTCCGTGCCGGAACTCTCGCAGGCGTTGGGCTTTGTTTCCGTCGGCATCGGTATCTGCTTTGGCGTGACACTGGCGCCAATCCTGCTGCGGGACGGCGTGCTGCAGTTCGTCAGCAGCGGCGATCCCCGCGCACAGAGCAAGTTTGGACGAGCGCACAAGGAATGGGAGATCCAGCAGGGAGATTCTTACGTGATTGGCAGCCAGAGCCCGGACATGAGCCGCAGCCGGTACCGGCCCGAAATTGACATCTTCATTCCGGATGCGGGAATCGCGGCCCGGCACGCTATCTTGTTGGGCAAGGCCGGACGCTTTTATCTGGCCCGGCATCCCAACTCCTCCGACCAGGCCTCGATGGCCCGTTTTCAGCTCCGGGTGCGGGGCAAGACGGTTGTGAGTTCGCAGGAGTTGCGCGACTCCGACGACATCCTGGTCGGAAAGACTGCCCTGAAGTTCGTTACTCGGAGGGACAAGTGATGTCTCTCTCCAGGCTCGTCTCGCTGCTATGGCTGGCGCTGTCGGTAGGTGCCATGGCGGGATGGGCACAGTCCGGGCATCTGGACTTCGCCGACCGCATCCGCCTCGTCAGTTGCGATCCTTCCACTACGAAGCCCTGTTTCCGTGCGGCGTTCAACTCGGTGGATGCGCAAGGTTCCCCACTCGATCTTAACCTGCCACCGGCCAAAGACCTGCACCGACAAATGAAGATCAAGCTGGACAACCAGGAGATCGATCCGTTTTTCGCCGTCTCCCAGACTGGCCAAACCAAGGCCCGGCGCGGCCGGTTGGCCCTCATCCTCGTGGACATTAGCGGCAGCATGAACCGCGCGCTGCCCTCGGGCCGTACTCGCTTTCAAACCGCGCAGGAAGCGCTCGAGCAGTTTCTCGAAGGGTTCGACACTTCCGTGGATCGCGTGGCGGTTGTCCCATTTGAGAGCCACAACGTCGCCAGCCAGATCAGGGCCGCCCAGTTCGCCGCCACCAAGGCCGATGCCTTGGTGCAGATTCAGGCGCTCTCCCTGCCCAGGCCTAAGGACAACACCGCGCTGTATTCAGCGGTGGTCCTGGGTTTGCAAGTCCTTGCCCAGGAGGCTGGCAGCACAGCCGGCTCACCCGAGACGTTGCTGATCGTCATGACGGACGGCAAGAATGAGGTCTACAAAGGGGACGACGCGGGCCTTCTTGACGGTCCGTCGGGTCTGCAGCAGGCTGCCGACGCGGTTCAGTCATCGGGCATACAGGTGATCGGGATCGGTTTCGGCGATCCCGGTTCGATTGATACGGCGGCGCTTCGCCAGCTCAGCACGAAACTCTATACGGCGGAAGATCTGGACCGGCTCAAGCAGGCTTTTTCCTTTGCCCGAACTCTGCAGACAAACCGAATCGTGGCCACGTTTGCCGCTCCGGTCGACGACCGCAGTTCGCTGGAAGGCAGGACGTTCCACGTGAGTGCCACCCTGAACCTGCCCGATGGCCACCAACTGGAGAGTGGCGAAAAAGTCTGGGCGGCGCCAGAAATGAGCGTGCCCAGTTTCGACGGCAAATGCGACACCGACGAACTGAAGGCTGCCCTGCAAATCGTTCCCAGTTCCGGTAACTGGCTCACGATGCTCCGGCCGGTGCTGGTATTTTTCGGTCTTGGGACTCTGTTGCTGGTGCTTTGGTTTTGGGTGCCGCGTCTGGTTTGGCCGGAGCAGTACATAGGAACGTTTGCCATTCAGGGCGGAGGAAGTATGCGCTGGGCCGACAGGTCGCAGGTCAGGTCGAAGAGTCGTGCCCGCCCGTCTCGCCCGGCGCCGCCGGGATTTGAAACTCGTAAAGGTGGGGCACCTCCTCCCCGTGTGCCCGCCGACCGTACTGTTGTGCAGCCGGATTTCTCAAAGAGCCGTCTGCAAAAGCGTCCTGGAGAACGGGACTGAGTTGGCTCGCGGTCGCAATTCTTGCGGCAGCGGTTGAAATGCCGTCGAGGAAGTGTTGCGTAGTGAGGTTGCGGGCTGGCCTTTGGACTGACCCGCTGAGTTCCTATGCCGCCAAAGAAAATTAAAGGTCGTTACGAGGTCAGAGGCATCCTCGGGGAAGGGGGCATGGGTGTAGTTTATCGCGCGTACGATCCGCCGCCGATGAATCGCGACGTCGCCCTCAAGACCTTGCTCGAATTTCCCGACCGCGCGTCTCTTCAGCTCTTTTACAAGGAGTGCGAAGTGCTGAAGACGATGAGCCATCCCAACGTCGTGGAAATCTTCGATATCGGGGAGTTCGATGACGCCGGGGTAAAGAAGCCGTTCTTCGTGATGCCCCTTCTACCCGGGCAGGCGCTTGACGCTCTGATCCGCGAGGCCAGCCACCGTCTTACCGTCGAACGCGTGGTGGATATCATTTCGCAGACCTGCCGGGGACTTCAGGCCGCTCACGAACGCGGCCTTGTCCACCGCGACCTCAAGCCCAGCAACATTTTCGTCATGCAGGACGACTCGGTGAAGATCATCGACTTCGGCGTCGCCCATGTCATCGATTCGCGCACCCGTTCCAGCGGCTTCCAAAAGGGCACTCTGCTCTACATGGCGCCGGAGCAGATTCAGTTCAAGCCCGTCTCGGCGCAATCGGACATTTTTTCGCTCGGGGTGGTCTGCTACGAAGCGCTCACTCGCCGCCAGCCGTTTCGGGGTACCAGCGAAGAAGAGATCAGTGCTGCGATCCTCAAAACCATCCCGGCGCCCGCCTCGGATATCAACCCCGCAGTCAACTCGATCATCAGCCGCGTGGTGCACAAGGCCATGGCCAAGCAGCCCTGGCACCGTTTCGACAACGCTCGTGAGTTCGGCGAAGCCCTGCAGAAAGCGCTGCGAAATGAGTCCATCGAGATCTTCGACCCGGCCCGCATCCAGCCCCGTATTCAGCGGGCGGCGAAGGCTCTGGAGGGCGGCGACTATCAATTTGCCGGCGAAATCGTCAGTGAACTCGAGGCGGAAGGAAACATTGACCCCCAGCTCACGCTTCTGCGCACCCAAATCGACCAGGTCGTGCGCCAGCGGACTATCTCCCAGCTCCTCGAAAGCGCCCGGGCCCGCTTCGAAGAGGAAGAGGATCCGCTCGCCTTACAGAAGATCCAGGAAGTTCTGCAGATCGATCCCAACAACGTGGCGGCCCTAGCGCTCAAGAGCCGGATCGAGGACCGCCGCAGTGAGCGCCAGATCGAGAAGTGGATTCGCCTGGCTCGGCAGCACGTCGACAATCACGCCTACGCCCACGCCCGCGAAGCCCTGCAGAACGTGTCTCAGTTGCGCGCCAATGACCCGCGAGCGCTTCGCTTGCTCAACGATATACAGAACCAGGAAAAGGAATATCTCCAGATTCGCCAGCAAAAGGCGCAGGTCTATCAGGAGGCCCTGAACTCGTGGAAGAACGGTGAGGTAAGCGAAGCTCTCACGCATATGGCAATGGTGCTGGAGCTCGACCACCAGGCGCCCGACACAGCTTCTCCTGAAACCAGCAAGAGTTACCAGACCTTCTATAACAAACTCCATTCCGAACATGATTCCATCAACAACGCTTATGCTGACGCTCGCCGGGCCCTCTCGGACCGCGACTTTGCCAAGGCGCTGAAGACGTGTCAGGACGCGCTGGTTAAGTACCCGAACCAGGCGCTGTTTCAGGCGCTGAAGTTCGATGTCGAGGAACAACAGCGCCAGCAACTCTCGGCCTTTATCGCCGAGACGGATCGCAAGCTGGAAGGTGAACCGGACCTCGACACCAAAGTCAGCCTCTTACGCGACGCGCTGTCCTCCTATCCCGGCGAAGCGCATTTCGAGCGTTCTCTGCGGCTGGTCAGCGACAAGCGCGACCTCGTCAATTCCATCGTTGCCCGCTCGCGGACCCACGAGGAGAAGGGACAAATCAGCGAATCCATCAACGATCTCGAAACCTTGCGCACAATCTATACCCCGTATCCCGGCCTGCAGTTTGAAATCGAGCGCTTGCACAAACGTCGCGAGCAAATTGTCAGGGACTCGGCCAAGGCCCGCTGGGCCGAACAAATTGACCGCCAGCTTGGGACGGGAAATTACGCACGGGCCCTCGAATTGCTGCAAAAAGCCCTGACCGAGTTCCCTGAAGACGCGGAACTGGTCGAACTGCAGAAGTCGGCACAACAAGGCCAGGACCGGGCATCTCAGGCCGAACACCTGCTGGCTCAGGGGCAGGAACTGTGCCAGCAAGGCAACTTCGAGGAAGCCCTCGATCTCTTCCACAAAGCCCGGCAGCTGGACGATCATAATCCCGTCATCCGGGCTGCTCTGCGCGATCTCCTTGTAGAGCGTGCGCGCACTACGCTGGAAGCGGACTGGCGTGCCGCCGCAGCCTTTGCCGAACAGGCTCTGGAACTTGATCCCAATCATGGGTTGGCTCGCAGCCTTCGATCGCAGGCCCAGGACCGCAAGCGCGAGCAGGCAGTTGGCGATGTGGTTTCGCACGCACGGCGTCTGCAGGCTGCCGGCGACTTGGATTCTGCCTCCACCGAAGTAGAGAAAGGCCTGTCCACCTATCCTTCGGACCCTCGCCTCTCCGTGATTCGCGAAACTCTTAACCGGGAGATTTCGCATGTACAGAAAACTCAAGGCCGGGTACGCGATTTAGAGCACGCCCGAAGGCTTCAGCAGGAAGCAGCGACTGCCCCCTCTACCGATCAATTGGCTTCGATCTACGAGCGTTCCCAGGTCTACGCTCAGAAATACCCGGAAGAACCCGAACTCCAAAGTATCGCCCGCGAGGTCGAGCGGATCGTCAAGCAGCGCGGCGAGCCTCCTCCAACGCCAAAGCATGTGGTTGCGAAACCCAAGACGCCTACCCCCAAGCCACGCGCCGATAAGCCCTCAGCCCGTTTCCTCGACAGGTTCATGCCATTGCTGAGGCCGCCAGTGTGGATTGCCGCCGCAACCATCCTTTGTCTGTTGGTGATAGGCCTGATGTTCTGGCGTCTTAGGCCCGTTCATGTCAGCGGTCCCGGGGCTGTGCATGTCCAGATCCGCACCGTACCGCCCGGTGCCGCTCTGCGGATCAATGGCCAGGACAGTGGCACCGTGGGTGGACAATTCGACCTGCAGCCGGGCGACTACCGGGTGGAGACTTCCTTCCCCGGTTATGAAACCTCATCCAGCACACTTACGGTGCGGGCCGGGGCTCCCGCGGATCTGGAAGTCAGCCTGCGGCCCCTGCCCGAGTCCCTGCTAGTCACCACCCCAGACTTGGACGACGGGCAGGTCTGGCTCGACGACAAAGCAGTCGGGGGCCTCAAGAGCGGCTCGTTGGCTTTGTCCGAGGTTGCCGCGGGTCAGCACGTGCTACGCATTGCCACGCCCAAGGGGGGTCAGGATGCGACCATCCGATTCCAGACGTCCCCCGCTGCCGCCCCCGATGTTTCCTCGTCTCTAACCACTCATCAGCTGCAAGTCGTGGTGATCAGTACAGGCGGAGGGGCTGCCCAAGTGAAGAGCAGCCTGTCGGGCATCCCGGTGGCGGTTGATGACAAGCCCGCGGGCCAATTAGGAGGCGACGGCCTGCAAATCAGTCCGCTTGTCCCGGGAACACATGAACTCGTTCTCGGCGGGGGAACCGGATCGCGGAAAGTGTCGTTTGAAATGGGCGCCTCTCCCGGGCTCGATGCCATCGTTTTTTCCGACCGCAATGTGGGCAGCATGCTGATCATCGCCAGCGAAGACGATGCTGAAGTTTTCATTGACGGCAAGGCCCTCCAACGAAAGACCCAGCATGGACAGGTGCGCATTCCTAACCTGAAGACGACGCAGCATATTGTTCACTTACACAAAGACGGTTTCAAAGATCCGGCCGATCAGACAATCACTGTGGTCAAAGGACAAGAGGCCAATCTTCGCTTTACGCTCGAAGCTCTCCCCAAATTCGCAAATCTGTTTCTGGAGCATTTTCCTCTAGGCGCCCAGGTCGCTCTCGACGACACACCGATCGGCACGGTAAATTCCGGCGGCGAGCTCTCTCGGGCCAACCTCGCGCCCGGCCAGCATACGATCAGCGTGGCGATTCCGGGCTACCTGCCGGTGCGCATGGACCGCAAATTCGGCCCCGGAGAGACCGTGCGACTTTCCCTGGAAGATCTCAGCTTGAAGCGTGCGCTGGGCGTTCTGGAGGTAGTCGCCGCCGGCAATATGGCGGTGACTATTGAGCAGAGCGGTCACGTCGTCCGTCAGTTCACAGGGCCGGCGAAAGTCACCCTCGATGAGGGCACGTACACTGTGATTGCTCGCGGCCCCAACGGAGCATCTAGTTCCTCGACTGTAGTCCTCGCTTCAGGTGAGACTAAATCCGTGACCCTGCGCGCCACCGGCGGCGGGATGGAGCGCTGGCAGCATCCGGAAGACTGGAAGTTGCAAGATGGCTGGTACGTCCACCATGGCGGCGGCTTCGTCCTGTATGATTCGCCACCCGGCCCGGGCACCTACGTCTTCTCCTTGAGGGTGCCCCACGGTCACAGCCTGTTCTCCTCCGGAACTCGGATCCACTGGGTGGTGGCCTATAGGGACCAGCGCAACTACATCGAGATGCAACTCGACGGCAAGTATTTTTACCGCACCGAGGTTGTGGACGGAGAACGGCACGACTTGGCGAAACTCCAGCACCATATTGCCGACAACCCCCAGTTCGTCACGTTCAGCCTGGATGTGCTCCCCACCGGTTTGGTGCAACGTTACAGCGTGTCCAACGGAGAATGGAAGATTCTCGATTCCTGGGAACAGGGAAGCGTACCCTCCTTGAAACAAGCGCGGAACTTCACCGACGGCAAGTTCGGTTTCTTCATACCCGAGGGCCATGACGTTGAATTGTCCAACTTTTCCTACTATCCCAAGCCAAGATGAAGGCTAGCGTCCTGGCTCTATGGCTAGCTGAGATCGCAACCCAGCGAGAAGCGCAAAGCGGCACAGATTTCGCTCATTCGCAGGGAACTCAGCTGTGCGATTCGCCTCCCCAGTCGGTGTTGGGAGACGGTTACTGCGTTGTGCAGGTTCACCGCGCAAGGCGCTTTCATGCCATCTTCCTCATTCAAAACTACCTCGGATGGCACACCACGAATCGCGGACGTGATGGGCGCGATCGTGACTGTTGATAGATAGCCGACTGCGCTGTCGCGCGTAAGCACAACCACCGGCCTTTTCTTGTCTGGCGGGGCAAACTGGTAAAGTCGAACATCCCCTCGCGCTACTCTGCCGGCCACGCCGCCTCCGCCTCCCA
>JBKQRC010000038.1:0-3592 GCA_052326105.1 Candidatus Sulfotelmatobacter sp. | reverse complement strand
GCGCTGACGCTTGTTGCCGAGGGAAAAGGGATTCTCGGGCTTTGTCACGTTGCCAAATATAGCGCGTAACAAATCTCCTGGCACGTCGGGCTTACGCCGCAGCGACGACTTCACGCCATGTCTGCATGGCCGATGCCCTGAAGGCTCGGTGCGTTCTTGCTGAGGTGAGATGGCGCTGGACGTTGAAGGTATTTTGTGTTGCTGCATGCACTGAGAGGAATCTTTGCGCGGATCCCACGCTCTTGAAACCTTGCATCTTGCGCTCCCTTCGTCGAGTTGGCTGATGCGAATTCTCCGCTCGATTGTTGCGCCATCGACCGCGTTTATGACGTTTTGCGATCCCAAGATGACCGGCTGCAGCAGCATAAGATCTGAGATCATCTGTGACGAGCTTGTCTGGGACAAAGCCATATTTCTTCAGCAACTTGCGCATCAATTTGAGCGCGGCCCGTTTGTTTCTCCTGGTCTGGACCAGCACATCAAGAACTTCGCCCTCGGCGTCGACGGCACGCCAGAGGTAGACCAAGCGACCGTCGATCTTGAGATAGACCTCGTCGAGATGCCAAGTCGTATGCGGCTTCGGCCGCCGTTTGCGAAGATCGGCCGCGATCTTGGATCAAAAATGGTTCACCCAGCGGCGCACCGTCTCATAGGAAACCACGATTCCGCGTTCCGCCAACAAATCCTCAACGTCACGGAAGCTCAGGGTGAACCGGACATAAAGCCAGATCGCCTGCTGGATAATCTCGGGAGGGAAGCGGTAGCCGCTATAGCTGATCTCGGTCATCATCAATGGTTACGGCTGAAGTCACGGAACGGCAAGCCATCGACAACGTGACAAAGCCATCGCCATCTCTTGCTTCACGACGAGCTCCTGGAGAATCGTCATGATCCGCTTGCCATCGTCAATCGACAGGCCGATCTCGCCGGACTTTAGCCGCTCAAATCCCTTCTCAATTCGCAACTGCGCCCGCTGGACTTCGCCAAGTTCATCGCGCCCCCGATCGTGACCCTCCATTCCATCGCCGCCCCTCCCACAAGTTCAGCGATTTTCATGCACTCGGCTTGCCTAAAGCTTCGTATCGATCCTCACCCCAGATAATTTACCGGTCCCCACCGGGCCGAATGCCTGGGACTCCTCGCGCAAGCGTGTGTTTGCGATGAGTAAACCGGCAGGTGAGCCCGCTCAGACGACCGTAACCATCGGGCTGGTTGCTGTTCCGCTTGGTGTGTTAGAAGCGCTGACGCTCTTGACACTAAAAATGTAGTTCCCACTGGCCGCGTTCGTATAAACCCACATAGCTGCCCTGAGGGGGTTAGGTGACACCAAGGTAATGTCTTCCCCGTTCACCAGATACACTTCGTAGGAATAGAAGAAGGCTTCGGCGTTGGGCGTCCATCGGAGAATGATATTGCTTCCTTCCGCGCGCGCGTCGAGCCAGACCGGGGTGGCCGGCACGAGGCTCGTATCGTAAGGCGTAAGCCAATATACCGTGGTGGTATAAGGCTGGAGAGTTAATGCTGCGTCCTGGAATTTGCCTCCGCTCAGAGGCGCGACATTTCTCTGGATAGCGGCGGTAACGCTGAGTTCCTGAGCTATCCGGATTGGGCCAGAGGCGGCGCCAGGAAAGGGCAAGAACGTTCCAGTGGCTGGAGGTCCGCCGGCTGCAGCGTAACTGTTCGAAATTTTGCCGTCGATTTGGAACCGGACAACGTTGAAAGTCGTCCACGGAATGCCGATGATCGAGTAGTCCAGCGTCCAGGGATTGGATTCCCCGCTGTTGGGGTAGACGCAAAAGACCGAGCCAATATTTGTCGCGGCCACCGTGATGGCATGGAACAAATCAGAGTTATTGGGATAGTAGTCTTCCGCGCCGCTGATAAACGTTCCATGCTGGTCGCCCAGAAGCCGAAGTAGTTCGTAGAAGTTGAAGACCGGGACCTTCAGCAGGTCCGCGGGCAGCATGGATCCAGGAGTTGGTGTCCAAGCCGATGCTGCAGTCATGATCGTGCGCGTTTCATCAAAGGAGTTGGAGACGAGCTGCAACTCTGCGTTGTCCGAGCCCATCATGAACCGGAAACCTTGGGGACTGTACTCGGAGCTCAGGGCATCATAGGTGATCATCAGCGCAGCAAGCCAGGTCGGAAACTGCTGCGTCATGCGCGGCTCATAGGGGATGTTAAAGCCCGCCCTCATGTCGGCTTCGTCATTGATTATAGTTACCCCGGAAAGGGGACCCGGGTTTGCAAAGGGCTTGGCATACTGTGCCGTTTGGTCTGCGTAGTTGACCACGGTTGGCAGGTCCGGCGTCGCCTCCTCCGTGAAGTCCCCCTTGCCGTGGAACGAAAGAAAGTCGCACTTTACGGTTGGGTTAGCGACTAAGAAGTTGATGAACTGCTGCATCAGAGGATTGATACTGGGACCTTCGATGGCTGGGCCGCCTAACCGGATGTTGTATCCCTTGCTGGTAATAGCGTCAGAAGTGGCTTTGTACAGCGTGAAGTAGTCTCCGACCGCTGGATAATCATTGTAGGATCCCTGCCAGAAACTGAAATTGTCGGGCTCGTTCCATACCTCAAACCACCATTTGCTGATGGCAGCCTCGCCAAACCTTGGGTTGGCAATGAGCTGGTCAAAGAACGCCTCAATCAGCGTCGTCCAATTGGCATAGTCCGTTGGCGGAATGATCGGGCTTGTGGATACGTTTGCAGGAAAGAAGCCGAGAACAACGAACGGAATGAGCCCGCGCGAGGTGAGTTCCGCCAGCGCGTTGAAGGTCAACGAAAAGTCGATTGCTCCACCCGATGGCCATACCGTTCCGCTGGAGGTCGTCGGTGTTGCGCCTATACCCTCTTCGCCGCTCCCGCTACTCAGGGCCTTCATGACGCGTAAGGTCTTGAAAGCGCCCGGAGAAGCCGCAAGGTTATCGAGCTGCCGGGCGAACCCCGTGTCCAGCAGCCAATCCACATCGAATTCACCCACAAGACTGAACTCGGCGGGGTTTACAGGTCCTTTCGGCCCCGATGAAGGCACTATCAGATCTTCAACCGACTCTACCAGCTTTCCCCGCCTCGGTTGGCTGGGACTTCCGTGCCCGAATGGACATTTGATGCAACGGCACAAACACGCTAGCAAACGGTGGATCAGGTGGCGCAACCACGCCAGGAAGCGGGTAACCATGGCAATCCTCCGACCTGTCTGTTCCGGCCCGCAGTCGGATAATACCACGCCTGTCTCTACCGTAAACTGGCTTCGACTGGCGTGTAGTCGCGAATCGGGCGTTGACAGCTTCGCGGGCGGTGAGCGTACCTTCGGCCTCGCGCAGGGCAAGCATGGTGAGGCTGTGCTGGGCGGCATCGTCAAGTTGTTCGACGTACCGCTTCCTGGTTTGAGAATCGGCTTGGAAACGGCTTAGTAGAAGCGCGGGGTCACGCCGCGACCGCGTGATCGATCGCTTCCAGCCGTGTGGAAAACGCCTGCTTGCGGGCCGCACGATAGGCGGTCGCTTTCAAAAGATGGCGTCGAGGGCGGAACAGATTGTTAATCGGGCCATGCGCGGAAAGGAAACGCTGCGCCTTCCCCGGTGACTTG
>JBKQRC010000037.1:0-54212 GCA_052326105.1 Candidatus Sulfotelmatobacter sp. | reverse complement strand
AACATCCAGAATAATGATGTCGGGCTTGGCTTCATTGACCTTCTTCAGCGCCGCCGATCCGTTATTGACGGTGACCACTTCGTAGCCCGCATCGGCAAGGATCTTTCGCCCCATATTCTGGGCGGTTACGCTGTCATCGGCGAGCAGTATCTTCCGGGCCAAAGGTTTTCCTCTGCATGAGGGGAGATACCGCGAAGGTAACCCGATAGCCAGCCTAAGTCAATGACGCAGAAGGGAAGTAACAGGTTACTATTGGTCAACACCGACCGAGGTGCGCGAGGCCGGAAAGTGCCTCTCCCGGGCAGAGGGGGTCCTGCAAATCCGGACAAATCTCGACCAAAACGCCCTTTTTTATGTAACCTTTGCCATCTTCCACTCGTCCAAGAAGGATATACTTCTCCGATTTCGGGAGGGCCGGTCATGGCCAATACCGCTGTTCGCTCCCTGCTCCTGACTCTCTCGCTGGCTTGTCTTGCCTTCTCTGTTTCGGCCGATCCCCACTCCAAGTCTTCTGGTCGCTCGGCCAGGCAGGCCGACTCCGATCTCACCGTGCACGAATGGGGCACCTTCACCTCGATCGCTGACCGCAGCGGCGCGGCCGTCACATGGCATCCGCTTGATGGCCTCTACGACCTGCCTGACTTCGTGGAGCATTTCCGCACTCTCGATTTCAAAGTGAGTTTGCGGGGCACCATCCGCATGGAAACTCCCGTTCTCTACTTCTACTCGCCGACTGAAACCACGGTGTCAGCGAAAGTTGGGTTCAGGAATGGAGTCATTACCGAGTGGTATCCGCATGCCAGCCATATCGAGCCCAATCCCGACAAGGTTCTCGACGAGTCCGCGCTCTTCCATTGGTTGCAGGTAGACGGTGGCATCGCATGGGATTCTGTTTCCGTCGAGCCCGGTCGGGCTGCACAGTTTCCGGGCGACGATCGCGCCAGCCGCTACTACGCTGCGCGCGAGACTTCCGCCGCGCCGTTGGTCGTCAAGACCAGCAGCGGCACGCAGGAGGAAAAATTTCTCTTTTATCGGGGAGTCTCCGCCTTTCCGGTCCCGGTCGCCGCGCAGTCAACTGCCGACGGCAAGGCGCTGGTGAGAAATCTCAGCCCTGAGCAAATCCCGAGCCTCATTCTCTTTGAGCGTCGTGGCGACCAGCTCGGTTATCGTCTCGCCGGCCCACTCGAGAGCGAGACGCTCATCGATCCTCCCGAGCTGACCTCCAGCGTGGAATCTCTAAGCCAGGACCTGGAGGGCGTGTTGATCGCGCAAGGCCTCTATCCCGATGAAGCCCGCGCCATGGTCGAAACCTGGCGGACGTCGTGGTTTGAAGAAGGCGCGCGCCTGCTCTACATCGTGCCGCGCGCCTTTGTGGACGAGATTCTCCCGCTCTCGGTCAGCCCTGCTCCCTCCGAAACGGTTCGCGTATTTGTGGGCCGCATGGAACTGATCACTCCTGCAACCGAGCAGGCCGTCGAAAAGGCGCTCGCCGCTCGCGACCGATCCGTCATTCACAAATATGGCCGGTTTCTGGAGCCGATTCTCGATCACTTGAAGGCTGAAAATCCCTCCCGCGCCGGGCAGTTCGACAAGGAACTCGAGGAAACCTACAACGTGGAATTGGTCGACCCGCCTGCAAGGTAATGGATTGTCATTCTGAGCGAAGTGGCTGGTTCGCTCCGCGAACCAGCCAAGAAGTCGAAGAATCCATGGCGCTCAGAAGCGGCACGTGGGCAGAAAGGCGCTTTCCCGGTGCTGCCGGCTCGTGGTGAGAATTCCCCGATGCGTCCGTACTGAGGTTAAGTGACGCGGGGTCCTTCGACTGCAATGCCGTCCGCTCTGCGGACGGCATTTTCGCTCAGGATGACAACATCAGGAGTACGGCAAATCTAACGCTCGCCTCTAAAACGGAACGATCTTCCTCAAGCCCTTCTTTTTCTTCTTCTTGCTGCTGGAAATCTCCTGGTCGCTGGCCGGCGTGTTGTCGGCACTGGCCGAGGCGGAAGACGGCTGCCCCTGCTGAATTTCGTTCATTTGCGGCGGCGGAGGAGGCAGCGCCTGATCCCCGGCAGTGTCGACCGGCTTCAGTTCGTTGGAATTGGAATCGGCGGGCGCATTGGGTTTCAACTCATTGTCGTCGCCAGCGGCAGGCGGTGTGCCTCCGGCAGGCTGCCCAAACGGCTGGCCCGGCGGCCGAGTCGTGCCGGCTGCCGGCTCGGTCGCGGCCGGTTGCTCCGGCTTCACGATGGTCAGCCCCAGGTCATTCTTGCCCGGCGGCGTCATCGCGCCGAGCGCCTCGTTCTGGACTACCCTGTTCGGGCTCACCGGCTCCGGATCCACCAGCGACGGTTCGCCTACCTTGGCCGCCGCCGTCACGTCCGGCCCTCTTTTCACGAAGCCCATCATCTTTTGCACCGTGGTGGGTTCGCGGCGGCTGGCGTCCTCAGCCTTATTCAGCGCCAGCGCAGCTTTGGTCGCGCGCGGGATCGGCTGGTGCAAAGCCGCCAGGCGCTTCTTGGCGTCGTCGGCGCGATCCATGATGGGATAGCGCGTCAGAATCCTGTCGTACTTTTCGGCCGCCAGTTTGGTCAGCTCTTCGCCATAGCGTGCCTTTATCGCTTCGGTTGTGCAACCTCGCGGCAGGCCGTGCGCGTCGCAAGTCGGGGCGTTGCGCAGGCGCGCCATCTGCCCTTCATAATTCTGCCCCAGCAGATACAGCGCCTCATCGACGCGGCTGTACAGCGGATACTTGTCCACCAGCGATTGCAGGCGTGCGATGGACGCGGGATACGATTCACGCAAATAGTAGAACCGCCCGATCTGGAACTCGCGGTCGGCCAGCACTTCCTGCACTTCCAGCAAGCGCTGCTTGGCCTCGGGCACCAGCTTGCTGTCGGGAAACTGCAGAATCATCTTGCGGTATTCGTCTTCGGCGCGCTTGGCGTGGGTATAGTCGCGGTCGGATTTCTCCATCTGCTGATAATGAATGTTGGCGATTTTCAGCTGCGCTTCCGCGGCTTCCGGCATGTTGGGGAAGAACACGATGAAATCGCTGTACTCCTGCTCCGCCTGCGCTAACGATGTCGCGCCGCCCTCGGCATACCAGGAGTCGCCCACCGCCAGCTTGGCGCGGGCCACGAACTCGGAGTCGGGATAAGTATTGATCAGGGTCTGCAGCGTCAACCGCGCCACGTCAAAGCGGTTGTGCTTCATGGCGTCCATGGCCTTGTCGAACAGGACCTTATCCGGCTGCTTCGTGCCGATGTTGGCCAGCGGGTTGGCTGATTTCTTGTTGGTGCAAGCGGCTGTGAACGCCAGCAGCATGCCCAGCGCCAGCATCCATGCAATTCGACGTGACATAAAACCTCGGGAACTTCGTGGCCACGGATTCACGCGGATTAACACGGATCAGAACCAAGAGAGCTCAAGAAAGCCTTATCCGTGTCAATCCGCGCAAATCCGTGGCTGAGACCTTGGTTTCCAATCGGCAATCGAAAATCGCCAATTGGAAATTGGTTTAGACCCGCTGCATCGCGGCCTCGTGCGCCGCCTTCAGCAGCGCCGCCGCATTCTTGCTTGGATCGCCGTTGCCGAACACCGCGTTGCCTGCCACCAGAATTTCCGCCCCGGCGCGGACCACCTCGGCCACGGTTTCGAGCGCCACCCCGCCATCTACTTCGATGCGGTAATTCAGCCCGCGTTGGCTGCGAATCTCGGCCAGCCGGCGCATTTTGTGCAGCGTGGACGGAATAAACGGCTGGGCGCCAAAGCCCGGATTCACCGACATCACCAGCACATAGTCTACAACGTCAAGCACTTCCGCGAGCGTCTCGACCGGCGTCGCCGGGTTGATCACCACCCCGGCCAGGCAGCCGTGATCCTTGATGTGGTGCAGCGTGCGGTTCAGGTGCCGGCAGACCTCCTGGTGCACGGAAATCCAGTCCGCGCCGGCGTCGGCAAAAACCGGAATGAACTCGTCGGGATGCTCGATCATCAGGTGGCAATCGAGCGGCAACTTGGTCGCCCGCCGCAGCGATTTCACCACCGGCGGCCCGATCGTCAGATTGGGAACAAAGTGCCCATCCATGATGTCCACATGGATGACCGTCCCGCCGCCTTCACCGGCGGCACTCACTTCTTCGCCCAGCCGGGAGAAATCCGCGGACAGAATGGATGGTGCCAGTTCGATCACAGAACTTGGGGCCTCGGAATCTGAGCTTTCACGAAGAAAATGGCTTGCGCAAATTCTAACACGCTGCCGCGTGTGGCGCGTTCCGAACGAAGGAGCTTCGCGGGCAAGAGTGCCCGCGCAACACTCAGTTCTGTGAAGCTGCCCCCGCGCCGGCTTTTTTCGGCTGCTCCTTTTGCATATCCTGGACTTCCTGCTGCATCCGCCCCTGCCACTGCTGCGCATACCTGGTCATGATAGGCAACATCGCCTGCATGGCCTCCGCTGTGACCGCGGGCGACTGCTCCAGGAACTTCTGGCCGACCGGCGAGGAATAGAACGCATTCAGGGCCTCGATGTCGCCGTGGGTGAAGTGCTTCTGGTAAGCCGGAACCATCGCCTGCATGATTTCGTCGAGTGGCATGTTTTTCATCATCTCATCCATCATTTTGTCCATTCGCGACTCGAAGTCTGGCGGCAGCTTATCTTTTTCTTTCACGTACTGTTCGTGGTACATCTGGTGCATTGGCTTCAGCATGGCCTCCATGGTCCTGCGCATCGTGTCGTGGGATCCCATGGTCCTGAGGAGCAGAATTACGTCGTCTCTGGAGGCCGGTTCTTCGGCGGTTTGGGCAAAAGCAGGAACGACAAAGGCAAAACATGCCAGGGCGATCAGGACTGGTTTCATAACAGCCTCCACAATCACCCACAGGGTATCCCACCAGCCGTTCTCAAGCTATGTATTTTGTCGGCTGTCCCGTCTGCCTTCGCGGCTCGGCCCGTGTTACCCTCGTCCCGCGTGCTCTGGTTCGACCAATTCGCGCCAGCGGCCGGCTCCGTGGCCGCGTTCTTTCTGTGGGGCGCATCTGACTTTGCCGGAGGATACGGCTCGCGCCGTGCCAACGCCTTCACGCTCACCGCGTTCTCCCACATCTGCGCCTTCGTTCTCATGCTGGCCATCGCGCTCGGACAGCACGGCACTTTCCCTTCCCGCGCCAGCGTTTTGTGGGCATTACTGGCGGGCGCGATCGGAGGATTCTCCCTCGCCCTCTTCTATCGCGCCCTGGCTTCTGGACAGATGGGCCTGACCGCTCCGATCGCCGCTCTGACGGGCGCGGCCATTCCCGCGCTGGCCGACATCGCCATGGAAGGCGCACCGCGCCGTTGGACCATCGTTGGGTTCGTGCTGGCCATCGTCGCTATCTGGCTGATCACGCGCCCGGAGAAGACCCCGGCTTCCGGCGTCCGCCAAACGGGTTCCGCATCGAAAGGAATGGAAGTCGAGCCCGAAGCCGGAGGCCGGGAGGAAAAAGCCGAAAACGGCCAACCCAAAGGTGTCGCCATGGCAGCCCTGGCCGGCGTGGGATTCGCCGCCTTCTATCTCTGCATTCACCAGGCGCACGGCTCCGCAACTTGGCTCGCCGTCGTCTCTCGCGTCGGTTCGTTCACCGCTACCGCAGTGGCCGTCGCCGTGACCCGCGCCCCGCTGGCGCTGGATCGTCCTCGAGCCCTGCTCGGCATGCTGGCTGGATTTTTCGATATCAGCGCCAGCGCTCTGTTCATCTTCGCCAGCCAGCGCGGACGCCTCGACGAAGCCGTCGTCATCACTTCGCTCTACCCCGCGGTGACCGTCCTGCTGGCGCGCCTCGTTCTGAAGGAACAGTTCAGCCGCTGGAAGTTCGTGGGCCTGCTGGCCGCGCTGGCCGCCGTGCCGCTGATCGCGGCGGGGTAATCATCGCTCTTAATTCGTCATTCTCGAATAGAGAGCTAGATCATAAGAAGTCATTGTATCGCACTGTTTATAAGTGATATTCTCTATTCGCGAATAGAGAATATGAATCTGAAGCCGCAAGATGTCGTCCTCCTCCTCAAGCTCATAGCTGCCAACACGGCCGAGTGGAGCTTCGCCAAGTTAGGGAAGACACTCTCCATGAGCACCTCGCATGCCTTCGAATCGGCGATGCGCGTTCAACAAGCAAGGCTGCTTAGCATTTCAAAAGCGCCGCCTGCTCCGCCAAAGGCTCGAGGCGTTCTGTTTGTGCCGAACCGCAGCAACCTGAAGGAGTTCCTGATTCACGGGGTGAAATACGCCTTCCCGGTCGAGCGGGGTGGCATAACGCGAGGAGTTCCCACTGCCGAAGGAACAGCGCCGCTTCGAGAATACTTCTCTGACTCGTCGGCGCTTCCGCCTGTCTGGCCGCACGCACAGGGCACTGTGCGCGGAACTGCCTTCTCGCCGCTCTACGGCAATGTTCCTGAGGCGGCGGGTCGCGATCCGAAGCTCTATGAACTGCTTGCCCTCGTGGACGCCATTCGCGAAGGCCGCGCCAGAGAACGTGAAATCGCTATTCGCGAACTCAGCGCGAGGATTGATTCGCAGTGATCATTCGCCCAGACGACCCGAATCTCGCGCTCCTTCTTCGCGTCGCGGAGAAACTTCGTCCGATGCTGGACCGGATCGCTTTCGTCGGCGGGTGCGCCACGGGAATCTATTTGTCCGATCCAGCCGCGGCCCCGGTTCGATCGACACTCGACGTCGACGCTATTGTCGAGATCGCCTCTTACGCTGAGTTCGTGGCCTTGGAGGACCGCTTGGGCGAGCTCGGTTTTCGGCGAGCTCATGCTGAGGCTGCCCCGATTTGTAGATGGCTTGCAGGTGACTTGACGCTCGACTTGATGCCAACGGATTCGACAATTCTTGGTTTCAGCAATCGCTGGTATCGCCCTGCACTATATAACGCACAGACGGTCCCTATCGGAAATCACAACGTTCGTATCATCACCGCCCCCTACTTCCTCGCCACGAAGTTGGAGGCCTTTCATGGCCGGGGAAACCGGGACTACCGCATGAGCCGCGATCTGGAGGACATCGTGACCGTCATTGACGGCCGCCCGGAACTCGTAGAAGAAGTCTCGCTCTCGGAGCCTGCACTGCGGCAATATCTCAGCGACGAGTTTCGGTTGTTGTTGTCCAATCCTGAATTTCGAGATGCACTGCCCGGGCACCTGCTGCCGGATGCGGCAAACCAGCAACGCCTCGGGCTCATTGTCGAGCGAATCCATCAGATAATTATGTTGAGCGCTGAACGCGATGCCACTACTTGAGATCCGCAACCTGACGAAAATTTTCCCCCACGCCGAATCTCCGTTCGGCGGGAAGGCTCGCGGCGGGTCGGAAACAGAAATCCGCGCCGTGGACGACGTTTCCCTCGACATTCATGCCGGCGAGACGCTCGGACTGGTCGGCGAATCCGGCTCGGGCAAGAGCACTCTGGGACGCCTGATTCTCCGCCTGATCGAGCCCACATCGGGGACGATCCGTTACGAAGGCCGCGATCTTCTGGCTACCGGCGGTGCCGGGATGCGCCGCCTGCGCCGCGACCTGCAGATCATTTTCCAGGATCCGTTCGGCTCGCTCGACCCGCGCTTCCGCGTGCAAGACATCATCGCCGAGCCCCTGATCATTCACCGAGACTCAGACCGAGACTCACACCCAGACTCATGTGGGGACAGCCGCCCTCGGCTGCCTGCCCCGAGCGAAGTCGAGGGGTCCGGCCGAGCGAAGCTCGACATTCGCGCCCGGGTCACGGAACTCCTCGGCGCCGTCGGCCTCGACGAATCCGCCCTCCGCCGCTACCCGCACGAATTCTCCGGCGGACAGCGCCAGCGCATCGGAATCGCCCGCGCCCTGGCCCTGCGGCCGAAATTCATTGTCTGCGACGAACCCGTCTCCGCTCTCGACGTCAGCGTGGGCGCGCAGATCGTCAACCTGCTGGCCCAATTGCAGCGCGACTTCGGTCTGACTTATCTTTTCATCTCGCACTCCATGCCCGTGGTCCGCTATCTCTCGACCCGCATCGCGGTCATGTATCGGGGAAAGATCGTCGAGGTCGGCCCGACTGCGCAGATCACAGAACGCCCGCAGCACTCCTACACCCGCAGCCTGCTGGAGGCCACTCCGGAACTTATGTAGGGCGGACGCCCTCGTTTAATTCTTTTGCAACCAAATCGCCTCTGCTAGACTCATAGCCACTAAAGGGTTCTGGGCATTGGCAGCGACGAATTCCACCACTTTTCCTCTGGTCGTTTCATCGGAGCGGAGATCCTCCCGCGATCTAGCCGAACTCGTCTTCGGCTTCATCAGCATCATGGTGGTGCTCTGGCTGCCCACCCGCCTGCAATTGATCTTCGGTCCACCGGCGTTGTTAGCTCCACTGGTGCTGACGCTTTTGCGCAAGCCCAGCCTGGATGCTCTGGGCCTGGGCTGGAGGCGGCTGGCTCGTTCGCTGTGGCTTCTCCCCGCCGCCGCCGTGCTGATTCTGATCAGCGTATTTACTGGTCGGGTTGCGGGCACGTTCCATCCGCTCTACAAGGGCGATCTCGTGCATGTCGGCGGCTATGTGCTGTGGACGCTTTACCAGCAGTTTCTCTTGCAGGACTACTTCATGCCCCGCCTTACCCGCATCCTGGACAGCGACGGCGCAGTCGCCGTCGCAGGCTCGCTGTTTGCCGTGGCACATCTGCCCAACCTTCCTCTTGTGGTGGCCACGCTGGTTTGGGGCGTGGCTTCGTGCCTGCTCTTCCGCCGCTACCGCAGTCTCTATGTGCTCGGTCTCGTCCAGGGACTTCTCGGCCTCTGCTTCGCCGTCTGCGTGCCTGACGCGCTCCATCACCACCTGCGCGTGGGGTTGGGATACCTGCGCTACAGCGCAATGCCGCCAGGACAGTGACCGGAAGCCATCCGTCTCTGTTGACCGCCTTGATCGAAACGCGCGGTTAGTGTGTTTTGGCGAACAGGTTGAGGCCGCGTGGAAGAGCGGCCCTTCAGGGCCGCGTCTGCGGTCTCCAAAAAGGAACGGCCTTCAGGCCCTGGAAACCAGCGGGCTGAAGCCCGTAATCTCTTAATCGTCGCCAACGCGGCGCAAATTCGCGGAACACGGGCGTACCCTCCCAGGGCAAAGTTTATATTCTTTTGCTTTGCGTCCTGCGCGCCTTCTTCGCGATCTTTGCGGTTCAAGGCTTTGTCCCCCTCGTTCCCTGGCCCCTGCCCCTAGAACCACCACGACCACAGCCAATCCACGCAGGTGTGCGTAATGGCCGACGCCGGCACGCGGCGCCGTTCGCGCCAGGCCCGGCCGTAGAAGATGCCGGCAATCATGGCCAGAATCACGTAGCGCCAGTTGAAGTGCACCCCGGCTGGATTCCGTTTGTTGAAGTGCGACAGCCCGAACACCACTGACGCGATCCCGAGCGCCCAGCGCCGCCCCACACGCCGCTCCAGAAAATTCTGCACCCAGGCCCGGAAGTAAAGCTCCTCGGGAACCGCGGTGAAGAGAAAGATTCCGATCCAGGTCAGCGCGCCCTTCCACACGGCCGGCCAATTGGCATGGGGATGGATGAAACCCAGCGCCAGTCCCAGCAGCAAAACGATGGGCGTGAAGAGCGACAACTCGCGCAGGCCGGTCTTCCAATCGGTCCACTTGAAGTGAAAATCAAATCCGGCCCCGTCGAGTTGCCGCACCGCCATAAATCCATACAGCCCCATGTCGACGAGCAGCAGTTCATTCAATGCCCGCAGCCCGGCCGGCCAGGCAGATTCAAACCAGCGCAAATCCACGGCCAGGCCCAGCAGGAGCAGAATCAGCGCGTCGCGCCAGTTGCCGCGCCGCTCCGGATCGGCCAGCGCCGCCTGCCCCAGCAGCCACGCCAGCCACACCGGCAATCCGGCGTAGAGCGCAAACCACTGCCATTGGAAGATATGCTGTGAGACGGCAACCAGCGTGTAAGGCAGAACCAGTAGCGCGGGAAGAAACGTTCGCACCGCCGCCGGCCAGCGTTGCACCGTCCGCGCGGCGCGATCGGCGGCGCAGCCAAACCATACCGCCACCGATAGTTCCACTACCAGCGCGACGATCGCAGCCGGAGTCACATTCTGCATTGGGGAATCTTACGCCGGGTCGAGTCGTACTTCATCAAACCACAAAGGACACGAAGTCCGGCGAAGGCCAATCTCAGGTTTCCTTCGTGAACCTCGGTGGCCTTAGTGGTTGAGTTCGGAGATATTGATAGTGGGTCTATATAGACCCACTACCGAGATATATATTCCCCCGCTTGTCTCGCCGCGGCCCTCCAGCTAGAATTCCATGGACTTCTCCAGGAGGCATTCATGGCCGCCGCTCCGGTCGTACCCGCTTCGCCCACACCCGAACCCGCACCGCTTTCCCAGGGCGCACGCATCATCAATACGTTTATCGCGCCTTCGAAGACGTTTACCGACCTGCGCCGCAGCGCAGCTTGGTGGGCGCCATTCCTGCTGACCACGATAATCTCCTGTGGACTGGTCTATGTCGCAGGCCAGAAAATTGGCTTCGCCAAAATTGTTGAGAACCAGATGCAGTCTCAGCCCAAGGCGGAGGCGCGTTACGAGAAGCTGACACCGGAGCAGCGCGAGCAGCAAATCAAATGGACCGGGATCTCGTATTACGTCATTATTCCCCTGTTCACGCTCATCATCTGGCTGGTCGTGGCTGCTTTGCAATTTGCGACGTTCAAGTTCGGCGCCAATGCCGATATCTCCTACTCCAGGTCTCTGGCCGTGGTGGCGTATGGCGGGTTACCGCTCGCGATCAAAGCTCTGCTCGCTATTGTTTCTGTGCTGGCAGGCGCGAGCGCGGATGGATTTTCGATGCAAAATCCAGTCGCTACCAATCCTGGATACTTCATGAGCCCCGCGGGTGGGGTCTTCCTCTACGGTCTGGCTTCCGCCCTCGACATCTTCATGATCTGGACGCTCGTGCTCACCGCGATCGGCTTTACCTACGCGGGCAAAATAAAGAGCATGACCGCCTACGTCGTGGTGTTCGCATGGTGGGCTCTGCTCACCCTCGGGGGCGCCGCGCTTGGTGCAGCCTTCTCATAGGAACATTTCCACCGATATGCCCTTATCGATGTGCCAGGTGTGACATAGGTCACAGCCAATTGTCGGCTCGACGGGAGATAATCGCGCGTTTCCGGAGGCGCTTATGCGATCCGCTTTCTCCCTGGCCTGGCGAATTCTCGCCAGCCTTGTCGCCCTGGTTCTCACTTCCAGTTTCCTATCCGCTCAGACCGCCGCGCCGGCGCAGTGCGTGGACTGCCACAGCAAAGTCACGCCCAACATCGTCTCCGACTGGAAGCTCAGCAAACACAGCGGCGCCGAGGTCACCTGCGTCGCCTGCCATGGCGACCAGCACGCCTCCGCCAGCGACGTAGCCAAGGTGAAGATCCCTACTCCCGAAACCTGCGCCCAGTGTCATGAGACCCAGGTCGCGCAGTTCAAGAAGGGCAAGCACGCCCTGGCGTGGGCAGCGATGAAGGCCATGCCCACCATCCACTGGCAGCCCATGGCCATGACCGAGGGCGAAAAGGGTTGCGGCGGATGCCACAAGATCGGCGACAAGTCTCTGGCCGAGCTCGTCGAGCTTCGCCAGAACGGTTCCGGCGCCGAATTCGGTGCCGCGCAGTGTGACGCCTGCCACACCCGTCACACCTTTTCCGTCGAGGAAGCCCGCTCGCCCCAGGCTTGCGAGACCTGCCACATGGGCTTCGACCATTTGCAGTGGGAAATGTATTCCGCCTCCAAACACGGAGTGCGCAGCGAACTGAAGCAAAAGCACGTTCTGCCCGCCGACGCCGCCGCGCCTACCTGCCAGACCTGCCACATGCAGGACGGCAATCATGAAGTGCGCACCGCCTGGGGATTTCTCGCCGTCCGCCTGCCTTTGCCCGAGGACAAGACATGGGCCGCCGACCGCGCCACCATTCTCGAAGCGCTAGGAGTGCTCGATCCGCAAGGGCAGCCCACGGCGCTGGTGGCCACGGTGAAAGCCGCCGACCTTGCCCGTCTCACTCAGGAAGACTGGCAGCGCGAGCGCGACAAGATGATCAAGACCTGCAACCAGTGTCACTCAGTGAATTTTGCTAAGCAGCAACTGGCGCAGGGCGACGACATGATCCGCAACGCCGATCACCTCATGGCCGAAGCGATTCGCATCGTCGCCGGGCTCTACCAGGAAGGCACGCTCCCCAAGCCCGCGAACTATGCCTATCCTTTCCCCAACCTGCTCACGTTCCACGACGCGCCCACGGTGATCGAGCAGAAGCTTTTTGTGATGTATCTCGAGCACCGCATGCGCACGTTCCAAGGCACATTCCACGCCAGCCCCGACTACGCCCTGTGGTATGGCTGGAGCGAAATGCAGCGCGATCTGACCGAGATCAAGGAGTTAGCCGCACAGATGCGCCAGGAAAAGCACGTCGCCAACGCACCAAAGTAAAAACGTCAGACCTCGGACCTCAGACCCCCGGGCGTGGCGATTTTGCCGAGGTCTGAAGTCTGAGGTCCGACGTCTGAAGTCCGCTTCAGCGCTTCACTACTGAATCGTAACGGTCACCGTGGTCTGACTCTGGGTAACGCCGCCCGCCGATAACGCGGCATTCAGCGTGAACGTGTAGTTGCCGGCGGTTGTGCCCGGAATCTGCTGGCCTCCGCCGCCCCCATTTCCATTCCGGCCGCCGCAGCCGACGAGAATGCCGAGCACGGCAAGAACCAGCAGGAGACCAGCGATCCGCTGACGGTTGCGCCGCCGCGGCAGGATTCCCAGCAGGAAAAATCCAGTCACCACCATCCCGCCGTTCATTGCAATCGATCTCATTGCAAACCGGCGCGAGCCATTCCGTAACGGAAATTCCAGCGCGCCGGTGGTGGTGGTGGGAGCGGTCGAGCTGATGGTCATCGTTGCGGCTACGGGCGACGCTCCCGTTACGTTGATCGACGGCGTGGCGCTGCAACTTGGGAGATGAATCGCCCCATTGGGAGAAGATGTCAGAGCGCAGGAAAAATACACACTCCCGGTAAAACCGTTCTCCGGCGTCACTGTGATGGACGATACGTTGCCCGTCGTTGCGCCCGCTGCGATGGTCAGCGGGGTTCCACTGATCGAGAACGGCGGAAGATTGGCCTGCGTCACCGTAAAATTCACATTCACGTTGGCCGGGCCATAGACCGAGTCCCCGGAGTAAGAGACGGCGACCGAAGCCGGGTTGGAGAAAAATAATCCGCCAGTCAGCGGAATCGATGTCGCCGAACCGTTGTTGAGCGTCTCCGTATCGGTCCAGTCCGATCCAGCTCCCGCCGCAAAGTAATTGATCGTCCCGGTGGGAACTGGCATGCCGCTCACTCCGGCCACCGTAGCCGTGATGGCTGTAAATTCACCCCAATTAATCACGCTCGGATTGGCGCTCGCCGCAAGAGTGGGCGCTTGCTCGACCACAACGTTAAAGGTTGACGTGGCCGGAGTGTAGTTTCCATCTCCACTGTAAGCAGCGGTCACGGTATCCGTGCCCAGAGGTAGTGTGGCTACGTTGAGAGTGACTTCGGATCCATAAAGATTGTTGTAGTTGGGAAGCAAAGGGACGGTTCCCAGCACAGTGTTGCCGAGGGAGAACGTCACCGTGCCGGTTGGAGACGCGGGAGACGAGTAGGCATAGGTGGAGTCGGGAGGAGCCGGCAGCGGGCTCACGTACTGCGCCGACGCGCTGAAATAAAGCTGCGTGACCGATCCCACAGCGACCGGGGACGGCTTCGAGTCGAGAAAAGAAAACGGCGTTGCCTTGGTAATGGTGAGTGTGAACGGCGTTGTGCTGGAGGAGGCGCCGAAGCTGGCGTCGCCGGAATAGCTGACGCTCAGATTATTCGTGCCCGTCGGAATGGTCAGTGCAGGCACCCATTCCGCAATGCCTTCGCGGCTGATGTTGACCGCCCCCGAGCTCAACGAGCCGCCGCCCACCGCATCGGTGAATGTAACCGTCCCGGTCGCTAATCCATCAGCTGATCCCTGCGTAGCATTTACGCCGCGGGGCTGCGCATTCAGCGCGATGTAGGTCCCATAAGGATAACTGCCGCCGTTGGTCAGAGCCACGAATGCGTTACTGCTGTTGCTCCAGGAACTTCCGTATACCGAGACGGTGCTGTTTTCGGCGGCGACATTGAGTGTGACCGGCTGCGAGTTACTCGGCGCGAATACCGTGTCCCCTGTATATTTCGCGGTGAGTCGGTACTGCCCTCCGGGAAGGTTATCCACCGTGGATGATGCCGCACCGCTTGCGAGCGTAAGCTCGCTCAGGCTGGTGTTGCTGGCCGGAGTCGCAATCGTGACCAAACCAACGTCACCCGAAGGAGTTCCTCCCGTTCCACTGACCGCAACCTGCACAGTAACGGGAGTTCCGTGCGGGAAGGTTTCTTGACTCAGCTTCAACGTGGTGCTCGTGGGCGTGAAACTCAGTGAATTCCAGTACTGCACCAGCAGATTGGCGTCCACGCTGCCCAAACCGCTTGCCTCATCGTATCCGGCAGTCGCGTAGTACTGGCCCAGAGTGTCGAGCCCGTTCGTGTTGTCCTTCAGCGTACTCACGCTGCAATCCGCCGTGCCCGACTGGCAGGGCACGTTGTTGCTGCCGACCGTAACGTCGTGGAAAACGGCTGGATGCTGGATCGCAAGCGGATAGAGGATGAAACCCGCTTGTCCCTGGGGCCCGTATTTCTGGTTGATGAGAGCCATGATCCCGGCTATGGCTGGAGTCGAAGCCGATGTCCCGCCGACCGCGGCAATCTCATAACCACCGCCGGCTTCCAGAAGGCATTCGTCTACACCAAAGCAGACCGGATAAAAACTGTCGTTCTCGCCGACCGCGGCGAAGAGAGAAAGATCGGGCAGATCGCGCATTCCGTCCGCCGGCACACCCCTGCCGGATTGCCATGCCGGCTTGGAATAGATTGTGCTCACGCCTCCGCTGCCGGCGACGATCGTTTGTCCGTAGGCGTTGGGATCGTAAACGCCGCCATCGTAGAGATTCAGGCCAAAGGCGCGATTCCACGGTTGTTCCGGAACAGGTTGCAGGAGCGAAGTTGCCGGCAGCTCCGTCGGCGTCACATTCCAGTAATTTGCCAGCTGCGCCTGCTGCGCGCTCGCACTGCCGTTGTAGCTGCTGTAGTAGAAATCCGTGCCTCCCACCGATACGTTCCACGGTGAGGAAGAAAAACCATTCACCGCGAGTCCGTACTGAGCGGGTTGCTCCAGATCGAAATTGTCGCAGCCCGCCGATCCGCCATCGCCCGATGACACGAACGACGTTTGTCCCTGCGCCGCTGCCTGCTCCCATAGCGCCGCAAAGAACTGATTCCCCGATGCACCAAGATCCTGTTCGCAAGTGCCGTAGCTGGTGCTGAGCACCGGCGCCTGGTCGTCATCCACCGCGCGCTGCGCGGCCAGCAGAAAGCCGCTCTGCACCGAAGTGTCGGCCGCGGTGTACAGGTTGATGCTGGCGCCGGGGGCCAGCGCGCCCGCTTCCTCAACGTCAAGATAGGATTCTCCCGTCGCCCAGTTGCCCTGGCCGGGCGTGGGATCGATGCCATCAATAACCGCGTTGAAGTTGACCGCAGGCAATCCGAAAAAAGACCGGTAGTTCGCAATCACCGTGGGCTCTACGTCCGATGCGCCAATGATTCCAATGGTGACACCCGTTCCATCGATGCCGGCAGTGTAAAGGGGAGCGACGTCGTACTGCACCGCCAGATCGCCCGGGGCAACAGCAAAAATCAGAGGGCTGGAAAAGGGCGTGGTCCACAGCGGCGTCAGCGTGTGCTTCTTGGGATCGTATACCGCCTTGCCCAGCACCTTCATGTAAGACTTCGGACGGAAGTCATTCATGGGAGTGATGCCCGCGACCACCGGCGCGAGCGCCGCGGGAATTTCCGGATCGACATTGTTGGCATGGTGCGCTTCGCCGTTGACCAGGTAAGCGTGGATCTCCGTGTGGAACGCTGCCCGCAATTGCCCCGCGTTGCCGGAGAATTCGATCGCTGTCTTGCCCCGCGTTACCCGCGCTACAGAGAAACCGTGCTTCTGCAGCCATCCCGTCACCGCTGCGATTTCTTCATCGCCCGCCCCATATCGTTCGGCGAACTGTTGCGGCGTGACCCATTTGTGATACCGCGGATTGTGGGGTGTATGCGCATCCTGCAGGAACTGGCGCAGCGCGCTCTCCCGCTCCGGCGGCCGTTGCACCAGCAATAACATTCTTTCGACCAGAAATGCATCGGGGACCGCGCCCTGGTCATTGCGCGCCTGCGCCAGCGGGTGCACGTTTCCCCGCAAGGTAACTCGGATGTGGTCGTCAATCGGCTGCGTGATCCGCGAACCAGGCTGACTCTGGGCCGGCGCCAGAATATTCATGGCCAACGTCAATAAGACAAGGAACCCCGTAAATCGAAGACGAGAGCGCAGGATCACTCGAAACACTATCAACCTCGCTTGGCCACTAGGCCAGTGGCCCGGTCACGCTTTGGGTTGCCAATTAGGTTAAAAACCAAGCATGATGAATCTTGAGGGGAGCAGCCCCTCCCTCGACCCGGTGCACCCTCGACCTGGTGCATTCGCCCAAGGGGCTTATGCTGAGTAGAATGGGGGCGGTTTGGTATGTCAAGCCCCGGTTTGTCTTTGCCGGTCCATCTTTGGAGGACGCCATGAAGCGCACAATTTGTTTTGTTCTGTTTCTCGCTGCCATTTCGGCTCTGGCGCAGGATAAGAATCCGGTGACTTCAGTGGTGAAAGAGATTCTGCCCCGGCAGCAAAAGAATCTGGTAGCGGCGGTCGAAGAAATGCCCGCCGACAAATTCGCCTACAAGCCCACCGAGCAGCAGATGACGTTTGGTCACCTCGTCCTGCACATCATCGGATCGAATAATGCCTTGTGCTCGACCATCGGCGACCTGCCCGAAGTCAAGGCGCCGGTCCCACTGAAGGAATCCGACGGCAAAGACAAGCTGGTCGCCGCCCTCAAGGCTAGCTTCGATTTCTGCGCCACGGCGTTAAGCAAAATGGACGACTCCAAGCTTGCCGATGAAGTCGAAATGGCCGGCGGCCGCAAGGGGACGCGTGCCTTCGCCCTCATCTTCCTCACCAACGACTGGGCCGACCACTACAGCTCAGCCGCAATGTATCTGCGCCTCAACGGAATGCTCCCGCCCACGGCGCAGCCCAAGAAGTAGCCGGCAAGCGGGCCTTTCCCTTCAGAACCTCCGTCAGCGAGCCCTTGCCTGCCTCGGTCTCGCCCTCAGCCCGAGGGTCATAAACGAACGTAATTACCCATCCCCAGGAACTCTCTCCCATAATCCTGAAAGTGGCTGCGAATCGTCACAGGTGATGGGATGTCCCTCGGGAAACTGTCCACTCTTTTCATGCTGTTGTCTCAGCTCGTCCTGCCTGCTTTTTCGGCTGACAAACTCATTGCCCTTACCTTCGACGACGGCCCGCGGCCCTATGTCCTGTTCGGCACCAAGGGCGTTCATCCTGCTCCCGGCCTGCTCGATGTCCTCGACAACAATGGCGTCAAGGGCACGTTCTTCGTCGTGGGCTGGCGACTTACTCCTAAGACCTGGGGGGCGGAGCGGTACGAAGAAAACATTGGGATCACGTGCATTGAAGCGGCGGAACAAGTGGTTAAGCGCGGCCATGAACTCGAAGACCATACCTACAGCCACATTGAACTACGCGGCGCAGAAAGGACAAAAGGCGAGCAGTGGGTCCTGGGCGACGTGAATCGGGGCGCGCAAGCCATCAAGGCGGTCACCGGCACCCAGCCTCGGTACATCCGCCCTCCCGAGTGGTCCATCTCCGATGATGCCCGCCGCAACCTCGAGCAGGCCGGTTATCACCTGCTGACCATCTCGTCCCAGAACCCTCTCGCCCTGCGCGACGTGAACTCGCTCGACTATCTCTGCGCCGGCAGGAATCCGGTCGGATGTCCCAAGCCTTCCCTGGAGGAGTCGGTAATGCAGCGGGTGGAACAGCGCGAAAGAAAAGGAATCTACACCCACATCCTGGCGTTCCATGAGTTGTCGACCACGACGGCCGTCATGCCACAGTTGATCAACAATCTCAAAGAGCGGGGATACCGCTTCGTCACCCTGACGGAGTACATGAGACTAGTAGCGCCCAAACCCGTAGAAATCGTGAAGTAGCAAGCGCGCCAGCGCAGATTTCAAGAAAGTAAGTTTCTTGATGTCGGCAGACCATTGCGTTCACACACGGTTAGTGAGCGAAAACAGGATGTTACGTCAATTGTCATAGGGGCGTTCGGTTCTGCTGTCCGACTCTACGTACTCGCCATTTGCGTATTCGAATGTCACAAAAGTTATTTCAGCTCCGGCTTGCGCTGCGAAAATCAATTGCACGTCACGGTAGCCGTTCGTCCGTTTTGAGAGGACGCGAAATCCGTCTGCTCTTCCAGTGAAGACTACGTAGTAGTTAGCTTCGTTCTTCGACAGCAACCAGAACTGGCTTATGTGTGCGCCCCAGAAACAACCTTGTTTCGCACTTACCACCAGCCCGGATGAACGACCACCACGGAGTTCGATCCAAGAGCCTACGAACCACGATGCAGGGATCTCATTAATTTTTATGCCTTCATCTGCTGCACAACCACGAAGCATCTCGGCAGACAGCTTTGAGGTTTCCAGTGCTTTCAAAGCTCCAGAGGGAAGTGCGACGGGGTGCTCGAACTCTTCTCCTGCTGAAAAACTCATTTGCTGTTTAGATGCATGATGTGGTTCAGACTGCGCTACGCAGAGACTAAGAGCAAGGAGCGGGATGACGCTGAAGATAAAACGAATGCTTTTGCTCACGGCAGCATTCTACAAGAGCCCGTCTGCACCGTGAACTGACGAAAACAGGCGTGGATGTTGAAAAAGTCCATTTTTCCCAAGAAAGCGAAAATTTAGGGGATAGAAAATGTCTAGGAAACCGAGAACGTCGTTTGTAGGGCATCCTAACGCAAGTTTTTCTGACCATTTTCGAGAGATCGAGTTTTTCAACAGCCACAGGCGATTACACTCGTTGACCCGTTGTGAGCCAGCCTACGGCCTACTCTTTCGTGGTAGGTCGATGCCATAAGCGCGGTCACTGCCCTCGCCCACGGCGAAGAACGTCACGATCGTGCCGGGCAAGCCGAAAATGAAGGCCAATGTTCGCCAGAGCACGCTCGGATTATTTTGCGCACGCATGCCAGCGAAACTGACATTGGCCAAAATCCACAGTCCTGAGATGCCGGTATCTTGAATTTGAGACTGTGGAGTCATGCTCGCCTGCGCCAAAGCTGCAGACGAGCAGGAGATGAGGCCGAACAGAAGGATCGTTAGATCACGACGAAAATGAGTTTGTCGCATTCACACCTCCGTGTCGCACTAGGGCCGAACGTTTGTATGCGAGAACAGTCTTCACTTCATTCCATTTCAGTGACGTTGTTCCTACTGACGAAACAGAACCACCAACAGTGACTGCAACCCCGCTCTCATCGCAGCGGATTTCTGCGGGACGCTGCTTTGACATGTAGCTGATTCTACGCCGCCAACCGGGATGACTGACGAAAGCAGGCCATAGCGGGAGAGTATGCACTTGACACACAACTAATTTTGGGCTATCGTGTTCCTATCTTCAGAGGGAACCACGATGAACCTGTTAGATGTTACCAAAAAACTCCAAACCGAAGATCAGTGTTTGGACTTTATCGAAAGGGTGCGCTGGCCGGATGGCAAGATTCGCTGCGTGGAGTGCGGGAACGACAAAGTTTCGCGGATCACGCGCACTGTTGATCCCAGCAAGTCACGGCAGGAGAAGAAACAGAACAAACGGACTCGCCTTTACGCCTGCCTAGAGCCAACCTGTAAGCACCGTTTCACTCCTACCGTTGGCACTCTCTTCCATGATTCCCATCTGCCGCTTACCAAATGGTTCATGGCGGTGGCGCTCATCGTTCACGCGAAGAAGGGCATGAGCGCAAAGCAGGTACAGCGGCATCTCGGGGTGAACTACCGGACCGCGTGGTACATGGGACACCGCATCCGCAAGGCGATGCACACAGGCGCGCTGATTACTCCTGCCCCTGAATCGCGCCCAAAGATGAAAGGCATTGTCGAAGTGGATGAGACCTGGGTAGGCGGCAAGGTTCGCGGAAAAGGCAAGGGCCATGAGAACAAAGAAATCGTAATGGGTATCCGCGAACGCGGTGGGGACTTGCGGCTTTTTCACATTCCAGACGTAAGCGCAAAGTCTCTCAGCAAGCCCATCCAGGAAAACATCAGCCCCGCAGCCGAAAAGGTCATGACGGATGAGTACCCCGCTTACCCGCTTGCGATGATGGCGTCTGGCATCCACGGCGAAAAGCACAATACGATCCGCCACAGGGACAGAATCTACGTGCGTGGCGACGTTTATACCAATACGATTGAGTCCGCCTTCTCACTGTTCAAGCGTGGCATCGTGGGATCGTTCCATTCTGTATCCGGCAAGCACCTGCATCGCTACCTGTCGGAGTTCGAATACAGATTCAATGGACGGGAGATGCCAGATTTGTTTGGTGCGACCGTGGCCCACTTGGTGGGCACAAAGGAGATGAAGTATCGGGAATTGATCGCAAACTAAAAGAAGTGGCCCGTGGCGCGGGCCACTTCGAAGGGACAAATCGTGAAAGAACTATTCGTTAGCATTCTAGCGCACATCGGACCCCGTTTGCCAAATTGGATTTTACGACGCATGTATCCCGCAGAAAGACTTGCTAGTGGGATTCGTTTTTCTTTTCCTAATGGCGCAGTTGAGATGGATTTGTCCAACCATGAGTTAAGAACAAGAATGTCAGCGGTCAGTGTGTTACCGTTCGACGTGAAACTGAAATACCTGCATGTAGAGATACAGCCCAAACGAGCATTTAGGCTTGCTACGGTATGCATTCCCAGAGAATTCACTTTGAAGGCACAAGATGAAACCATAGTAGGGTCCTACACATTCAGTCTTTCCGAATATCAAGTACGGAGGGCAAGGGAGAATCCAGGCAATGTTTGGCTGTTTGGGGAAGCTGACTTACAAGCACCATTTGGTACTAAATTTGAAATCCCGGTCAAGGAACTGAGTTGCACACCGAACGTTTATTAGTCTTTCTTCTTTTTGTGCTCAATTCTGATCTTCTGGCTGAAATCAAACACAGGCAGGTAGCGCGGATCGGTCTCGGGATTTCTGCGCAGGTGGCGGCGGCCTTCCACTTCTTTACGCTCCACGGGCGGAGTGTTCACCATCTTGCGGATGACCTCAGTGAATTCCCCTTCGTCCACGCGGAGCGGATTGGGAACCTCTATGTCTTTCGACTCTCGTTTTTTCCGTTTCATGGTTTTCTGCTCTGTCACGGAGGTTATCATCTTCCGGTCTGAACTCTCAATTCTTTCCGAAGGAGACAACCCCCGTGACGCGCCAAGAACATCTTTTGATGATCTCCGTGTTTTCAGGTTTCTACGAATTCCAGCTTTCACTTTTTGAGGCAATGAAGACGGCTGGAGTGGTAGATGATGGTAATCTGAAACCCTTTCACGCTCTTGTGCAAGCTGGTTTTGAGCACGGCTCTTCAGGCCTTGTGATGCGCGACATGTACCGCGAGTTAGCGCAAAAAGTAGGCTTGCAGCTCTCCGAGATACCCTAAGCACCTCCGCATCCGAAATTACTCTGTCACGGTTCTTAGATCGTGTCATCCGAGCACCTGTGTGTCAAATGCATACTCTCCCCATAGCGCAAGTTTGCGCCGTTTGTTCGCCCCAAGCGCAGGGCGTGCCGTTGCGGCGAGCGGGTTTTGCGTGAAATTGCGATACCAGGTCAATTATGGTCGTCCAATCTGTTTCGGATTTGCGCCGGTTGGAAGACCGACTGCCGTTCCCTCGATCTCAGGGTGCGACTAGCGCCAGCGTCGGCATTCCGCCAACTTTGAGAATGCGCATCTCGCGCATCTTCGCCGTGTCTATCACCAGAATGCTGTGCTTTTGAGGAACCGTCGCATAGAGCATCTTGCCGTCGTTGCCGGTCACGGCGCTCCAGAAAAGCATCTTGGTCCTGATGGTGCCGATCTTCCGCCAGGTGTGAGTGTCGAGCACATGAAACTCGCTGGCTGTCGCGGCATTGGGGCGGACATTCGGGGGCCGGCCGTAATCCAGATAGAAGCGGTTGTCGGAGTAGCGCTCATAATCCTTGTGGTACCCCACGTAAAGCCTGCTGCCGTCGGGCGAAGTCGGCCAGGCCGCAGGAGGAACGCGGTTGGGAAGAACGGGATGCGCCATGGTGTCGGCAAAATCGTGGGTGGCAACATTCATCTTGAAAATACCGCCGTCTCCGCGGACGATCGCTATGTCCGGGTCGCCGGGAACCTCAATCGCCTCGGCCACGCCGATTCGCCTTTCCCACGGAAGGCCGACGTCAAAGTTCTGCAGTTCGCGGGAGTCAGCGTCCACACGAATCAGCCGCACGCGATTCGTCCTCGGACAAAGAAAATCGAAATGATCCGCGGCCGGGTAAGAGATGAAGCGTCCGGGGCCGCAGTTCCCCAGATGCACGATGCCGGGCAGAAACTCGCCCGCCTGCGTGTCGAAAGTGGCGAGCAGCAGCGCATCCGCATCGGCGGACTTGGGCGCGTCGATCAGGATTCGCAGCGCCAAACCGTCGCCGGAAACCGCCATCGTAGAAAATGGCGGGAGTCCATCCGTCATGGCGCGGCCCCCAACGCCGCCATCCTTGAGAACCACGCCCTGGACCGTGTCGATCACCGCGAGCTCGCTTGAGTCCCCTTCCGTTGCCGACGCAACATAGAGGCGGCTTCCATCCGGCGAAAGCGCGAAATCCGCATGGTCGCCGGTGCGAATGCTGCCCATCGCTTTGCCGCTTTCAGGATCGATCAGCCAGACGCGTCCTCCGGGCCCGCCGCCGTCGGGCTTGGGATCGAGCACATATAGCCAACCGGACACGGGCTTGGTCCAGTTTTCAACGTCGATGTTCGAGCGTGCTGGCGGAGTTGTCTGTGGTGTTGCGCTGTCCTGGCCGCCGGCTGCGTCCTGGGCGGAAGCGGCCGTGAAACCCAGCGCAAAGCACACGGAAAGGACACAAAGCAAGCAGGGAAAGAGATTCGCTTTCATACATTGCCCCCGGAACTCGCGACTTAGAGCTGTAGTTGCCTGCCAATGCTATCGCACAACTTGATTGGGCCCGAAATCAGAAGCAGAGAAATCCCAAAGCAACTGCCATGCCAAAAAGGAGCCGGGAGAAGTCCCGTAACTCATTTGTTTTCAGAGAGGATGAGGCTCGAGATTAAGGGCTGACTCCAAAATTAGTGGCCAACTTGAGCCAAGGTGGTGGATTTCAGCCAGTCACGGTCTGCACAATTCCCGCCGGAGTATGCAAACCAACGGTTGCGCAGCGGGCAACTTATCTCGTCGTGCTGGATTTCTCTCTTCCTGTCAAAGCGTAGCCAACCGCTACTTGATCCGCACCAGTTCGTTGGCGGAGGCTGCCGCGGGAATCGCGGGGCCGGGATGCTGCGGCGCCCGCCACGAATCGAAAATGGAGACCTGATGCACGCACGATACCGTGCAATGCGGCGCGCACGATTTCTCGGTCAGATATTCGCGGCGCAGGTCGTCGCGCGTGTAGGTTGCCAGCGGGACTCCGGGATAGCCGCGTTGCTGCGAGCAGTAGTGCACCAGTCCGTCCTCGCAGATGTAGAGATAGCGTCCCCCAGCGCGGCAGCGCCAGTCGTTGGGCAGGCCTTTGGCGATGTTGTCCTGAAACGAGTTGACCCGGGTGAAGCTGGCTTTTTCGAGCGCCTGCATTTCGTGATAGATGCGGCGTTCTTCCTCGCCCAGCGGCTGAAGTTGGCCGCTGCCATCGTGAATGATGCCGATGGTCGAGGTGAAACCCAGCTCGATGGCGCGCTTCCCGATCACCAGCGCGTCCTGCGGGTGCGTGATGCCGCCGCCCACCACGGAATTGATGTTCACGTGAAAGTCGGCGTGCTCGGCCAGCAGCTGCAGCTTCTTGTCGAGAACCTTCAGGCTTTTCTTCGACACGTCATCCGGATTCACGTTATCAATGGAAATCTGCAGCCACTCCAGCCCAGCGCGGTTCAGGCGCTGAATGCGTTCGGCAACCAGAAGATAGCCGTTCGTGATCAGCCCGGCGATCATGCCATTGGCCCGGATGCGGCAGATCACGTCGTCGAGTTCGGGATGCATCAGCGGCTCGCCGCCCGAAATCGTGACCACCGCTGTGCCCAGCGCGCCCAGCTTGTCAATGCGGCGGTCCATTTCCTCGATGGGCACGGGCTTCGAGACGTCATCAAACTCATTGCAGTACGTGCACGCCAGATTGCAGCGCCGCATGGGAATAACGTGCGCCAGCAGCGGATGGTCGGTCGAAGCCAGCGCGCGCGCAGCCATCGCCGCCCCCCGCAGATTGCGGTGCATGGCTTTAGCGCGGCGGCGCACGGTTGTCAGGACAGATGGCATATTCAGTGGTTAGAGCGCGTTTCATAAAACTGCTTGGGTAGGGCACGGCTTCAGCCGTGCCGCCCAAGCCAACAAAAATGGGCTTTAGCCCCTGAGGGCCGTGCCCTTCAACCTGAAAATGTTTCTTGAAACACGCTCTAATTCATTATTACAGCATAGGCTGCGGCTTGGCGCATGCGTGGAGGCAGCGTTCGGGAAGATTTCACGAGCGAACGGCGAACGCTGGGCACTCGGCAGCCCTTTTGGGCAGAGCGTTTGCGAAACCGGGTCTACACGGGTGAGGAGCGAATTCCAACCGGAATCCAACCGTGAAGCGGCGACATTCACTAGCCCAGCGCATCAGCGTGTGCGTGAGAACTGGCTTCTAAGTGAAACGGTGGAGCGAGAGTGAGCACAGTCCAGCCCCGAAGGGGGCGGCATACATTAGCCCAGGACGGAAGTCCTGGGTAGAAGTGGGAAAGGGAACGAGTCCCGGAGGGACGGCACCAGTACTTCCGCATTCACTTCTCGGCGCTGCGCTATGCAGCCTGCTTCGGCGGCGGCCCTGGCTGACGAAGTCATGGGCTATTCATTCCTCTCCTTTGCCGATGAAATCAGCGTATGCCCCGCCTCGCGCAACAACTCGAACGCCGCCTTAGTCTTATCGTCGCGCACGAAGACGTAATCGGTGTCGTGGGTCGAGACGGCGAAAATCGGAATGCCGTTGCTGGACAGCGGCTCGATGAACGAGAGCAGTACTCCGGTCTGCTCGAAATCAAACGGGCCCTCGAGTTTCAGGCCCATCCAGCGGTGCCGCGAGCGTACGCCGTCGGGAAAGTTCCCGGTCGGGCAGACGACCGAGAGTTCGTCGGCAGTGCGGGTGATCGCACTGAAATCGCCTTTCGTGGCCCAAGTGGGAACGGGCACTTCGGGGCTGAGGCGCACGATGCCGTAAAGCCCGGGAAGTTTTCGGAATTTCAGCCGGTGCCGCGCCAGGCGCCGGCCTTCACCGTCGAGCACAGGCATTTTTGTGACCTCGATTCTAGCTTCGAGTACAGCCGAGAACCTGCCCTGAGCTTGTCGAAGGGCGGCTGTCCCCACATTGAACCATTAGAGGCTATCGCTATTTCTTGCGCATAGGTCTGGGAAGGGCCTGGCTTCAGCCGGATGGACCGCCGAACCGCCGCGCCGGCGCCGCCGAGCTTCGCTCGGCCGGACAGCCGGGGGCGGCTGTCCCCACATAGAACGCTTAGCCTTCCACCGCCTTGCGCACCGCCGCTCGCGCCAGCAGGCGCGTCGAGTCCAGCACCGGCAGCGGCGAAGCCTCCGGCGTGACCAGCAGCGGAATCTCGGTGCAGCCGAGAACCACCGCGTCACAGCCTTCGTCTTTCATCGCGCCAATCGCTTTCACGTAATACGCCCGCGATTCCGCCAGGAATTGGCCGTTGACCAGTTCGTCGAAAATGATCTGGTTCATGCGCTCGCGCTCAACCGCGCTAGGGACGCGGTGCTCGATCCCGGCCGCCTTCAGTGCTTCGCGATACACCGGACCCTCCATCAGATAACGCGTGCCCAGCACGGCCAGGCGCTTGTACTGGCGGCGCTGCGCTTCTCCGGCAACCTCGCGCGCAATGTGCAGCCACGGACGCGGCGATCGGTGCTCAACCAGATCAAACGCCTGGTGAATCGTGTTGTCGGGACAGATCAGGAAGTCGGCCCCCGATTTGGCCAGCTTTTCCGCCGACGAGAGCATGAGTTCGGCCACGCCCGCCCAGTCGCCGGCGTCAATGCATTTCATATATTGCGCCAGCGAATGCGAGTGCAGCGACACTTCGGGATGATCGTGGCGCCCGAGCGCTTCTGCTCCTTCAAGCGAAATCGTCCGGTAGCAGAGCGCGGCTCCTTCAGTACTGCAGGCGACAATGCCGATGTGTAACATCAGTTGTCAGTTGCCAGTTGCCAGTTAGGTCTTGGGTCTTAAGTTCTTGGGTCTGAGGCCCGAGGTCTGACGTCCGAGGTCCGACGTCCGAGGTCGGTCTCTCATCATCGCATTAACGGTTCCCTGCGAACCTCATTTATCCGGCTTCGGCCACGTGATTTGGAGCACGATCCCGAGCACCAGGACCATCAGGAAAAGCGCGAACTGGGGATGGTCCGGCCAGATACCGCGCGCGACGCCGAGCCACCACGCCAGCATGCCCGCAATCGTCGCCACCACGGAAATTTTCAGGGTCTTCATGGCCCGATAAACGGCTCAGCCGCCAATCATGCGGTGATTCTACAACGTCCCTCGCGGCTACCGCGCCGCAGCTGCCGGTCTCAATCGGCAATCGGAAATCGCCAATCGAAAATCATCTTGCGGCCGCCGCGTCGAACAAGCTCAGCAGCTCGACCTTCTTTTCCGGCGGCAGAAACGACGCTTCGAACGAATTGCGCGCCAGTTCCCGCAGATGCTCGTCGGTGAACCCGAAAGTTTCCTGCGCAAGCTGGTATTCGCGCACCAGCGTGGTGCCGAACAGCGCCGGGTCGTCGGTGTTGAGCGTGATCATCACGCCCTGATCGAAGTAGGTTTTGGCCGGATGCTCGGCGATGGCCTTGCACACTCCCGTGCGCAGGTTGCTGGTCAGACAGATTTCGAGGGGAATCTGGCGGTAGGCCAGTTCTTCGACCAGGTCCGGATCCTGCGCGGCGGTCAGGCCGTGGCCAATGCGCTCGGCCCGCAGGTTGAGCGCTCCCCAGATCGATTCCGGCGACGCGGTTTCTCCGGCATGAGCCGTCAGCCGCAGGCCGTTGTCGGCGGCGTATCCATACACGCCACGAAAAAGTTCGGGCGGAGCCTTCTGCTCGTCGCCGCCAATGCCCACGCCGATCACGTTGCGATCCTGGTAGCGCACCGCCAGCTCGAACACCTCTTGTGCCCGCTCCACGCCGAAGTGGCGGGTGGCATCGAAAATCCACAGCAGCGAAACGCCGAAGTCGCGCGCGCCGCGGGTGCGTCCGCGTTCCAGACCTTCGAAGATCGCCGCGAAATCCTGCTTGCGGTAAAGGCACACGCCGACCGCAACGTAAACCTCGGCGTGTAGCACGTTTTCTTCCTTCAGCCGCCGCATGAGCTGGTAGGCCGCGAATTCGTAGTCGTCCGGCCCGCGCAGATGCGCGCTCACTTCCTTGAACGCCATCAGGAAACTTTGAAAATCGGCGTAACGATAGAGCGCCTCGGTCTCGGCCAGCGTGGCCCGATCGCCGTGGCGCTGGCGCAGTTCGACCAGCGTTGCCGGCTCGACCGCTCCTTCCAGATGCAGGTGCAGCTCCGCCTTCGGCAGGTGTCGGATGAACGAACTCGGCGGTCGGTCTGCAGCAACAGCCATGATTTCAAATTGTAGATTGCGGATCGGAGATTTGCGAGCGAGGATCGACAAGCGAAAGCATGGTCTTCGCCCAGACGGGCTCTTTCAGTTACAATCCGTTGTTCTTTCATCGATAAAGAGGACCTTCATGAATATGCAAATCGCTCGCCGGTTTTTTGCGCTGGGCCTAATCTCGCTGGGCCTGATCTTAATGACGCTTACGCCTGTCGCGGTGTGGGCAGCGTCAGCCCCGCAGGTGAAAACTAAATCGGGCGCTGTCGAAGGCAAGGACGACGGCAAGGTTCACGCCTTCCTTGGAATCCCCTACGCCGCGCCGCCGGTCGGCGACCTGCGCTGGAAGCCGCCCGCCCCCGCGGCGAAATGGACTGGAGCGCGCAAGGCTACCGACTTCGGCTTCCACTGCATGCAGGGAAAAGTTTTTGGCGACATGGTCTTTCACGATCCCGGCGGCAGCGAAGATTGTTTGACCCTGAATGTCTGGGTTCCGGCGAAACATTCTGCGGCCAAGATGCCGGTCATGGTATGGATCTACGGCGGAGGCTTCGTCGCCGGCACCACGTCCGAAGGACGGCAAGACGGTTCTCAGCTCGCCCAGCAGGGCGTCATCGTGGTTTCGATGAACTACCGCCTGGGTGTTTTCGGTTTCCTCGTTCATCCGGAACTGGCCCAGGAATCCGGCCACAACTCCGCCGGCAATTATGGCTTGCTCGACCAGTTGGCGGCCCTCGAATGGGTCCATGAAAACATTGCGGCGTTCGGCGGAGATCCTGGGAATGTGACCATCTTCGGCGAGAGCGCCGGATCATTTTCCGTTTGCGCCCAGATGGCCTCGCCCTTAGCCAAAGGATTATTCCAGAAAGCAATCGGAGAGAGTGGCGCGGCCTTCTCCCGCAGCGGATTGTCCTTCGATCCGCTGGCGGTCCGCGAAGAGAAAGATCAGAAGCTGGTCACCGAGAAGCTGGGGGTTTCCAAATTGGCCGACTTGCGCGCTCTGCCCGCGCAAAAGTTGCTCGAAACGTTCGGCAAGCCGGGCCCCGAAGGTTTCGCCTTCGGTCCCGACATCGACGGATATTTTCTGCCGGAGTCGGCTCCAGCCATCTTCGCCGCCGGAAAACAGAACGATGTTGCGCTGCTCGCTGGATGGAATCACGATGAAGGCAGCTTCGAGATCGTCTTCTCTCCGCAGAAGCCGACCGCCGAGAACATGAAAGAGCGCGCCCAAAAAGACTTTGGCGACAAGGCCGACCAGTTCCTGAAACTCTATCCCATCGACACCGACGAACACGTTCACCGTTCCGCGCTCGATTATGCGGGCGACCGCTTCATCGTGCTTTCCACCTGGGAATGGATCGAGGCGCAGAGCAAAACCGGCAAGCAGCCCATCTACCGCTACCGCTTCGACATGGCGCCGACCCCCTCCAGTCCGAGCGCGCCCAGGCTGGGCGCGTATCACTCCGCTGAGATCGAATATGTTTTCGGACAGCTCGATTCGAAGACCGATATAACCTGGCGTACAGAGGATCGTCAGCTGAGCGAAGAAATGCAGAAGTATTGGGCGAACTTCGCGCGCTCGGGAAATCCCAATGGCCCCGGTCTGCCCGACTGGCCCGCCTACACCTCAGCCGATGGCTGGCCGGTAATGTTCCTCAGCGATTCGCCCGCCGCGCACAAAGACGATCTGCGCGACCGGTATCTATTCCTGTCAGCCGAGGGGGAGAAGTAGAGCGGACAGGGCGCACACGAGTGCCCAGGTCCTTCGCTCCGCTCAGGATGACAGACTGTTTTTGGCTAACAGGATGACAACGCGCTTTTGCTGATGGCTGACAGCTATTTCGCGAACTCGCTGCGGTGCCGGCTGTAGAAGAAATAGATCAGCAGGCCCAGCCCCAGCCAGATCACGAAGCGCCGCCATGTAATCAGCGTAAGGCCGAACATCAGCCCGCCGCACAGGATCACCGAGATCAGCGGAAACCACGGCACAAAGGGCACGCGGAACGCGCGCTTGCGATCGGGTTGCCGGCGCCGGAGAAAAATCACTCCCAGCGAAACCAGCACGAAAGCAAACAACGTCCCAATGTTGGCAAGATCAGCGGCATCCGCAATATCCACCAGCCCGGCGGGGATGCCCACGGCAAAGCAGGCAATCCACGTGGACCAGTGCGGCGTCTTGTATTTCGGATGCACCGCCGAAAACAATTTCGGCAGCAGGCCGTCGCGCGACATGGCATACCAGATGCGCGCCTGCCCGTACTGAAACACCAGCAACGAAGAGATCATCCCGGTCAGCGCGCCAATTACGATCACCGACCGGAACACGGGGTGCACTCCCAGATATCTCATCGCGTAGGCGACGGGCGCTTCGGCGGCTTCCCCGGAAACGAAGGTCGTGTACTTCATCATGCCCAGCAGCACCAAAGCGACGCCGACGTATAGCAAAGTGCAGACGATCAGCGACATGATAATGCCGAAGGGCAAATCCTTTTGCGGATTGCGCGATTCCTCGGCCGCGGTCGAAACCGAATCAAATCCGATATAAGTGAAGAAGACGATCGCCCCTCCGGTGATGATTCCGCCAAACCCGGAAGGCGCGAAGGGCGTCCAGTTCGCCGGCTTCACCAGCATCCCGCCGACCACCAGGAAAGTCAGGATGGCGCCGATCTTAACCGCGACCATGATGTTATTGGTCTCGGCCGATTCCTTCACTCCACGCACCAGCAGCAGCGTGAGAATAAATACGATCAGAAATCCCGGCAGATTGAAGTAGGCGCCCGTCCACTGTCCCGAGGCCCACACCGGGCTCGCCCACTTGTCCGGCAGGTGGACGCCGAACGCCAGGAATTGCGCCTTGGTATAACCGGCAAAGCCCACCGCCACCGCGACGTTCGAGACCACGTACTCGAGAATCAGGTCCCAGCCGATAATCCAGGCGAAAATCTCGCCCAGCGTCGCATACGAGTAGGTGTAAGCGCTGCCCGCAATCGGAATCATCGACGCCAGTTCGGCATAGCACAATCCGGCAAAACTGCAGGCAATCGCCACCAGAAAAAATGAAATCGCAATCGAAGGCCCGGCCGGCGGACGCCCGTGCATGAGCGCTCCCGCCGTGCTGCCCGTGCGCAGAAAACTCACAATCACGTCCAGCGCCTGCGCATGCAGGAGAGACGGCGCTTTGAAATATTCTCCCGCCGCCGCCGTTCCCGTCAGCACAAAAATCCCGGAGCCGATGATGGCCCCGATGCCCAACGCCGTCAGCGACCACGGGCCCAGGCTTTTCTGCAGGCGCTGGCCCGGGGCCTCGGATTCCGAGATCAGCTTGTCAATGGATTTGCAGCAGAAAAGCTGGCTGCTGGAGGTGCGCACCGTGTTATTTGCCGGAGGCTCGCTGGTGGTCGGTGTTGGTGACAAGCGTTCGTGGTCTCCTGAATGAGGCTTTCAGCCGTCGGCTCTCAGCGGGTGCCCCACTTCTCGCCGGTTTTGCGAGAAGTGGGGATTTTCAACCGCTGAGCGAAAATATGTGGGGACAGCCGCCCTCGGCTGTCCGGCCGAGCGCAGCTCGGCAGTAATTGCTGCCCTACCGCTTCGCTTGCCCGCGGACCATCTTCTTGACCTTGGGCTTCTTCGATCCGCGAGGATAGTCGCGGGGTTTGAGCGGCTTTTCCGCCTTGCGCTTCTTTCGCGCGGCGCGTTTGGCTTTCTTGCGTTCTTCCCGGCTGAGCTTTGTTGTATTGGCCATGAATCCTTTAATTGTGTAATTTGGTAATTGAGTAATTCAGCAATTGAAAACCGGAACAAATCTCGTTCCAAATTTCCCAATTACTCAATTTCCCAATTACTCAATCGCCCTTCACGCTCGTTCCAGCTGGGCATACTTCTCCACCAGCTTCTTCAGACCGAAGCGTGGAAATTGTACAGTAATCTTGGCTTCTTCGCCTTCTCCTTCGCGCTGGTAGACCGTTCCCTCGCCATATTTCGGATGCCGAACCTTCTGCCCGGGACGGAATCCGCGCTTGCCCGTGGGTTCTTCGACCGGGGCTTTGGGCACGCTGAACTTCTTGCCGCGGCTGGCGAAAAATTCGGCAATGTTTTCGATCGAGTTGTAATGTGGCGTTGGAACAGAGGACCCGCGGGGCTTCGCCCCGCCGGACAGCCGGGGGCGGCTGTCCCCACGCGATTCGTGCCATGCCGCACTCTGGTCTTCATCTTCGTAGGAATAGTGGGTAGATTCCACATCCCGTGTAGGGGCGGACGCCTTCGTCCGCCCTGCGGGGCGAAGCTCCGCATGTCTCGTCCCCAACTCTTCGACCAACTCGATCGGCACCTCTTCCAGAAACCGCGACGGCACGCTTGCCTCCGGCAAGTCCGTCCCGTAGCGTCGCCGGTAGACGGCGCGGGTCAGGACGAGTTGATCCATAGCGCGGGTCATGCCGACGTAACACAGCCGCCGCTCTTCTTCAATGTCATCCGGCACCAGCATCGTCCGCGAGTGCGGGAACAGCCCTTCTTCCATCCCGCTGAGAAACACCAGCGGAAACTCCAGGCCCTTGGCGGCGTGCAGGCTCATCAGCGAAATCTGCGCGCGCTCGTCGTAGTCGTCGGCATCGCTGACCAGAGCGGCGTGGTCGAGGAACTGGTCAAGCGTCTCCGCGCGATCGCGCGAATCCATCGCGGCGTTGACCAGTTCGTGCAGGTTTTCGATGCGGGAGTAAGCCTCCGGCGTGTCCTCTTCTTCCAGCAGCTTGATATAGCCAGTCCGGTCAATCAGAAACTTCAGGATATCGGAGGTCGAGACCGTCGGAACAGGAAACGAGTCGGACGTCGACCCGGTCTGCGGTTCCGTAGCGCCGGCGTCCCGCCGGCTGTCGTGGACGCGTCCCGCCTCCGCCATTGAATTGATCTGAGTGCCCGTGGCTTCAGGATCTGCGGCACCGAAATCGAATGCGAAGTTCCCGAACTCGGCCGGATCGAAGGCCGTGGCATCGCTGTCGTCACCTGTGGATTGCAGCACTTCATCCGGAACCGGTGTCTTCGGTGCCGTCATTTGCGCGGGCGAGAGCGCCCGCGCCACATTCTCTTCTAATCCCTCCGCAAACGTCCCCGCCTGCATCGCTCGCCCATCTTCGATCAACTGCTGAAAGGTTTTCAGCGACGCCACGGCGCGCGCCGGCAGCAGTTGCCGCCGGATCGCTTCTCCGATCGCGCCCCACAGCGACAATCCGGTTTCGAGCGCCAGCCGCTCCAGCGTTTCGATCGTGCCTTTGCCGATGCCCCGCGCCGGCGTGTTCACCACGCGCAGCAGCGAGATCGAATCGTCCGGGTTCAGGATCACCTTCAGATACGAGATCATGTCTTTGATCTCGGCGCGCTCGTAGAACGAAAATCCGCCCACCACGTGATACTTCAGCTGGTAGCGGCGCATCGCTTCTTCAAACAGGCGGGACTGCGAGTTTGTCCGGTAAAGCACGGCGGCGCGCGGTGTCTCGCCCCGTTCGACCGCCTCGCGCAGGTAACGCGCGATCCAGTCGGCGGCGAACAGCGCTTCGTTCTCGCCGTCGGGCGCTTCGTAGTAGCCAACCTTCGCGCCGCCCTGGCGCGCGGTCCACAGGTTCTTCCCCTTGCGCCGCAGGTTGTTCGCCACCACCGCCGAAGCCGCCTGCAGAATATTTTGTGTCGAGCGGTAGTTCTGCTCGAGACGAATAATTCTCGCCTCGGGGAAATCCTGCTCGAATTCCAGAATGTTGCGGATGTCGGCCCCGCGCCACGAATAAATGGACTGGTCTTCATCGCCCACCGCGCAGACGTTGTGCCGCTCACCCGCCAGCAACCGCATCAATTCATACTGCGGGCGGTTGGTGTCCTGATACTCGTCGATCAGCAGATACTGAAATCTCCGGTTGTAGTACTCGCGCACCGGCGCCACCGACTTCAGCAGCCGCACCGCTTCCAGCAGCAGATCGTCGAAGTCCAGCGCGTTCGCTTTGCGCAGTTCTTTCCGGTATTCCTCGTACAGGTGCGCGATGCGCTCGGTCTTCGGATCGGCCGACTGCAGGTAAAGTTCCTGCGGATCGAGCATGTGATTCTTGGCCCACGAAATCCGCTCCAGCACGTTGCGCGGCGTCAGTTGCTTGTCGTCGAGCCCCAACCGCTTCATCACTGACTTCACCAGCGACTGCTGGTCGGCTTCGTCATAGATCACAAAATTCTTCGTGTGCCCGATCGCCGGCTGCCCCGGCACGGACGACGGAATTCGTAGCGCCTCAATATCGCGCCGCAACACCCGCACACAAAAAGAATGAAACGTCGAGATCACGGGCTTGGCGACGCTCAGCCCGCCCACCAGTTTTTCCACCCGCTCGCCCATTTCCGCGGCGGCCTTGTTGGTAAACGTCATCGCCAGGATGGCTTCCGGCATCACGCCAAGGTTTTCGATGAGATGCGCGATGCGGTAAGTGATGACACGCGTCTTGCCGCTGCCCGCGCCAGCCAGGATCAGCACCGGCCCCGCGCTGGTTTCGACGGCTTCGCGCTGCTGCGGGTTGAGTTGATCGAGAAACGACAATGCGGAGTGGCTCCGGAGTTGCTGTAAGAATTTTACAGGGGAACCGCGCAACGTGGGATTGAGGATTTCAGAGGATTTTCGATTGACGATTTTCGATTGCCGATTTGGGATTACAGATTTTGGATTATGTGGCGCGGACCTGCCCTGAGCGGAGTCGAAGGGGCTCCCGCCCGCGAAATGCCCGCGCCTGCTGAGTCCTACTTGAGCCTCTGCGTACTCCGCGTCCTCTGCGTTGAAGATGTTCTTCCCCTACGGCACCAGCAGCAGCTTTCCCGCCACCTTGTGGGCTTCCATGTCGCGGTGCGCCTGCACGGCTTCCGCCAGCGGATACTTCTTCGCAATCCGCACTTTGAGCTTGCCCTCGGCGATCATCCCAAACAGCGCGCTGGTCCGCGCCACCAGTTCCTCGCGCGTCGCGGTGAAGTGCGCCAGCGTGGTGCGCGCCATGTACAGCGACCCTTTTTCCGACAGCTTCGCCGGATCCACCGGCGGCACCGGCCCGCTCGACATGCCGTACAACACCAGCATCCCGCGCAGCTTCATCACGTTCAGATTCTTTTCGAACGTCGCCTTGCCCACGCCGTCGTATACCACTTCCACGCCCTTGCCGGCGGTCAGCCGCTTGGTCTCGGCTTCAAAATCCTGCTCGGTATAGATGATCACTTCATCCGCGCCGGCCTCGCGCGCCAGCCTGGCTTTCTCCGCGCTCGAAGCCGTGCCAATCACCCGCGCCCCGATGGCATGCGCCAGTTGCACCACCAGCAGCCCCACTCCGCCCGCCGCCGCATGCACCAGCGCGGTCTCGCCCGCCTTCAGCTCGTGCGCGTCAGTCACCAGATAATGCGCCGTCAGCCCATGCATCATCGCCGCCGCCGCTTGCTCGTCGCTGATGGCCCGCGGCACCGGCACCAGATGCTCCTCCGGCGCCGCCACGTACTCGGCGTATGATCCGAGCGTTCCGCTCCACGCCACCCGGTCGCCCACTTTCAACGCCTTTACCTGCGGGCCCACGGCCGTGACCACCCCCGCGCCTTCCTGTCCGAGAATGAGCGGCAAATGTGCGCGGAAACTTCCGTCGCGAAAGTGCCCATCAATCGAGTTCACGCCGGCCACTGCGACCTTCACCAGCGCCTCCGCCGGTTTCGGCTGCGGAACCGGAATCTCCACCAGTTCCATCACCTCCGGCCCGCCCGTACGCTGCACGCGAATCGCTTTCATAGTCGATTTCCGATCTCCGATTGCCGATTTGGACGAACGCTGCCGGCTTCCTCAATCGGAAATCGGCAATCGGCAATCGAAAATTCATTCTGCCTCATGGTATCAACAACAACTTCCCCGTCGTCTTTCTTTCTTCCAGATCGCGGTGCGCCCGCTGCGCTTCGGCCAGCGGATACTGGTGCTCGATCCGCAACTTCAGTTTCCCCGCCGCCATCATGCCAAACACCGCGCCCGCGCGCATCATCAGTTCGTCGCGCGTGAGCGTGTAGTGGCCCAGCGTGGGCCGGGTCACAAACAGCGATCCCTTCTGCGAAAGCACAATCAGATCCAACGGAGGCACCGCCCCGCTCGATCCTCCATACAGCGCCATCATCCCGCGCGGACGCAGAATATTCAGCCCTTTCTCGAACGTCGTCTTCCCCACCGAGTCATACACCACGTCCACGCCCTTGCCGCCAGTCAGCCGTTTCGTCTCCGCCTCAAAATCCGCCTGGGTATAAAGAATGACGTCATCCGCCCCGGCCTCTCGCGCCAGCTTTGCCTTCTCCTCGGTCGAAACCGTGCCAATCACGCGCGCGCCGAGGTTGTGCGCCATCTGCACCAGCAGCAATCCCACGCCGCCCGCGGCCGCGTGCGCCAGAGCCGTCTCGCCCCGCTTCAACGGATAAGTCGAATGCGACAGATAATGCGCCGTCATCCCCTGCAGCATCGCCGCCGCTGCCTGCTGATCGGTCACTCCCGCCGGAATCGGCACCAGCCGATCCTCGGGCACGGCCGCATATTCGGCGTAAGCGCCGAGCACGCCCGTCCAGGCCACGCGGTCGCCCGCTTTCACCAACTTCACGCCCGCGCCCACGGCCGTCACCGTGCCCGCGCCCTCCTGTCCCAGCACGAACGGCAGCGCGACCTTGTACCGGCCCTCGCGCTGGTACACATCAATAAAGTTCACTCCCGAAGCGGCCAGCTTCACCACCGCCTCATTCGCCTTCGGCGCGGGAACCGGCAACTCCACCAGTTCCATCGCCTCCGGCCCGCCGGGTTGCTGCACGCGAATTGCTTTCATCTTTGTTCCTTAGGTCGTAGGTCGCAGGTCTTGGGTCTTAGGTCTTACGCCGTTCATCATGGGCCTCAAGCCGAAGTCTGAGGTCTGAGGTCTGAGGTCCGAGGCCTGAGGTCCGAGGTCCGACGTCCCCCTCCCACGATTCCGGCAACAAGTGATTCTACATGCCAGAGCGATTTTGAACCTCAACTCACTCAGCTTGCGGAAACAACTGTGTGGGGACAGCCGCCCCCGGTTGTCCGGTCGAGCGAAGCTCGACGGCGCATTTCGTCCGAGCCACCAAATCGGACGTTGCGGGAGGCGGCGGCTCGCGTGCAAGCCGATCTGCTGTTCGTTTTCACTGCCCGCATCCAGTCGTTCCGCCGCGACCGCTTTCTGAAATCCGACGAAGTTCACGCCCAGTGCGTTGCCGAATCCGTTCTCCTGGACGTGCGCACCGGAATCGTGGTGCACACCGCGCATGCCACCGAGAATATTTCGATGAAGAAGACGCCGGCCGATCTCAATTTTGATGAGACCGTCGCCCGCGCCCAGTCCGACACTCGGGGAAAAGCTGTGCTCTCTCTGGCTACTTCTCTGAATGCGTATCTGGCGCAAGCGGCAAAATGAGGAAGTGATTTCTGTTCGGCCCGAGGGAGTGGCTCAGTCTCTAGCAGGCCCCGGAAAAAGCCGCGAACGCGTTGCGCCACGTGGAAGAGCGGCGCTTCAGCGCCGCGTAAGCAGCCTAAAATCAATGCGGGCTTCAGCCCCGGTGGTCATTCTCGTTAAGAGAAGGAACCGCCCAAAAGAGAAACCGCGCCCTCGAAAGGGCGCGGTCCGATGTTGCAGGCGCGCGGGAGGTGCTCGCGGCCACGGTAACTCTTAACGGCGCTTCTTGCCTTTCTTCTTCGCCTTCTTGGCCGGCTTCTTGGCGGCTTTCTTTTTCGCCGGTTTCTTGGCCGCTTTCTTCTTGGCGGGCTTCTTGGCTGGTTTCTTTTTCGCCGGTTTCTTCTTGGCCGGTTTCTTGGCGGCTTTCTTTTTCGCCTTGGGCTTGCCACCGCCGCCGCCGGGGGCTGGCGCTGCCGGAGGAGGAGGCGCAGGAGCGGCTACCGGTTCCGGTTCGCTCGCTTCTGCGTCCGGCACGCCGGTCTCTTCTTCCTCCTCTTCCTCGAAATCTTCTTCCAGCGACTCGCTGTAAGCGCCGCTGTCGCCGAATTCTTCTTCTTCATCACGTCCATACAGCGTGGGATCGTAGAAAGTCATTGCTCCTCCTGATTTCAGTGGCGGCCGGGTGCGGGTAGAGCGCCCTGGCTGCGGGCACGAAAGAATTTAAAAGACCACCGTAACCTCTGCTCCAACGGCGCGTGATTATAGCACGACGTTCGGTACCGGCTGCAAGGACTGCAAGCACAAGCTGCTGACTATCCTGTTATCACACGTAATAAGGAAAGGAAAGAAGAATCGCGGGGCAATGTCTCAGTTTGCGGAAATTACTTATGTGGGGACAGCCGCCCCGCCTGCCCTGAGCTTGTCGAAGGGCCTGTCCGGTCGAGCGAAGCTCGACAGCACAGTCCGTCCGGGCCGGTTCCCGCCCTGGCCTGCCGAAGGGATGCCTCGCCCGGACTTCCGGATTCGCCATGCATTCGCCCTAACTCCGGACCTCGGACCTCAGACTTCAGACCTCGGACCTCAGCGCAGGATTTTCTCCTCATACGTTTCCCGCGAATCGCCGTTCACCGGAGCCGGCCTTGGTTGCGAGAACCGCTTTACCACCCGCGCGTCGCCGTGGATCCGCACCTGAGCGGCGCCGGAACTGATGGTGATGGGCGCCGAGACCACGCTGGCGAAGCCGGTCGGCAAGGAGGACCGGAAGGGTGCGGTCTGCACGTTGGCGCTGCCGTCGGCCAGAGCGGTGATGGAAAAGACGTAGCTATTGCCCGCCGATAGCGGCGGCAGGGTGACGGAAGTCTGCGAGGTATAGAAAACACCGGCGGGAAGGTAGGTTGCGATTCCGTTCGCGGTCTGCTGCACGAAGGCCGAGACGCGATATCCATAGGGCGAACCGGTCGCGGGTGCGGACCAATTCAGGGAGGGCGTCGTGGTGCTGAGTGTCGCTGCGGTGAAAAAACTTCCCGAGGCGATGGTGGGATTTTGAACCGCGGTGACCACCGGCATCAACGGCGCAGCGGATGGCGGGACGGACCCAGGTTCCTTCGACTTTCGCTCAGTGCACGCTCTTCGTCCCCCCTGAAAAGCGGCTGCGCCGTCTCCCGTCTTGGATCAAAGGATGAGATGTATAATTTCCCGCGCCCCCCGGAAAGGCCGTCATGCAAACGACACGCTTCCCGCGACTTTCCTTTTTTCTCTTCCTCGCTCTCTCGCTGTGCACACTCGCTGTCTTTGCGCAATCTCCTTCGATCCCCAAGCCGCCCGACACGCCGAAGCATCCCGTCACCGATGAATATCACGGCGTCAAAGTCACCGACGACTATCGCTGGCTGGAGAACTGGGACGATCCCGTGGTGAAGCAGTGGAGCGCCGCCGAGAACGCGCGCACTCGCGAATATCTCGATCACCTGCCATCGCGCCCCGCGATCAAGGAACGGCTCAAGAAACTGGTCGCGGAAAGTTCCGCGTCGTACTACGATCTGCAATCCCGCGCGGGCATGCTGTTCGCGACGAGATACCAGCCGCCGCAACAGCAGCCCGCGCTGGTGGTGATGCGCTCGGCTGACGATCCCGCGAGCGCGAAAATCATCTTCGATCCGAATGCGGCCAGCAGCAAGGGATCGCTCGCGGTTGACTTCTACGTGCCGTCGTTCGGCGGAAATTATGTTGCGGCCGCCATGTCGGAAAATGGCTCCGAGGATTCCGCTGCGCACATTTTCGAAGTGGCCACGGGCAAGGAACTCTCCGATGTCGTGCCGCGCGTGAATTTCGCCACGGCCGCCGGCAGCATCGCCTGGAAGGCCGACAGTTCCGGCTTCTACTACACGCGCTATCCGCAGGGCAACAAGCGTCCCGCCGAAGACGCCAACTTCTACCAGCAGGTTTATTTTCACAAGCTGGGTACCGATCCCCGGCAAGACACTTACGTCATCGGCAAGGATTTTCCCCGCATCGCGGAAATTCAGCTGCACACCAGCGACGACGGCCGCTGGCTGCTCGCCGCCGTCGCCAACGGCGATGGCGGCCAGTTCGCTCACTACCTGATGGATTCAGACGGCCACTGGACCCAGATCACCCATTTCGAAGACGGAATCGTCGCGGTGAAGTTTGGTCCGGGAGGAGAGCGCGGAGGCGGCGAAGGAGCGCTCTACCTGCTCTCGCGCAAAGACGCGCCGCGCGGCCAGATTCTCCGTCTGCCGCTGGCCCAGCTTAATCTGACCAAGCTCGATCTCGCCCAGGCGAAAATCATCGTCCCGCAAAGTCCCGGCTCCGGCGCGGAGGAAAGCGATCGCGCCTCGATCGAGGATTTCTATCCTACCTTCGGTCATCTCTACGTAGTTGATGTCATGGGCGGTCCGTCGCGCGTGCGCGTCTTCGACAATCAGGGCAAGGCTTTGCCCGCGCCTGCGTTGCCGCCGATCTCGGCCGTCTATTCGACCGTTCCCGTCGGTGGCGGGGATGTACTTTTCTATTTGTCCACCTATCTGGAACCCTCGGCCTGGTACCACTTCGACGCCGCCAGCGGAAAAGCCACCCGCACCGCGCTGTTTGAGACGGCGCCCGTCCACTACGACGACGCTGAGGTCGTCCGCGCCTTCGCCACCTCCGAGGATGGGACGCGCGTTCCTCTCAACATCATCCAGCTCAAAGGAATCAAGCTCGACGGCTCGCATCCCGCCATGCTCACCGGTTATGGCGGCTACGGCATCAGCACCAAGCCGGGATTTCTGGGATCGTTCGCGCGCATGTGGCTGGACCAGGGCGGCATCTACGAGGACACCAACATCCGCGGAGGCGCCGAATATGGCGAAGAATGGCACACCGCCGGCAACCTCACCCACAAGCAGAATGTCTTTGACGATTTTCTGGCCTGCGCCCAGTATCTGATCGATCAGAAGTACACTTCGCCGGCGCATCTTGCGATTCTCGGCGGCAGCAACGGCGGCCTGCTCATGGGCGCGGCTTTTACCCAGCGTCCCGACCTGTTTCGCGCCGTCGTTTCCTTCGTGGGCATTTACGACATGCTGCGCGTCGAGCTCGATCCCAACGGCGCTTTCAATGTCACGGAATTCGGCACGGTGAAAGATCCTGATCAATTCCAGGCGCTCTACGCTTATTCGCCCTACCACCACGTGAAGGATGGCACGGCCTATCCCGCGATTCTCATGCCGACCGGAGAAAATGACCACCGCGTCAATCCCATGGAATCGCGAAAAATGATCGCGCGCCTGCAGGCGGCCACCAGTTCCGACCGTCCCATCCTGCTGCGCACGACTGCGAGCGCCGGACACGGCATCGGCACCGCCCTCGACGAACAGATCGAGGAGGACGCCGACGTCTTCAGCTTTCTGTTCGATCAGCTGGGCATTCAGTACGCCGCGCCGGGCAAATGAGGCGTGGGAGGGGGCGGCCCCGGCACAGGATTAACTAGCGCCGCGACGCAGGGAGCCGCAGTGTGGCAGCTGACCTCGACCTGCAGTATCACGCTGGCGACGCTCCCCGGCGGAAATTCCAGGGGATAGTGCGCCGCCTTCAGTTTGCCGGCCAGAGGCTCGAGTTCGTCATCTCCGCCACTGTATTCCACGGACTCCACTTTCCCCGGCTTGAAAGTGACCATGAACTCTGCCTGGCCGGAGACCTTGGCCTCGTTGCTGAGCTTGGCTTCACGCGAATTCCGGAGCTGTTCCGCCGGAGTCTGCGTCCACTCGCCATTGGGCAGGCGATGGATTTCGGCTAACGGAACATCTTTCCCCGTCAATTTCCGGTAACGTGCTCTGATCTCGTCAGCGCGGCTTTTGTATTCCTTCTGCACATCGAGCGGGGTGTTTTCCATTCCCATGGCGAAAGCAGGTACCGATGAAACCGCCAGCGCGTTCTCATAGGTGCGGGCAGCCTGCTGGATCTTTCCCTCTTTTTCGTAAATCTCCCCCAGATGCTCGGCAACCACGCTCTCTTCTCCCAGCAGCCAGGCCGGGCGCACGAAGCTCTCGGCGCGTTTCAGATCTCCCTGCTGAAAGTAAACCCATCCCAGCGTGTCCCATGTCAGCGAAAGTTGGTAGGTCACGCGCAGGCCTGTCTGATAAAAAGTCGTGCGCAGCCCCTGGGAAGACTGTGCGTCTTCCAGCTGCTTGTTCAGTTCGCCCACCGCTTTCTCCGCATATTCCCTGGCCAGGTCGAGATTCAATTTGTTCTCTGCCATGGTGTATGCCACATTGTTCAGCACCATCGGATCGTCTTTTGCCCCGACGGCCGCGCGCATCTCGGCAACGGCTTTCTCGTTTTGCCCCGCCTTCAGGTAAGCGTCGGCCAGATCCAGTTGCAGGCGGGTATCGTCGGGCGCATCCTTCGCTGCAGGCTCCAGAACTTCGATGGCCTCCGAGTACTTGCCGGCCTGGTAGAGCATGCGGCCCAAAGTCGTGGCGGCGGTGGGGTTTTTCGGATCGATCTTCAGCAGTCTGCGCGATTCCTCGATGGCCTGGTCTTTGTTGCCGGTGAAGCTGGCTGCGGCCGCTGCCGCCTGATAGCTCCGCGGATCGTCGGGCGAAATCTCTTCTTCCTTGTGGAACTCGGCCAGCGCATCGCTGGTCCGCTTCTGCGCAATCAGTGCCACGCCGAGATTGAAATGGGCGCCCTTATATCCGGAATCCTTCTTGATCACCTTCTCGAACAGCTCCTGCGCCCGCTTGACATCGCGCCGTTGCAACGCCCTCGTGCCTTCGGCAAACATGCCATTGACATCGTCCTCCTGTACCCCGCCACTCTCCGCCTTGACCTCCACGGATGCGCCCGTTCGAGTCATCGGAATGAAGTTGAATTCGTCGTCCCCCATCGCCCGGCCGAACTTGCGATACTCCTCCCAATCGCTGAGCGGAACTTCGGTCCTCTTGATCACCAGCTCCCGGTTGGTGGTCATGACTCCACCCTCGATCACGGTGTTGCCGGAATACTCCGCGTAAGGCTCGACCAGATGGCATTTCGCCGGCGCCGTTGCGAAGTAGCCTTGCGGCAATTCGACTCGCGAACGATAAATCACCTTGCCCAGCCCGCCCAGCAGCACTGGCTCCTGCGGCTTCTTGTCCTTGGCATCTTTCGTGACCTCGATCCCCATCGGCGGCAGCGGCGACAAGGTGTGATGGTTTTCCCAGTCGCCGAAATTCTTGCGCACATAGTCGTAAGAGATGTCGAAGCTCTTGTCCAACTCGTCGGGTGGCGAAACTTTCACGTTGCTGACGTCTCCGGCGAAATTCAAGCCGTAGGAGAATCGTTGCACCACCTCTTTCCACTGCGATTCGGAAACCTGCCGGAACGCCATCCGCAAAAGAACTTCGGTATCGCCCCGATAGGATTGCTCCGCGTGTCCGGTGAAGGTGCCGTCGCTGCCCAGTTTCCCTTGCATGGAGAATTCCTGGTCCATCGGCTCCGGCGAATTCTGCGGCGTCGTCATCAGCATGGGCGCCTTGTCCGTTGGAATCACCAGCGCCTGCTTATCCCGCAGCAGCAGCATCAACAACCGGTAGGGAGCGACTTCCGGCGTGGTGTCAAGCCAGATGAACTGCCCGCCGCTGGGCACGACGGTGATGACGTGATTGAACTGCGCCGGCGACGGCACTTCCGCATCCAGTCGGCGCTCGGTGTGGATCAGCACCGGCCACGCCTCGATTCCCGCCGCCTTCAGCAGCGAGGCCAGCAGCGTGTGCTTGTCTTTGCAATCGCCGTAGCCGTTGTCCAGAACATCGTCGGCCGCGTGAGGCTGGTATCGCCCGATGCCAAAATCCAGCCCGATGTAGTGAAACTTCAGCGACACGAAGTTGTAAATCGCGTGAATCTTTTCGTCGTCGGTCTTCAGTCCTTTGGTCAGCTCGGCAGCCTTCGCCTGAATTGCGGGAGTCACTGCCAGCGGATCTTTCTGCAGGCCCCCGTACCAGCGGCCGACCTCCTCCCAGCTGGTGAACGTGGTGATCTGCACGTCAGGGTTGGGCGGGATGCGGCGCGGCGGTTCGTCTGGATCTTTTTGCTTCACCTCCAGATTCGCGTGCGCCCAACGGTAAACCCGGCGCGTCCCCTCCTGCTGGACCTCCGGCTTGAATTCGGGACTCACCACCTTGATGTACTTCTCGAACGGGACGCTCACCTCCAGCCGCTCGTCCTTGGCAATCGCATTCTTGGTGAAAGAGTATTCGTACCAGAATTGACCGGGAACGTTGGGCTTGAAGACGCGATACCGGACCAGATACTCCAGCACATCGCCCACGCTCAGGCCCTTCACGGCGACGTGCTTCTCGTGGATGTCGCTGTACAGGGGAGCCGTACGCGTCACTTCGCCCGGCATGTCCTGAATGTTGTAGTCGGGAGTCTTGACCACGGTTCCGTCCGGCTTGCGCACGCGGACGTAGTCGAACTCCACCGCTTCGTTGGCGCTGGTGTAGGTAAAGTTGATGACGCCGAACGCCTTCACCCCCGCGTCGGCGAGTATTTTCACTTCGGCGGTAACTTCGCGCGTGCCGGTTCCGTCGCTCTCCGCCGCGATCCGCGTGGAGATGCGCTCGACGGTAAAGGCTTCTTTGGAAAAGTCTGGCCGGGATGAATCCGGCGGGGAAGGATTTTGTTTGGACGCGTCGGGCTTGGGAGAATCTGGCTTGGGTGAAGCTTGGTTGGGTGTGGCCGGGGCCGGCTGTTCCGCCGTCTTAGCTTGGCCAAGGGCCAACGAAGACACGGCGGCCAGCAACAAAACCGAGAGCGGAGTCTTCCATAACACTGGCGTACACCACCTCCCCGGCAAGCAGGCCAGGGATCAGAGGTCCTGAGGTCGGAGGGCCCGAGGTCTGAGGTCTGTTCTGGCTACTTCGCGTTCTCGACCGCGCTCAAACATTTGCCATACAGTTCGAGCAGCCGGTCGGCATATTCTTCCGGCTTGGCCGCCGAGCCCGCGCCTTGAAATCCCACGCCCGTCGAGGTCGTGCGCCCGTAGCCCGTGGTCATGGCGACGAACTTCATCAGATCGAGTGCGATGTCTTCATTGCGGCGTCCCGCGGCCGCGCCCGGCGCTTCTTCCATGATTCCTTCTCCTCGTCCGGAAACTACGGGTATATCTTCGTCTTCGAAATCTTCCATCATGAGCAAACCACTCCGCCAGCGATGATAGCAGAGAGCGGACCTCAGACTTCAGCCCTCAGCCCTCAGACTTCTGACTTCGGCCCCTCCGACTTCGAGGTTCTTACTTCTGACTTCTTACTTCTGACTTCTTACTTTTTACTTCTGACTTCTTACTTCTGACTTCGCCCCGATCCTGAGGTCTGAGGTCCGGGGTCCGACGCCTGAGGTCCGACCCCCGACGTCCGCCCAGAAAGCAAGAGCCCGCGAGCGGTCACGCCCGAGGGCTCTCCTGAGAGACTTGCAGTCGACCTTTTATTTGCAGCTCACTTCAGCGTCTTCACGAAGTCGGCCACGGCCTTAACGTCGTCGGCGGAGAGGCCGGCGATGGGCTTCTTGTGGGGCGGTTTCTTGGCGTCGTTGCCCTTGGTGAGAAGGTCGGTGATCTGATCCGCGGTCAGAGCGGTGCCCTTGAGCGCGGGACCGATCTTGCCTTCGCCGTTCGGGCCGTGGCACATGGCGCACTTGGCCTTGAAGGTGCCGGCTCCGTCCGCAGCGAACGCAGGCAGTGCCAGGGACGCGGTCAGCGCGACGACGATAAGCAAAATGAGCAGGTGGGTAATTCGCATGAGATCTCCTTGGGGTTGAAATGAGGTGATTGAAATGTAGGGGCCCGGAAAACTCAAGAATTGTAGCGCCGCCATCGCCCTAATGGAAGCTGGAACGCGAAATCCAGGCAGCACAGGGAATGGTCGCGCGAGCGAAAGTCAAAGTCCCCACCCTCAGGATCATTCGGGATGTGGGTGCCCCACCCTTGTCGCGTCTTTTGCGACAGGGTGGGGATTCTGACTTCGACAAACCATCCGAGGCACGACTCCATCTGTTCCCGTTTGCGCGCAGTCGGGATGTGGGTGCCCCACCCTTGTCGCGTTTTTTGCGACAGGGTGGGGATTCTGACTTTGGCAATCCATCCGAGGCACGACTCCCATCTTCTCCCGTTTGCGCGCAGTCCACTGCGACTCAATCTCGACGGCGCTCTCAACCCCGGAAACATAGTGACGGAAACTGCTCCACTGCCAATCCTCAGGCCGCGCAACCAAGCCGCGTTTCACCGGATTGCGATGGATGTAGCGCAATTTCTCGACCAGCTTGGCCTCGCTCCACACGTTGAAATCGTAGTAGCGACGCTCCCAGAACGGGCCGCCCTCAGGCGGACGGAGCTGATGCGCCGTGTTCTGCTTGAGCATTTGCAGCGCCAGCGAGAGCGAGCCGCGTTCCGGTTCGCTGATCAGCAGGTGTACATGTTCCGGCATGATCACGTACCCGGAAACGTAGAATCCATACCACTGGCGCACGCGTTCGAGGGTTCGTTCGAAGACCTCGCGGGCACCCGCGTCGTTCAGCAGCGGATCTCGATGATGACAGCTGAAGGTTACAAAGTGCAGAGAGCGAGCCTGCTGGAAGCGCTTGAGTCCCCAGGGCATGCCCGAAGCGTAGCTCAGCTCGAAGAAAAGAATATGTGACGCGTGAACATCGTTCGGTTCGACTTTCCTGGAATGGGAACGATCAGATTCAAAGTCCCCACCCTCGGGATAATTTAGGATGTGGGTGCCCCACCCTTGTGTCTGCGTTCTTTGCAGACACAGAGCCTGCCCTGAGCGCAGTCGAAGGGGTGGGGATTCTGACTTTGGTCCACTGCGACTCAATCTCGACGGCACCCTCAACCCAGGAAACATAGTGGCGGAAACTGCTCCACTGCCAATCCTCAGGCCGCGCAACCAATTCTCGTTTCACTCCCAAGTGACATTCGCATCAGCAATGGTCGGGATGGAGTCTCTCGCGGGAAGTTCTGTCTTAAGTCGAAAGTCAAAGTCCCCACCCTGTCGCAAAGAACGCGACAAGGGTGGGGCACCCGGCTCTGAGGTCCGCCTTACCGCGCTGCTTGCACGATTAAAATCATTCCGGGATGAAGCACGGCTACGTTGCGGTTGTCGCGCTTGAGGGCGGCGACGGTCGTTTTGTAGGCCTGGGCAATGGAATAAAGCGTCTCACCCGACTTGACCTTGTGATGGACGACGGAGGGTTCGGCTTTCGCAGTATCTAGCTTTTCAATCTCGGCGGACTTGGTGGCCGGCGGCTTGACGCCGGCGGTGTCGGTCTTCGGTGAAGTGGTCGAGGGTCCGGCAGGCGGGTGCTTCGGTTTCCGCGAGGATGCGACTTCGCTGTCGTGCGGGGTGATGGGCACGTGCAGGGCGACGACTTTGCGTCCGCTGAGGCTCGATCCGCGCACTCCGTTCCAGCGGCGGATCATCTGCGGCGAAACGCCGAAATTGTCGGCCACGCTCTCGACCGTGTCTCCCTTATGAACGTGGTACCAGGTGATGTGGCGGGCGTAAGTTGCGCCGTCGCTCAGCGCGCGCGTGCCGGCGGCCATCGGAATGACCAACCGGGCATCGGCCTCGAGTTCGTTGCTGTCGAGGTGGTTGACTTCCTTGATCGACCTCGCGGTCACGCGATAGTTGTGAGCCAGCGCGACCAGGGTGTCGCCGGAGCGCACGGTGTGAAAGCGCCACCACAGGCGCTTGTCGGCGGGAATGGCGGCGATCGCGGTCTCGTACTGATCCTTGGTTCCCACCGGCAGCCGCAGGTCAAATCTGCCTTCCCGCGGAGTGCTGAGGCGAAGCAGGCTGGGATTCAAATCCTGCAGTTCGGCGGTTGTGGAATTGATGCACTGCGCCACCAGGCGAAGATCCACGGGATAGTCGAGCCGCACCGTCTCGTAGGCTGGCGGCTTTTCCATGACCACAGCGTCCAATCCGTACTGTGACGGATTCTTGGTCATGATGGTCACGGCCAGAATGATCGGCACGTAGTTGCGGGTCTCATGGGGAAGAACGTTGCGGTGGTAGAGTTCCCAGAAATCGGCGTAGCCGGTGCGCTTCACGGCCGACTGCACCGTGCCCGGGCCGGAATTGTAAGCGGCCATGGCGAGATACCAGTCGCCAAACTGCTGGTAAAGCTCTTTCAGGTGGCGGGCGGCGGCGCGGGTGGATTTCTCCGGATCCTGCCGGTCATCCACCCACATGTTGTGGTGGAGACCGTAGCCGCGGGCCCGGCTCGACATGAACTGCCAGATACCGCGGGCGCCGGCGCGGGAAACCGCGAGTGGATGGAATCCGGACTCGGCCTGCGCCAGATAAATCAGATCCTGCGGGACGCCTTCTTCCTTCAACGTGGCCACGATCATGTCGTGATAGCGGCCGGAGCGGGCGTAGGCGCGCTCGAACACGCCGCGCCCGTAACCCGAGAAATAGCTGATGTAGCCGGCGACCTGGTCGGTCATCATGAGGGGCAGATCGGAATTCGTGTTCTTGATCTCGGCTTCGGCCTTGGCCTTGACGCGGGCGTCGGCGGCCGGCGTCACCCCGTTGGTCTCGTCAATGGGCGCCGGCTCGGATTTCTGCTGCGGCTGCTGCTGCGCGGTCTCGGAATCGGCGGCAGTGCCTCCGGGGTAGAGTTCGTCAACCCCCTGAACGACTCGGTCAAATTCTTTCTGCAGGCGATCGTCAGAGCGGACGTCGAAATTGCTGCCCAGCAGGGCGTTGAGGGCGTTGTCGAAATCCTGCTTGGCGTCTTCGGTCTTGCCCGCGTGGTAGTTGGCCAGGCCGGTCTGATATTCCTTCTCGACTTTGGCGATCAGGTCCGCGACCGGATCGGAAGCGGGCGACGCGGTCGAACTGGCTTCTGCCGGTTTTTGTGCCGAACCTGGCTGAACCGGCTGTGCATCTTGCTGCGAAGCCGGGGCAGTCTGGGCGGCGGCGGGCGCCGTCCCTGGCAATGGGCCGGGCGCTGTAGCCGCCGGCTGCAGCGCGGGCGCGGTCGTTGGCGGCAGCAGAGCTGCGGGCTTCTGCGCGGTCTGGCAGGCGGAGCCGGCCAGGATGACCAGGGCAAGCCCCACCGCACGCAGATAATCGCGCCCATTATCCCGAACGTAGACTTTGGCAAGTTGCATATTTCTCTATGAGATGCAGGCTCTCTCCCGGGCGTCCAATGCTAAATTCTAGCAAAGATCGTACGCGGTGGTGGGCCTAGGGTCAATCGCCGGAAAGGAATCGGGGTGGTTACTTTAGTCACGGGCCGAGATGGTTACCGAAAACGGTCAGCGGGGCGTCGGGCCCCGGACTTCCACCCGAGCAACTTTTGCGCTTCTCAGCGCTTGAGCGGTAGCAGGTATGTGGGGTTGCTTGCAAAAGCGCCGCCGAAGACTTGCTGATCTGCCACCCGCATATCCCACGCGATCACCGACGCTGGAATGATCTTGAGTGTCACGTCGTCCCAGCCAGCGAACACCGGACCCACGCGCGGGTCGGCCAAAGCGGGCTGGCTCAGATACCTTTCATGAATTTTTGCATTCGCCTGCCGCGACGAGTCGCCGGTCAGGATCTCGGCCGTGCCGGCGATGGTGATGCCGCACGAGGCCGCAGGGTCGCGAGAGTCGATCATCAGCGAGATTTTCGCTTTCGATTGCAGATTTCGTGCCTTGCGACTGCGCGAGGAGGTGGCCACAAAAATGTGTGTGCCATCGAACCAATACCACACGGCAACCATGTGAATCGAACCGTTGGGACTCTCGGTGGCAAGCGCCGCGATATATCGCCCATTCAATAGCTGCTTTGACAAATCATCTGTGAGTGAAGCCATAAGCGATAGCCTCCCGCTACAGCAAACTCAGACTTCAAACTTGAAGTTCGGCACTTCACTGGTTTTCACACCCGCCAATAATCCGGCCGCCAGGTCTGGATGGCTTTCTTGATGTCCTTGCGCGAAAGCTTTTCTTTCAGCGTGCGCTCGACCAGCTTGGGGATTTCGGCGTCGGAGGCGAAGCGCAGTCCGATGAGCTGGTCTTCGGTCAGCTCGGGAATGCGCGAGCGCAGAGGCTCGGAGAGAAGCGTCGCCAGGCGCAGGCGCTCTTCCAGGCGAATGACGCGGTCCTGCACTCGCAATGCATACAGGCGGACTTTGAATACCAGCACCAGGCAAGCAACCGCCAGCAGGATCAGTAAGACGGCGTGGACGTGATCGCGGAGATCGCCGTGGGTGATATGGGCGAAGAAATGGATAAGGCTCAAAATCAGACCCAGCACAAACACCGGAATGACGAAGAAGTGGAACAGCGGATCGAAGCGGGTGTGATTGGCGAAGGTCTGCGGCTTCTTTTCAGCCATGATGAATCCCTCCAATAAGCAAGGAAAGTGTAGCAGAGCAGAGTCAGGCCAAGTGGTCGCAGAAAACGTGGTCGCAGAAAACTGCGATAAGGGACTTTTCTCGCTGGCGGCTCTACCTCTTCACTTCGCTCATCAGCCCCATCATGTTTCCTTCCGAATCGCGGAAGAACGTCATCCACAAATCATGATCGGGCATGCGCGCGATCATGTGCGGCTCGTCTTCGAACGTCACGCCTTTCTCTTTCATGCGGGCGTGCGCCGCCTGAATGTCGGGCACGGCGAAATACAGAATCGAGCTGGGATGGTTGAACTCCGGCTTTTCCGGCCGGTCGAGCATCAGGCGCACGCCGCCGCAATCGAAAAACGCCAGCCCCGGCGGCGCTTTGAACAGCAGCTTCAGTCCCAGAACGTTTTCGTAAAAGTCGGCGGCCCGCTCCACATCCTGCGTGCCGATCTGCACCTGTCCCAGCCGCGTAACTCCGATTGCCGTCGCCACAGTAGTCATCGTCTTGCTCCCCTCTCGCCAGCCCGGCTGACCGTATTGGCCTGCACATTATTGCAGATTTTAGAATAACGGTTCGTATCCAGGGCAGCGCTTCCGCGATCGTGCGAGAGCATCGCTTCCGCGTTCGTATCAGGGCCTCGCTTCCGCGATCGTGCAAGGGCATCGCTTCCGCGTTCGTGCAGGAGCATCGCTTCAGCGTTCGTGCAAGGGCATCGCTTCCGCGATCGTGCAAGAGCATCGCTTCAGCGATCGTGCAAGAGCATCGCTTCAGCGATCGTGCAAGAGCATCGCTTCAGCGATCGTGCAAGAGCATCGCTTCAGCGATCGTGCAAGAGCATCGCTTCCGCGATCGTGCAGGAGCATCGCTTCAGCGATCGTGCAAGGGCATCGCTTCAGCGATCGTGCAAGAGCATCGCATCAGCGATCGTGCAAGAGCATCGCATCGGCGATCGTGGAAGAGCGGCGCTTTAGCGCCGCGTAAGCAGTTGAAATCCATGCGGGCTTCGGCCCCGTGGCCGTTCTCCCGCGGGACGACGGACTCTTTCCGCATCTGAGAGCATGCCCAGCTATGAATCCAAAAAAACTGCTTGAACACTGTCGCTGATTTCTTGTATTGGAGGTAACTGCCACTCCGGGTACCATGGAGAGGTGCACCTGCCCGCTCAATGCGGGATACTGGAGTGGTTGTATCGCAGGCCTGCGGCGCCAATGACTCCGACAGAGAGTCAGGCCGCCGGGCAGTCCGGTTCAGTCCTTCCTGCGCCACATCAGTAAAAGCTGCTCAAACATGAATGCCCTCCCACGCACGCGCGTCCTCGTGACGCTGGCCGCAATCCTCTGGCTGGCGCACGTCGCTGTGGTTGCCGGGTTCGGCGCTAACCCGCCCGGCCCGATTTATTCTGAGCTGATTCAGCTCGCGCTGGGCACGATCCTCATCTATGCCATCCACCTGGCCGGCAAGGCGTCCGAAGGCCTGCCGCGCTCGTTCTGGCGTCTGGCCGCCGCGGCTTACGTTCTCTGGTTTATTGCCGAGAGCCTCGGCCTCTACAACGATTTCTTTCCGTCTCCCACCGCGGTCTGGATCAGCAACATGTTGTTCTGTTTCTGGTTCGTTCCCCTGGCCATGGCCTTGTTTCTCGATCCGGAACGCGAGGCCGGACGGCTCGACGCTGTGGTGGCTCTCGACTTCATGCAGGCCGTGCTGTTCTGCGTCGCTGCCTATGTGTATTTCTATTATCTTCCCCGAACGGAGTCTCCCGGCGAATTGCCCCACGAGGTCTGGGCTCCTTACTTCTTCGGTTACGGATTTGTCGCCCTGGCCTTCGTGGTGCGCGCTTTCTTAAGCCCCTCCCGCGACATCCGCGCGCTGTTCGGACGCATTGGAGCCTTTCTGGCTCTCTCCGGCTGTGTCGATGCCTTTGCGGACTACGGGGCCGCAGGCGGTTACACCCTCGGCATCTGGCTCGATCTGCTCTGGAGCATGCTGCTGATCATTCCCCTGGTCATCGTCGTCACCTGGAAGCAGGCCGAATCGGTGGACCGTGCCCTCGAAACGCCCCGCCCCGACAAACGCATTTACACGGAAATCTTTTTTCTGCTTTACCCCATGCTGGTGCTGTTCATGTCGCTGCGCATCGCGCGCGAGCGTCTGGGGCTGGCCGCCGCGATCGTCGTCCTTTCGTTCCTGTGTTCCAGCGCCCGCCTGCTGGTCACGCAGACCCGCCTGGTCGTGGCCAAAGACGCTCTCCGCCGCGAAGCTTCCCACGACGGCCTGACCGGGCTGTGGAACCACAAAGCCATTCTCGAAATCCTGGCCCGCGAACTGCTGCGCGCCGAACGCGATTGCGCTCCCGTCGGCGTGATCATGGCCGACGTGGACAACTTCAAGAACACCAACGACACCCGCGGCCACGCCGCCGGAGACCTCGTCCTGCGCATCATTTCCAGCGCCATGGCCGCCGTGGTTCGTCCCTACGACTCCGTCGGCCGCTACGGCGGTGAAGAATTCCTCATCGTCGCTCCCGGCTGCGGACTGGCCGAAACCTGGGAACTGGCTGAGCGCGTGCGCAGCCACATCGCCGCCTGCAGCATCGTGGTCGCGGGAGAAGCCAAGGTGAGCGTCACCTTGAGCTTCGGCATTGCCGCGGGCGATTCTTCCTCCGACTCCGAGAAATTGCTGCACGCCGCCGCCGCCGCTCTCTACCTGGCCAAGAATGGGGGCCGCAATCGCGTCGAACCCCGCATGGGACGCGCCGCCAGCGCCGGCAGCGATTCTGGCCCCGCCTCTGATAAAGACTTCTGGCTGTAGCTCGCGAACTCCGTGCGCCACAGACTGGCAAGCGTCTCACGTTCTCACCACAGAGGCAGAAAAGCAATTGTTGATTGTTGAATGTTGATTGTTGAATGAAAGTCCCCTCGGTTTTTCAATCAACAATCAAAAATCAAAAATTGCTCTTGGCGTGTTTCAACTCACGCCCACGGCAGTTTCTACTTTCACGTTGCGCAGGAACTCGGCTGCCTGTTCGGGAATCACCGTGTTGATGAACATTCCGGAGCCGAGTTCGAAACCTGCCGTCCGCGTCAGCCGCGGAATCACGCTCAGATACCAGTGGAAATAGCGCACGCCCACCAACTCGGCGGGAGCGGTGCGGATGGTGAAATTGAAATCCGGATTTTCCAGCCCGTAGTACAACTTCCCCAACAGAGTGCGCAAGACTCGTCCCAGGTCGGCGATTTCTTTGCCGCTGATGTCGCCGAAGCTGGCCATGTGGCGGCGCGGATAGATGTGGGTAAAGAAGGGCGAAGGGGAAGCATACAATTGCACGGCTACGAAGCGCTCACTCGTCAGCACGATGCGCTCCCGAGCCTGCAGCTCTTCCTCGATCATCTGGCAGAAGATGCAGGAGCCGTACTCGTCGTAATGGCGTAAGGCTTCCTGGAAGCGCTGCCGCACCTGGTACGAGATCACCGGCGTCGCGATCAGCTGCGAGTGGGGATGCTCCAGGCTGGTCCCGGCGTCGGCTCCGGAATTCTTGAAGATGGTCACCTGCGCGATGCGCGGATCGAGGCTGAGCTCGTCGTACCGCGACTTGTAAGTGCGCAGGATGTCGGCTACGTGCGCATCGGGCATGAGCGCCATCGCCAGGGAGTGATCCGGGGTCTCGATCACGATATCGTGCACGCCAAAACCCGCCATCGAGTGGAAGGAACGGCGAATGGTGCGCTCGGGCTTGCACTCCGGTGACAGTGCCGAATACTTATTCGGAACCACCCGCACCTTCCACCCGTCGCCGTCGGGCAGGCGCAGAATCTCGGGCGGTGTCTGGTTCTCGTGGCCGGGGCAGAACGGGCAGTTGGGCGAGAACGAAACCGCCGGCTTGGCGGCGCGATGCACCACCATTTCATCGGGACGCTTGGCGCGTTCGGTCGCAATCACCACCCACTCTTTGGTCATGAAGTTCTGCCGCAGCTCGGGCATAGATGAGAGC
>JBKQRC010000036.1:0-37472 GCA_052326105.1 Candidatus Sulfotelmatobacter sp. | reverse complement strand
GAAGATCGCGCATTGCGCCCCGCAAGGGAGGCAGTGAGAGCAGGTCGAGCAAGGGTCAAACGCGAGCTACTGGCCGAGACGAATGGACCTTACATCACCTCGGAACTCTCTTATTTTGGACGCGATTCTTTTCCCGCGATGGTCTCGGGTGTTGGGTCTCAGGTCTTGGGCGTTAGGTCCGCAGGACATCTCTCCAGGTTCTGCACCTTCTGTTCCCTTCTGCCCCTTGTTCCGTTCTGCACTAAAGAATATCCGCGTATCTCCGCGTGAATCCGTGGCAAAGAAGTTTGTTTCCTAAGACCTCACACCTAAGACCCAAGACCTGACCTGATGGACCGGGCAAGAGTTGCACTTGCATCTGCGAGCGTAGACGGAGATCGCCGCTCGCTGTGTTCCTTACACCACCGGCCCAATCTCAAACCGGGCAATCCAAAACAACGATCCACATTCCTCCCCGAAGATCGGCGACCTAATCGACGTGCTCGCCCATCTCGAATCCCTCTTCGACGTGGGGAAGCACGTCGGTTTCGCCCGCGAACCACACATACAGCGTCGGCAACAGAAAAATACTCATCACCAGGTCGGCAATTAAGCCGCCCACGATGACGATGGCAAAAGGCCGCTGGGAGTCGGAGCCGATGGCGTGCGAGAGCGCTGCCGGTAGCAGGCCAAGAGTTGCCACCAGCATGGTCATCATGATGGGCCGCAGCCGGAGCACGGCTCCTTCCACGGCGGCGTCCTCGATGGTGTAGCGGTGGGCGCGAAGTTGGTTGATGTACTCGAGCATGATGACTCCGGTTTGCACGGACACGCCGAACAGCGCCAGGAAACCGACGCCGGAGGAAACACTGAAATTGGTACCGGTAATCAGAAGAGCCAGCAATCCGCCGAACCGGGCCATGGCAACGTTGGCCAGGATCAGCAATGCCCATTTGAACGATTTGAACATCGTGTAAAGGAGAATGAAGATGACCAGGATCGTGATCGGGAGCACGATCAGCAGCCGCTCGTCCGCCCTCTTCTGGCTCTCGTATTCGCCTTCCCAATCGATGGTGTAGCCGACGGGCAACTTGACCTGCTGGTTCACCTTTTTGATTGCCTCTTCGACCGTGCTGCCGAGGTCGCGGCCGCGGACACTGTATTTGATGGCAACATAACGCCGATTGCCCTCGCGATAGATCTCCGAAGCACCGTCGGTCACGCTGATCTTGCAGAGCTGGGCGAGAGATACGCGTTCTCCGGAAGGCGATAGCAGACGAATGTTCTCGATTGCATCCCGCGTATCGCGATATTTTGGCAGGTAGCGCAGAGTCAGATCATAACGCGCCTCGTCCTTGAGGACCTGGGTCAGCGCCGTCCCGCCAACCGCGGTCTGAACCGCGTCCTGCACATCTGCGACGTTGATCTGGTAACGAGCGGCCGCATTGCGGTCGACAGTTACGTTGAGGTTGGGCTGGCCGAGCACATGAAAGACTCCAAGGTCCTCGATACCCTGGACTCCGCGCATGATGCCGACGATCTGGTTGCTTTTTTCTTCCAACAGCTTCAAGTCATCGCCGTATACTTTGGTGGCCAGCGCACCTTTCACTCCGCTCACGGCCTCTTCCATGTTGTCTTCGATGGGCTGAGAGAAGCCCCAGACGACGCCGGGAATCTTGTCGAGCTCGCGCTGCATGGCGGCGATCAGTTCGTCTTTGTTTTCGTGGAAGATGGGCCGCCACTGCTCTTTGGGCTTCAAGTCGACGAAGTATTCGGTATTGAAAAAGCCGGTGGTATCGGTACCGTCGTCGGGACGTCCGACTTGACTGGTGCATTGCGGGACCTCGGGAAAAGAGCAAAGCACGATCCGGGCCTGGTTGGCGACACGGATGCCCTCGTCCGGTCCGGTGCTAGGCGCGAGCGTGCCACGGACCCAGAGTGCACCTTCATCCAGGTGGGGCAGAAACTCGGAACCGATCACGCCGCTGAAGGCCAGGTAAATTGTCATGAAGAGGCCGAGCACACCCACACCAATCGTGAGTACGCGCCGGCGAATGGCCCATCGGATGGCGATGCGGTAGTACTTGATCGAAAACTCCATGGCGGGATTGCGCCATTCCTTCGCTCCCTTCTGGAAGGCGAAACTGGCCAGCACCGGGGCAATCAGAATCGAAAAGACCAACGCTCCAAGCAATGCAAAGGCGACGGTCCAGGCCATGGGATGGAACAGACGGCCTTCGACACGCTCCAGCGTGAAGATTGGCAAGTAAGCGGTGATGATGATGGCGATCGCGTAGAACACAGGCCGTTGCACTTCGTGCGAGGCCTCACTGATTCTTTCGCGAGCTGTCCTGACGCCGTTCTGGTGGCCCAAATGGCGCACGATGTTCTCGATCATCACCACTGCGCCGTCGACCACCATGCCAAAATCTAACGCACCCAGAGACAGTAGATTGGCGGGAATGTGCCTCAAGTCCAGGCAAATGGAAGCGAACAACAGCGAAAACGGAATGGTAGCCGCCACGATCAGCGCGCCGCGCACATTGCCGAGGAATATGAAAAGAATGATCGAAACCAGGATCATGCCTTCGGTCAGATTGTGCAGCACGGTGTGCGTGGTGAAGTGAACCAGATCGCTGCGATCGATGAAAGGAACGATCTTCACTCCCGGAGGCAGAATATGATCGTTCAGTTCATCCACTTTCTTGTGGATTGCCTGCAGTGCCGTGTCAGCTACCGCGCCTTTCCGCAACAAGACGATGCCTGACACGACATCGTCGTTATCGATGATCTTGCCATCCTCGTGGTGAATCGCGCCGTAGGCTCTGGGGCAAGTACTGCAAGCTCTGGCAAACTGCCCGAGTCGAATCTTCGGGCCTTGGGAGACGACCGCAATGTCCTGCACCCGCAAGGGCGTGCCATTCTTGGTCAGGATGACCGTGCGCTCGATGTCCTGGGCGCGATCCACCAATCCGACGGAGCGCACGTTGATCTGTTGCAGACCTTCCTGAACGAAGCTTCCACCGGCGTTAATGTTGTTGTTGGTGAGTTGTTGCTCAACCTGGGCGAGGCTCAGGCCGTAGGAGACGAGTTTGTTGGGATCGACGCGCACCTGGTATTCGCGGGTGGGGCCTCCGAAGCTGGCTACGTCGACAATGTCGGCCACTGCCTTGAAATTCTTTTCGATGACCCAGTCCTCAAGGGATTTCAACTCCATCGGGTCATAGGCGGGGTTGCTGCTGTGCAAGGTGAAGAAATAGATCTGGCCGACCGGACTCCAGTCCGTCCCCATTTGCGGCACCACCCCCGGCGGCAGCGTAACCTGCGCCAGTCGCTCTAGAACTCGTTCCCGATTCCAGGCATTGTCCGAACCGTCTTCGAAAACCAGCTTCAGGTCTGAGAGTCCGAACAACGAGAACGAGCGCAGATGCACGACCTGGGGGATGCCGTTCATGACGACTTCGAGAGGAATCGTGACCTGCTGTTCGATTTGTTCCGCCGAAATCCCCGGCCACTGCGTAATGATTTCGACGTAGTTGTCGGCCACATCGGGATATGCTTCAATGGGCAGTCGTTTGAACGAGACGATCCCCCCCGCGAAAAGCAGCAGGGCGAAGCCCAAGACGAGCAGGCGGTTGTTGAGAGCAAAATCGACGACTCGACGAATCATTTCATTGCTCCACGGTGTTTTGCAGTGGCAAGGCGTTGGACACGACCTGATCCCCGGGCTTGATTCCGGAGACGACTTCCTGCTGTTTGCCCGGCAGCATGTTGCCTGTCACCACCTCCACGCGTTTGAAATGGCCGTTGCCCAGCGGCGTGTAGACCCAGTCGCGATCGTGGAGATGGAGCACGGCGGCCGCGGGAACGGCGGAGTGCATCTCGGGTTGCTTGCCGTAGAAGGTTGCGGTGGCAAACATTCCGATGCGCAGCATCCCCGGATTCTTCACTTCCAGTCGGACCTTTGCGGTGCGGATGTTGGGATCGAGAATGGGCAGGATGTTGTCCACGCGTCCCTTCAGCACCTCGTTGGGATAGGCGTTGAGATGGATATCGGCGTACTGCCCGACGTGCACAGCGTCGAGATCATTTTCGTAGACGTCACAGATGATCCAGACATAGGAAAGATCGGAGATGGTGAACGGGTTCGGACCTGCCAGTCCTTGAACGCCCGATGCGTTGGTGACCTGCTGGTCGGTAATTACGCCCGAGATGGGCGCGGTAATGTCAACGATGCCCGAGGGATGGTCTTTGTCGATGCCGAGAAGGCGCAGTTGCTCGGTCGCAGCGTTGAGGTCGGCTTTGGCGTCGGCTTCGGTGTCGTCGGCCTGCTCCAGGGCGCTCTTGGCGATGGCGCCTTTTTCATAAAGAGTTTGCGCGCGCTCGAACTGGATGCGGGCCAAACGCTCGTCGTTCTCGGCTTTCAGATACGTCTGGTAAGCGCCAGAGACGTCACTGCTGCGGACGCGCAGCAGCAACTGACCCTTCTCCACCACATCGCCGAGTCTGGCCTTGATCTCGACAACCCGGCCTGTGGCAAGAGAGATCACCGGTACGGCGCGAGCGATGTCGGGCTGCACGACGCCGGTCACGTTCAATGCCGGGACCGCTTTGTGTTCCGCCGCCGTGACCAGAGGAAACTGGTCGGGGCGATCCACTTTGAAATTGTTGGCGTCGAGATCGGGCTCGACGGCGACCTTGGGCGGGGCTTCGGCGTTCGGGTCCGCCTTGCCGTTGCAAGCGGAGAGTGCCAGCATCAACGAGAAACCAAGGCCGGCAAAAAGAGCGCGGCGGAGTCCGTGTCGGGTCGTGACCGGCAAAACCGTCGAACTGCGCTCGACCGGGCGGGCGAGGGCGTCCGCCCCTACGTGAATCTTTTCGCGATATGTGCTCATGGGATTACCTCGCGCCCTACCGCTAAATTCATCTGGGCCGCCGTTGTCAGAAAGGCGCCCACCAGGTTGACGTAGTTCAACTGCACGCTGCGGTAGTCGCTTTCAGCGTTCAAGAAATCCAGCAGCGACGCGCCGCCGTGCTGATAGGAAAAGAAAATCGTGTCGCGCACGCGCACCGCCTGATCCAGATACTGGTGTTTGTAAGGTTTCAGCAAAGCAATGTTGCTGTTGAGCAGGGCGTAAGCGGAATCCACATCGCTGTAAACCTGGATCTCCACTCCCTGACGCAGCTTCTCATCGCGGTTGATATCAATCTTTGTGCGCAGCTTCTCGCCCTGGTTGCGGTCAAAAATTCGCAGCGGGATGCTGACGCTGACGCCGAGAGTGTTCAGGGCATCGGGATTGTTGTACGAGCCGTTGTGCGTGTACCAGGCGGCAACAGTTGGATCGGTAGATCCGTTGGCCTCGGCTAACTGGTAGCTGGTTTCTGCCTGCTTCACCGAGAGCACTGCGGCGCGCAGATCGGGGCGCGCATCCAGCGCATCTTTGCGATAGTCGTCCAGCGAGGTAAGGTCTTCGCTGAAATCGAATGGTCCTTCGAGGTCGAAGCTCTCGACTGGTCTGCGGTCATCCAGCAACGCCAGCAGGTTGATTTTCGTGGTGCGAAGGTTGACCAGCGCGGTCTGCAAGTCGGATTCGTATTGCACGCGCTGCAATTCGAGTCGATCGAGATCGATCTGGGCGATGTCTCCGGCCTGGTAACGATCGCGGCTGGTTTTCAGAACCTTGTTGTAATAGTCCAGGTTGTCCTGGGCCAGGCGCTGCACGGCCTTGGCCTGAAGGACGCCGACGAAAGCGCTGCGCAGATTGAAGAGCAAATTGCGCTCCAGGTCGGCCTGCTGAGCGGCGCCGATGCCCGTCGCCTCTTTCGCGACCTCGAAGCGCAGATTGCGCTTGTTGCGCCGCTCGAACAAATAACTGACCCCGGGCGAGATAAAAGTGCCGGCCAAGGGTTGCCAGACGCCGTGGCTGGGAACGAGCTGGGTTCCATCCGCCGACAGGGTGAAATTGGGATTGGGCCGCAGGTGGGCCGTGATTTCTTCCGCCTTCAGTTCGTCAATGTTCAACTGCCCCGCCAGCAGAGTGGTGTTGGCGATTTCAAAGTTGTCTTTCACCGTTTTCCAGGTCCAAACCTGGGGCGCAGACGGGGCCTGTGGCGCAGGCTGCTGCGCGGCAACGGCCGCCGCGCTGCCCAGCGCGGCCAGCAAGATCAACAACTGCCATAGTTTTTTCTGCATCAGGCTCTCCCTGATAAGTCCCCCGCCCGGGCACTCTGTGCTACAGCCACTCCCTGCCGGCGCAGATCGCCTTTCGGGTGTGTGGAGTCGCGCCAGAGTGCTTCGCAAGAATGAAGGAAACAGGCTGCTGATTTGTTGATGGACGGTCTCTCAACCCGATCCCGGACCCAGCCAGATCGTCGCCGCAATCAATAATCAGCGAACCGAACGCCTACGCGAAGCAGGCAAGGGGAGGAGCGCGGCCCACAGTTGGAACCGAGGGGGCCACTGGAAAGGAAAGGGATAGATTCGGGGGCAAGTCGCCGCGTTCAGCGGCGAGCACAAACGAGGAAGACGTTCCAAGTATGGCGGATGAAGGCTGCGACCGGAAATTCGCAAGGGACGACTTGTCACCGCTCGCCTGCCGGATGCTTCGTTTGCTGGCGGGAGATTCTTCCATCTCAGTCCGCATGGCCATGAGGTCGTCGGTGGCCGAAATCACGGGGAAGAGGATGACCAGCAGACAGCTTAAAGCCAGCAGGCACTGCAGGGAACTGAACTTGTGTTCCGCAGAGGCGTTTCTGGAGTTCCGCCACAGCCAGTAGGCAGGCAGGGCCAGCAGCAGCCAGGCGAGATTGAGCAGAAGTTCCATAAACACTAAAGACAAGAGCCGCGAAAACAGCACTCCCGAGGAGCTAGTTTTTCAGAAACCCCGACTCGAAGTCAATGTGACTTCCGTGTTGCGAAACGGTCCCACGCAAGATATAGGAGCGCGTGCATTCTTATGTGGAGGCTACGCTGGAATTGTGGGAGAGTAAGAAATGGGGTTCTGCGCGGCAGACTTATGCAGACTTCTTAACCGGTGGGACAGCATGAATAAACTCCGATGGCTGTGGCAGTTTGCCGTTGTGTTCGCGGTGCTGGCATGTGGGATGGGACTGGCTACGTGCCAACCTGATTTGGCCCGAGCGGATGAGAAAACGAGAGCGGAGACTGCGCTGGTGGATCCTCAGAGCGATCAAGGGTTGGTGATCGAGAACGATTCGGAGCTGCCTGAGGGCTATCCGCACCGGCATTATGAGCTTCGTTTCCGGGTTCGAGGCGGAGTGGCGGCGCTGCACTGGAAAGTGGAAAAGGGTGCGCTGCCGGCGGGCATGAAGCTTGAAGACAACGGGCTGCTGCGGGGCGAGCCGGCGCAAGCGGGGGAGTTTCAGTTCACCGTATCGGTCACCGAAGGCGGCAACAGGGAATCGGCAGTGCAGAAAGGATTTGTGTTGCATGTGATTTCAGCGCTGGCTCTCAATTGGAAGGATGCAGCGCATGTGAACGGCAACCGGATCGAAGGCAGTGTTACGGTGTCCAACACGACGCCCGACGATATGGACTTGACCTTCATCGTGCTGGCCGTTGCAGGGAACGGCCGAGCGACGGCGATCGGTTACCAGCACTTCTTGCTGGCCCGCGGCACGATCGCCAAGGAACTTCCCTTCGGCGACACACTGCCGCATGGCGGATATGTCGTGCATGTGGACGCCGTGGGCGAGGTTGCGCAAAAGGACCTGACTTACCACGAGCGCATGCAGACACCGAGACCGCTGCACGTTATGGTCGGACCGTAGGGCAGGCCCAGCAGGTGCACTGATCGAAGTCTCATATTTTTCTTCCCTTGACAGAAGCCTCGGCCGGCGTGTAACCAATGGCTCGACTCTTAATAAGCTTGGGAAGGAATCCTTATGTCTGGGCTGCAATCCGCTGTCATCGGTGCTGGCTTTGTCGGACGGGCGCACGTCGAAGCGCTGCGCCGGCTGGGTATCCCTGTTCTTGGCGTGCTTGACAGTTCCCCCGAGCGCTCGGAGGCTCTGCGCGCCGAGTTGCGTCTTCCGCGCGCCTATCGCTCGTTAGAGGAACTGTGTGCGGATGGTGAACTCAACGTGGTCCACGTCTGCACGCCGAACTATCTCCATTTTTCGCAGGCTTCGGCGCTTCTACGCGCTGGCAAGCACGTCATGTGTGAGAAGCCGGTGGCGATGAACCCGCGCGAGAGCGGGGCCTTGATCGAACTGGCGCGCGAGCACAAGCGGGTGGGTGGGGTTAACTACAACCTCCGCTACTATCCGCTGTGTCAGGAGGCGCGGGCTCGCATCGCGAGCGGGGCGATCGGCGAGCCCCGGCTGGTCCACGGCAAGTTTCTGCAGGATTGGCTTTTCTATCCTACGGACTGGAACTGGCGGCTGGAGACCGCGCTGGGAAGCGAGTTGCGCGCTGTTTCCGACATCGGAACGCACTGGCTCGACCTGTCCATGTGGCTCACCGGGCGCAAGATCGTCGAAGTGTGTGGCGATCTCGCCACCATGATTGCCACGCGCCAGCGGCCCAAAGGCCGGGTCGAGACGTTCCAGTCCGCAGCCGGCGTGGCGACCGAGCCAGTCAAGATTTCCACGGACGATTACGCATCCGTCCTGCTGCGCTTTGAAGGCAATCTGCGCGGAGTGATGACCGTCTCGCAAGTGAGCGCCGGGCGCAAGGCAGCGCTGATGTGGGAAGTCAACGGATCGGAAGGCTCGCTGGCGTTCAATTCCGAGTCTCCCAACAGCCTCTGGATCGGGCATCGCCGAGAGGCCAATGAGGAACTGCTGAAGGATCCATCATTGATGACGCCCGCGGCCCGGCCGTACGCCGCTTATCCGGGCGGCCACGCTGAAGGATATCCCGACACGTTTATGCAGCTGTTCAAAGACTTCTATGCCTACATCGAGAAGGGCGGAGATTCGCGGCCGGAGTTTCCGACGTTTCAGACCGGACACGACGAGCTAGTTTTGTGCGAAGCCATCGCGCAAAGTGCGCGCGAAAGGCGATGGGTGGGAGTCTAGAACGCTGCCGGCCTCAGCGGCTGAAGCCGCGATTGAAACAGGCCGCTTACCGCAGCGCTAAAGCGCTGCGCCACCCAAAAGCGCTGCGCCAGCCAAGAAGTCGGCTCAACCCGAGAGCGCGGCCCAACCAAAGGACTGCGCCGCATTAACCTGTAGTGTTGCGCGGGCTGGTCAGAAGTCAGCTGCGTTCGATTTGGGCAAACCCTTTGCGGATGACTTCGAGAGTATCCTCCGCTAACCCTAATTCGGGCAGTTGCTCGGGAGTGAACCAGCGAACCTCGGCGGCGTCGCTGGCGGCGTGAAGTTCTCCGCTGACCGGGCGGCAGAGAAAATCAACCAGCACATAGTGATATTGCACGCGACCGTCGGCGTGGCGCAGTACTCGGTCGTAAACGCCGAGCAGGTCGCCCGGTTCGACGATGAGTCCGGTTTCTTCCCGAGCTTCGCGCACGGCAGCATCGTGCACCAGTTCACCGACTTCGAGCACGCCTCCGGGAATTGACCACTGGCCCTGGATCGGCGGGTGAGCGCGCATGACCAGAACAACGCTGGAGTTCGCGATGATGATGGCTCCGACGCCTACCAGTGGATGCTCGGGGAATTCGCGCTTCATGCTGGAGGCGATTCTAAAGCATGATTGCGTGACTCCGTGGATCGTTTCCTTCCGGCGACGCGAAAGAAGAACCCACTTCTCGCAAGGGAGGCGAGAAGTGGGGCACCCGCGCGATGGCGCCGCTGTCGATCGCGCCCGTCAGAACTGTGCGTGGGCGATTTCACTGACCGGCGCGGCTGGCGCTTTCACTGCAGGGCGAGCCTGGGCTGTCTGCGGTTTTCCGCGCTCGCCTTGCGGTGGTGCGAATCGAGCCAGAAGAACGGCCATCTGCTCCTGCGCCTTGCGTAATTGCTCGATCTCGTGGCTCAAGACGACGATCTGTGCGTTCTTGGCCGCGCTTGACCGAGCAAGCCTCGCGACCCTGGCGTCCGTGGCAGCAGCGGCCCGACGGAGCTTCGCGATCTCGGCACGCGCCTGCTCGTTTTGCTCGCGCTGACGCTCAGTCTCCGCGCGCAGGCTATCGTTGCTGGTCTTCAGCTCCCGCACGCCTTCGAGCAGCAGGTAAGGCAACTGGCTATAGTTCACCCGCCGGTAACCCTCCTTATCGATTGAGACCATTTCCGGAAAGACCTTCTCTACCTGCTGCGCAATGAGACCTGTCTGCCGGGCGGGGTCGGAGGGGTACCCAGATGGGTTGGTGTGTTTCCAGTTGAAATGAACCGGCTGTAACTGCGCTGGCTTGTCAAGGACCGAGGGAAACGGCTGGATGTTCGTCTTCAAGGCTGAGTCGGAAGAGCAGGTGCCTGCGATAGTTGACCCCGAAACGATAAGACAACCGGTGACGTCAGCGTCGCCCCCAACAAGGAGCGCGGTCCCGCTCCCATTGACGACGGTCATGCCGTAACCAACGGTGACGTACCCGTTGTTCTGGATCGAAAGACGGCTAGTCCAACCGGTATAGAAGTCCAGGCCGTACTGGTTGTAAAGGGTGGAACGGCTGGAGGCGATGCCCTCACCCGAGCCGGGTCCGCCGAAGACGAGACCGGTCCCAGCGGTCGCGCCCGCGCCGATCGATCCCGTGTTGCTGCTGCTCGAATCCACAATGAGTGAGCCGTAATCCGAGATTCTCACTTGTTCTACCAGTCCATTGGTTGCAGCGCCCGGCGTCTTAGTCTGAAAAGTCAGGCTACTCGACGAAATGCCGTCGTCGATGCTCTGGATGCGCACGGTGGGAGCGTTGCTCTGTGGATCATAACCGTCAAAATCCACAGAGGCCCCTGATCCGGCGCCCCCGCCGTTGTTCATCAATGTGATCGATGGCCCTAGCCCTCCCGAGTTGCTCTGGACCAAATGAAGCTTCGTGTACGGACTTCTGGTGCCAATGCCGAAATAACCGTTCGACGTGATGGACATCTGGTCGGTGTAACCTGTCCAGAAATCCATCCCGCCCAGGTTTGCCCCGGAGCTTTGCGTCGAGGTGATTATCGAGCCGTCGAAACCGAGATACAGTCCAGGGGCGTAGCTGCCAATATTCTGATCGTTGTAATCGACGATGACATCCCCGACACTGTCAACGTTGCTGCCAAAGTACCCGAGGCCATTCACTGAGAGGTTTGCGGCTGTGATGCTGCCAGTGAAGGTATTGATCGAAGCAGACTACTACGAGAGTCTGCCCGATCACGACAAGGCTGCTTCCGCTTACCGCGCTATGTTTGTGCTGTTTCCGGACAACGTGGAGTACGGGCTGCAACTTGGGGGAACACAGAATGCGGGGGGGCATGGGAGTCAGGCCATGGAGACTCTCGCGCAGTTGCGCAACCTGCCGGCTCCAGCGTCGGACGATCCACGCATCGATCTGTTGGAGGCGTCGGCGACAACAGCCAGCATTCCCGCCCGGATTGTGTTGGTCCAAAGTGCCGAGCGCAAGGCTGCCGCCCAAGGTAAGAAGCTGGTCTACGCCCAGGCCCGAAAAGAAGAATGCATGCAAATGAACTACAGCGACCATCCGGACCAGGCCTTGCCCGCGTGTGAAGACGCTTACAACCTTTTTCTGGCGGCGGGGAATCGCCTAGCAGCGGCCGATACCGTTCGCCTGATGGGAGACTGTGAGGGTAGCCTGGGTCACCTTGAGCAGTCGATTGCGACCTATCAGCGGGCCCTGAAGATCCTCGCGGAATTGGGGGAACACGAAAAGACCGGAGCCGTCCTCAACAACATGGCGATTAACTTCGCGAATCAGGGACAACTCAATCGCGCGGAACAGTTCTACTGCGAGGCCAGGTCGCATTTCGAACAAGCGGGGGACCGGGGCAATACGGCGACCGCGATCGGGAACATCGCCGACATTCTTTATCTGCGGGGCGATCTGGCGGGTGCGGCGAAGCTATACGGGCAAGCGCTGGAGTTAGAAACTTCTCTGGACCACAACAACCCGGGCTACCTCTTATATCGGCTTAGCGACTTGGAGTTGGCTCAGGGGCGCGTGCAAGATGCCCATCACCTGGCCCAGCGCGCCATTGATGCCATCCGCCCGGCTCAAGGCGGATACGGTTACCTGACCGAGGCGATGATCCAAATGGGAGAAGTCCTGGCGGCCGAAGGCGACCTGGAAGGCGCGCGGCAACAGTTTCAGACAGGCCGCGACATGGAGCAAAAAGCGGGAGACATGGGCCTGGTCGAAGAAAGCCAAACCGAACTTGCGGACCTCGCCCTGGAAGAAGGACGCGCCGTCGAAGCTGAATCTTTGCTGCGCCCGGCGATCGCCGAATTTGAAAAGGAGAAGAGCGACCCCGGCGCATCCGCCGGCTATACCGAACTCAGCCGCGCGCTGCTGTTGCAGGGGAAAACGGATGAAGCGCGCAAAGCGGTTCGACGTGCCATCGAGCTTGGCCGCACCAGTTCCGACCCTGCGCTGCAGTTGCCAGCCGCGATACAGAAGACACGCATCGAGATCGCCGTCGCAGGGGCGGGCGCTGCGGCATCTGCCGTCCTCGCGACCGCGCGCCAGGAATTGCGTGCTGTTCTGACCACGGCCAAGAAACTAGGCTATTACAATCTGGAATGCGAGGCGCGGCTGGCGCTGGGAGAGTTGGAAATGAAGGCGAATCCCACCTCGGGACGCTCTTTGCTGAAAGAACTCGCCGATGATTCCCGCAGCCGCGGGCTTCTGCTGATGGCGAAAAAGGCGACTGATCTGGGCGGCACAACCGTAGTTGCCGCGGTTACAGCCCGCTAGGCAGATTTGTGGTGAAATTCGAATTCCCGGCGTCAGCGCCTGAAGGCGCATTTATAACGCGGCTCTTACGGCACGCCTGAAGGCATGCCCTGATACGAGACGGACTTGTATCACGGACTCTCAGGCTCACCTGGAATCAACACCTTCTTCCACCTCCGGTTTTAGACGCACCAGTTCAGCCACAATTGGTAGAATCTCTCCGTTCTGAAACCGAATCCCCATGTCACTCGATGAATACAAACGGAAACGGCGGTTTGAAGAGACGCCGGAGCCTCCACCGAAGATCGAAACAAAGGCCGGAGAACGCTTTGTTGTGCAAGAGCACGACGCCACGCGGCTGCACTACGACTTTCGTCTGGAGATGGAAGGTGTTCTGAAGTCGTGGGCGGTGCCCAAGGGGCCGTCGCTCGATCCTGCCGATAAGCGGCTGGCGATGCAGGTGGAAGATCATCCGGTTTCATACTTCGACTTCGAGGGAAATATTCCGGAAAACAATTACGGTGCGGGAACGGTAATGGTCTGGGACGTGGGCACGTGGCAGCCGCTTTCGCCGGTGGCGGTGAAAGGAAGATATGTGCCGGGAACGGAAGCAGAAGCCAGCGCGATGATCGCGAAAGGCGACCTGAAGTTTCGTTTGAACGGGAAGCGGCTGAAAGGCGACTTCGCGCTGGTCAAGATGCGCGGGCGGCGTCCGGGAAGCAAGGGCAACGAGTGGTTGATGATCAAGAAGCACGACGAGTATGTCGTGGAGGGATACGACATCGAGGCAGCGGACACATCGGTGATCAGCGGACGCACCCTGGAGCAGATCGCGGGAGATGCCGGGTCAGCCGAGTGGAAGAGCCGTCCCGCGGGCCGCGGCAGGCTGAAGGCGGCCTGGCTGGCGGATGCGGTGGCGCGAGTCGAGAAGAAGAAAATGAAAACCGCAGAGGACGCCGCGGACGCAGAGAAAGGAAAGAAGAAAAAGCTGGTCGCCGCCAACAGTGACGAGGCAACTGACTTTGCGGCTCGGCCGGCACAACAGAAGACATCCCCAAGCTCCTCAGCGTCCTCTGCGTTGAGCGCTTCGTCCGCGCCGGTCAAGCGGCCGATGCCGGCAACCATCCGCCCGATGCTGGCGGAATCCGTGGATGAGCCGTTTGACGGCGCGGAGTGGCTGTTTGACATCAAGTGGGACGGCTATCGCGCCATTGCGTTCATCGCCGGCGGAAAAGTTCGGCTGGTGTCGCGGAACCAGAACGATCTGACCGCGCGCTATCCCGAGTTGAAGGATCTGGCGCGGTTCGTGCGCGCGAAGACAGCGATTCTGGATGGCGAAGCAGTGGCGCTCGATGCCGACGGGCGCGCCTCGTTCAGTCTGATGCAGCAGCGGACGGGATTTCGCCCGGGCGGACGGCGGGCGGCAGCGAATGCCGACGTGCCGGTGTTGTATTACGCGTTCGATCTGCTGTACCTCGATGGTGACGATTGGCGGCGCGTGCCGCTGGAGGATCGCAAGCGCAAGCTGGCATCGCTCGTGGTGGCGGGCGATGTGGTGCGGTATTCCGATCACTACGAGCAGCGTGGGAAAGCTCTGTTTGAGAGGGCGCGGCAGATGGGGCTGGAAGGCATTGTGGCGAAGAAACGAACCAGCTTCTATGAAGAACGCCGCAGCCGCGAATGGCTCAAGATCAAAATCCGGCACCGGCTGGAGTGCGTGGTCGGGGGCTACACCGAACCCGAAGGCAGCCGGGCCCACTTTGGTTCGCTCGTACTGGGACTTTATGACAGACAGAGGCGGTTGATTCACGTAGGGCAGGTGGGCAGCGGATTCGATGAGGACACGCTCGAGCAGATGTGGAAAGTGCTGAAGAAGCTGGAGACGAAGAAGAATCCGTTCTTTGGAGGAGTTGAGGCGCTGCGCAAGGTATTTTGGGTGAAGCCCGAATTGGTAGCCGAGATCGAGTTTGCGGAATGGACTGGGGGGACCAGCGAAGGCAGCGGTCCAAAACTTCGGGCCCCCGTGTTTCTGGGATTGCGCGATGACAAAGACCCGAAGGAATGTGTGTTGGACGAGAGGGCGGTGATCGCACCGTGAAAATCCCCGCGTCTCGCAAACAACGCGAGACATGGGGCACCCAGAGTCCTATCCCGAACTGAAAATCGAGTACTGAGTACCGGTCTCACAAATAGCACCCAGGGAGAAGAGCCGCTCACCTCAGGGGCTAAAGCCCAGTATTCATGCGGCTCTTGACGGCACGACTGAAGTCGTGTCCTTCCCAAACCATTTGTGAGACCAGTTCTGAGTACTGAGTACTGAGTACTGGTTCCCTCTACTTAATATCCTTCATCGCCAGCAGCGTGCCGAAATCGCGGCCGCTGGGGTCGAGAGCGCGGGCGACGACTGCGGCGAATGCATCTCTGACCTCAGGATACTTCGTCACCAGCGCTTTGATGACGGCCAGGTTGCTCTGATAGGCCTGGGTGGTATTGGAAGCGTCGGCAACCTGATACTTGACGATTAAATCCAAGTCATTGCCGACGCCTTCCGGAAAGAGCACGGTGAGCGTGTAGGTCGTGGCTCCGGCGGGTAGGGTTGCGGTTTTGCCGGCGACGGGAACATCTGCGGGTTGCACGCTTTGCAACTCATCGTAAAGTGTGTCGGTTGCCAGTGTGCTCATGAAGGGCAAAGGAGAGATCAGGCTGCGGGCCTGAAGGTAGAACAGCCACGCATTATGTAACTGACCCTTCGCTTTGTACTCGCGGGCGCGCGCGGCGAACCACTCGCTATCATGGCCCGCAACCTGGGCGGGCTTGAGGTAAAGGCCGGCCAGTTTCCAGCCGGCGCCCGCCTGCTGCAGAATCACAGAAAAACTGTTTCGCGCACTCGCTCCTACTACGTCGAACACAATCACGGCATACGTGCCGGGCTGCAGATTGTCGAGATAGAAAACGGCGCTGCCCGAGGTCTGGCCGTTCTTGCCGAAGACTCCACAGTAAAACTCGGCGTGGGGCAGGGGAGCATCGCCGGCAGCCTCGAGCAGGAAGACTGCTTTCGCGCTGGTTTGCCCGCCGGCGAAATCCTGCTGATGATCCTTGACTGTGGCCTCAATGCCGGAGAAATCCGAGGCGAGACTGGCGACCGCGTTTTGCCGCAGGGTTGCAGCATCGCCTTTCGCAGCTATATCAAAGTAGCGCTGGCCGGCCGCAGTGAGGGCGGCGCGGGTGGTGTCGTCCAAGTCGCCGGAAATCTGGCAGCTCTGGGCGCGCGCGATCGACACCGAGAATGCCAACCCTGTCAGCACGATCCAGACCTGGAACAGCCAAGAGGCATAACCCCGCACCGGACGGCGCACCGGATTTATTCTGAGATCCACTTACGCGCTCTCATGGCACAACATTCACTGAAGTCAGTTTACGCCCGCCTCCGGCTCTTCGTCAGGATTCTAAGTCCGGTGTAAATGCCTGACGGGCATCGAGTTGCTGACGTTCCGATCTGCGTTGCGACGGAATGAGAACGCAAGACGGTGGGGTGAAGACGTTCTAACTAGTGGGACGTTATCCCGCGAGCCCCTCCGAACCATACGGTGCTAGAATCTCGGTAGAGGCGGTTCTTGCAGTGTCCCCCCGAGACCCCACTTCGCTGGAAGGAGCAGTGATGAAGGCGGTATTCAAATTCGCCAAGCTTGCCGGGATCGTTGTCCTGTGCCTGGGCAGCTTGAACCTTGCGAACGCCGCCACCAGCCAGCGGAAGCCGAAGAAGCCGGTGTTGCCGCCTTTGCCGTCGGGACCGACGGGACCGGTGCCGCAGGTTCCGCTGGATTCCATTGCGCCGGTGCCGCCGCAGGTGAGCTATCAGGACGGACAACTGACGATTGTTGCTCCCAACTCGACGCTGGGCGACATCCTGCGCGCGGTGCGCAAACAGACGGGAGCGGAGATCGAAGTCCCTGAGGCGAAGGAGCGAGTGGTGACGCGTCTGGGGCCGGGGTCAGCGCGGGAAGTGTTGGCGGAATTGCTGAACGGCTCACGCTTCAATTACGTGATGCTCGGTTCGCCCCTGGATGCGAACGCGCTGACGCGTGTGGTGCTGGTGCCAAAACCGGGACCGGACAACGCGAATGCCAACGCCATGAATCAGCCGGGGCAATCGCCCGTGAATCAGGCCGCCAATGTGCAGCCGGGGCAACAAACGGATGACGCCGAGGCCGAAGACAGCAGCGACGACAGCAGCCCGGACCAGGCGGAAGCAGAACAACCGGCCGCCGCGCCGGGGGATCAACCGGAAGTGAAGACACCACAACAGATGTTGCAGGAAATGCAGCAGCGCCAGTTACAACTCCAGCAGCAGCAACAGCAGCAGCAACCGGGACAACCCAACACTCCAATCCAGGGTGTACCGGTGCGGCCGCCGCAAGAACGACCGTAGAATTCTTGCGCCGCCTTCCAGTCCGTGGCGAAGCTCAGAGCTCACAAAACCAGCGCCTGAAGGCGCGATCCTAATCCAAGTTCCTGCGGTATGCCTGAAGGCATACCCTGATACGAATCGGGCATACCCTGATGCAACTGAAGGCATACCCTGATGCGGGTCGGGCTTACCCTGATACAAATCGGGCTTACCCTGACGGATCGGGAATACCCTGATACGGATCATTGCGGCACGGGATCCTAGGGCCGGTTGTCGGGAGGGTTCTCTACACGTGCCGAGGAGCGAGCGGTCAACCCAGACTCATTGTCCCCCAGAACCTGCTGCAGCAGTTTCCAGTCGCGGCTGATCTCATTCTCGGAAATCTCATTGGGCGACTTGCGCCGCAATTCTGATTGCAGGCGAGCCTCCAGAAGTTCACGCGCCAGTTGAGGCGGCGCGCTGCCGTTCAGGACGTTATCGGCAGAAACACCGATGCGCACGATGTGGCCGCCTTCCTGCATCTGAAGAATCGGCCTGCCCTGCTCGTCAAAATCTGTTCTGGCTTTCGACTGTAATCTCGACCAAGCCTTATCCACGTTCCGGCCGGAAGTGACGGGATAGGCTTCGCTCAGAAGGCTCTGCAATTGATGCTGATAAGCTCTTCGATCTTCGCGGCCCAGCGGAGGTTCAAGATTGCCGCCCGGATTGAAGATCAGGGCATCGCGGGCCGGTTCGAAGCGCGGTGCGCCGGTCCCCACATAGACGGCAAACACGCAGCCGGCGAAGATCGGGCTGGCGATCGCGCTGGGCACGATGTATTTCTTCGACCTTAGGAACGACTCGACCACTCCGCGCACCGCAGAACTGCGCGGCATGCTGCCCGGTACCTGCGCAATCACCAGCCGCGAATAGCCGATTTGCGGATGGCGCCGGTTGAACTTCACCAGCATTTTAGCGATCTGCTTGGGTGTGGTCATGCCGATGTCAGCGACAACGCTGCGATGCAAGGACCTCGGGTAATAGAAGTTGATGATGTCTTTGGCGAAATCGGCGCAGTTGTTGGAAACCAGGTGGAAGTGAGACTCATTGGGGGACGAGTTCAGTTTTCGAATCAGGGCCGCGTCCTGTTGCGGCGTAGTCTCAATTTCGAAACCGTAGATCGTGCGGTCGTAGGACGAGCCTATCAGTTCGTACCAGTTGCCCCCGGGAGTTTCGCCGTTCTTCGCGTCGGGCGCGACTCTTTCCAGATACTTGCGGCGATAGCGGTCGCGCAAGAACGCAACCATTTTCGCATCTGCAAACAGCGGAACATCTTCGGGGTGATCTACCGCATAGAGATAGGGGATCAGGGGAATGGCGACCCAATCGTATCCGCCGACCCCGTCGTAGCGGCTGATGACGACTCCAGTTTCTCCGGGCGCGCAGGGACGGAGGATCACGGGTGTGTCAGCGCAAACGTCGGACAGATAGACCGCCGAATGACCGGTCGCGGTAAAGAATCCCAGCTTGCCGTAGGGCTCTTCGAGCAATAGGGTGGCCGAGGCGCCGGCATGGGAGGCGCAGGCGAGAACCGCGACTGTTAGTGTCGCGAGAGCGCGCCGCAGCGGCTGGATGTGGCGTGAAAGCATAGTCACCCCAGACGATTCTAAGCTTAACCTCCCTGTTTAGAACCCCTTAACGGAAGAATAGTTGCCGGCAATCGGAAAAACCAGTTACGGAAGTCCAGAAGAAATCAGAATAGAAAAAGGGGGTCGGTAAGCGAACCTGTAGCGAATACGGGGGGTTAGTTGTCGGGCAGTCCGGCGCGAGGCCGACACTCGTGGCGTGTGACAAGCTCCTATTCGCTGTGCTTGCGCAGGCGCTCCATGGCCCAGCGGGCACTTTCGGCTACGGATTGGTCATGCTCCGCGGCCAATTCTTCAAGCACGGGGAGAAATTGCGGGTCTCCGCTATTACCCATGGCGATGGCGGCATTGCGACGGAGGCCCGTGCGCTTGGCGCGGCGGATGGGCGATCCGCGGAAAACGTCGCGAAATTCTTCAACCGACATTTCAGCGAGCCAGGCCAAGGACGGATTGACGAGCCCGGGACGCGGCTCGAATTCGGGCGCCGTCGTTGCTGGAGCTTTGCGATTCCAGGGACAAACGTCCTGGCAGATATCGCAGCCGAAAATGTGACGGCCCATCCCGGAGCGAAAGTCTTCAGGGATTGATCCGCGCTTCTCGATGGTGAGATACGAAATGCATTTATTGGAGTCGAGCTGGTAGGGCGCGAGAATCGCGTCGGTCGGGCAGGCCTCGATGCAGCGCGTGCAGGTGCCGCAGCGGTCGGGCGCGGGCAGATCGGGCGCGAGTTCGAGGGACGCAAGGATCACGCCCAGGAAAAGCCATGACCCTTTTTTCTGATTGATGATGCAGGTGTTCTTGCCGATCCAGCCGACGCCCGCATATTTTGCGAAGACGCGCTCGACGATGGGGCCGGTGTCAACGTAGCAGCGGGTGGTGAGGGTTGGCGGGCAGGAGTGCCCGCCCCACATGGCCTGTCGCAGCGCGCTTTCCACTTGCTTCAGGCGATGCATGACGGCGTCGTGATAGTCCTTGCGGCTCCAGGCATAGCGGGAGATCCATCCGCGGCTCGGATCTTGCGTTTGGTTTGAATAAGGATGCCCGGTGTTGTAGTTGATGGCACAAACGATCACGCTTCGCGCCCACGGAGCGACACGGGAAAGTGAGCCGCGTTTAAATTCGCCTTGGTCATCGCGGGACTGCATGTATTTCATCTCGCCAGCGTGCCCCGCGGCGATCCAGGCAGAGAAATGCTCAAGTTCAGGCGAGTCGGAGACGGGTGCTACGCCCCAAAGGTCGAAGCCGGCCTCTTCGGCCGCTCGCTTCACGAGGGCGGTAAGCTCCGACATTTTCGCGGCACTCATCGTACGAAGGAAGAATGCAGAATATCGTACGAATGAAGAATGCAGAAGTCAGAAGTAAGAAGTCAGAAGTCAGAATGCAGAAGTCAAGAACGATATTGACAAGCGGTGGTCACCCGCCGAGCTTTTTGACTTCCTCGTTGTAGTACTTGCGGTAGAGGATGTCCCACTCCTGCGAGCCTTCGAGGATGGTGCGCTTCTGGCTCTCGATCTTCTGGCGGGCGGCGAGGTCGATTCGTTCTTCCTGGTTGAGCAGGTCTTCGAGAATTTTGCGGGTTCCCTGGCGGATGGTGTTGGGATCTTCGATGAACTCGACTTCGTCCATTTGCTTGAGCACGTCGGAGACCGCCTTGGCCAGCACGTTGACTTTGTCGTGGCTCAGTCTCACAACACCGCCTTGTACTTGCGCACGAGTTCGGTTTTCACCTTGCGGAACATTTCCTGGTAGTTGGCGCCGGTCTTCTGCATTTCGTCGGAATAGGCTTCGAGGATCACGCGGACTTCGTCGTTAATGCGGTCCTCCAGCGTGAGTTCGTCGAGCAGAGCGGCATGGACGCGCTCGGTGACCGCGGGAACGGCCGCAGTTTCGATGAGCTTGCCAGCAATCAGTTTCTTGGTGACTTCGCGGGCCAGGTAGCCCACATATTCTTTGGAAAGAAGCATGTCAGGATCGGGAACGCCAGTCGCAACCAGTTCTGAGTGTGAATCAAAAAGTGTAACACAGGGGAAAGCAGAGCGGCGGGGAGCAGCCTGGGCAGTGGCGCGGTTTGAGAGGTTCGTATCCGGGCATGCCCTTCAGGCTCCCGCAGATGTGCGACCAACAAGTCGGGCTTCAGCGGCTGACGGCGCACGGGCAAGGCCAGCGGCCCCAAGCCGCTAGGGTCCGGCGCCATGGACGGCATCGCTGAAGCGATGCCCTGATACGAACCGTTATTCCCAGATGCGCCATTACGCACCCGGGTATTCCTTCTTGCAGGCGGAACTTACCAAGTCACCGAAACATTCCCGACCCCGCTGGTTGGGCCAGTGTAGGAGTGATTGGTATTCTCGGATACGGTGCTGTTATCGGGCAGCACCTGGAAAAATGTGAACTGAATCTGCGCCCCCGCCGGCAACGATGCATTGATGAAGAACGACGAACTTGTGCCCGGTACCGCCAGCAACGGACCGACCGCGGAACTTGCGTTCTGAACGCCATTCCCCAGTTCGAAGAGGTTTCCCGTCAGGTACACCGAAGCGCCGGAAGCCAGTGGCACTGTATTCACGGTGAAGGTCACCGGGATTTGCGGGCCGGTGAGCACAGTGAGAGGGAGAGCGTTGGAAGCGGTTCCCCCGCTCGGCATCACAGTGACGTTATAAGGGCCAGGGGAGACCGGGGGTACGGTGAACGTCACGGAAGAATTGGACCATGTCTGCACCGTGGCCTGAGTCGGTCCCACAAGGAGCGTTCCGGACGATCCGAAGCCATCGCCGGCCGCCGTTGCGGTGAGGCCAGCCTGGGCAATCCGGGGACCGACCGACCCCAGTTCCGGAGAGGACGCGGGCGTTGACGATTGCCACACCGATACCGTATGCGGAGGCAGGCTGAAATTCGTGACCGGATTATTTCCGCCCCCGGAGTTCACTTGCATCGAAAACCCTCCCAGCACGCCGTTCAGATAGTCCGGGTAACTGCCGGGGGGCAGAGCGGTGTACAGGCCGGAAATCGGCTGAGGCGTTGAGTCGTTCTTGTTTACGGCAATCAGGACAACGTCGTTGAAGAACTGGCGCTCCAGAATATATACATCGCTGTTGATCCAGCGCTGTTGCGAGGTGCCGTAGGCGAGCGCCAGATTGCCCTGCCGCAGATTCGCCATCTGCGTGACCAGTTGGTAAGCGGTCGTGCCGGTATTGAAGGCTGACATCCAGACTCGGTTATAGGGATCGTTGCCGCCGTTGGTGTCATTGTGCAGGTACTGCTCGTCGCCGTAGAGAACCACCGGAATTCCGCGGCAGGCGAGCAAGAGCGCGAGCGCTTCCTGCAGACGGTTCTGGTTGTTGTTGAGGGTCAGTAAGCGCGGAATATCGTGATTATCGAGGAACGTCACCAGGTCGTTAGGTGAAGCGAAGTCGCTGTTCTCCTGGGTGATCGTGTCATCCACTTCGTGAAAATCCGCATCGTTGCCGAACGCATCCTGCAGGGCATAGGCCAACGGATAATCAAGCAGACCGATTCCGCTGCGGTTCGAGAAAGTGACCGAATCGGGATAGGTTGGATCGGTGGTCGCCTGCAGCCACTCTCCAAACAGAAACGTGGGTCCCGCCGTGAATGCGGTGTTGGCCAGCGAAAATTCCCAACCCCAGGTGACGTGCTTCACGGCATCGAGGCGGAAGGCGTCGGCTCCGTGCTGCATGAATTGCAGGAGGGCCTGCTTCAGGTAACCATCCACCTGAGAGTTCTCCTGGTTCAGGTCCGCCAGATCATCGAGTGTGTAGTACTGCAATTGATAAGGATCGTTGAAGTTCGTGATCGTGGGATTGTGGTGAAAAAGATTGTTCGGGGGCGCGGGATCGTTCTGATAGCTGGCGAACGGCGCTCCCTTATTGTATAGATTGCCATTCTCGCCGGCGTCGTCGGGATTGCTGTCGTTGGCCGCGAAGTCCACGATCACGCGGATGCCATTCTGATGCGCCGATGTGACCAGGTTATCGAAGGCGGTCCAGGAGTTGTTGGCGTCGCCAAAGTGCTCCTCGATTTGTTGCATGTCCCGTGCCCAGTAGCCGTGGTACGGGGCGTACGACGTACCGCTGAGAACAGCAGGTTGGTTGATGTTGTCTACGGGCGGGGAAATCCAGATCGCCGTCACTCCCAGGCCGGCAAGATAGGCCATGTTCTGTTGAATCCCAGCCAGGTCTCCACCCCAGTACATCTGCCAGTTGGTTTTGGTGGAGTCATTCATTCCCGGGCTTTGGGGCGGGTCATCATTAGTCGGATCGCCGTCAAGAAAGCGGTCGGTTACGATCTGATAAATCACCTGCTTCTTGAAATCCTGCGCCGGGCCCGCGACGGCAGCGCCGCTTACCGTCAACGCGAGGTTCGCATTCCCGGTGAGCGAACCGCTGGTTCCGGCAAAGCTCAGGCTGTAGTTCCCGCGCGCCACCGCATCGGCGACCGTAAGCTGCACGCTCTGGCTGTTTCCGGCGCTGATGGACCAGGGAAACGTCACCGACGGCGTTACCTGGGACGGCAGCCCGTTCAGAGTCACCGCAACCTGTCCCTTGAATCCGTTCACGCCTTGTACGGATACGTTGATAGTTCCACTCGTGGATCCTTCCGGCACCAGCAACGCAGCCGGTGAAACCGTGAGAGAGAAATTGGCGGGAGGAGGTGGGGAAATGCCGGTGCCTCCACCGCCGCAGGAGTTCACCAGAAGGATCAGACCCCAGATCGCGCAGGAAAAGAGCGCCAGCCTGCGGGTGGGGCCGTGAAGATAGAGACTGCGAAAAAGCACAATGGTATTTTACAATCCCGGCGTTATTGATTTTGAGCCGGGGGCTGGTCGCGCAGAGTGTACACAAACTGGCGGATTTCATGGCGCTCGCGCTCGGCTCTCTGCGCAGATTCTTTCGCCGTCTGGTTGTAGAGCTGAAGTTCAGCTTTCGCCTTTTCGCTCTCGCCGGTCTGCCGATACGCCTGGGCCAGGCGATAGTGCGCCTCTTCCATGTCGGGAGAGGTCTGAATTGCCTGCTGATAATCAGAAATCGCCTTAGCAGAATCTCGTTGCTCGGAATGGAGAATTCCGAGTTGCAGGTAGGCCGCGCCGAATTTGGGGTCAAGATAAACCGCCTGGTTCAACAAGGATTCGACCTGATTCGCGCTGGCACTGTCTCTGGAACTCTCGTTGGCGCTGTCTGGGGAAGTCTTCTGCCGCTTCCAGAGGCTGACGGCGTAGTAGTAGTTGGCGTCGGCGCTTTCGGGATGCAGGGTGACAAAGCGGTGCAATTCCTCGACCAGTTTGTCCGAGGGCGTATTCTCAGCGCTTTGCATTTTCCCCAGAAACAGATATGGCACGGGGTCGTCAGGATTCAGATCCGAGGCCTGACTGATTCGCTGGACTGCCTGATCGGAGAAGCCGCTCGCGAACAAGGAGGCGCCCATGCCCACGAGCATGCGCACAGAATGCGGGAAAAGGCGATTGCCCTTCGCGAAGACTTCGAGGGCGGGCTCCGGCGCGTGATGCAGCAGCAGTTCAGATCCCCAATCGAAAAGGTAGGGCTCGCTGGAATCGAGTTCGGCGGCGCGCTGGTACTCGCGGACAGCCTCGAGCGAGTTGCCGAGCTTCTCCTGAACGTCTGCGAGCAGGTGATGAAGCTCGGCTTTGTCGTGATGCGCGAGGAGGGCCTGGGCCTTGTCGCGCGCAGAGTCATAGTTGCCGGCGTCCGCATTGGCGAGTGCCAGGGCATAGGCATTCTCGTAATCGCCGGGGTTCAACTCGGCGGCACGCTCAAGATACGGGATCGCCTCGCGCGCTCTGCGTTCCTGGATAAGTATAGTGCCCAAGTCGTGGTTAGCGGCGAAGCTACTCGGCTCGCGTTGTACTCTGGCCCGCGCCGTTTCTTCCGTTGTCGCAGGGACCGCAGACGGCGCGCCAGCCGGAGATCCGCCGAGGGACGCAGTTTCTTTGGCCAGCGTTTCCCGGGTATGCACAACCGTGTCGGATCCGTGACCGCCGAGATTTGTGGTGTCGGTCACTCCAGAAACGGTGAATTGAGGTTCGTCAAAGAAAGCCGGCGGTTGCGAGGAATCGGGTTGCGAGCCCGGAGGCTTGGCTAGAGGGAGGGTAAGATCGACGTTCTTCGTCTCTTCCGGCCCTAGAACGAATGAAGAGATTCGCGCTTCGCCGCAGCCGGCCTTGTCCGCCCAGAGCGCGTACTCGCCTCCGCGCAGCGCTCGAAAACTGTAGCCTCCTTGCGAATCGGTGTGGGTATTTCGAGGCTGAGTCTCGCCTTTGGCCTGGAGGTAAACACCTGCGCCGGCGATGGGCTTGTTCTCGGAATCGCGGATCGTGCCCCGCAGCGCGGCATTTTCATGGGCCGCCTGCGACTGCAGGGGCGGCGGGAGCAACGATAAGAATCCAACTGTGACCAGGCTCCAGCTGATGATGAGAAGCGAACTGAGTTGATGTCGGTGGCGACCGGGCATGAGACAGGTGCGGACGAAGCGGATCGAGGAGAGAGACCGGCTATTCTCGCGCCTGATCGAGGATTCTAATCGCCGGGCGGTCCGCCCGCAACCGCCGGGACGGCGGTGCAACCCTTCGTAGAGACGGCACAAACCAAGCGGTCCGGCACTGGCGTCGCGCGAGCGTAAGCACTAGAATGCAATTTTTCATCACCGGCAGGGTGAGTACGAACAGATCGGGGAGGAGAGAGATGAAACTTGTCCGCGTGTGGCTGGCGCTGGCGCTGCTCGGGTTGGGGCTTCCGTGCTGGGCCCAACCGCAATCGGCGAAGCGCAAGGTGATCATTGATGAGGACGCAGCCGGGCCGGCGGGGACCGATCAACAAGCAATCCTGCTGCTGATCCAGTCTCCGCAGACTGAAGTTCTCGGCGTCACCGTCGTGACGGGCGATGCCTGGCTCAAAGAGGAGGTCGCGCACACCCTGCGCACACTTGAGATTATCGGCCGAACTGATATTCCGGTTGTGCCGGGAGCCGAGTATCCACTGGTCAGGCGGCAAAACGAAACGGAACTCTGGGAAAAACAATTCGGGAATGTGCCGTGGGTGGGAGCCTGGACTCCGCGGTGGTATCACCCGGCAGATCAGTTGGGTGAAATGCCCGAAGGCAAGCCCACCACCAAGCCGCTGGACGAAGATGCCCCGCACTTTCTAGTGCGGATGGTTCGCAAATATCCGCATGAGATCACGATCTACGAGGGCGGGCCGATGACCAACCTGGCGCTGGCCATCTCGATTGATCCGGAATTTGCGGGCCTGGCGAAAGAACTCGTGTTCATGGGCGCGAGCCTGAATCCGAAGACAGACGATCCTGAGTTTGTGAATGCGCCACGGCATGAGTTCAACCTGTGGTTTGATCCTGAAGCGGCGCACATTGTACTGACCGCGCCGTGGAAGCGAATTGTCTGCACGACCGTGGATGTTTCCGTGAAAACGCGATTGACGCAGGAGTTAGTTGACCGAGTCAAGGCGGGCAATTCGGCCACCGCGCACTATATTGGCACGTACACGAATCTTTCCGGTGAGTACAACTATCTCTGGGACGAACTGACGGCGGCAGCCTGGCTCGATCCAAGTGTGATCACGGTCAAGGAAACGCGATATCTCGACGTGGACCTCGACCGTGGCGCCGGCTATGGAAGCACTCTGATCTGGGCTCAGCAGGACAAGCCCCGGTTTGCCGGGCAGTCCGTCGAGGTGCAGCTTGATCTGGATACGGCGAAGTTTTACCAGATGTTCGTTGATTTGCTGACCGCGCCGACGCCCAAGCCTTCGCGCTAAACCGAGTTCGGCTATGGCGTCGATAAAAGGTGTTTGTCATCCCGAGCGCAGCGAGGGATCCGGGTTCTAGCTTGCGCTACCAGTATTACTTTGGCCTGATTCCGAGTGAAGAATCCAGCGGCGGGAAACAGCGGCTGAGCAAGATCAGCAAACAGGGCAATTCGTTTCTGCGCTTTTTGCTGGTGGAAGCGGGACAGACGGCGGCGCGACTGGTTGTGAAGGAGTCGGCTCTTCCGCGATCTTATGCAGACCAACCGCAGAGGTGAGGCATGCGTTTCTGGCGACAGGAGGTGGGTGAGCGCCTGGAGTCATGCAGCCTGCCCGCAGGCCATCGCGAGGAAATTGTTTCAGAGCTGGCCAGCCATCTAGAAGAGGCGTATGAAGCGGCGCGGAGGCAGGGCCTCAACGAGGCGGACGCGGTCCACCGCGCACTGCAAGAAGCCGGGGATTGGAACGTTCTGGGTAAGGATATTGGCCGCGCCATGCGCGCAAAGGAGCAAACCATGAATCAGCGCACAAGAAGTCTCTGGCTACCGGGTCTCGCCAGCTTTGCGACCGCCAGCCTGTTTTTGCTGGTGCTCACGCGAATCAGTATGGAGCCGCGGGTTCTCGTCCGGTTGGAATCGGGATTGGGGCGCTCGTTCTATGTGGGATGGCTCTTGGCCCAAGTTTTATTCGGGGCGCTGGGTGCATTCTTGTCGCGCCGCGCCGGTGGAACTCGCAGCGCACGCATCGTCGCCAGCGCATTCCCCGCGATTGTGATGTTTGGATTGTGGGCGTTCGTGATCCCCGTCAGCGCGGTTCTGGAACACAACGCTTTCGTCCTGCGCCATCCGCTTTACTACTCCTTGGGGATCTTGGTCTGGGTGGTGGCGCCTGCGGTGACCCTGCTGTTAGGTGCCGCACCATTCCTGAAAGAACCGAAGGTGCACGAGGCATAGCACCCGCGAATCAGAGCGGCGGCAGGAGCGCAGGTACTTTCTATTTCTCGGCGGGCGGGACGTATTCCTTGGGTTTGGCGGAGCCTTCGCCGAAGAAAAACATCTCCATCTGCTTGACGATGACTTCCTGGTCTTCGCGGCGGGCGGGATTCAGGCGGTACTCGTTCAGCAACATTTTGCAGTGCTCCACCCACATGCGCCAGGCTTCCTGGGAGACGTTGTCGTAGACTTTCTTGCCTAGCTCGTTGTCGAATGGAGGCTCGTCCAGGCCGGGCATTTCCTTTTTTAATTTCACGCAGAAGACAGTGTGCGGCATAAGCTCCCTCGGTGATCCAGTGAGGCGAAGTCTCAATACGCCTGAAAGATTATCTTACACGGAGAAGCGGGCGCTGCGTGTGGGCCAGAACCTTGGACCGCAAAGGACGCTAAGAAAAGCAGCGAAGGACGCGAAGAGAATCGGCGGGCGATCTGGCGCGAGCTGAGGGCTGTCAAAGGCCTGAACCGCAAAGGGCGCTAAGAAAGGCCGCGAAGGACGCTAAGAAAATCGGCGTCTTTCCACGGAGCCCGTCAGCGAAGCGGTCACGCCTCTAGCCATCTTGCCGATTCATTCTTAGCCAGAGGACGGCCGCAAATCCCCAGACCGCCAGCAGCGGAATCAGGCTCGCCAGGCCGTGGAGGCAGAGCAACTGGCCAAGGTTGAAGGCTCCATATTGCGGGCTCGATCCGGCTTCGGCGACGGTCAGCATGGAGACGCGGTTCTGCGCCAGCTGCCCGGACCAGAACGCGGGCCATGTGGAGTGGAGCAAAGGGCAACTATCCTGCATGGACAACTGGGAAGTCGTTGAGACCGCCATCAGCGCCACGAAAATGCTGCCCAGAGCGAACGCCATGAGAACGCGGCGCCACGCTGGGGTGGCGCGCTGCCAGGCGACGGCCAAGCCGATGCACAAGAAAGGCAAACTTGCGCCGGCGTAGCGAGGACCGAACGAGAGTCCAGACTTCCACCAATAAAACGAGGCGTTGAATAAAAAATAGTAGGACGCGATCGCGGCCGCCACCAGCGCCGGCGCACGATGAGCGCGTTCTTTCGCCAGCCACCATAATCCCAGAGGAGCGGCCAGCATCACCGGAGAAGCCACGAACAAGCCGCGCGAACATCCGAACAGCAGCTTGAGTAGACGATCGGGATGAGGATAGGTCAGACCCAAATATCCGCGCTGCTGCATGAAGGTAAACTGCCTGGAATCCAAGTACGCATAGCCGGGAGTGAATGAGCCGAATACCGCGTGGAGATAACTCGATAACACAATGAGGCAGATGGCCGCGCCTGCGCCCACACCCAGCAAAACCCGCCAGCGAGCCGCCTTCCCGCGCGGCCAAGCCTGGGAAAGAGCGAGAAACGCGAGCAGTGCGGAAGCCGGCAGGGCGGGATACTCCGTGACCGTGGCCCATCCCGCGGTCAGGCCCACGGCTAGCGCCCAAAGGAAATCTCCGCCAGGATTTTGGCTTTGGCGCAATTTCAGCGCGGAAGCGAAAGCGAAGATCAGACACGCGCCGGCCAGAGCATGCGCCCAGAACAAGCTAGCGTAGGCCCAGAACGGCGTACCGAGAGCCATCGCGAGCGCCGCGAAGGCAGCGCCGGTGGAACTGGCTCCGAAGCGCAGGCCCAAGAAAAATAGGCAGATTGCTGCCAGCGCGGCGGGCAAAGCCGACGCACCGGCGCTCGCGAGATAGGAGAGCGCAAGCGCGCCGCGGGCGGATTCCGGATCGATGCCCACGGTGCGCATTGCCGGGCGCGCGGCCAGGGCAAAAGGCACGGCCAGGAAAACCAGACCTGGCGCCTTATCGGAGTAATAGTGTCCGGCAACCAATGCCCGATCCTCGGTGTTCTGGTAATAGGCGTCGGTTCGCAGGGTGTGGCGCTCGACAATGGCGCGCAGGAGATCGAAGCGGGAATTCTGATTCCAGCCGCCAGCTTCGTAGAAGTAGATGAAGGAGAAAAAAGTTACCGAGCCGAGCAGGAGTAGCGTCTTCCAGTGCGAAGGAGATTTTTCTGGCGGGGACGTCATCGAAGTTGAGTTCTCCCGGACGCGAACGACGCGCTCCCGGGATCGGGCGCCGCAACGGCGCGGGCGCGGCTCCGACAAGTAAACACGGTCACTGCTTTACCGACGCCAGAAGCAATTCTGCCACGATTCTTCTGGTTTCTTCGTCCATGGTGGCGGGCGAGGCGTTGGAGCTGACGGAGACGGACACTCCGCTTTTGACGCCGACATAAACCGCGTCGTAAGTCGTATCGCCGAGATTCTCCACCATGTGTTTGAAAGGCGGATACCAGCGGGTTTCACCGGGCTTGGAGTAGACTTCGCGGGTCTTGCCGTTTTCGTCGGTAAAGCGAAGGTGAGCCGCGGTGAGGGCGACGACTACGCCACCGGGATGCTCATGCAGGACCGACTTTTCGTGCGGCCCGTAGTGAACCGAAATTACCTGCACGTGCTCGTTCTCAAAGTCCAGCTTGTAATGCTTGGGTTCAACCTTGGTAGGATCCTGCGCCAGGACGACGGCTGTGGCCACACACACAAAGGCCAGCGCGGAAACCAGCTTCGACCGCATGTTTGCCTCCTGCCCGAGTTGGTTGGTAGCGATGTGAGAGTCTGAAACGAACTTTACTTGCGGCACCGAGGAGTGTCAACTGGCGGCGGCTGAGGATGCGCCAGAGTGGTTAATCAATCTGGTGGGCCCACTAGGATTTGAACCTAGAACCAACAGATTATGAGTCTGCTGCTCTAACCGTTGAGCTATGGGCCCTGCGGAATCAAATCTAGCACAACGACGGGGGGCAGGGAGGGGCGTTCCACGTCTCGCAAAGTGGGGCGCGCACCCGCAGTGAGAGCAAAGTATCGGAAGTCAAAGTCCCCACCCTAGCCGCAGAAAGCGCGGCTAGGATGGGGGCACCCGGCAGAGATCAGGCCCAGTGCGCCACAGTGAGTACAAACGAAAGTCAAAGTCCCCACGTCTCGCAAAGGACGCGAGACCCTTCGACTCCGCTCAGGGCAAGCAATGGGGCACCCGGCGAGACATGGGGCCCCCGCAGTGAGAGCAAAGTATCGAAAGTTAAAGTCCCACCCTAGCCGCAAAAGGCGCGGCTAGGATGGGGCACCCGGCAGAGATCAGGCTCAGTGCACCACAGTGAGTACAAACGAAAGTCAAACTCCCCACGTCTCGCAAAGGCTCCCGCACCCGCAGTGAGAGCAAAGTATCGGAAGTCAAAGTCCCCACCCTAGCCGCAAAAGGCGCGGCTAGGATGGGGCACCCGAACGCGGCACTGACCACTGGCCGCTGCTTCTTAGTCTTCTTTTCCGAACTGCTTGATGTCCTCGGCGACTTCAGTGATGACGACGGGTTCCTTGCCCTGCACCAACTCGCGCACCTTCTCCACTACGTCAGGATTGGCAAGGGTGGTGATGTCCCCGGTATTCATGCGATTGGAAATAGATGCGAGGATGCGGCGCATCAGCTTGCCGGAACGCGTCTTGGGCATATCGGGAACGATGTGGATGTGCTTGGGCCGGGCAATCTTGCCAATGATGGTTTCGATCGCCTTGGTGACTTTGTCCACAATCTCCTGGCTAGGCTGCAGTCCTGGCTTCAGGGCGATATAGACCTCGGGCACGCGGCCCTTGATTTCGTCCACCACCGGCACGACTGCGGCTTCCGCGACTTCCTCGACCGTCAGGCACGCGGACTCGATTTCCTTGGTGCCCAGGCGATGGCCAGCGACGTTGATGACGTCATCCACGCGGCCGAGAATCCGGAAATATCCGTCCACAGCCAACATGGCGCCATCAGCCGCAAAATACGGCCAATCCTGCCATCTCTTACTGTCGGGGTTCTTGCAATATTTCCGGTAGTACTGGTTGACGAAACGCTCGCGGTCTCCCCAGATCGTCTGCATGATGCCCGGCCAGGGATTGCGAATACAGATGTTGCCGGCCTTGCCTGATCCGGCGAGGACGACTTCGCCCATTTCGTCGAGAATCTCCGGGAAAATTCCCGGCATTCCGGGGCCGGCGCTGCCGGGCTTCATGGGATCGAGTGCAGGTTTGGTGCTGCACAGGAAGCCACCGTTTTCGGTCTGCCACCAGGTATCGACGATCACGGCTTCGCGCTTGCCGACGGTCTCGTAATACCAGCGCCAGACTTCGGGCTCGATCGGTTCGCCCACCGTGGTCATGTGCTTGAAGTGATAGCTGTACTTGGTAGGTTCATCGTGGCCAGCCTTGCGCAACATGCGAATGGCGGTGGGCGAAGTATGGAAGATGTTCACGCCCAGGCGCTCGGCGATGCGCCACACTCGGCCGGCATCCGGATAAGTCGGGACGCCTTCATAGATGACGCTGGTCGCGGCCAGGGCCAGCGGGCCATACACGATGTAGGAGTGGCCCGTGATCCAGCCGATGTCAGCCATGCACCAATAAACATCCTCGGGATGGATGTCCTGAATGTACTTGGAGGTGCCGGTCACATAGGCGAGGTAGCCGCCGGTGCGGTGCTGGCATCCCTTGGGCTTGCCGGTGCTGCCGCTGGTGTACATCAGGAATAGCGGGGCTTCGGCGTCCATGGAGACGGGCGGCACGATTTCACCGGAGTAGTTGGGCAGGATCTCGTCCACAAAGAAATCGCGGCCTTTCACGAAAGGCGCGGCGGAAGCATTCTGGCCGGGAGTGCGCCTCCAGACCAGCACCTTGTCCACTTTGTGCCCTTCCTTGTTGGCGACCGCGAGCGCGATGTCAGCGCCGGCCTTGTGATCGAGCAGCTTGCCGTTGCGATAGTAGCCATCCATGGTGATCAGGACATGGCTCGAGGAATCGGCGACGCGCGTGCCGCAAGCCTCGCCGCTGAAGCCGCCAAACACGACCGAGTGAATGACGCCAAGGCGGGCGCAGGCCAGCATGGTGATCGGCAATTCGGGAACCATGGGCATGTGGATGGTGACGCGATCCCCAGCCTTCAAGCCGCAGAAATCGCGCAACAGCGCGGCAAACTCATTCACCCGCACGTAGAGTTCGCGATAGGTGACCGCGACGGGCGCGTCGTTTTCCGGCTCGGGAACGAAGATCAGCGCAGCTTTGTTTTTATGCTTGGCGAGATGGCGGTCCACGCAGTTGTAGGAGGCATTGATCTTGCCGCCGACGAACCACTTCCAGAAGGGCGGGTCGCTGGTGTCAAGCGTGGTCTGCCAATACTGGTCCCAGCTCAACATATCGGCGTATTCCCGGTAGCATTCCGGAAACTTCTCCTCGCTGAACCGATTGAGGACGTCGGGATCGGCCAGATTGGCCTGACCGATGAACTTCGAAGAAGGATAGTAGTATTCCTCCTCCCTCCAGTGGACTGCAATCTGAGCCTCGCTGGTCTCGCTCACTACCTGCTGCTTTGGAACAATCTCTCGCATAGCTGTATCGTTTACCCTTCCTATCCTGAATTTGTGGTGCACTTGCAGGCACTTTTCCGCTCCCGCGGCATGGGCTGGGGGAGTCAAGCAGAATCCCGCGCCCGCGAAAAAAATTGTTGTTGCCGCGTCTTCGCCGTTCCCCACCTCTCAAGCGGTATCGAACCGCGGCGCGAAAACCACTACCGGCCTTGCGAATACAAAGCTCCGGCCTGGAAAAATCCGGGCCTGGTGGAATGGGGGCTCGTGGCCGCGAGCGCCCTCCGCCTTTGCCAGTCCGACATAATGAAGCATCCGACAGCGGACTGCAACGTCTTTCCGAAAAGCTCGGGTGCGGCACGAGTTAGGGCCGGTGGCGGTGATCGGCGAACTGAACTTTGTGGATATGGTTCCCAAGACGCGCAGCGGCAAGATCATGCGGCGTTTCCTGACAGCAAAAGAACAGGAGTAGACGCGGGAGATGTTTCCACGATGGAGGGCTGAGGGGCTCGGGCACGATTTCACGGAAGCGTTCTGGATTTGCGATGGTGCAGCGTTTGCTTCCAAGCTGCGGAGCTTGGCTCCGCCGGACAGCCGAGGGAGGCCGTCTCCACATAAGAACTTGAACGTGCCGCTTAAACGCCTGCGCCGCGATGCTGCTTGTCAGCGCCGCTCGTCCTGCTGGGGGACGCGGCCAGTTCCGCGAGGGAAGGCATGGATTCCGCTTCGGTGAACTTGTGTTCGGGCAGGGCTGCGCCTGTTTTCATCGCGTCGACCAGCATTTCGATCGCCAGGTCGGCATTGGGGCGAATGAAGATGGTTGCGGCGAGGGTTCCGGCACGCACCCAGGCTTGACCGGTCTTGGGCATACCATCGCAGCCGGTAAAGGGGATCTTCATCCATTTTTCCCGCTCACCCTCCGCAACTTCGCTGAAGGCTTTTCTCGCGCCCATTGCCATGCTGTCGTCCTGCGCTGCGACCAGGCTGATGCGACTCTCCTGGGAAGTGCGCAAACGCAGCCACGAACTCACCGCGCGATACGAACTTTCTTCGGTCCAGTTCGCCCGCATGGACTTCACCTGAACGTTGGAGGGTTTGGTCTGGTTCATGCCCCGGGTGCGGTCCTTCGCGGCAGAGCTGTTGGCCGGGCCTTCGATGTAGAGGACCGGTCCGCCGCTGGGCAACAAAGCGGCGAACTGCTTGCCCTGGATTCTGCCGATCTCGGCATGATCGGAGCTGATGGCGAAAATGGGAACCCTGAACGCGCGGCGCAATTCGGCGATGTAGTCGGCATCGTGGTTCAGCACGACCCAGCCGATGCCGGCCGCGGCAGCCGCGCGCGCCACTTGCGGGAATGCGGTACCGCCCGCCGGTTCGAACAGGATGGCGTCGGGGTGCGCTACGGACGACTCCTGAATGTGCTGCAGCAATTGCTGGCTTTGTACCAGCGCGTCGTTGTTGGCGTGAATGATCTTCACGTCCACGCCCAGCCGCCGTCCCGCTTTTTCCGCGGCCGCCGCCTGTTCCTGCTGGTAGTCGTTGTCGTTGTTAGTCAGGGAGACCAGGAAACTCAACCGTTTGGTGACACCGGCGGCCATGGGTGGATCATAATCCAAATGGCGCGGTCAACCATGTGACTAGAGTAACCATCCTCAGTGCAGCTTTGGGAAGATGTCTGAAAAGGTAGCGATCGGGTCTAGCTGCCAGCGGCAGCGCCGGTGGCCGCGTCCCCGAGAAAGGATTTCAGATTCGTGTCCAGGGCTTCCCGGTCGGCATCGGGCAGGTTGACGAAGCGGAAAGGTTGCATCCAGCCCTGCGTCGCCCACATGGGAAACAGCATCTGGGCCTTGTTGCGAATCGTAGCCTGACCCACGTGGAAGATCAGTTCGACCTCGAGTTTCTCCTCCAGTGGCTTTTCGACGTGGATGACTCCGCCGGTGGTGGAAAGCTGATGGAACCTGGCTCGCACCGAGCGCCGATTGGGCAACCGCACCAGCACCAGCACCGAGCCGCGCAGCTTCACGCGAAAGGGACGGCTTACAACCTTGTTTTCTTCGACGGGCGCGGCACTCGCCTTCGCATCCGAGGCAGCGGATTCTTCGACCGGCTGAGTACGGGCCGTGGAATCAGGTGCCGTCGAATCGAGCTGTTCATCCATACACCATGAGTATGGCAGCGCCGGGGACCGGCGGTGTAGTTACGAAAGCACAAGACCCGGAATTAACTTTCGAGGAAGGGCGGCTTGGGGGCCAAGCGGGCTGCTCAAAAAGTTGCTCTGGTGACCTCAGGGGCTGAAGCCCTCACAAAAAAGAGGGGCTTTATCGCAGCGCTGAAAGCGCTGCGCCACCCAAAGTCGGGTTTCTTAGCAACCTCCCAGGGAGCGGCTTTCACTTGCGCCCGGGACGGGCGCTGCCTTCCGGGATGAGGTTGTACGGCCAGGCCTTCTTGTTCACTTTGAGCTGGGCAGCGCTCGGCGGAACGGCACTTGCCGCGGCCGGAGCGGGGGCGGTCTGCGGCGCGAACTTCCAGTCTTCAGGAGGATCGGCAATTCCCCACACGTTGCCGTGAGTGTAAAGCGCGGCGCCGATGAGAAACTGTTTACCATCGTTGCCCAGCGGCAGAGAGTTCGCGACCCTTGCCGTGACACTGCCTCCGCCGGGCAGATCGCTCAGCATAATGGGAGTCTCGAGCTGCAGCGCCTGCGAACTGCGAAAACCGCATCCCTGAGCGCTGGCGACGAGCACCATGCACTTGTCGGCAAAGGGCCGCATGCGGTCGAGACTAGTCACGGTAACGGGAATCTCCACGCGAATGCGTGTGCTGCGTCGCGTCGTTTTGGGCGTCAGGACTTCCATGGCAAAGGTCGCCCGCAGGCCCGGAAGGGCGGTGACGGAGAAGTCGCATTTTTATTTTGGCAGATTTGGGCTGGGGCGGGATGATGACAAAGGTAACCGCTGATCGACACCACGCGGAGCCGTTCAGGGTGTCAGTGAGTTCTATAAAAAGGGATGTCAAGAGAAAAGTTCTCCCTCGACCGGAGGGCGAGAAGATTTTGTCTCGAGATCCAGCCCACTTCACTGTAAGAGTGCCTCTCGATTTGCGCGAGAGGTTTTGCTTCTGAGTTGTCTTCCATTCCTGTAGCTTTCATCGTCCGGTGGTGACCACGCCAATCGAGTCTTGAGACATGGCAAGCGAGACGGATACTTAAGTGGCAACCATAGTTCTATCGGAGGCTCGTGGCCTATCGCTATTTCTGGTTATCCGAGGAGGCATAGCGTGTAATGGGTGACTCGGTGCCGAAGCACACAGGGCCGATCTCATTGACTGATACTCACCTCGAACCGAGCGTCTGGAGAACCCGACCGACCACCACCAGAGAGAATCGTCGGAGATGGAAAGGCCTCATTCCGCGAGACACTCAAGCTGCTTGCCGATTCAATTGTTTGGCGTCGAACTCCACTCCTTTCTTCCAAATGGTTAATGTAATGGCGGCTATCTTTCGTGCTAGGGTGAGACGCGCCATCGTCGGCCGCATCCCTTTCCCTACCAGAGCAACATAGAAATCGCAGAGTGGTCCAGGCCGAGTACTGGCAGATATGGCAGCGCCTTTGAACAGATTTTTCAGATCGTGATTATGGTTGTGATTCAGACCGCGCACGGTGATGCGCTCTCGGTTTCGTACCAGCTTCCCTCTCACCAAGCGGTACTCACCGCTGTCATGAGTCTCGACTGCGAAACCACTGTAAGCCCACAGCTGTCGCTTGGTACGGAAACGGTGTGGCGTTTGCAGCAACGCCACCAGCAAGGCGGCACGAATCGGACCGATCGGAGGAATCTGGCGCAGTAATTTCACGGCATGGTGCTTGGGGCTCTCCACCAGCAGGTCGCGTCGTGCTTCCTGGCGCACCGGCTGCAGCAGATCCAGTTGCTGATACAACCGTTCCGCCCGCAGACGAACGCCCGGCTCCAGAATCTTGGCCAGCCATTCGGCACGATGCCGCGGGGCATAGACGGTGGCACCGCTACAGGGTATGGCCCAGCTGCGATACAGCGCTTTGATCCGACTCATGACGCGCGTGAGATCTTTCGTGATCGTCAGATAGCTGCGCCCCAACTCCTTTAAGGTGCGCACCCCGTGCTCTCCGTGATACACAGCATGGAGCTTGTTGCCGTGTAACAACTCGGCCAGTTTCCGCGCATCGATCCGATCACTCTTGCTGCCATCCTTCAACAGGGCGTTTCTTCGCGGATCGCAGACTACAAGATGGCTGACGTGAGGCTTCAGCAGGTCATGTAACCAGGCGGCAGAAGTTCCTTCTTCAAAGGTTACCGATAAAGTTCCGCGTAGCCCAGCGATGAACTCTAGAATCGTAGCCGCTTTCGTCTCAAGGATGCATTCCATGATCAGCTTGCCCGAGCTGTCCATGACAGCAACTGAGATCGTTGCCTGGTGAACGTCCATGCCAATATACTTTTC
>JBKQRC010000035.1:0-4495 GCA_052326105.1 Candidatus Sulfotelmatobacter sp. | reverse complement strand
CTTCCGGGTGCAGCATTCGATCGCGCGTGGTCCGGCCAAGGGCGGCATCCGCTACGCCCCTGACGTCACCCTCGACGAAGTGCGCGCCCTCGCCAGCTGGATGACCTGGAAATGCGCCGTGGTCAACATTCCTTTTGGCGGCGCCAAGGGCGGCGTGATCTGCGATCCCCACAAGATGTCCATGGGCGAAGTTGAGCGCATGACCCGCCGCTACACCTCGGAGCTGATCGAATTCATCGGGCCGGAGAAAGACGTGCCCGCCCCTGACGTCAACACCAACGAACAAGTCATGGCCTGGATGATGGACACCTATTCCATGCACATGCGGCAAACCGTGACGGCGTGCGTGACCGGAAAGCCCATCAATATTGGCGGGTCGCGCGGACGCCGCGAGGCCACGGGTCGCGGCGTGATGATCGTTTGCGACGAGGCTTGCAGGAAACTGGGCATCCCGCCCGACCGCGCCCGCGTCATCGTGCAGGGCTTCGGCAACGTGGGGTCGAATGCCGCGCTCCTGATGCACGAGGCCGGCTACAAGATCGTGGGCATCGCGGAAGTGGGCGGCGGCCTCTACAACCAGAAGGGCATGGACCTGAAGGCGCTGGTGGACTTCCGCCAGAAAAACGGAACCATTCACGGCTTTCCCGGAGCCGAGAAATATGATGCCGCCGAATTGTTGACGACCGAGTGCGAGATCCTGATTCCGGCCGCTACCGAGAACGTCATCACCAGCCGCAATGTGGACCAGGTGAAGTGCCGCATTCTCGCCGAAGGAGCCAACGGGCCGACCACTTCGGCCGCCGATGACGTGCTCAGCGAAAAAGGCGTGTTCGTGATTCCCGACATTCTGGCCAACGCCGGCGGCGTAACCACGTCCTACTTCGAGTGGGTGCAGGACCGCCAGGGCTATTTCTGGAAGGAGTCGGTGGTCAACGAACAGCTGGATGCGATCATGAAGTCGTCGTTCGAAGACGTTGTGCGCTACGCCGAAACCCACAAGGTCAACAATCGCATCGCCGCCTATATGCTGGCCATTGACCGCGTGGCCTATACCATCCGGCAGCGCGGGATTTACGCGTAGGAAGTCGCGAGTCTCGAGCTGTGAGTCGCGAATCTGGGTGCCCCACGACCCGCCCTGAGCTTGTCGAAGGGTCTCGCCGTTTTTGCGAGATGTGGGAAGATAGCCCCAGTCCCATGTCTGGCAAGAACGGCGAGACACCGGCACCCGGCTGGCGAAATAGGCGAGCACCTCTCTGCCCGAGCTTTGAGATCAGGAGGAGTTATGAAAAAGCCTTGGACGCTGATGGCCTTGGTGATCATCAATGCGACGTTCGCGCTGACCGCGGTCGCGCAGTACACGCGGGAGACCGGGACCGTGCCGGAGATGAATGCGGCTCCGGCACAGACGTCAACCGCCGCAGCCGAGAAGCTCGACATCAATACCGCGACGAAAGATCAGTTGAAGGCGCTGCCTGGAATCGGCGACGCTTACTCGCAGAAGATTATTGACGGACGGCCCTACCGCGCCAAGAACCAACTGGTGCAGAAAAAGATCATCCCGCAAGCGACTTACGACAAGATCAAGGACCTGATCATCGCCCATCAAGTGAAGTCGAACGCGACGGCACCAGCGCCGAAATAGCCACGACCCACGTAGGCCCGGACGCATTCGTCCGGGCTGGGCGACGGAAGAGGCGGGTGGACCCTTCGACTACGCTCAGGGCAGGCTGCGTCCATCGCTACGCGGGTAGAATGGGAATCGGCGACGAATTCTCGCACTACGACGTTGGTCCGATCGTGCATTGCGTTCCCCCTTGCCGTGGAGCATAATCAAATTGGTTTCCGGCTGGCCTCCGGAACCCTTCCTGAGTGTGAATCTGCCCAACTCCATCACGCTGATCCGTATCGCCAGCATTCCCCTGCTGATCTGGATTCTTTCCAGTCCCCGTTTCAGCAGCGTGACCGGAGAAAAAGAGTTACTGGCCTCGGCCCTGTTCATCGCGGCAGCGATGACCGATGGCATTGACGGTTATCTGGCTCGCCGGCGCGGGCAGATCACGACCATAGGAATTCTGCTCGACCCGCTGGCCGACAAACTTCTGATCGCGGCCGCTTTCATCGTGCTGGTGCAACTGAACCCGGCCTTGGTGCCGGCGTGGGTCGCGATTGTGGTGATTGGCCGCGAGTTCCTGGTCAGCGGCCTGCGCTCCATCGCCGCCTCCGAAGGCTTCACCATCGAAGCCAGCGAACTGGGCAAGTTCAAAATGGTGGTCCAGATCGTGGCGGTGGTGGCGGTGATCCTCGACCATCGCTGGAAGGTTTGGCCGGTTTACAGCTATTACGTCTTTCCTGTTCACTGGATCGCCTACTCGGCGATCTGGTTCATGGTGTGTGTGTCGCTGGTGTCGGCGATTGATTACTTTGTGGCTTTCTGGTCCAAGATTGACCGGCGCGGGGTGAAGCGCCGGCGCCGTGCCTTCATCCTGAGTCGGCGCAGAAAGCCCATGCCGGCGCCGCCGCCGCAGGCGGACCGCGATGTCGCTGCTTCGACCTAGTCCGGTTGCCGTGGAGTCAGGCGAATTCTCGCAGGAGGAGCGAAGCCTTCTGCTTCATCTGGCGCACGATTCCATTGTGTCGGCGCTGGAACAGCGTGAGATGCCGCTCGATCCTCCGACCGCTCATCTGGCCGAACCCCGCGGAGTGTTCACCTCATTGCATCTAGGCGGCCAGTTGCGGGGATGCGTCGGCTACGTTCTTCCGCTGAGCCCGCTGTACCGCGCGGTGGCGGAAACAGCGCGGGCCGCGGCTTTTGATGACACGCGCTTTTATCCCGTAACCCCGGAAGAAGCGCCGCTTCTGGAAATTGAACTCAGCATCCTCTCGGTGCCACAAGCCATCCACGCCGACGCTGTCGAGATAGGCCGCCACGGCCTGCTGATCAGCATGGGCGGACGCCGCGGCCTGCTTCTGCCGCAGGTGCCGGTGGAACACAACTGGGATCGCACTACCTTCCTCGAACAAACCTGCCGCAAAGCTGGCTTGCCGCCGGATGCCTGGCAAAAAGGAGCGCTGGTTGAGGCTTTCACGGCGGAAGTTTTCGGCGACGACCCCGATCAAGCGGCCGCGGTCTAATTCTTAGGACGGTTGAAACAATTGGATGGGAAGAACTTGCCTATCGTGGAAAAAGTCCCGTTTGTCGCCATGTGTAGATTGTCACGCATGTCTATGTGTAGCACAATTGCCGTGAGAAACTGCGAGCCTTTCAGTTCATGTGCACACGGCAAGTGGCGCACCGCGCACCAAAACAAAACCGGGGACGGTTGCCCGTCCCCGGCTTCGTGCCTGCGTTAGTACGGCTAAGTCAAATCGGTTAGTTCGTCTGATCCACTTCCACGGTATCGCCCGCATGTATGTCTTCCAGAGCGAAGACAACCATGCCGGTAGCGGTGGTTGGAGTCACGCCGATGATCTCAATCTCGCCCACGGCTCGCCGCGGCAGATCGCGCACGTGAATCACCGGACCGTTCGACTTGGTGAACATGGTCGGGTCGACGGAAGGCGTCTTCAGCTGCGTGTCCTCAGCAAGGGCAGCCTTGAAGGAGAGCGAGTCCACGGGATCGCTCAGGTCGGCTTCGTAGGAACGCACGGCGCGGAAAAAGTCGCCCACTTTCACGCCCTGGTTCGCGCCCACGTTGATGTAGAGTTTCTTCCCCGTACTCAGCTGAGAGTCGAAGTCTTTGCCCATCACAATGCGGCCCGTGAGCTTTCCGGCGGCAGGCAGGAAGCGGTCGAAGCGAATGGGCGCGTGGAACGTCACCATCTGCTTTTCGGCGAAGGGAATCGCGGTGTCGCCGGGGTTGACCCCATCGCACGCGTATTCGATCTGCCCGATCGCGGTTTTGCTGCGCGTGTCAATGATCTTAATGCGGGCCACTTCCTGGTAGGGCTGGCCGGTTTCCTTCAGCAGTTTCTTTTCGCCGAGAAACATCTCATATTCGTTGATGTCGCGCAGTGCGCGCACGATTTCGTACTCCGCGCCGGCGCTGTATCCGGTTCCCCTCAGGTAGACCATGTCGCCGCGCGTGAACTTGGTGGTGCTGGGCGTCTGCAATCCGCCGGCGATGAAGTTGGCATCGGGCAGGCTGTGTTTATTGATGAACCCGGCACAGTACAAATCGGCATACGTGGGCGTCTGCACTCGCTCGGTGGGGAAGCTGTTCGAGGTGGGCGAAGTTCCCTGCGGAGCTTCGGCAGTATTGGCATCGGGCCCGGATTGGGCCCAGCTCACCGCCGCCAGTAACAACACTAACAGTCCTGTTTTCTTCATGTTACCTCCGGAAGGGACCACCGCGTGACCCCCTCCCCAAGTCGAAAGGATGCCAAATGTCAGAAAAGGCAAGGCTTCAAACGGAAGGTAACAAGGGGGTAAGGGTGGGTCAAGGTTACGAGGGTGTTGGGCACTCTGGGGCCAAAGTTTTTCGACAGGGCCATCAAT
>JBKQRC010000034.1:0-3936 GCA_052326105.1 Candidatus Sulfotelmatobacter sp. | reverse complement strand
GACCTTTTCCCTCCGCAATGTTGCTGGGAACCGAGACCGCCGCTCTTCGTAACTGCTGACTCAAACCGTACAACTCGTGCCGCGGAAACTGCGCCGTCACCATAAACTTCGACTGCAAATTTCATTGCTTCCTGCCAAACTCGCAAATCCTTGAATGATGCTGACATGATAAATACCTCTCAAGAGAACTGTACGCCTGATGTGTGAGAGGCCAACGACTAACGACGAACGACCAACGACGGGTTCCCAGGGCGGGCCCCCTACGCGATCACTAATTCGCCGCCTCGTTCCTTTTCGAGCGCCATAGCGCGGTTCAGGGCCAGGATGGCGCACTCGGCTTGATCATCGGACGGCGGCCGGGTGGTGATGCGCTGCAACCACAGGCCAGGCGCCGTCATCAGCGCGAACAGCGACCCGCGGTGCTTGGCGGCGAAGCGGATGATCTCGTAGGAAACTCCGGCGATCACGGGCAGCAGCACGATGCGCGACGCAAAGCGCGCCCAGAACGTAGTGAACGGGATCAGCATGTAGAACGCGATCGAGATCAGCATCACGGTCATCAGAAAACTGGTGCCGCAGCGCGGATGGAAGGTCGAATATTTCTGCACGGCTGCGGTCGTAAGCGGGTCGCCATTTTCGAAGGCAAACACCGTTTTGTGTTCCGCGCCGTGATACTCATACACGCGCCGTATATCTTTCCACAGCGACACTCCCCAAATGAACAGAAGAAACAGACCCAAACGGATGGCGCCGTCCACAAGATTGAAGACAATGCGTCCGCCCAGAGCGGGATCGATTTTCTTCAACTCGGTCGCCGCCAGCAGCGGGATGTACTTGTACATGAAGATGAAAAAGGCCAGCGAGATCAGAATGTTGACCACGGCCAGCCAGTTGCTGATGGTGGCTGCTTTCTCGTGGGTCTCCGAACCGGTCCGGCTCTGCTCCGGCTGGGCAGGCGAAACCGTGGCGCCTTTCGCGGCGTCTTTCTTAACCGGGATGTCGTCCTGGTTCTGCATCACGTCTTCGATCGCGACATTGGCCGAAAAGCGCAGGGCGCGGTAACCCAGATTCATGGCGTAGCCGAGCGTCATGACTCCCCGGACAACAGGCCAGGCCATCCATTTATGCTTCTCCGCCGGCCGGTCCAGCGGTTCGCTCATGGTGACGACCTCGCCAGAAGGCTTGCGGCAAGCGATTGCCCAGGCGTGCGGGGAGCGCATCATCACGCCCTCCAGCACGGCTTGGCCGCCGACCAGCGTCTCTTCCCCGCTTTCCAGCGCGGGAAGAAGTTGCAGAGCGGCGAGAAATCGCAGGTGATTTCGCACAAATCGCATGGATGTTAGATGGCCCTTCCGGGGGACAGGGATCAAAGAGTAGGGTATCACAGGTGAGGGTCACGCCGAGGGGCGCTGGCCGCGATGGAATCGGTGTGTTGTCAGTGGCCAAGGCTGGGGTGACCAGGGAATACTTTGCTCGATGGCGGGAAGGCATGCAGCGACTGGCTACAACTTGCGAATCGATAGCAGCAACCACCAGGAAGCTGCTAAAGACGGCGATCGTCGCCGACTACCTGCGCTCGCGTACCGGGGATGAGGCAGCCGTGTCGGCTGTGTTCCTCTCAGGGCGCGCGTTTCCCGCCTGGGAAGAAACAACGTTGCAGGTCGGCGGGCGATCACTCTGGCAGATCGTGCTGGAGTTGGCCGGGAAACGCGAAGGCGAACTGACCGCAGCCTACCGCCGCCACGGCGACCTGGGCGCAGTTGCGGGTGAGGTGCTTCCCCCACGCGCCAATCAGGGTTTGAGCGTGCTGGAGGTTGAGAGCGGTTTCCGTCAGATTGCGGCGGCGCGAGGCCCGGCCGCCAAGAATACGCTGGTGCGCGATCTTCTCTCTCGCGCGACGCCGCTTGAAGCCAAATACATCATCAAAATCATGACCGGCGATTTGCGGATTGGCCTGAAGGAAAGCCTGGTCGAAGAAGGCGTTGCGAGGGCCTACGACGCCACTCTTGCGGACGTGCAGCGAGCCAACATGCTCCTGGGTGACATCGGCGGGACCGTCCGCCTTGCCGCCGAGGGCAAACTGGCCGAGGCCAAGATGCGCCTGTTTCATCCTCTCGGTTTCATGCTGGCAAGTCCGATTGCCTCCCCGGAAGAAGGGCTGAGTTACTTCCCGGAGGCGTCGGTCGAAGACAAGTACGACGGCATTCGGGGCCAGGCGCACATCTCCGGAGGCGATGTGAAGATCTTCTCGCGCACCCGGGATGAGATCACCGAATCCTTCCCCGAATTGCCCGACGCCCTGGCCGGCTTGCCGCAGGACGCCATTCTCGATGGAGAGATTATCGCCTGGGAACACACGGCGGGGTGGGCGCGTCCGTTCGGTGTTTTGCAGCAGCGGCTGGGACGAAAGAAAGTGAGCGACAAAATGCTGCGCGAGATTCCGGTCGCGTTTCTGATCTTCGACGTGCTCTACGCCGGAGGCCAGTTAATGATTGACCGTCCGCTGCGCGAGCGAGCGCAGACTCTGGACGAATTGCTCGCGGCGCCGCGGACTGTCCACCACGGAGGCAAAGAATTGCGGGGAACTGCAGGACAAGGACAACTGTTATTCGGCGAGGATGATACTCCTGTCGCCGTCAGCATCATCCGCGCGCCCGTCTTTCGCGCATCATCGCGCGAACAACTGGAAGAACTGTTCGCCGCCGCACAGGAGCGCGGCAACGAAGGCCTGATGATCAAAGATCTGGACTCAGCTTACACTCCCGGCAAGCGCGGCAAATCATGGCTGAAAATGAAGCGCGAACTGGCCACGCTCGATGTCGTGGTGACGGCGGCCGAGTATGGCCACGGTAAACGCGTGGGCGTGCTCAGCGACTATACGTTCGCCGTGTGGGACACGAGCAAAGACCGGCTGGTCAACATCGGCAAGGCATATTCCGGCCTGACCGACGCCGAGATCGCCGAGATGACCAAGTGGTTTATGGAACACACGATCGAAGACCAGGGTTTTCGGCGCACGGTCGAGCCCAAGATCGTGCTCGAAGTTGCCTTCAATAACATGATGCGCTCCGACCGGCACGACAGCGGCTACGCGCTGCGCTTTCCAAGAATCCTCCGCCTGCGCCCAGACAAGTCGGCGGAAGAAGCCGACACCATTGAGCGCGTGCAAGAGATCTTTGCCCTGCAGGCGAAGCAACCACACTGAGGGCAGCCGGGCAGAGATATTGGAGGAGATATGGGGACAGAGCAGGCGGAAGGGATCACGGTTCAGAACAAGTAGGCTAGCGGCGGAGGCCGGTTCATTCGCAGCCTTCGATGTACTGGATCGTACGCACCTGTCTGTTTCAATCGCTTAATCCCCATCCTAGCCGTAAAAAGCGCGGCTTGGATGGGGCACCGATGTGACTTAGCTGACGGCTGACGGGCGCTCTTACGGCACTTCGATCAACTGCATTTTGCCGTCGCGAGCGCGGTGCAGGACCATTACTTTCCCTTTAGGATCGCGGAAGACGAAGACATCGCGATCCTTGAAGTGCGCTTCTTTGATGGCTTCTTCGAGCGTCATGGGGCGCATGGCAACGGCATCCTCGGAGCGGACCAGGTGAACTTCCGTGGTCTTCGCCACCGCCGGATATTTATGCACCACAACCGGCACAGCCGTCTTCTCCGACAAGCCGACCGTGGTCTGCAGTTCGTCCTGCGCTGGGGATTGATCACCGTTCCACTTGTTGACTTCTTCAGTCTTGCGCGCCGAGCGTTTCTTCGACTGCCAGCGGGTCTTATATTTGATGGCCTGCTTTTCCAGGTGGTCGAGCGCTTCGTTGACGGCGATGGTCATGTCCTTGGCCTGGGCCAGGCCGACCAGCGGGCCATTGCGCGGGCTGATGGTGATTTCGGCTTTGTGGCGATGCTTCTCGACGGCGAGGATCACCTTGG
>JBKQRC010000033.1:0-9970 GCA_052326105.1 Candidatus Sulfotelmatobacter sp. | reverse complement strand
ACAGCTTGCGCCATGGCCTGATTTCAACAAAAGTCGACACTCAGGGCGTCTGGGCCCCTTCGGTGTTGACGTAGAGGGAGTAGAGAGATTGGCTGGCAGCCATGAAGAGGCGGTTCTTCTTGGCGCCGCCAAAGCAAAGGTTCGCACAATCTTCCCGCAGATGAATTTTCCCGATGCGCTTGCCGTCCGGCGCAAAGACGTGCACGCCGTTAAAGCCGTCCGGTCCCCAACCTGCCGCGCTCCACAAGTTCCCGTCAATGTCGCAGCGGATGCCGTCGGAGGATCCCGGCGACATATCGACAAACAGGCGGCCGTTCTTCAGCCGTTTGCCGCCTTCAACATCATAGACACGAATGGGATGGGGCATGCCCGGTTCGGCTGGTCCGGTATCCACGATATAAAGCTTTTTCTCGTCGGGAGAGAAGCAGATGCCGTTGGGCTTCGTCATGTCGCTGGCCACGACGGTGGCTTCGCGCGTTTCCGGGTCGAGGCGATACACGTTGGGGGGCAATTCAAACGCAGCTTTGTGTCCTTCGTAGTTCGACATGATTCCGTACCCTGGATCGGTGAACCAGATGGCGCCGTCGGAATGAACGGCAAGATCGTTGGGCGCGTTCAGAGGCTTGCCTTGGAAGCGATCCATGAGCACAGTCACAGTGCCGTCGTGTTCGGTCCGCGTGAGGCGGCGCGAGTCATGTTCGCAGGTCAGCAGGCGGCCCTGACGATCGCGAAAGTTACCGTTGCTGTAGTTGGATGGGCTGCGGAACACACTCACCTCGCCGGTATCTTCCAGCCAGCGCAGCATTCGATTGTTGGGGATGTCGCTGAACAGCAGGAATCGTCCGTCGCCGAACCACACCGGGCCCTCGGCCCAGCGCGCCCCCGTGTACAGGCGTTCGACGGCGGCGTTGAATACCACGTATTTGGCAAAACGCGGGTCGACGATTTCGATAGCGGAGTCGGGATATAGAGTGGGGGGCTTGCGCTCCTGCGCTTGGGCACGCGCCCAAGATGGCAAGGCTAACGCCGTCGTCGCGCCGCCCATCGTAAGCTTCATGAATCTGCGTCGATGCATGATTCTCTCCGTCTTCTCCCCGGCTATCGCGGGAATCCGATCTTCTTCGCCAACTCAATTCATGGCGCAACCACAGCCATCCCCCAACTTCTCGATGACGCGGTAGTGAGATCGCCCGCCCCGATCATTTGGCAGGAATCTTATAGCTACACGTGGGGCAAGTCAATCAGCGAAGAGGACTTGAAGGACTCTTTGAAAAACAGTTGTAGATAAATCAATTACACTCACCCCGCGGTTCGAGGTCCGATACGTGGGGCCTGGCAGCCCTGTCCGCAAGGTCGAGTCGAAGCTACTACACATTAGCGGGTTGGGTTTTCGTGAACATGATTGCCCGCGAGCCGCAAGCATGCGCCGCCTGCGCTCGCGGCGATTGTGGGCCTGACTGCGTTCAGTGCTTTGCGGCTTTGTCTTCCCAGATGACCATTTGCTCGCGCGCGTCCTTGGCGTCGGGAGCGTCGGGAACCAGTTCCAAATAGTGCTTCATGCGGTCGGTGGCATCGGCATAGTCGTTCTGCTCGGCGTAAATCAGGGCCAAGTTGAACCAGCCTGGCGGCCACATCGGCTGAATTTCAAGCGCGCTCTCAAAGTGCTCGACGGCGTCATTCAAGTTCTTTTCTTTGATTGCATTCTCCGCCAATATCCGGTGACGATCGGCTTCGGGGCCGAGCGGCGGCTTGACGGGATTTTCGCGCCAGGCCTGGGCGGCCGCGCGGAACCCGGTAAGTTCTTCGTTTCGCGAGGCGGCATACAGGAGGCGATTGAAGGCATCGGCAAAACTCTGAGCGTCGGCTTCGTCCGACCATTCAAGAATCTCCCAAAACACAGGCGAGCGCTCAGCATTGGGTAGATAGCCCACGTTGTACAGCGGGCTCGGATGCCAGTCGACCTTGGAGTTTCCTCCGGGATAGGGGCCAAGGCGATACGCCTGGCAGTAATCCACGCCCGTCTTAAAACTTAGGGACACTCTGCCGTCTCTGCTGGCCTCGGGCACGCCGGGCAGCTTATCGGTGTACGGTGCGCTCAAATCAAGGCTAGCCGTGTTAACGCGGACGTCTACCGCCTGCGAAAGCACGAAAGTCTCGCAGGCCTTGACCACAATAATTCGCGAGCAGTACTTCATCGCGCCGACGTATCTTTTTTTTAGTGCCTCGATCAGCACAGCGCGCGCCCGAGGGATGGAAAGAGCCATCGCGTTGCCGGGCGGCGGATCGCCTTTTTTGACGGAAGGAGCGGCGATTCCGGACTTCTCATTGGCGTGGAGTAAGGCGCCCGCCGCGATTACGAACCCAATCACCAGGCCACATCGTATATTCTTGGCGTTCATTTTTCGTCCTCGTGAGCTTGGCAGCCGGTTCAATGCTTGGCCTTGTCTTCCCAGATGATCATTTGCTCGCGCGCGTCCTTGGCGTCCGGAGCGTCGGGAGCCAGTTCCAGATAGTGCCTCATGCGGTCGGTGGCATCGGAGTAGTTATTCTCCTCGGCATAAATCAACGCCAGGTTGAACCATCCAGCGGGCCACATGGGCTGCGCTTGCAGCGCGCTCTCAAAGTGCGCGATCGCAGACTCCAGGTCCTTCTCTTTGATTGCGTTTTCCCCGAGGATCCTTTCGCGGTCGGCTTCGGGGCTGAGCGGAGGCTTAGCGGGATTCCCGCGCCAGGCCTTGGCGGCCGTGCTGAAGGCCGCAAATACCTGCTCATCTTCATGGTGATGAGCGGCATAAACAAGCCGGTTGAAGGCGTCGGAGAAGGTTTGGGCTTCCGCTTCATCGGGCCAGTCGAAAACGTATCCGCCCAGACAGCGCGTCCTCCAATCCGGGTTCGAGGCATAGCAGGCGGTGTAGCAGAACGTTGGTCCGCAACGGAGGCGGGCCACGAGACGGCAGGGCTCGACGTAATCCTGAACGTTCTTATAAGTTACGGAAAATTTTCCAGGGTCGCGCGGTTGCGCAGCAATGGTGCTGATCTTAGCCGTGGACGGCGCGGTCAATCCAAAGCCGGCAGAGGAAAAATGGGGATCGGTCGCCTCTTCGACGATCACAGTGAGCGCCAAGCCGTGCTCCGTGCCTGCAAATCTTTTCTGAATGGCATCTTTCAGCGCGGCGCGCGCTTGAGAAACCGAAAGCGCCATTGCGTTACCGGGTGGAGGATCGCCCTTCAGCAGGGAGGGTACGGCGATCGCCTCCTTCTTTTTAGCGTGCAGTGAGATCATAGGCGCGATCAACAGCATTATGGCCAGCGCGAACAGCACATTGTTTTTGCTCATTGCATTCTCCATGTCAGATCTGCATCAGAACCGATATTCCGCTGCTTGCGTATATCTTGCCCACGCCGGATTGCGTCCTGCAAACAACAAACGTTCCCCGCATCCCGCCAGCTCAGTGTGCATTCCGATAGCAACTCGCCTCCGCATTCGTGCGGTCGATCAGCGCGCCCAGTTTGGATTTTGCTATTTCGAACTGCGCGTCATTCTGCTTCACTTGCCGCAATCGCATAAACCCGAGAACTCCAACCGTGCCGTCGTAAGTCAGGTCGATGGTCATGCTGGTTGCGTCCCACGTCTCGCCAATGAAGGTGGCATTGGCGGCAAGCTTTCCGGCAGTGGTTCCGATGACCGCGTAATTGGAAATCTGCTTTAAGCTTTCCGCGTTGTGCGCGGCAATCGACAACACTTGTTTCAGGCCGTCCAAAGTGGTCTCTTGATCTCCGCCCTTCATCTTGGTATAGGCATTGTTGTCTTTGAAGTTTTTGCAGGTCAGATGATGGTTATCGTCGAGGGTGCAGGGAAGTTCCATGTCGGTTAGCCAGATGCCAAAGTCGCGGCTGCGGTTGAATCCGTCCACTTTTGTTTTCCACTTGAATGTGCTTTCCCACTGGTCTTCCAGGGCTTTGTGCCTCTCGAGCAACGGCTGAATCTGGTTCGTTTCCATATCATTCCATTGCTGGTTGAGAGCAGCCATGCGCTCGGGATCGGCCTTGCCGGCAACTGCCGCGTTGCGGGCCTCGACGATTTCCTGCCTGAGTGCGCCAGCCTCCTGGTCGGTGTTCTGAATGGCCTCATGGAGCTCGACCTCCGCATCCTTAAGGCCTTCTTTGGTGGATTCGAACAAGCCATCCACGCCCTTGTCGATGGCCATCAGGCTTGCGTCCTGCGCCGCTTTGCGCATCTCTTTGAGCCATTCGTTGCGGTCCTCATTCGCGTCTTTTTGCGTTTCCAGTAACTTTTCCAGCGCGGCATGCTCGCGCTCCAGCTTGGTTTGCAACTGATCGAGCGAAGGGGCCGCGCCACTCGGCCCGGTGTGCATATAGCGGGCAAGGCATTGGTCCACGGTTTCGACATAACGCGGAGCGCTCGGCGGAGGCGTGGACAGGCTCGCCGGATTCGGCGATGGGCTGGGCCTTGCCGCCGCATAGGCAGTCGCGGTAGGCGGAGCCGACATTGTGGGTTGAGTTATCCTCGCAGGCGGAACTGTCAGGTTCGGCCTGGCAGCCGAGTTGGCGGTGCGATCGTGGTACACGGTCGCAGCCGACGGCGGAGTCTGCGACGGAACCGAAGTCGGCTGGCTGGAACTGGATAACGTAACCGGCTGGATCGCGCTCGGCCCCAGCGGCGTGTCGAAACCGGCGCGCGCTCCGGCCGAAGCGCTTTCCAGATCTGGCGCTGCGGCGGCGGACTGGGACGCGGCAGCTTGTTGTTGCAGTGATGCCATGGCCGACGGTTGCGTTGTGGCGCCAGGGTTCGGCTGACTGGCTGCGTTGTCGTTTTGCGCCGCGGTCATGATGCGTTGTTGGTCTTCCGGCGGAAGTTTGCTGAATTGTTCGGCCGCATCGGCGAGCTGCTGCGGAGTCATCTTGCTAGGATCTAAACCAGGGCCTGGCGTAGTGGCTTGGGCGGCGGGCCCGGCGCCATCTCCGGTCTTCAGCTGGAGGCCCGAGAATTGCGGACCCGAATCGTTGGCTGGCACGGGCGCGGGTATGCTGGCTGAATCGGCGGGCGCTCCGTAAGGCTGTTGGCTTGCGTTCGGCGCGGCGGGAACACTCGCGGGTTGCGCGGCGCTGGTATCACCGTCGCCAGTCTTCAGCGCCAGTTTTGAATTCGTCAGACCCGATCCCGGTCCCGGACCGCCCGTATAGATTCCCGGCAGTCCTGGAATTCCATAGGGCGTCGCGCCGTCGTTGAGATACATGCCGGGCAAACCTTTGACTCCGACATGGCCATCGGGACTGTCGCCAAGCTTCAGGCTCAGGCCAGGATTGTTGGCGCCCACTTGTTTCAGTTGAAGGTTAGGCAATCCGTTCAGCTTCAGCGTTGCCAACAGGCGGTTGTACATGGCGGCCAGCCGCCGCGCCTCTTCTTCCTGGTGCAGGCGCTCGGCTTCAGCCTGGCGGCGCTGCAGCTCTTCCAACATCTGTTGCTTCTGCAACTCCGCCTGCGGGTTTGAGTTCGAGCCGAACAGCCACCGGCCGAGCGCATAGCCGAGCTGATAGCCGGCTTGGTTGAGGTTGTTATACGCGGCAGAATTGGCGCCAGACGGATTGCTCCCGCCTCCGCCACCGCCCGTTGCCGGGCAGTTTCCGTGAACCGTAACCCACGAGCTACCGTTCCAGCACTGCGTGACTCCTGCAAACCCTCCTGCGACTTGCGACTGTGCTGCCGGGGCACTGATCAGCACCACGGCCCAGACGAGAAGAGGAACCACACACAAAGCCTTTTTCATAATTGCCTCCCAACGATTGCCTCCCAACGATTGCCTCCAAGCGAAGAGCCACGGTTTGTCATCGTCTTACTTGGCCTTGGCTTGCCATACATAGATCTGGTCCTGGGCCTGGCGAGCGTCTGCCGCGTTCGGCGCCAGCTTCAAATACGCTTGCATGTCGGCGATGGCAACCTTGTATTGTTGTTGCTGTTCGCCTTCCAAAAATCCGCGGTTGAAATAGGCCTGGGCAAACCACGGGGCTACGCCGATTAGATTGCCGTAAGCTTCGATGGCCTTGGCATAGTCTCTCGCCTTGAAATAAGTCTCGGCGTGCACTTGGTATTGCCTTGCAAGCTCTGGCATGGCGGACTTAGCCGCGAGCTTGGGATAGCTCCTGAACAAGCCGTCCGGAATCCTGACACTGCAAATGGCCGGACCATCTGGCGTGTACGGGGTACAGTACGAATTTGCCGTGTTCCACGCTTCGAAAGAGGCCGGCCAATCTGCTTTGGCCTCGGCCGCCTGGGCCGCTTCGATGGCTTTCGTCGTGGCCACTCGGCGCTTTTCCAGGTCGAACATTTCGAGCGAATGATCTCCGCTGAAACTGGCCTGCAAGCGTGGGTCTCGCAGAAGCAGTATCGCGGCATCCGCCTTGGCTTTATCGAGCTGGCCGAGCTTCCATTCCGCTATTCCGCGGAAAGTGTACACAGATATGTCGGTGGTCCCTAAGGCTATCGCTTTATCGAAGCTGTCGATCGACTCTGCGTACCTGCCCAGCAAGAACAGTGGGTATCCGCGCCAGATATAGACAAGCACTCGCGCTGAATCGGGAAGCTGGTAGCGAGGTTTCAGGGCATCGTCCAACGCCGTCACCGCTTCCGCATAGCGTCCCAAGCCGTGCAAGGCGAGTCCGCGATAGGCGAGGCATGAGGCATTTTTGTGGTCCCGGGCAAGCACCGCTTCGGAATCCGCCAGCAGCTTGTCCCAGCTCTGCGCCTGAAGGTCTAGCGATGCGCGAAGCACGTACGGATTTACTTCCCGCTTGGGAGCCAGATCGACCGCGCGGTTGAGGTCGAGGATCGCCTGGTCCAGTTCGCCTTCCTGGTTGTACAAGGCGCCCCGCAAATGAAAGCACAGCCACGACCGCGTGTTGCGCTGGATGACAGCCGTCATCTTGGCGATGGCCCCGCTGGTGTCGGCCTTGAGCCCAGCATTGTAGGCGTCCGAGCAAGCTTGATCGTCGGCCGTGGTTGGCGCATTGATGGCGTGGAGGAAACCGGGAAAGCAAATCCACCAGCAAGCAATGAGGACAAACGGCAGGCGGACCAGGCCGGAACGGGGCCCAATCTTCGTTGGCGGGACTTCGTATCCTTCGTTCATTTGCTTCCTTTAGTCATTAGGTATCGAGACGCTCCTTTACCTGGCCTTCCTCAGTTCAGCCTCCCAAATAATCATCTGGTCGCGGGCCGATTGGGCATCCTGCGCCTCGGGAACCAATTCGAGATAGGCACGCATGTGGCGCAGGGCTTCGGAGTAATACCCCAACTCGGCGCAGAGCAGCGCGGAATTGAAGTGACCTTCCGGCCACGTCGGGTCGATCTCCAGCCCGGCTTCGTATTCCTCGACGGCGGCGTCGAACTGCTTTTCATTGACCGCATGCTCAGCCAATAACCGGTGCCGCCGCACCTCTTCCGAAATGGGCGGCTTCACAGCGAGTGCTCGCCATGCGGCCGCTTGCTGCTGGAATGCGCCCCATGCGATGCCCTGGAATTCCTGGTCATCGCCCCGGGCCGCGGAGCGCAAGCGGTTGACCGCAGTCGCAAACGCCTGTGCCTCGCCAGGCGTTGGCCAAGCGATGGTTCCCAGAAGTTCGCTGGAATAGCCCACCGGCCGTCCCAAGTTCGTGTCCCGAGCCCGTCGCCCATTTTCAGTCAACCAGTAACAGCACGGGTGCCTTCCGGTATCTACGCCGAGTACCCCGACGCTTCTCAAGTCGATTGCGCAAGCCATGGGCTCGGTCATATGGTCCCAGTAAGTCACATCGGCTTCACACGCAATGCGTCCGGCACTAACTTCTATGGTTTGTGTGCGCATGGCTACGTTGTATCCAGTTTTATCTCCGAATGCGTTGTGCCATGTCTCAACACTAGGGAGAACAGTCTTAAGCCCGGTAATAACCGCTCGGCGCGCCTGCCAGACGGTCATGGAGTTTGCCTCGGGCTCGGCGGTTTGCGCTTGATCTGGTTTATGCCTTGCCCACCGTTGCGCGGCAGAACGGCTAGTGACTCCCGCTATTACAACCAGCAAGATGGCAACGGCAGCGAACTTTCCAGGTACGCGAGTCATGCAAAAACTCCTTTTCGAATTGCGTTTGGATTCGGTCACGCCTCCGAATCACTTACTTCTCAACTGCCTTAATTTGTCGTTCCAGATCACCATCTGGTCGCGGGAGGATTGCACATCGGGAGCATCGGGCGCCAACTCAAGATAGGCGCGCATGTACTCGACCGCTTCGGCGTAGAACGTCAACTCGGCAGCGATCACAGCGGCGTTAAAGCGGCCTTCGGGCCAAACCGGATCAAACTCCACGCCCCTTTCGTAGTGATATAAGGCCTCCTCGGTTTTGCCCTCCTTGAAAGCGTTCTCAGCGAGCAATCGTTCTTCCCGAACCGCTTCCGGAACTGGAGGTTTCGGCGAAAGGGTGCTCCAAATCCCCGCCGCGTCCTCGAAATTGCGCAGGGCCATGATGTTGCGGTCGCCAGCGAGGTAACGCAGATGGTTGAGGGCGTTGGCCATGGATTCGGCGTTCGCCTGCGCATGCTGGTCGCGGGGATGCCACCACAGGTGGTCGAGGGGCTTGGGAAGGTCGTTCCCGGCCTCGTCCTTCACGCGGTACATTCCACCAAAACCGCGCTTGGGAAAGACCTGGGGAAGGGTCTTCAGATCCAGTTTGTACTGCTGGAAGTCGCCATGCTTGGAGAATTTGGCGCTGAATTCGAAACTGTCAAAGTTGAAATTACAGTGGATGGGATCAATCACGATGGCTTCGGGATTGCTCTGGAGTCCGACTATCACCGCACTGAGTGACCGGCGCAGAGTCAACTGGGCACCGTTCTCTTCCCGTTCGCCAGCGGACTGTTCCGCCTGTGAGCTCCTGGCGAACCAGGCGGTCCACAACTGCTTGCGGTCCACAACGGTTACGCTGGCGTCGAGCTGCTGGCCGTTGCGTTCATAGCCGATGGTGACGGTTGAGCCGATGGCGTGCGCTTGGATCGCGCTCACAAACTCGGCGGCGTTCGCGGCCGCACGACCGCCCGCGGATAGGATGGTGTCGCCCGCCGCAAGGCCAGCCTGGGCGGCGGGACCGCCTTCAATCACTCTGTCGACCACAATCTTTGTCACGCGTTCCGGCGGCTGGTTCCCGGTCTGAAATTGCATGCCAATGGACCCGATCGGCGGACCGGCCGTAGGCGGATTGGCTGGCTGCGCCGGCGCGACGCTACCGGCAGACTGGCTCTGAGGCCCGCCGGCCGCGAGATATGCGGAAAGAAGAACAACAACGGCTGTGAACACCACTCTGCGAACCATCCGTTCGCTCCTTCAACCAGAGTTCATGGCGCCCGCCACAATAGCGCTTTGCTCAGCAGCAATCCCGTGTTCCGGAGGACTGCATGAGCATGGAACTTTACGTTTTCGATCGGAAATGGAACCTCCGACCGGCTTGCCTATTGGCAGCCGCCGTTTCGCGCGTCCGCCAGACAGTGCTCGGCCCCGTCTGCAACCGAGTCGCTCTTGTATCGTCGATCCCTAAGAAAGGGGGGTCAACGGTACTTCCGTAATCGGCGTAAATAGCTCAAGAAACACGTCGCACTCTGGAAAAACTGGCAGCCAGAACGAACTTGCGGGGGAGTTGGCAACTCCGGACTACAGAGCATTTTTCTTGCTTGGAATTGACACGGCAGAGGCCACGCCTTCAGGTTTTCGAGGAGTCGCAAAAAACGGGGGCATTATTCCCGAGTCGTCGGTGATCCGGCCGCGATGGGCATCGAGGGCGAAAGTCGCTTGCCAAAGAAACTGGGCCTTAGATTTCGAACGTGATTAAGGCCGCGCTCGCTGCCGGAAGCTCGATGGCCGCGACTCCGTTCTCCACTGACAGTGTTTCTTCCCGCGTGGCCGACCACGCGCCGCCCGCGCCCACCGGC
>JBKQRC010000032.1:0-18189 GCA_052326105.1 Candidatus Sulfotelmatobacter sp. | reverse complement strand
GATCTCTGGCAACTGGAGACCATCTTAGGAAGAAAAGTAAGTGATCAAGCAGGAGTCCAACAGGAGGCCGCGTAGAATGAACCCGAGTGCCGCTCTTCTAACTTCCAACTACCAGCGGGACACCGTCGCTTTTATTCTAAATGGGAGCATCCTGTGGTACATTTGCCTGCTCGTCGGAGTACAACTCCGCGTCTCCCTATGACCGTTTGTATCGCAGTATCGTGTGAAGACAGTAAATATATGGTTACCGCCGCTGATCGGATGTTCACGGTTGGGCCGCCCCTTAATGTCGAGTTTGAGCCTCCTCTAAGCAAAATTGAAACGATGGGTACGACTTGCGTTGCCATGGGAGCTGGTAATGGTCTGTACGTCAGCGAAATCTTCCAACGTGCGAAAGCCGGATACCAAAACTTTCCGGCTGCGGCAGTTGCCCAAATTGCCAATAGCGTCAAGGAATCCTATGCGAAGTATCGGGACGAAAAAATCGAAGAACAGATCGTAAAGCCGACATTAGGGCCTGATTTCCTAGCATTTCGGGCGAAAGGGGGCACACTACCGGCATATCTACAACCTCAGCCGGGTATCTACCAACAAATCATTGTGCAATCCAATCAATTCAACCTCGGCGTTGAATTGATCGTGGCTGGCATTGATGGGACGGGGAGCCACGTGTATTACGTGGGTCATCCAGGCACGATGGTTTCCTTCGACAAAATTGGTTACAATGCAGTTGGGAGTGGGGCTTCGCATGTTGCCATCAAGTTTGCGCTTGATTGCTTACATCCCAAGACTCCCCTCGGAGACGTTCTCTTGGCTGTTTATGCAGCGAAGAGGGCAGCAGAAGTCGCACCTGGGGTTGGACAGGAAACAGAAATCAAGGTTATATCTTCGAGCGATATTTGGTCGGTTCCGACAGCCCTTATGGATGTGATGAAGGACGTGCACACCGAGGGGGCCAAGAAATCAAAACCGAACGCAGACAAGATCAAGGCGAAATATGACGAACTACGCAATAACGCTTGAGATAATCAATCTCCAGCACGAAATTGCGCGCCGAGAATTTGATACAGCGGTCAACTCGCCGTTTGCATATCCCGCTGCTGAGCCAGAGAGCCAGATTACCGACTGGCAACCACTGTTGGAATATCCAGAACTGCCGCCGTCTACGTAAGGCGGCTACGTCCATAGTCTCAGTTGCACTCGGTAGCTGTGTGACTCTCCGTCGAATGGCTTTTTAAGCCTTAAGCGACTTTTCTGCTAACGCTCTGAGCACAAGCTCTCGCTCCGCATTTCTAGTGGACGATACAGGTTGCGGCAGTAAGTCACACAATTCCTCAATACTCCAAACGTGCTCAGAAATTCTGGCTTCCATTGCAGGAGTGACACGCAACGTTTGATGGACACGACAGAAGTTGTAATACATGAACCAAATCGCCACAGCCGCCGCATGGTTCTCGATTTTCTTAGAGAAAGCATTCGTGAGGCGAGTGAAACGGCGGATGCTCATCCTCATCGAAAGGTTCTGGCGCTCCACAAATGATGTGCTGACATGCTTGGGATCGGGATCACCGCTTACGACCTTCATGTCGCAACCGATGCAGCGAGCCGGAGAGTAACGAGTCTCGTTCTCGTTCACTGCCCCATAAATCTTCTGGAGTTGCGCATAGTCAATATCGGCACCGAAGGCGCTCTCTACCGCCTCCAGGTATGCTTTGTGGCCATCTGTGGTGATCTGGACGCGGTTGCGAATCCGGTTAGCACAGTCTTGCATAAATTCTTTTGCCCACCCCAGATCACGCCCGCCGACCAAATAGCTGACACAGAGCTTCGTGTCCGCATCCAACCCGGTCCACGTCCAAACATCACCCCAGCCGACAGCCTTCTTTTCGGGACGAGCGTTCTTGTTCTTGGCTCCGACAAATTGCCAAATCTCATCGCACTGCAAGCGGCGCACACGGAGATTGCGCACGGTCCGATCATGGTAAGCGGCGCAAGCGTCGGCCAGATCGAGAACGAGCTTTATGACGGTGTTCTTCGCAACGCCCGTCATCCGCACAGTTGAGCGGATCGAATTGCCTTCGACCAAGGCTGCCACAACCCGCGTTTTCTGCTCTATTGTTAGCCGTTTCATATACTGAACTATATGCTTGAGCGTGTAAGATGTCAAGGCAAAAATAAACCCGCTCACTTTTGAGCGGGTAAAAGACTGCCTACAGAGAGTCTTATTGTAAGGCAGCTTCCGTCTCAACGAAATTTGGATGACTCGCCATTGCGGCATATTCAGGATCGATTCGAATCGGTTTCGATCCTTCAGCCTTGTCCTCAATTTCGCCTAAAATGGTGGTTAGGTTTACAGACCGAATCATGGCCTGCAAGCGGGCCAAACTGCTTGCTAAGTCTTTGTCAGGAATCTGTTGTGTGTTCACTCCTGCAAGCCGTTCCATTGTGCGGGCAAAGCAAACGGCGCGGAGGAGCCGATCCGCATCCTTGCCGATGCCCTGCTTTGAATTTTCCCAGCGCGATACGGTCCCCTTTTCCATCCCCAAAACACGCGCCAGTCCGGTTGCGGAGAATCCGGCAGCTTTGCGAATAAAGCGAATCTCTTCCCCCGAGAGCAGTGCTTTCTTTTCCAGTACGCTCATCGCAATGCAGCTGTGCAAGATTCCTGTATAGGGAATCTCCGGCACAATTGCTCCGCACTTACAGTGATAAACGACTATGTTCAGCAACACGACAGACTTCAGCCCGACCTCCTGGTACGAGTAGTTCTCTCGCTTGCCGACCATCATCTTCCCACAGTCGTAGCACGGTCTTTCCAGCTTCACCGTTTCCCTCATAACCTCCTTGTTCGTTTGCATGCTGTCCTCCACGTGCCGTACATATCTCTACCGCCAATAACCTGTTATGAGAATTATTAATGGTGACGTGCCGTAATCTTCTGCCGGATCAAGAGCAGTCACAATCTCTAGTCGTTTGTCCTCCACATCAGCAATGATGTGATATTTCCAATTCGTATTGACCGGGCAGAACTCTGGCTCACCCCTGAGCTCTCCCGTTCTAATCACGTTCTCTGCATCCATCAGATCAAAACGACGTTGAGCGGCTTGTTGTCTGAAATGATCTGTAATGTGCATTCGGCCCGCAAAGAACGCTGCCCTAATAATCTCCAAGCCGTTAGCCGGAGATAGCGCTGCTTCTGGTTTTGCTTTGCAGCACCCGTCAAGGATCGGGCCTTTGTACAGGAACACTCTCCCATCGTCTGGCATACCTAAACCCTTTCAGCTCGGGGGAGGGCGAGTTGATCCTAAGTTAACAGTTGACAGTAAAGTGCGTCAAGGGAATTCGTACAGGAGTCAACTCGGGTATGTAAGTGCCTTTATTTCCAACGAATCGCAGATGCTTTCTTGGCTATGGCCTTACGACGGCGGGCGCTTAACTTCCTGGCGCGGGCTTTCCCGCCCTTCTTCCCGCCAATGCTTCCGAGTGCTACCGCATGGGGGTTGCGGTTGTCTGGTGGAGGAACAGGAAGGGGATTCCCGTCCATCTGCTCACCGATTGCTTGCTCTACGATCCCACGCGCAACTTCCATGAAGTCGCGCTTCGGGCTTGCGCGTTTCGGCATGGCTCCATGATGCCACGGATTCTCAGCGACGGGAAGCCCTGTGGAAATCATACGAACCCACTACCGGGGCAGCCGGTAGTGCCTTCAATGGCGCGGGAATTGAGCCCGATCAGCGCAGCCAGACGACGGCAGCGACGACCGCGGCGACCACCAGAAGGGCCAGGAAAACGTACTTGTTCCTCGCGAACCAGGATTGCGAGGATTCCAGTCCGGCGCTGAACACGACCTCCGGCTGCGGAGGCTGCGACGGCTCTTCTGCCCTCTCCGGCACTGCGCCCGAAGCCGCAGAACTCAAGGCCGGTTCTGGCGCCGCGGGCGACGGAAGAGGAGGCGCGAGGGCAATACTCGCAACCTTCTTGGAGTCATCCACTTGCACGGAAAGCGCCTTCTGTGACGCGGCGGGAGTGGGGTCAGCGCTAGACCGGCGGATTGGAGCCGCAACAGCAGCGGTGCCCGCAGCCGACTGAGCGGCCGCGAAGGCACGCTCCGCAGGCCCGGAAACCGGAGCTTTTCCAGAGACTTGCCTAGCCATGTCCGGCTGCGGCATTCTCAGCTGCCCGCGCCACTTCTTTTCTTCACACTCTACGCACAGAATCCGCCCGGCGGAAATCGGGAAGCCGCAGGCTTCGCACTTGCGCAGGTTTCTCAATACGGGTGGAACGTGGCTCTGATCGGTCTCGGCAGGCTTCTGGGCCTCGGCGACGGTTGGCTCCCCCGTAGTCTGGTGTAACGACCAGAACAGTGGCCGCTTGGGAGGCTCAGGCTTCGCGGGCGCGGGCGATTCGTGCTGGGATGGAACGGTAGGTGCCGTCAGCGTCGCCGGGGTCTTCGTAGCTGGGAAGGCCGTGACTGGCAATTCGGCAACCGGCAACTCCGTGGCCGGAAGTTCCGTGGTCGGCTGCCCCGCGCTCAGCCGTTCTGCCGGCAGTTCCGGCGCAACTTCGGCCTCTGCTTCCAGGGTCTCCACTTCCCGGGTCTCCACTTCCAGGACCGGGTCCAGCTCCAGGACCTGTTCCAGCGGTTCCAGTTCCCGCGCCCTTGCGAAATCCGGCTCAGTAACCTCCAGAATCTCCTCAGATGCACTCTCCGCCGGGGGCTCAGCCGTCTTCAGCCGCTCCGGAAGCCCTTCGGCGGCATTCGCCAGCCGGACCGCCGTTTCCACCATCTCGCTCAGCCGCTCGAGAGCTGTGAGGTCGCGATCCCCGAAAGCATTCACCTTGCCGGAGAAAAGCTCGAAGACGCCCAGCACTTCGTCGTCCTGCACCACCGGCATCACTACCACCGAAGCGATCCCCATCTCGTGGCAGACTTCGCGATTCACGCGCGCGTCGCGCTCTGCATCGTCACAGCGCAGAAGCTGGCGCGTGCGCACGCTCTCGCCGGAAAGTCCAAACTGGGTGGAAAGCAGAGCGCCCAGCTCGGGCGCGTTCGAACCGGTACTGGCGCGGCAAAGCATGTCATTCTTGCCGCTTCTCTTCAGGGCAATTGCCGCTCCCTGGGCGCCGGTGATGTACTGTGCGCGGTCGGCCAGCAACTGCAGGGCGGCGTCAAGATCGCGTTGCGCCATCTCCGCCAGGGAATGGCCGCTATCCTCGCCGGGAAAGCGCATGGAAGACGCAAAAGCGGCCCGGGCTGCGCCAGTAGCGGCGGCGAGCGCCGCCGAAAGATTGGCTTGCGAGGTCCGAGTTGCGCTGCCTTGCTGCACTGCTTCCTCCGCATTTGGCTCGACATTGGCTTCCGCCGTCGGCCCGGGGCCGGCTTTCGGCGAAGCCTGATCGAGAGTCGCGTTCGGTTCCATGGCGCGCGTACGAGCGATCCTATGCCAGTCATCTCGGAGTCGGGCCGCCGAGGGCACAATCCGGCCGCCGCCAACTCATTTCAAACTGTAAGGATGCAGTAATCTGAGTCTCGCCCGGAGCGTGCGGCGTGTCAAGAAATTCCCCACGCAGAAGTGCTAGTACAAAAGTGCGGAGCGCAGTTGTCAGTAGTCAGCACTCAGCATTCAACACTAGCCCAGCGAACCGACGCCTGGAGCGGGGGCCCAGATGAAACTCACAGCTTGAATAGGCCGGGAATTCAATGCCGCCCCGATTTTGGGTGGCGCAGGCCTTCCAGGCCTGCGAACAATCTGCCAGAAGAAATGGGCTTTTAGCCCCAGAGGTACCTCAGCGGCTGAAGCCGCTACTGGAAACAGGTCCCTTATCGCAGCGCTGAAGCGCTGCGCCACCCAAAATCCGAGCTTCTCCTCAACCGGTGAAGTATCGAGGAAATCGCCGAAGTGGTGACTGCTGGGTGCTTAATTCGCCCGCCGCCGCAGCGCGGACTGCGCCAGGCGATTCGCCTCGGCATTTTCCTTGCGGGGAACGTGCGAGATGGAGAAATTCAGCGAGCGGGCCAGCTTGCGGCAGGTCCAATGCAGCGAATACAGACGCGGGCTGCGGCACGTATACTCACCCGTCATCTGCCGCACTACAACTTGCGAATCCGAGAACACGTGCAGTTTCCGCGCATTTAGCCCTACGGCGTACTGCAGCGCTTCCATCAGCGCGGCGTATTCGGCAACATTGTTATCTTGATTGCCAATCCACTTGGCGATGCGGATGGGGCCTCGTTCGCCGCCGTTGATCACCACCCCAATGCCCGACGGCCCAGGATTTCCCAGGCTACCGCCGTCCACGTAGGCCACGAGTTCCGACATCAGTTCGGCTCTTTGTGCCGCTCTCTGCAAGATGCGCCGAACTCGCTTCTGCGTCAAGACGATTATTTGGTTCCCTTTCGAGCGTTTTAGTTGCCTTTTTCTTCTCTGTGCAACATCTGTGCAAAAACGGGACAAATTAAAATACCCTGTGGATAACTCTGTACCAGACAATCATTTGCACTTCCGGTTATGCACAGGTTTTAAAAAGGCGATTGCACCGAAATTTTGCGTTGACTTTTATGAACGTTCTGTTAAGGTTGCTCCCGTCGACGGTCGAAAGGGTTGGCACAATAATACTGAGCCGGTCCAAAGTAGACTGAGTGATCGGTAGGGCGGGGTAACCCGTCAGACCGCCGGACCCGAAAAATCCGACGTGCTCTGCGAGGACACGTTGGGGTCTGGAACCGCGAAAGCGGTGATTGCATCAGGGGCTGTGACGGTGCATGCTTCCACGCTGTTAGCTCCCTCGCAGGAGTCGGCGGCTAGAGCATAACCAATGTCACGGCCCTTCCTATTTTTCCCGCACTTTTCTCGCTTCCTGCCCTCCCTGCGTTGAACTGAATCCCATCTCACCCCGGAGCGGCAGTTAGTCTGCGCAATGCGGACCGCAACCGAAGCATACGTAGCTCCGGCTTACTACTGCTGACCAGACTGCGCTGTTTCCCCAGACAGAATATCTCTCCTAGAAAATCGTTTCATTAACCTCTCCTGTGGGATAATTTCTCCCCGTAAGCCACTCCGCGCCGGCGCACGCGCTGTCACGGAGACATTACCGATCTTCTAAAGGCGGAAAAATCTCATGGCCAAGAATTCCCTGACTCGTCGTCAATTCATCCATCTCGGTACCGGAGCTCTCGCCGCCACCAGCATGGCGAAAGTCATCCTGCAACCTCACCTGCTGTCGGCCGCCGCGCGTCCGGTGGCGCCCAGCGACACGGTGCGCTTCGCCTCCATTGGAACCGGCGTTCGCGGATGCGAACTTCTCGAAGCCACTACCCACGTGCCCGGCGTGCAGTGCGTTGGAGTCTGCGATCTCTACGACAGCCGCCACACTGCCGCGCGCGAGGCCGTCGGCAACCCCAGCGTCGCCGCCACCCGCGAATATCGCACCATTCTCGATCGCAAGGATGTTGACGCCATCATCCTCGCTGTCACCGACCACCAGCACCGCCACATCTTTGAGGATGCCTGCGCCGCCGGCAAAGACGTTTATTGCGAGAAGCCCATGTCCCACACCGTGGATGACGGGTTCGCCATGATTGACGCCGCGCAAAAGAACAAGCGCATCGTGCAGATCGGCAGCCAGCGCGTCAGTTCCATCCTCTATGCCAAAGCGAAAGAGATTTACGACTCCGGTAAGCTTGGCGAAGTGTTCTCCATCAATGCGTACTGGGACCGCAATTCTCCCAGCGGCGCCTGGGTTTACCCGATTCCTCCCGACGCCAGCGAAAAGACCATTGACTGGAATACGTTCCTGGGCAGCGCACCCAAGCGCCCCTTCGATCCGGTCCGCTTCTTCCGCTGGCGCTGTTTCACCGATTACGGTGAGGGCCTGGCCGGCGACTTGTTCGTTCACCTGATCTCTGGCATCCATTACATTTCCAGCGCGACTACCGTCGCCCAGCGCGCGCAGTCCTCCGGCGGTCTGTTCCACTTCAAGGACGGACGCGAGTTCCCCGATCTGATCGAAACGATGTACGACTATCCCAACTTCCGCCTCACCGTACGCTGCAACCTCAACAATGCCGGCGGAGAATTCTTCGCTTTCTATGGCACCGCGGGCACGCTCGTCATCAAGGACACGACCCTGACCTACAAGCCCGAGAACACGCGCCCGGAGCCGGAAGGCTACTCGACCTTTGGCTGGCCCAGGGAGCTGCGCGAGCAGTATCTGAAGGATTGGAACCAGCAACATCCGGCGACCGCGGCCTTGGAGGCGAAAGTGGAAGACGAAGGCGAGTCTTACGCCACGCCTCCCGACTACAGCGACACGGTCGACCACCAGGCCAACTTCTTCAACGCGGTCCGCACCCGCAAGCCGGTTACCGAGAACGAGATGTTTGGCAACAACGCCGCCATCGGCTGCCACCTGTCAAACTTCTCCTATTTCAACCGCACCGCCGCCATCTGGGACGGGAACGCCCGGAAGATCGTGAAGGGATAGGGATAAAGAAACACTGCAAACCAGTTGAGTACCGAAATTCGGGTGCCCCATTTCTCGCGCGTTCTTCGCGCGAGAAGTGGGGCTTTTGTTATTCAGTGACCGGGTGCCCCATCCTTGTCTCCGCGCTTTTTGCGGAGACAGGGTGGGATTCTGACCTTCCCCCGTCCGGTCTCCATTCCTGCGACAAGAGCGCCCTCTTCCAGCCGGATGCCCCATCCTTGTCTCCGCGCTTCTTGCGGAGACAGGGTGGGGATTCTGACCCTCCCCCGTTCGGGTTGTAGAAGCGCGGCCCTTTAGGGTCGCGTGAGCGGCTGGACTTTTTGGGCTTCAGCCCCGGTAAACGCACCGCTAGGGAAGGCATATGCGGAAGGTCCTTGACTCTTACTGTACTACGTGTTATAGTACACATCGTGATCCCCTTCCGCGTAGACTTTCGGCCCGGCATCTCCATTTACGAGCAGATCGTCTACGCCGCCAAGAAGGCCATCATCTCCGGCCAGATCCGCACCGGCGATCCCTTCCCGTCCGTGCGCGCCCTCAGCCGGGAACTGAAGGTCAATCCCAATACCGCTCACAAGGTTGTCGCCGCCTTGGTGGGATCAGGTCTGCTGGAGAGCCGACCGGGAATTGGTACCGTCGTAGCCGTGTTGCCCGAGGCCAGAAAGTCCGAACGCACTCAGTTGCTCGGCTACGAGATCGAACAACTTGTCGTCGAAGCCAAGAAGCTTGCCATCGAAATGGAGGATGTCCTAGCCTCCGTCGCCGCCCATTGGAAGCGGCTGAGCGGACCGGCCGGCTCCAAGTCAGACGCGGACCGGGGAGGACGCGCCAAAAAATGACCAGCGCCATTCAAACCGACAATCTCGTCAAGAAATTCCGTCGCGTGGACGCCCTGCAAGGCCTCACTCTGAGCGTCCCGCCCGGTGCCGTCTACGCTCTCGTCGGGCCGAATGGCGCGGGCAAGACCACCGCGATCAAAATCCTGATGAACATCATGCGCGCCACCAGCGGGCGCGCCGAAATGCTGGGGATGGACTCGTCTCTCATCAAAGGCCGCCAATTTGAATCCATCGGCTATGTCTCGGAAAACCAGGAATTGCCCGAGTGGATGCCGGCCGGATTTTTTCTTTCTTACCTCAGATCGTTCTATCCGGCGTGGGATCGCAGCCTCGAGAGCGAGTTAGCAAAACAATTCGATCTCCCGCTGAATCGCAAACTTCGCCACCTCTCCCGCGGTATGCGGATGAAGGCGGCCCTCGCCGGCTCACTGGCGTATCACCCCAAGCTGATCGTGCTCGATGAGCCCTTCACCGGGCTCGATCCCCTGGTGCGCGATGAACTGATTCAAGGTCTGCTCGACCGCGCCGAGGAATCGACGATCTTCGTCTCCTCGCATGACCTGGCCGAGATTGAGAGCTTTGCCAGCCATGTCGGATATCTCGAAGAAGGGAAATTACGATTCTCGGAGGAACTGGCAAGCCTGGTGGAACGCTTCCGCGAAGTGGAGGTCACGTTCGACGTGCCGCCTCCTTTGCCGCAACCAGCGCCGGAGAATTGGATGCAGCTGAGCACGGCTGCGGCAGTGATCCGCTTTACCGACTGCCGCTTTGACGCGGAACGAACCAGCGCCGATATACGAAGAGTGTTGGGAGAAGCAAAGAATGTGGCGTTTGCTCCCATGTCGCTGCGCTCGATTTTTCTGGCGATGGCGAAGTCGGGGCGAGGCACAGCCTAGAGAGGCCGATGATGAATCAAGTCTGGAACATCTTTCGCAAAGACTTCCGTCACCACTGGCGCGAGATTGCGGCTTCCGTGGCTCTCATGGGTGGGTTTGTGTGGGTCCAGACTCGCGAATGGACTCAGCAGTACAGAATGGTGTACGGCGCAGCCTCCGCCGCCTATGAGATTTTGTCCGGCCTCCTCGTTCCCTTAGTGCCGATCGCCTGGATGTTCCTGATCGTGCGTGCGGTGCAGGGCGAATCCCTGGTTGGCGATCGCCAGTTCTGGGTCAGCCGGCCCTATGACTGGAAGAAGCTGTTAGCCACCAAAGCTCTGTTTGTGCTGGTGTTTGTCAGTCTTCCCCTGTTCATCACCGACTTCTTTTTGTTAGCGATGGCCGGATTCCGGCCCTGGACCTACATCGTTGGATTGCTTTGGCTACAGCTGATCTGGATCCTGCTGTTGCTCTTGCCCACAGCCGCGCTGGCAACCGTGACCGCAAGCATCGGGCAAATGCTTCTTGCCCTGCTCTTCATCGTGCTATTTGCCATCGGCATGTCCGTTCTTTCCAGCGTAGTCCCGAACTCCAGTTTCTCCGGGCCTGGCGGTCCGGTGTACCTTCTACTGATCCTTATCACTGCGATTGCGGTGATTCTGTTGCAGTATTCCAGGAGAAAGACAGCGCAAGCGCGGTGGCTGATCGCCGGCCTGGCCGCCGCCATCGCCTTGATCATGGCGGCTACGCCGTATCGCACCCTGATCGCGCGTAAGTACCCGCTAGCCAGCGGCGGAAGCTTCCCCTTACAGTTGGCGCCTTTGCCCAGTCACGCTCCCGCCCCGGACGATGCCATCTACGCGGGCAACGAGGTCCCCATCGACCTGCCTTTCAGTCTATCCGGCTTGCCCAAAGACTCCTTCGTCGAGCTGGACGGGATCATTCTCACGCTGACGAACGCTCAAGGCGGGCACTGGGATTCGGGTTGGGATGGCCGCTCCACGCTGCTGTTTCAGGATCAGAAAACCACCGGCATTGCCCTGAATCTCAGCAGGGACGTGTTCGACCGAATGAAGTCTTCCCCGGTGAACGCGCGTCTCCTCCTTGCGTTTACGCTGTTTCACGACAAGCAACCAAGACCGTTCACCGTGCCGCGCGGGGAGTTCGCCATGCCTGATCTTGGCCTGTGTTCGGCCGGCGCAAGCCCCTGGAACTCCACCGGTTCCCTCAATTGCCGGGTGCCGCTGCGCAACCCCAAGTTCCTTCTGATCCGCTCCGAGATGGCGAACGGTACTTGCCCCCTGCCCAAGGGCGCACCTCCGATCAACCCCGGTGATATCGCGCGCGGGTACGTCCGCAACAGCGACTCTGGCCCGGCCGACCCCGGCATTAGTCCGGTTAAGATCGTGACCGTCTATCTGTCGGACTCGCCCAACTCGCGCATCAGTCCAGGAATCTGTCCCGGCACTCCCCTGATTCTCAGCAACCCCGAGGAGACAGGCCACAGCCGCATCGAACTCCAGCTCAACAATGTGTCCCTAGCCGACTACCAGCGCAGTCTAAGGCCGTCAAAATCTGAATGATGAAGCGCGCCGGGTGCCCCACCCTTGTCTCCGCCGGGTGCCCCACCCTTGTCTCCGCGTTTTTTGCGGAGACAGGGTGGGGATTTTGACTCTTCGTCAAGCAAAACTCCGGTTGCCCCATGAACCGCGTCTTGCGCGAACCCGGGTTCCGATTCAGTTCGTGATTGCAACCGCCGCCATCAGATTCGCAACTGGATGGTCTTCGTCCTTCTCGTGCGCTCTTTGCGGAATGGAGACGATGTCACCTTCGACACCGGTTACTTGGGCGGATCTCTCTGGATGTTGACCTTTCCCTTGAAGTACGCGCCTTCATCAATGGAGATGCGTTGGGCTGCGATGTCACCGGTGACCACGGCCGACTGCCTCAGTTCGACCCGGTCGCTCGCTTGAACATTGCCTTCCAGCTTGCCCTGAACGACCACATAGCTGGCATTGACGTTGGCCTTGACGCGACCGTTCGGTCCGACGGTCAGACGGTTTCCCTTCGGGTCGATGACGCCCTCCACCTGGCCATCTACATAAAGCGCTTCGGTGCAGGACAGTTCCCCTTTGATCACAATTGACTTACCGATGATGGTTGTTTCCGCGCGGGTAGTATCTGGCGTTTTGGGCGTTTCCATGAGCGCAACCTCCTGCGAAAATACCCGGGAAATTGGATTCTACTCCAATGCACGCGACTCCAGCGCCCTCGGCTTCCGTCATCACCTTGAATTGATTGCCTGTACGCAATATGGACAGCGAATCACGTCAGGCACAACTGTGGGCAGTCCGGACCCAGGGCCAGGCGCAGCTATTCGTGGACCACTCGTTTAGTCCCGGCATCTCTCTAAGCTTCTGGGCTATGCAGCCGCGCGTTCATGTTCCACCCGCGCTCTTTTTGGCCGGCGAAGTTTGGCCTTGCGCCGGACTGCGCGTTTTTCCTCACCTTCATTCACCACGTCGTACAGCCGCTTGAGGAGGTAGATCAACTCGATGGGGTTGCGCTCCTTGCGAGCTGCTTTCGCCAGTTTTCTCCAGTCACTCGTAACCAAAATGGGAGGCATCGCTGCTCCTCCTTTCGCGCTCCTGAGACCTGTACTCGTGCAGTTGTCTGGCCAAAGCGATAAAGGCTGGATTCTCAGAAACATGTGAGAACCAGCGATGCAGAGTGTTGGGGGGAATTTTGACAAACGGTGAGTAGATTGTGCAGGCCGAAACAATCCCGGATCACGGGCAACCCACGACTAATTGTGGATAACAGGCCACTGACTTAGAACCGGCGAAGGAAGGCGGCAAGAACGAAAAGACGCACGCAATCAAGATCATCGGCGGGAGTTACCAATCGTCGCTGAACTACACGGCGATCCACAGTGCGAAAACCAAGGTCCTCTCCCGATTCTCCGGAACACCAACAATCCGCTGGCGTTTTTGCAAAACAGTGCTATCATAGGCGCCATTTTTCAGACTCGCCCGCTCGGTTTGGTCCCCCTGCGCTCGGCATTCCCGCAAGGGCAGGAGCCAGACGGAATGCCCCCCAAGGCGAGCCCGATGCTCGATTCAGCCCACAGGTGTGCATCCAGGAGGAAAATATGAATTGCGAAGGTCTGCGGACGAACGTCAAAGAATTCCGGCAGTGGCGAAGGTCAGTTTTGCTCTTGGCCTCTTGCATGATAGTTGCCTGTTTTTTCATCGTCGCATCCAGCGCCGGTCAGTCGATTATGGCCGTGCCGAAGTCCATTGTCTCCCTGGCTTCCAGCCCTAAGCCTCAGGAGGAAAGGGTCGCCCGGCGTGCCGGCGACTCCAGATTCGAAAACGCTCCCGCCAACTACCATGTCTTCGCGGCTGCCTCCGTGGGCGAATACTCCTGGGTGGAGGAACTCACGCTGAATTTTGCCGCCGAGACCACACTTACCCGGATCAAGTCGACGAACAAGGACTTTGTCATTGAGCCCGGGGGCACCTGTCAGGAGGGCAATAGCTACACTTACGGCGAAAGCTGTTCGCTTCTGGTGCGCTTCAACCCGCAGGGCCCGGGCCACAGGCTGGGCTTTCTCAGCATCGCGAACTCGGCCGAGGCCACACCCGCGAGCTTGGGCCTGACGGGTAATGGCTACGCCCCAGTGGTCAGCTTTACGCCTGCGCAGATCACGACCGTTCCCGGAACCGCCCCCTCCGGCACCGGGCTCATCAGCGGGGCAAGCGCTCTGGCCGTCGACGGCGGAGATATCCTCTACATCGCCGATACAGGAAATGTCTACGTCAGGGAGATTGACTCGAGCGGCAAGATTACCACGATCCAGCCGTTCGTTTTGAACCCACCCGTATCGATTGCTGTCGACACCTTCGGCTACATCTACAGCCTCAACACGTCAGCGACTGTGTATTACTTCAGCTACATCACTCCATTGGGCGGCCAGACCGCGTTCGGCTACGCGTACTCGGCGGGCACATGCACGGAGAGCAGTCCGTGCGCATTCTCGACTGTTGGCATGGGTTCTCCGGCCAACCTCAGCATCGACGCGAATGACAATCTCTTTTTTGAGGAAAGGACCAAAGGCGCAGCCGAGATGCCGGTTGCAGCTCTTTCCGGTGGCTCGGGCTCCTTGGATCTCTGGTATCTCAGCGACGTTTATGCCTACTCGCCAGGTCCTGGCGGAGAGTCCTTCGCCGTCGACGCAGGAGGCAACCTCTACACCTCCTACATCTACAACACCGACTGCTCTATCCTGGAAGAGCCACTTTACAGCGCGGAGGGCACCCCCACCTTCACCCGTGTCGCTGGTGCTGCATCGTGCGGCTTCTCTGGCGATGGCGGCCAGGCCCGGGGTGCCGAGATCAGCACCACCCTGGGCCAGATCGCCTTCGATATTGCCGGCGATCTCTACTTTGCCGACACTGGCAATCAGCGTGTCCGCCGCATCGACGCCGCTACCGGCATCATCCGCACCATCGCTGGAAACGGTACGGCCGGATACACCGGTGATGGCGGGAAGGCCACAGCGGCGACGTTGCATAATCCGACAGGCGTAGCCGTGAACTCGCAGGGAGACGTCTACATCATCAGTTCCGCGGCATCGGGGCAAGTGATTCGCAAGGTCGGACCCCAGGGTTACTTATCATTCCCCAACCAGAACAAGGGCGTCGCCAGCGCCGCCCAGCTGGTCACCGTCACCAATTCCGGCAACTCGGATATGACCCTCACCAACGTCGCAATCACTGGCGCGAACCCCGCAGATTTCAAGATCGATAACACGACGACCACTTGTGTGCTCACGTCCGGCACCTTGATGTATAGCGGCCAGACCTGCAGGATCGGGGTCATCTTCACACCGGCGGCGACCGGCGCTCGGGCGGCCACGCTGACCCTGCTGGACAATACCATTAACGGAACGGATAGCGTGACTCTCTCCGGGACGGGAGTATTGCCCACTCCGACCTTCAAAATTACCGCGCCGGCAAACGGAGCATCCGTCACGTCGGGAACCGCGGTTACGTTCGGCGCAAGCGTCACGGGATCCGGCCCGCAGCCCACCGGCACGGTTCAATTCAAAGTGGACGGCGCGAACTACGGGAGTGCTGTCAAGGTCTCCTCTACGGGAACGGCATCCACCAGCGTGACCGGCCTGACCACGACGAGCCACACTTTAGGCGCTACGTACAGCGGCGACTCGAACTACGCGGCAGCCGGTCCCATCAGCGTCTCCATCACCGTGAAGGCGGCCGCAGTCGTGAAGTTCACTTCGCCAACTGCGGCGCAAGACGTCGCCGCAGCGGCGACCTTGCCACTCAAAGTGACGGTGACCTCGAAAGACTCGCCTGCGCCGACCGGCAATGTCACGTTCTCGGTCGACGGCAAGCAGGTCGGAGCCGCCGTCAAGATTGTATCGGGGGTAGCTTCGACGACAGCGGCCAGGCTGGCGGCCGGCACGCACACCATTCACGCTGCCTACTCGGGCGATAAATACCACCGCCCGGCCACCGCCAGCGAGACCATCATCACGAAGTAGCTCGCTGTTTTCAACAACATTCCACACCGGCCGCCGGAAACTCGGCGGCCCACTTTTTTGCGAAGGCGTTCGATTTTGCAGGCTGCTGCTCAATGGCGGGATGGGTTGTCTCTTGGCTTGTAATCTCGGTACGGCATCAGAGTTGACGAACTGGGTCCCTGAACTTCGAGCCGAACGGGGGTGACGCGACTACAATGAGTTCGGAGGCTGGTTCTGAATCGCCCTGTCCCCTACCCCGTTGCCTTGAAATCACGGATGCCCTGGATGCGGCGTGTTGCGACTCCTCACGCTGTTGAACGATCGCTCTCTCGGACGAAACCCTCCCATCGATGCCTGTTTCCGTGTCAGTGAAGATTCCGGTGCGTACCTTCGACCAGAACCAGGGAGAGAAATTGTGCACCCAGCGGGACATCGATCGCAATCGGCGGCTGCTCGATGCCACTCAGATCCGAGTTCGCGACAACATCGGCTTTTCCTGTCAGAATGGCTGCGCGTCGCTGCTCGACTTTCTCAACGCCCGGAGCGAGTACCGCAGGGTTCAGATCAGCTGCGTGAACCTGATCGGTGCTTACCTGACCGCTGCCAGTCCACTGAACTTTGCCGCGGGCCAGGAGGTAATCCCATGACAGATAATCTTCGTCGACATGTGGCGCTGATGCCGGCGTTGTTTCTTTTAGCCCTCGCAGTTGCCTGTTCGGGTGGCACGAAGGTCGCGCCTACCAAATCAGAAGTCACCATCGACCCGAACCTCTATCACGTTGATCATCCCGAACTATTCAAGCTGGCAAAGGTCGGAACTCAAAATCTTCCCACTCTGCTGAACGCGAACGGAGCCGTGACACCCGATGTGAACCGAAACATCCACGTCACCTCCCAGGGCTCGGGACGGGTGATGGAACTGCTGGTGAAGCTGGGAGATTCCGTCGAGAAGGGCCAAGTGCTGCTCACGATCTATAGCGCCGATCTTGCCGGAGCATTTTCCGACTATCAGAAAGCCCAAGCCGACGAGCGTCTGTCCAGGAAGGCTCTGGAACGCGCGCAATTGCTCTATTCCCATGGTGCGCTGGCTCAGAAAGATCTGGAAGTCGCTCAAGATGCCGAGGACAAAGCCAAGCTGGACGTGCAGAACACACAACAACATGTCCGCTTGCTCGGCGGCGATCCGGCACAGCCCAGTTCCGTGATCGAACTGCGCGCTCCTGTGTCGGGGACGATCGTGGAGCAAAACGTCTCGGGATTCGAGGGCATCAAGAGTCTGGACAACAGTCCCAACCTGTTCACCATCGCCGATCTGTCTCAAGTCTGGGTGGTATGCGATGTCTATGAGAATGATCTGAACGCAGTGCGTCTGGGCGATTCCGCGGAGGTCCGCCTGGCCGCATATCCCGGCGAGGTGTACCGCGGCAAAGTGGCGGATATTTCACGCGTGCTCGACCCCAATCTTCGCTCCGCCAAAGTCCGAATCGTGCTGCCCAACCCGAATGGAACCCTGCGGCCGAATATGTACGCGGTGGCAACTTTCCGTTCCAGCCAACTGCGCCCGCGGCTGGTAGTGCCCACCACCGCCGTAATGCGCTTGCAGGACAAAGACTGGGTTTTTCGTAAAGAGAGTCCGAATCAGTTCCGCAAAATCGAGGTCCTCAGATCCGGTGCACCCTCGGATGGATTGCAGGAGTTGCAGGATGGCGCGGTAAAGACAGGAGACGAAATCGTAGTCAATGCGCTCGAGTTTTCTACCGCAATGGCGGAGGCCAAAGAATGATTCGCGGCCTCATCGATTTTGCGCTTCGTGAGCGCATCCTGGTGCTGAGCGTGGCGCTGGTTGTGTTCATCTGGGGCATCATCTCTTTTCATAACCTCCCGATCGAAGCCTATCCCGATGTCGCTGACACCTACACGCAGATCATCAGCCAATGGCCGGGGCATGCCGCCGAAGAAGTGGAGCAGCAAATTACGGTGCCTCTCGAAGTGCACTTGAATGGCGTGCCGCACATGACGCATCTGCGGTCTGTGTCCTTGGCGGGGTTGTCGGTGATCACCATCATTTACGACGATGAGATCACCACGTTTACCGCGCGCCAGGAAGTACTTGATCGCCTGGCGCAGGCGACGATGCCCGCCGGGGTAAATCCAGGATTGGGCCCCGATTACAGTCCCACCGGTCAAATCATGTTCTACACGCTCAAGAGCACCAATCCGAAGTATGACGTGATGGAGCTCAAGACGCTGCAGGACTGGTATGTGCTGAACCAGTTGAAATCGGTACCCAACATTGTCGAGGTCAACATTTTCGGTGGGCCCACGCGGGAATACCAGGTCCAGCTCGATCCCGGCAAACTGGTTTCCTACGGTCTTTCCATAGGTCAGGTCGAGCAGGCGCTGACCAACAACAATCTCAATGCAGGCGGGGGTTTCATCGAGC
>JBKQRC010000031.1:0-11711 GCA_052326105.1 Candidatus Sulfotelmatobacter sp. | reverse complement strand
ACAATCTCAGAAACTCGCGTCTCGTGTGTTCTAACATTGTTCCTCTCGCTGTCGGGCAATCCCGCGTGCCGATCTCCGGAGCAGACCTTGCGACAAGAATCTCACGCGTGTCAAGTCAGCTTATCGTGCTTTTCACGAGCAAAGTCAAACTGGTTTCCGTCTTCTCCGCGGAGAGACGGCCCGGAGCCTGATCCTTCCGCAAAGGCAGGTATGAGGTAAGACTCCCGCTCATCCACGATTGCCCGCAGCCCGGGAGTTGTCTCGTCCGCCCCATAAACTTCGCCGTATGCCAGCCAAAACAGCGTTCTCGATCCCAGCGGTCAAGATCACAATCTGACGTGATCGCAATCATGGCAGCGCCAACCACCGTTTCTTACCCTAACCACGGGACTGTCTTGACCGCCCCAAGTCAGACATCGCCCTCTGAGATTCTCGATCCCAGTGTGCAGGAGCGGCTCTGTCATCTCGGCTCGACGGCAACCGGAAGGAAGTACTCGAAAGCAGACGATGTCCTCGGGGGATTGGCATGAGACTTTGGTCCCGATGGAGTAGTGGGCTGATCTGTGCGACGTTGGCGGCAGGAATCGTCCAGGCGCAGAATTCAGCACCCAGCGACGGTGCTTCCCGCGCGCCAGCCTCCGCTGGTGCGCAAAAACAGCTCTTGAGTTTTCTAAGGGAGCCCCTGCCGAGCCACGCAACGGCACCAGACCCAGTTTCATTCTATAAACCAGAGAGTCTCTATCAGTACATCGACGGCGGCGCAGATATCTATCTGCTCTACGATTTCCACATTTTGCTGCACGAGGATTTCGAAAGTGGCGCGGCGGAAGTGACGGCGGACATCTACGATATGGGCAAGCCGGAGGATGCGTTTGGGATGTATGCGGCGGAGCGGTCACCCAGGTATAAGTTCGTGGCGATCGGCATTGAAGGTTACCGAAGTGAAGGAATTCTGAATTTTGTGCAAAGTCACTATTACGTCAAGCTGGCGGGATCTGGCGCGGGTGCGGATGCGCTGCTCGACCAATTTGCGCGCGTTTTGTCCCAGCGAATCGGCGGAACGCGGACGCCGCCGGCTCTACTGGAACAACTTCCCCGGGAACATCGAGTGCAACATTCCGGCCAATATATGAGGAAGGATCCGCTGGGCCACGCTTTCCTGGCTCCGGCGTACGTGGTGGCGTACACGTGGGGCCGGCAAGAAGGCAATCTGGTGATTTCAATCGCGAACGATGTGGCAGGAGCTCAGGCACGATTGGAACAGCTCGCAAAACACTTCAAGGAGAGCGGCGAGTGCGCTGCCGCCCCGGAATTGGGAGCGGGTGGAATCCGAGCGAAGAACAGCTTTGAGGGCAGCGTGATCGCGCGAACGCAGGGGCGCTACTTGATTTTGGCGGTGAACCCGCCGCAGAACGGGGCCGAGATCTTAAACGAGACCGCGCAGAGTTTGCGGCGGGCGTACGGCAGCCAATGAGCTTACAGAACATTATTTGAGGAGTTGAACCATGAAAAAGCAATCGGAGTGGAACCGGCGGGAATTCATCGTGAAGCCGATCCTGTGGGCGGGAGCGGCAAGTGTGTTGGGAGGAACTGACTTGCTGCGCGCAAATCCCCTGAACGTCACGGCGGCGGGCCCGGTGCTGCAGCGCGCGCTCGGGAAGACGAGACTTATCATGCCCGTGGTCGGCATGGGAGTGATGAACGCGGACGTGCCGGGGCTGTTGCGGCGGGCATACGAATTAGGAATCCGGCATTTCGATACCGCAGCGGTTTATCAGCAGGGGCGCAACGAAGAAATGGTAGGACAGGTGCTCAAAGAGATGGGCGTGCGCGATAAAGTCACGATCGCGACCAAGCAACCAGCTCGGAGCCGCACGCAAAACGCTGCCGAAGCGAAGAAGCGCTTCGTGGAGGGAGTGGAGAGCAGCTTGCAGCGACTACAGATGGACCACGTCGACATCCTTTTTTACCACGGGGTGGATTCAGTGGACGATGCGCGTGCGGAAGGTCCGCTGGAAGCACTGCAGCGTTTGAAGAGGGACGGGAAGACGCGGTTTGCGGGCATATCGACGCACAATACCCAGGATGTGGTGAACGAAGCGATCCGGCTGAATCTGTTCGATGTGGCGCTGGTGACGCTGAATCACACCATGGCGCACGATGCGGGAATCCTGAGCACGATTGAGCGCGCCGCGAAGAGCGGAATCGGAATCATCGCAATGAAGACACAAGCCGGCGGCACGGTAAGGCCGGACGCAAAGCTGCCGAAGACTTTGCCGCCCGTCAGCCAGACAGCGCTGCTGAAATGGGTGCTGAACCACGAGTTCGTTACAGCCGCCATACCGGGCTTCAGTACCTACGAACATCTCGAGCAGGATTTTTCCGTGGCACGGAACTTGGCCTATACGGACGAAGAGGAAAAGTTCCTGGCGGATAAGACCTTTTCGGCACAGGCAGAATTTTGCCAGCAGTGTGGCGAATGCAAGGAAGATTGTCCGAAGCACGCCGATATACCCGCGTTGATGAGATCGCACATGTACGCGGTGCAGTATGGAAATAACGGGATGGCGCGGGATACACTGGCGAATGTTGCGGCGGGACGGGGGCTCGAGGCTTGCGACGGTTGCGAATCGTGCGTGGTGGCCTGCCGAAACAGCGTGCAAATCGGACGAAAAATTGCGCATTTGAAAGCGTTGGCCCGCAACAACGTACTGTCTTGCTGAGACGCGGCAGGCAGTTTCAGCCGACTTCCCATCCTTCGCCAAAGCGCGAAAAGATGGAGAAGCGTTGATTCGGTCGCGCTTTTATCATCCCAACGTCGCACGACTTCGACAATAGCTACTTCCCACTGGCTAGCGATTTGGCGACAGCCTTGTTTTCCGCGCGTGCCGACTGCCCGAGTCCAAATACTCCGACTCCGGTCTTTGTTCCTACGTACACCTTCCCATTGATCACCATCGGAGTAATGAATTTGTTCCCGGCGCCGAAATGGTCTCGGCCGCCGGCTGCCTGGTTGCTGTTGTACAGTTCGTTTGCCAGATTTCCCGCGTCGTAGGCGCGCAAAACCGCGGGGTCTGTGTTCTCCGTAGCCCAGAGAATCGCATTGCTGGCGCCATTCGCAGAAATGCTGGGCGTCGCCCCGGGATACGGAAAAGCATTGCCGGTCCGCGAGGTGGGATTACTGCCAAGCTGGGCGTTGCTGATGCCAAAAGCTTTGATGTGATCCCCAACCGCGCCGTAGTAGACGGTGTTGTTGAAGAATGCCGGCATGGAATATACCTGTCCCGCCAGCGCATTTTGAATTTCCTGATAAATGTTGTTCGTGCCGGGACTGAACTTCCCCATGGAATCGCGGTCAACCACGTAAATGTTGGCGTCTTTCCCGGCTCCAACCGCAAGATGGCGGGTCTGACCCGAGCCGTCGGTAAGGTCGGGTAATACCAACGCTCCGCCCGAGCCGAGATCCTCATCTGTCGAGTTCTCCGAAGATTCATTGGACATCTCGAAATAGTCAGCCACCGCCAGTTGCTTATTGCTGGTCGCGATTTTCAGGAACGCATTGCCGAAATCGCCCTCGCTGGGAAATCCCTGTGCGTTCAGCGTGGAGTCGAAAACGCCGTTCGCATCCAGCGCGAAAATGTTTCCGTTTGCATCCGTCGCCGGGGCCGCGCCGCTCATCCAGAACGACCCCTCGTTGCCGTTCGGAGTGACATTCAGAACCGTCACCTGGGAGAGCGTGTTCTTGTCATAGCCGATGATCCAACCGGTGTATGGCCGCTGGTCACAATGGGAGCCCCAACTCGTATAGACCACGCCATTGAGCAGAAGCAGGCCCGGCCGTTCCAGTTGCTGTCCCGGATCGAAGATTACCTTCCCGCCCGAGCTGTTATCGCCATTTCCGGGATACGATGCCTGAATCTCCTTCGGGCCGCCGAATTCCTCGGCGCCCGTCGTTACATCGAGCGCGTGCAGGCGCTGGTGGTAGTTGCCGCTTCCATCTTTCGACATTGCGACGGCGTAAATCGTCCCGTGCGTGCCAGCACTGGCGTCAATCACGGGCGTGGATGTCACTCCGATCTCCGGTGTCACCTGGTCGCATCCGCGGTCATCGCTCGGCGCTTCGCCCGAGGCCAACGTCGAGGTTTGCCAGAGCTTGGTCCCTGTGTCGGCATCGAAGCCGTAGACGCTTCCGTGTTCCGTGGCCACAAATAGCAGGTTGTGCGCTCCCTGGTTCGAAACGGTCAAGTTGGGCAAGTAAAGCGGCTGCGCATCCACTTTGCCATCCGTAGGGATGACGAACAGCATGCCAAAACTGGATGCGTTCACATTGGAGGTCGTGAGCGTCGTCTCGTTGAGATTCTGCCCGGTTCTGGCATTATCGTTGTGATATGTGGTCACACTGCTAGTGGTCGAGCCGGGCGGAAGCGGAGGGCCAATTCCTCGACCCACGCTGACACTCCCGCTGCAGCTGACCAGATAAAATCCAAGCCAGGCGAACAGCATAAATGAGCCTGCGACCTCAAGGTTGATTCTGCACATATTCTCAGCCGCTTCCGTTTAAGCGTTCGGACGCGTCAACCCCAAGCATTGTAGTACCAATTCCGGCTCGGCCCGCGAAAGCGGCGACTTCACAGCAAATGGCCCGCAAACGCGGGAATAGCACTTTCAACGCTGTCCCTTGACGGGCGGCGAGCATCTCGCCTACCTTCTCGATGTGCAATCTGAAAATCAAGGAGGCGCTACGAGAAGAAAACTACCGCTTTGGATAATGATCTTCGTCCTCATCCTGTGCTCCGCTCCCTGCCTGCTCGCACAGAAGATCACCTGGAAGGGACATCAGTGGATTGTCACCGCGGGAGGTATGGCGGGGGTTGCCCAGGGCAACCCCGCCAATATTGACGTCGACAGCAGCGGATACCTGCATCTCCAGATCCGCAATCGCAATGGGAAATGGACTGCATCCGAGATGTTCACCGCCGACAACCTGGGTTTCGGCACTTATCAGTGGGTGGTTGAGGGGAACGCCTACGAGATGGACAAATCCGCTGTGCTGGGGTTGTTTACCTACGGACCGGCCCGTCATGCCGGGGTGGACGGAGAAAACGAAATTGATATCGAATTCTCCCAGTGGAACGCGACTTGCCACGGCTGCAATGCTGATTTCACCGTGTATCCCTCGACCGGACACCACAAGCCCGATGGGACTTCAAGTTGGGAGGATAATTTTCATGTCACGGGTGGATCACTCACTACGGCAAGGATGGAGTGGCGCTCCGGTGAGATCGTCTTCACCATTATGGACGGCATTCAGCCCATCGGGACGACCGCGAACGTAATCCGGACTGAAACCTACGCGTCGAATGCGGTGAACATTCCGCAGGAGGCTGCTCCAGTAGGCATCAATTTCTGGTGCTTTCAAGCGACACCTGGGAAAGACCAATCCATATTGATCCGGGACTTTCAATTCGTGGGAAAGTGAACCGGAATGCGCTAGAGAAAGGGCAAGCCATCTCGGCTTGCCCTTTTATGGAAGGCGGTCTTCGAATGCGGGTTCAGCGTTGCGCTGAAAGCACGTCGTTCTTCAGCAGGCTGACTTCAACACGGGCACGCGTGGGGTGCTTCGTCCCCTCGTCGCCGGCCGCCGGCGTGTTGCCCATGCCCACGGTGTAGATGCGGTAGACCGGGATGTTGTGGGTGAGAACCAGGTAGCGCACCACCGAGTCGGCCATCTTTTGCGAAGCGGCAATGGCGGCCTGACCGCGTCCGGGCGAGAAGCCGCGGACTTCAATCACATAGCTGTGCTGATCCTTCAGTGGGGCTGCCATCTCATCAAGCGCATCCTTGGCCTGCTTGCTCAGCAGAGTCTGCCCGGGACGGAAACGAATTTCCGTCTGCGTGCTCGCTTTGTACTGGTCGAGATTGCCCACCATCTGCTCGGCGGAAGAAACGCGAGTGTTCGCGTCAGTGGCGGACAACTTCGCCGTCTGCGCTTTGTTGCTCGCATCGGTAGCATGCTGGTCGGCCAGGCTGGTTTTTTCGGACGCCAACTGGAGGCCGCGCTGGGAACGGGTATCAATGTCCCGGATCTTGTTGGCGTTTTCGCCGGTGATCTCATCCAGTTCGTTGATACGGTCCTTGATGGGTTCGGTCTGCCGCTTGACCCACGCCTTGCGGGCGAAAGGATGCAGGATCAGACTGCCCAGGTTGGGATCGTCGCCATCCCAGAAGTCGCGCGGAGTCGAGGGCGGCAGCGGTTCACGGCCTGTGTCCATGCTGGGAGCGGGAGCATTTTGGCCGGCAGGCGCTGCCTGCGGCGTCCCGGAAACTGAGTTGGATTGCTGCGCGAAGGCGGGAAGCGCCAGCGTCATGGCCAGAAAGATCGTGGCCAGCAATAGCGCTACGAAAATGCGGGTCTTCATTGCGACCTCCTTACCGAATGGGAGCAAGACTGCAGTCACGCCGTACGGCCGAGTCACATCGGCTTACAATTGTGCGCCTAGCACCGGAATGCTGCAAGCCCGGCGCGTTTCCGGCGGATAGAAATCTGGGCGCGAAAGACGTGGCACAGATTAGCTGCAAGTCGAATGCCAGACAGCAGGGAAGCTAATCCCTCAGCCCAGGCCCGTTTGCCGCGAAAAAGGGTAAGAATGGTCCCTGGGCAGGCGCAAGAATCTTCACCTTACTTCATCTTACTTCCAGCGACACCAGATCCCCGTCGGCCAGGCCCCCGGGCTTGTAGTTCACGCTGACCGTGCGGTTTTGCCAGGCGCAGGAAAACGTATCCGCTCCGATCAGGAGCAGCGATTTGTAGTCCGCGGCGTGAAGTTTCAACACGATTCCTTCTGCCGTGACCGTCAGAGTCGCCTCCGGGGCATGGGAGCAGTCCACGGCGACCAGGCGTCCCTTGAGGAACTTGGTGGGACGCTTGTCGGCTGTGCCGGACTGTGCGGCTTTTTCCTGGGCGGCGCGCTTGGCGGCGTCCTCGTCGAGCACATCGAATGGCGTTTTCTGTGGCGTGAGCTTGGTCTGCGGGCCGCCGCCGCCCGACGATGCCATCCCGTACTTGCGTTCGGATCCGATCTGGCTCAAACGCTCGCGGGCCAGGCCGACGATTTCCGGGTTGCTGCTGTTCCTGAGGCGCTCCAGCAGATCCTCGGCCGCATCCCAGTTTTTGTTCGCAATATAAATCTGCGCCATGTGATAGACATAGCGCTCGTCGCGCGGGCTGAGCATCATGGCGGCGCGCTCGGCCTGCATGGCGGCCGTCGCGCCTCCGCCCTCGTTGCGGGCGAGGGCCAGCAGGTCGTAAGCATCGGCGAGATCGGGATACCACTCCAGCACGGCCCTGAGGTCGAGCATCATATTGGCCAGTCCTTGCATCTCGGCGTGCCGGGCCTGCGCCATGCGGTACTTCAGCGCCGACAGGTAGTAGCGCACCCACATGTCGCCGCGGTTGAGCGCGGCGGCGTCGGCGAGTTCGGGCAAAGCTTCTTCAAACTCGCCGTGCTGGATGTGATCCCACGCCAGGATGCGGTGAGCCAGGGCATTGCCGATTGCGTTCGAAGGCAGTTGACCGGTGTCTTCATCGGCGGACTTCTTTTGTGTACTTTCTGCTCTGGCCGCGGCCTTCTTGTCGGTCACGGTGGGTGTCGTGGCCAGGGCCTGCAACTCTTTCAGGCCGAGGTCTCGACGTTCCGGGATACGGACCTGCAATCCGGCATAAAGGGCTCGCGCGTCGTCCTCGGGCAGAGGCTTGGAAATGATCGCGGAATCGTCGGGTCCCACCGGAGCCGGGAAAGTGTAGGACTGACCCGGATGGGCGGAATTCGCAGAACGGTCTGAATTGTTCTGCAGGCCCGAATCGAGCGCAGCGATCAGCGTTGTCTGGGAGTGGAAGTAATCCTTCACCGCCCGCTCCAGTTGCGCCGAGCTCATGCCGTAGGCCCTCTGAATGGCGTATTCCCCGGGTATGTGCTGGTTCAGAACCAGCCCGAAATAGACGCCCGTATCCGGCAGTTTGTTCTCGTGGAGCAGGTAGTGAATCACCATCCACGACTCGGCATAGAAAAGAGTAAGGTGCGTGCCCTCAGTGCGGATGGACGTGTCGCGCGTCGTATCGCGCTTCATGGAGAACAGGTCGGGCAGGGGAATCCAGGTCTCGGAATCCAGCAGCCTGGTGAGCGAACTGGGCGGATGCGAGTCGCCCTGGGCGTCCGCCAGACCTTTCCCCGGCAGATCCTGGGTGGCGGAAGCGCCCAGTTCGGGATCGCCGCCGATTTCGACCTGTTTGTTGTCCAGGCGAATGGAGGCAAAGTATTCGGCGAGGCCTTCGTCAAACCATGCCTGGGCACCAGGGTAGTTGTAATTGAGCAGCACGTGTGCAAAATCGTGGGCGACGGCCCGCCAGGATTCGTTTTCGAGAAGATTCAGCACGATGAAGTCTTGATCTTCACCGGGGAGAAAGAATCCAGGGACGTCGATGGGCTGGCCCTGCGCCTGTCCCTGAGGATGGATCAGGGGCGCGGCCTGGTAGTACGACTTGTCGTTGTTGAAGGCGAGGATGGTGAGCGGGACGGACTGATTGAGACGATCCTTGCCCAGCAGCGTGGCGAAGACGGCGCGCATCTGCTCGAAACGCAGCGCGACTTCGCGGCCCTTCTTGTCACCCGCATCCGTGACCACGGTGAAATGCGCAGAATGAATTTCGAGCCAAGGGTTAGGCTCGGCCGCAGCCGCCGCCGGGATAGAGCACAGGAAGATCAGCAGCAGCGGGACAATATGCGATATGGCGTGCGTGCGGAGCATGGCCGCGGAAGGGGCGCCTCAAGGAAATGCTATCACGATGGCGTTTGCCCGCCGCGAGCCGCTTTTCGCCGGCGCCATTGCTCCGGGTCAGACCGTTCTTAGCCATAGCGTGCACTAAACCCATTTGTCATCCCGAGCGGAGCGAGGGACCCGGGTTCTTGCCCGCGCCAACACCGCCTTCGACGCGAGCCACGACCCAAGTCCCTCGCGTCGCTCGGATAACAGCGCGTAATGGGGCTGCACTCAAAAGATAGAAACTTCGAAAAGATAGAAACTTCGAGCTTCTCGTGTTCCTGCTGATACGGCTTCGCGCCCGCCGTTATAATTCCCACTCCACACTTATTTATGCGCTCGGGAACTCGCATTCTTACTCTCTGTCTGGCTGTTGCCCTTTTTGCCGTACCGGTTGCCGACGCTCTGGCGGGGGCGTCGTGGAGCGGCGTGCTGCGGGACGACAACGGAAAACCTGTGGCCGGGGCAGTGGTCAAATTGCACTCCATGTCTGGAGGGCATGACTTCACTGCTACGACTGCTGGCGACGGCAAATTCGCCTTTGCCGCGATCGCGGCCGACAGCTACCAAGTTTCCGTCAGGGTTGCCGATAAGGAGAGAAAGACAACTGCTCTTTTCGTCGTCAAAGACAGGGCTATCCTGACTGCGACGCTACAACTTGCTTCACCCGGAGAAACTGCGACCGGTCAAGCCACGCCAGCGCCGGAACTCCGCATCATTTCCTCGGGCGCAGAATCTTCCGCGCAGGCCAGCGGCGGCGAGCATCTTTCCAGCACCGAGGTTTCGAGCCTTCCCCTGAATGTGCGCGACTTCAGTAAATTGCTGCTGCTGGCGGCGGGCACGATGACCGATGCCAACGGCGCAGCGAACTTCACGCAGCAGTTTGCGGTGAACGGGCAGCGTGGGGCGTCCACGGTCTTCGCCCTGGATGGCTTCGACACCACCGATCCGGAAATGGGTGGGGCGACATTTTCCAATTTCAACGTGGACGCGATCCAGGAAGTGCAGGCCAGTTCGGGCGTGATGCCGGCTGAAATCGGCCACGGGGCGGCGAGCTATACGAATGTGGTGTCGAAATCCGGCGTTAACCAGATGCATGGCAGCCTGTTTGAGTTTCTGCGCAATGCGTCGTTCGATGCCCGCAATTATTTCGACTACAAAGATCCCACCGGGCGCCGTCGCATTCCGCCATTCGTGCGCAACGAGTTTGGCCTTACCAACGGCGGACCGGTCGTGCTGCCGGGAATTTATGACGGGCGCAACCGCACTTTCTACTTTGGGGAGTATCAGGGATTCCGGCAGGTGCTGGGCACGACGCAGGTCATCCCGGTGCCGACCGCGGCCGAACGGCAGGGGATTGACACGACTACTTATCCCGAAAAGTGCACCAACAACGTTTGCGTGCCCGGCGACGCGCTGACGATTCCGGTGAACTCCGCCGTCGTGCCCGTGCTGAACGGGTATCCTTTGCCCAACGAACCCACCGGACCCTTCGGCGACCGCACTTACGCCGCATCCTCGAAGGTCACTACCAGCACGGATCAATTCTCCCTGCGCGTGGACCACCAGATTTCAGCGAAAGCGTCTCTGCTGGCGCGGTTCAGTCTGGATCAGGTGACGGGGCCGCTGACCAATCCTGATCAGACGGCGATCAATTCCAGTTTCGGCGTGCAGTTCTTCGATCACCAGCGCAACGCGGGAGTGAAATATACCCGCACGATCTCTCCGCATCTGACCTCCGAGACCTCGCTGGGATACATTCGCAGCACTCCGTTCTTCCCGACCCCGAACCATACCCAACCGTTGATGGGTTTCGCCGACGGGCTATTTCAGGGCTATAACACGGCGGGCGGTTCGATTTATGGCGCGTATGGGAATCTCTTTCAGTTCAAGCAAGACATGGCGTTCATCCGCGGCTCGCACGCATTCAAGTGGGGAGTGGAACTGCGCGCGAACCGCGACTCCACCATCTTTGGGGTGAACCCGAACGGCGCGTACCAGTTTGGCGGAGGCACGGCGTACTGCTGCGGCGACGGCATGACGCCGGTGACCATTACGTCGGCCAGCGGGACCCATGACATCCACACGGGAGATCCGCTGCCCGACTCGCTGACCGGCCTGCTGACGGCGACGCCGTATTCCTACACCATCTCTGCGGCGGCCAGCGTCACGCCCATCGGCGACAAATTCGATGAGGCCGGAGTGCGGCGCGAAGCTTACAACTTCTATTTTGAGGACGCCTGGAAAGCCACTCCGCAACTGACGGTCAGCTACGGCCTACGCTACGAAGTGAACAGCCGCATTCACGAGGCCACGAAGCGCACGTCCATTCCCGTCTTTACGGGCGCCAACGGCCAGACCGTGCCTTACTGGCAACATCCGGCGGAGCAAACGATCCTGGTCAATCCGCAACCGCCCTATAACCAGGACTGGAATGGCTGGGGGCCCCGGTTAGAGCTCGATTACGCTGCAACCAAGCAGACCGTGCTGCATGCGGGAGGGGCCATTACAACGGGCCTGGCCAACCTATGGCAGGACAATTTTGTGACCGCGGCCATGCCGTTTGCTTACACAACATCCGCTACGGCCTTACCCGGCGTGTGGCTGCCGTTTCAGGACACCTACACTCCGCTGCCTCTGCCCATCGCCTACAACACGCAGGGACAGCCGATCTTTGCCACAGGCCGGACCCAGGACGTGCCGCCGAACACGCAAATGGACGTGGCCCGCTTCCAGGCTGACCTGACCGCGCTCGTCCCGGGCCATCAGGTGCAGTTGCTTGACGTAGAGGGCATCGCGCGAAACTTCACCAACGGCTACCTTGGCGCCTGGACCGCCGGGGTTGACCACGATTTCGGGGATTTGCATTTCAACGCCTCATACGTTGGTACGGC
>JBKQRC010000030.1:0-6362 GCA_052326105.1 Candidatus Sulfotelmatobacter sp. | reverse complement strand
TCCACAGTCGACGTAATAGTTCACCCCGCCGCCGGACGCGTTGTCCGATGCGGCGTTGAAACCCACGGATGCGGCGCCGCCCATCAGCATCAGCCCAGCCAGCGGAACCGCCGCCAGCAGGCATCGCAAGAGGCGCGGCTGTAGGACTCGAACTCTCGCGGCGAGACTATCCATTTCGTGATTCGATCTGGCAGATGGATAAAGACCGGTGCAGCCCGCCAGAGTGCCTTCTTCGGCAGACGCAGGTTTTGAAAGGGCACGGCTTTCAGCCGTGCCGCAAGGGCAGTTCAATGAGACCGGCTTCAGCCGCTGAGGGACCGCGCCCTCAGGGCCTGAAGGCCCCCTCTTTCAAAGCTCCGCCTGGCGCGTCTGAAGCCGCGCCCTTTCAAACGCTAAAAGTCGAAGCGAACCGCGAACTGCCCCTGACGCGGATTATCCGCCACGCCATAGATCTGACCGAAGTTCGCCGCGCCGATGCCACTACTGCTGCCTCCGCAGCCCTGGATACTGTAGTAGTGTCGGTTAAAGAGGTTGTAGAACTCGGTGCGGAACGACAGCCTGTACCGCCCCTCCCCGCCCATTCGGAAGTTCTTCAGCAGGCTGGCATTCTCGTTGGCCTGTCCGGGACAACGCAGGGCCGAGGATTCGGGCGTCGGCGGAAGCACTCCCGGAGCGGGATTGCTGGCCACACTCGCCGGCATGTATTGATTTCCCGCCGGAATCGTTGTGGCTCCCGACGGTAACGGAACAAAGTGTTTCGTGCCGTTGGGACCCGCGTAGCCAGCCAGATTGAACTGCGGGTAAAGGTCGCCCCAGATCGGCCAGTAGGGATTCGACGCCCCGATCTCGAATGGTTGTCCGCTGTAGTAGTTCACGATCCCTGCCACGGTCCATCCACCAATAATGCCATTCACGACACGATTCTGACCGGCTAGCCACGGTTGTCCCTTGCCGAAGGGCAGCTCGTAACTGACGAATCCCTTCACGATGTGAGTCAGGTCATACCCGGTGACGCCATGTGCCGCCTGTTGCATGTGGCTGAAATCCTGAACGGGAGTGTAGTAGCCGTTATATTCCTGCTGCGCAGAAAACGAATCGCCCTCCTGCCGCGACCAGGTATAGCTCAGGTCCATGGTCAGGCCGCACCCGGTACGTTTCACGATATTCGCGACCATGGAATCGTAGAAGCTTTGGCCGAGTGGCAGGCCGACATAGTTGAGATTGGCATAGCCCCAGTAGTTCACTTCGGACTGGGCCATCTGCGGAAAAGGTGCGATCGCCGCCAAAGCTGGACCACAAAAACCAGGATACGGATACGGAACTGGGACGCCGTAACTGGCTGCACTCGCCGCATCGCAAACGTAGCCGGCGTAGGCACCGGCATAATAGCCTCCTGCTGCGCTCGCCTGATATTGCCAGAGATTCAGGAAAGTCGACGTGGGCCCCTGGTTCCAATCCAGCGCCGCATCCGTCAGGCGGTGGCCACGATTGCCCACATAGGAAAGTTCGAATCGCGTATTCGGCGTCAGTTCCTGCTCGATACCGAAGTTGAAAGCTTCGCTGTATCCCAGGCGAAGAGCCCGCGGATCGACAGCGACTTCTGGAAATAGCGACGTGGGGTCAGTGCTTGCGTTCGCGGCCGTCAGGACGCCCGGATAATTACCCGTGCCGCCGGGACCATCCCAACTGAAGTTTTGCGCCGTATTCACCCCTAGCTGCGGCGCGAATCCGTCGGGAACGCCGTTGAAGAAGCTCACCCCAATCGGATTAAAGATCAAACCGTACGAGCCGCGCAGGACGGTTTTAGGCAGCATCTGGTAGGCGAAACCGATGGACGGGCCGAAATTCCTCGCATACTCGTTCTTCTCAAAGCTGTCGCCTCCATTTTTCGCAAAGACGAGCGTGCCCGGAACGCCGTAAATCGGGCTGATCGCCGTCTCATCGAAGTTGGCCCAGCGCCCGTATTTCTCATGGAAGCGTGTGTTGTAATTCCAGCGCAAGCCTGCGCTCAACGTTAGTTTGGGCGTGACTTTGTAGCTGTCCTGCGCAAACAGCGAGATCCCCTTCTGCCGCCCGTAGAGGTTGTAAGCCACCGTTTGGCTCGCTTTGTCCGACAGGCCCAGCATGTAGGAGGCAAACCCGAATCCGTCATAGGGGTAGCCCGGACCGGCGGTTTTCAGATAAGAAAAATCAAAAGAGAGAGCGCCTTGGCCCGACCGGCTGTTGATCTCGTGCGCCATGAAATCTCCGCCAAAGCTGATGTTGTGGCGTCCCTTGGTCCAGGTGATCGTGTCCCCAGTTGCAGCGTTCACGCCCGAAAAATTTCCCTGCCACGTGCTACCCAGGAAGGTCTCGTTGTGACCGTACGCCGAGTTATCCGTGAAGCTGATGATCGGGAACGTATTCGCAGTCGTGTTTCCAAATCCTAGCTGCTGGTTCCAGTTGCCGGGATCTGAGGGCGAACTGGCATTGAAATCGAAGTTGTAAGTGAAATTGAGGACATTCAGGACATTCGTACTAAAGGTATGACTTTCGCTGACCCGCCATTGCTGGTCGCGGTAGATCTGATAACGGCCATTCGAAAGCGGGCCGCCATTGGTGGTTCCGGCCTCCCATACGCCGCCGCCGTCGTCCAGGGTGCGCGGCCGGTCGTTATAAATCCATGATCCCGAAAGATGATCCTGTTCCCGCAGGTTGTGGTCCAGCTTCACCACCACCTGGTTCGGCGTCTGGCTGGGCGTGTTCTGAATCAGGCCTCGCGCGTTATTGTCGATGCCGCCAAATTGCGGGGCATAGTTCTGATAGAAGGCGTTGACCTTCTGCGCCTCCGGGCTGATCATGCCTGCGGGAATGATATTTCCGGTGAATTGACACGGATTCCCGGTGGTCGCATAAGAAGGGCACAAGCCATTCGCGTTATTCACCGAAGTGGGATCGTAGATCATATTCACTTGTGCCGGAATGAAGTTCCCGGCGTCGTCGTATACCATGGTCGGGGTACCGCCAGGGCCGCAGGGGCTGCCGGCGCAAAGGGTCGCGCCCAGCAATTGGCTGAAATTACCGGTCAACATCTGGGCCGTGGGAACCGACGCGGAACCCCCGTTAAGACGAAAGTCGGTCTGCTGGTAGCGCTCAAACGCGCCGAAAAAGAATGTCTTGTTCTTGATGATCGGCCCACCCAAACTGAACCCGTAGTCCCACCCTCGTCTCTGCGGCTTGCCTTCCTGGTAGTAGTCGTTCGTCCAGGTGTTGGCGTCGAGCAATTCGTTGACACCGTAGAGGAAGCCGGAACCGTGCCATCTGTTTGTCCCCGACTTCAGGTTGAACGACATGACGCCGCCGCCGGTAATGCCGCTTTGTGCATCCAGGCCGCTGGTTTGTGCCTGCAGCTCCTGCACCGCTTCCATGGTCGGACCGGCCTCCATCGAATCGCCGCGAATGTTGGTCGTACCAGAGGTCCCATCAATCGTGTAGTCCTTGGTGAACCATTGCCCGCCGTTCACCACAGCGCCGTACGGAGAGCTGATCGGCGAATAGCCCGGCGTAATCGCGACCGCAAAATCCTCAACAAAGCGCCCGCCGTTATAAATGCTCAGCGGCAGATCGGTGACCACCTGGCCGTTCATGTTCGTTCCTTCGGATGGGCGCTCCAGGTCAAGCACGGGCGCATCGGTGGTTACGGTGACGGTCTGGGTGACCGCGCCGACTTTCAGGGTGGCGTCGATGCGGGCCACCGCGGTGGATTCCAGCGTCACGGTCGGACGGCGCAGGGTCTCGAATCCGTCTCTCTTGAATTCGACCGAATATTGCCCCGGGAAAAGGTTGGGGATGACGTAAATACCGTCCTGGTTCGAGACCGTCTTGGTGGGGACGTTCGTGCCGGTATTGGTGGCGGTCACGTCGACGCCGGGAACAATGGCGCCCGTGGCGTCGGTAACCGTCCCGGTGATGGTGGCTCGATTGGATTGCGCCGACAGTGCGGCGGTAAGGAAGAAAAACAAGAAAAACACCAGACAGAATTGCCTTAGGGTAATCGTAGGTCTCATAAAAAATCCTCCTCCTGCTGCCCGGCGCCGGGCGGCAACCGATGTTGGTAAACGTTTACTACAAACCGCAAATAATAGGCCCGATGGGCCACTGCCGTCGTCCAAACACCGCAACATAAATACCCGCAAAGACCACTGTCAAGAAAAATACTTGGCCTCAAAGACCCGGAAAGCACCAGCCGGCGCCGCGTACACGTTTGCAGGGAGACGGGTTAAATCAGTACGTGACAGCGTACACCTTCCCCTCCAGCCTCACTTCGTCCTCGGTCGAAGTGCACTCCACTTGCACCGGATCTCCGGCTTTGAGTGTCCCGTGACGAATCTCGCCCACCGCCCACGACAGCCCGCTCCAGATCACCTTGTCGTAGTCGATCTCAACCGGCAGCGGCTTACCTGCCTGCCACGCCTTGATTACGAACACTTTGCCCATATTGGTGCCATTCGGGGGGCCACCTTTCCAGCTGCGCATCACGCTTCCGTCTTTCGCCGATCGCTGCTGCATGACAATCCGCAGGTCGGCCTTCGCTGTCACCTCGGCTCGAATCACATTCCCGTCGCCCGTGAACTTCGCCGCAACTTGCGTGATCGATTGCGGAATCCGCACATCCTCCTGCACACCCAGATCGTACTTGGCACTGGCATACTTGCCGAAACCTACTAATGCCATCTGTCCCGGCCCGAGCTGGATGTGGTCGCCGCTGAGGATGGGCATGAATCCGGCATCGCGAAACAGGATCCGCCCGCCGGAAACGACCGGTTGTTCCCGGGAAAGCCGCGCCATCTGAATTTCTTCCACACTCTGCGCGGGATTCACGACGGCGTAGACCACTCCATCGGAATCGAGCGAACCGAAGCCATACGGCTGCACCTCGCCGGGAATCCCGCCGAAAGTTTTGCTGCGGCCCGTGGCCAGCAATCCCCGGTACAACGACTGCGCCTTGGCGAACCAGCGGGCATCGTCGTCGGTGAGAAACTCCAGGCTGCCATAGATGGTATTGACCCAGCCCCCGCGAGCCATCATCAGGATGAGCGCGCCCTTCCACGCGTGGGTCTTGCGGTAATAAATCGTGCCGGTATTGCCCAGCATGAAGCCGGTCGAGTCAATGCGCTCCAGCGGAAGAAAACTCTGCTGGTAGCGGCGCACCATGTGGTCGCTGTAAATGTCGACCGAGCGCCAGAACTCCATCTCCGGGACGTCGGAGGGTCGGGGATCGCCCGAGTACATCGAGTCAAAGACTTCCAGCCAGCGCAGGTCGACGACGTTATGAAAGGGGAAAGGCCCCGCCGTGGATTCGACGTCACCTCCGAAGCCGTTGAAGGCAACCAGCACCACGTCGGGATTCCGCCGGCGAAATTTTCCGAGAGCGTCGCGGAACGCCTCTTCATTGCGCGCCCTGATCTCGGCCGGACTCTTCGTCCTGGCCGTCTCCGGCGTGGCTGCGCCGAAATCCACGAAATCAAATTTGTAGATGCGGATGCCGCGGTCGTACCAGTACTGCAGCGTTTCCATGAAATTGGGGAGAAATCCGCCCTCGGAAAACGACATCGCGCCTTTGTTCTCGTTCAGAGAATCCCGCCATTCCGGCGCGGCATTGATTTTGACCAGCGTATTGGTGCTGAACCAGAGACCGGGCAGAACGCCGCTTTCGCGGCATTTGCGAATCCATGCGTCCGGCCCGTTGGGCCAACTCGGCCTGCGCCAGGTGCGGTAGCCGCCGTCGGGATCGAACCAGAAGGCGTCGATGGTGTAGTAATCGATGCGCACGCCCAGCCGCCGCAACCGCAGAATCTCGTCCAACTCCTTCATCGCCAGCTGCTCGGTCAGCAGGACGTTGTCGGAAAGTTCGTCGTACGCCGACCAGTTGTTGTAGACAAAGATCGGATCGCGCGCCAGCGGCTCACCCAGGCCGGGTAAAGGATTGTCCGGGCCGACTTTTGGCGGCTCGTTCTGGGCCGCGGAGTTGCTGATGAGAACGGCGGCGAGTGATGCTGCCGCCAGCCAAGCACAAACCATCGCCGCTATCCGCCGAACCACTGCCCGTGTCGCACCTCGTTTCCTAGCACCTGGTTTCATGGTTCCTCTCCTACCTTGTCCGTGTGGGGACAGCCGCCCTCGGCTGTCCGGCGGAGCGAAGCTCCGCAGTTGTGCGTCTTCCCCGACAAGCTAGCGTGGTGTCTCGCCAGTTCGCGTCAAAAGTTGGTCAGGCTTTGAAAGGGCGCGGCTTCCAGCCGCGCCGTGAAGAGCCCCTGGAAACATCGGCTTTAGCCGCTGAGGCCAGGAAACCTCGACCCAGATTTGAGGCCTGACTTTGTTCG
>JBKQRC010000029.1:0-2973 GCA_052326105.1 Candidatus Sulfotelmatobacter sp. | reverse complement strand
TACTGACTCCCGCATAATATAGCTGCAACCTTCAGAGCGATCCTGCGTCTAATCAGGCATGGGCAATGCTGCTGGAGTGCGACGCGATTTTGATGCGCTGGAGAAGCGCCGCAGGGAAGCGATCCGGCTGTGGGAGAGTGGTCTGAATCAATCCGAAGTGGCGCGCCGCGTCGAAGTCGTTCGGCAGACGGTGGTGCGCTGGGTGGCGCAATACCGCGAGCGGGGTGAAGCGGCACTGCGTAAAGCCGGCCGGGCCGGTCGCACACCGCTGCTCAGCCCGAAGGACCGCCAACACCTGGAGGAGTTGTTGCTGCGCGGTCCGGAGGCGCTGGGCTATGCAACCCCGCTGTGGACCTGCCCGCGGGTCGCGCATTTGATCGCGCAGGAGTTCGGAGTTCGGTATCACGAAGGCCACGTCTGGAAAGTGCTGGTGAGCCTGGGATGGAGCCCGCAACGTCCCACCGGCAAGGCGCGCGAGCGCAACGAGGAACAGATCCGCAGATGGAAGAAGAAGACCTGGCCGGCCACTAAGAAAAAGCCCGCCGGGAAGGCCGCACGATCGTCTTCGTCGACGAAAGCGGACTGAGCCAGCGTCCCCATCGCTGCCGCACCTGGGCGCCCCGCGGGCAGACGCCGGTGCTGGAGTACAACTTCAACTGGAAGAGCTTGTCGGCGGTGGCGGGACTGACGGCGTGGAACTTCTACTTCCGCCTGTACCCGGGCTCGGTCAAGAGTCCGCAGGGGGTGGACTTTCTGACGGCGCTGGCCCGCCACATCCACCAACCCATGATCTTGGTTTGGGACCGCCTGGCGGCCCATCGCAGCCGCATGGTGCGGGATCACATCGCCAGCCTGAACGGGCGGATCCACGTAGAGTACCTGCCGTCCTACGCGCCCGAACTCAACCCGGTCGAGTACATCTGGGCGTACTGGAAGCAGCATGAGCTACCGAACGTCTGCCCGAAAGACTTCTGGCAACTGAGCGCAGCGGCACGCCGGACGCTGCGCCACATGCGCCGCCGTCCCCGACTGATTACCGCCTTCTGGCAGCAGGCTTCTTTGTGGCCGCAATGACTTGCTATTATGCGGGAGTCAACAGTTATTCGCTTTTCCTTCTTTTTATTCATCTGACTTGCGTCAGAATTCGTCTGACCGACGATAACGGCCCCGCGCGAGACGGGGCTCCCAGCCCCACCGTACTTCTGCGTGGCAAGAGGTTTGACACCGGGGCGTCGGCAGGTCGAAAGACCAGGCGCTGAAGATGGAACCGGGCTTGCCGGGCCAAACGTTGGCACGAGCGCCGACGCGGCAGACAAGAATGTCTGCGCCGCGATGCAAAAACACGTTTTTGGAGGAACAAAGCCAAATATCGACTTTGTTTTTTAGATCCAAAAACTTAAGAGGCTATCTTTCGGGCAGATATTCGCTAATTGTTCGATTTTCAAAGAACACTCTTGTCAGACGCGCAAATGCAGACTCCCTGATTGATGTTACACCCGCGTGTCAAGCTGCAGAGTTGTCCAATACAAGAAGAGCCTGAAAAGGGCGTTTGATTCCAATACAAGATGAGCCTGAAGTGGGAGTGGGCGAAGATGCGGGGCGATGTCGCCCACGATGCAGAATCCCGAGCAATTGAATCTGGCGGTGGCGCGCAAGCTGGTGGCGTATCTGTTGGCGGTGGACCGGCGCGCCGGCGCCTTTGTCGCAGCGGGCGCGCGCCAGCAGGTGGCCTGAGTGCGCGGCCCACACAATTCTGAGAAAGGAGCGGACACGACACTCAGCGATTGCTCGATCTGACCGCGCGGCCTGCCAGGCCCGGCCGGAGTGGGGACTCGGCGAGGGAAGCAATTCCCGAGGCTGCCGTCTCGGTGTTTCCAGGCTGGCAGGCGAACACGAACTCAAGCTACGGAGAAGGCGCCAGCGGCGCCGGAGATCGCAAATGGATGTCTGGTTAAGCGCCTGGCGCGAGAACCTGCGGCGGGCTGAACAACGGCACGGCAGACGAGACGATGGCATCGGTTCAGGAGGGCTTGCGGGCCAGGCTCGAAGGGCCACTCCGTGCGCCCTTGACAAAGACCTAACATGGATGTCCCCATCCGGGAGCGGCCTCATTGCGGGTGGACGCGACGGGCTACACTTATTCCGAAACAGGTCTAGCGGGGTTGATTCGACCTATCCGAAGGAAACTCCGGCGAACTGGCGCAGGGGCGTCTTGACAGGTCGCGAAGGAGCGAAAAGGCAGAAGGGTTCGAAAAATGAAGAAGCCCGCAGCCGGACCCCGGCGACGGGCTCTCCAGGTAGCTCGAGAAGTTCAGACAACAGCACTGAACTTGACTGTGCTCGATGGCCGTTCAACAAGAACCACGGTCCCCACTGAATGGGACCTGAGCATACAGGAACGGCGAACCTCAGCTATCGACCACCTCGCACTTGGATCTACTACCGATGTTCATTAGCTTCTGGATCACCTCCTTTCTTCAGCGTTGAGACGATCATAAATCGGCTGCGAGGAAGATTCAAGAACAAAAGAAACAAAAACACAAGATTTTGTTGTTACAATTTTGGACCCCCAGGGAATAGCCTCGCGGTGGAAGAACCTGGCGCCAACGCCGGGACCTCCAACGCGGCGGCTGAGACCGTGAGCGAACGCGCCGGACCCGGATTTGCCCCTGGCCGTGCTGGGAGGAGACAGACCAGCCGCCGGACGGCGGCATAGCCGGAGGCACATTTCTGAAGTTGTATTTCCCCGGCTAATTGAAAGCAAGGAAGCGCTAATCCCGTAGTTAGGGCCTGCTCACACTACGCGGACGGTGGCGACGGGAGCCGGTTTTTCCGAGTTCCAGGAGCGAGGAGCGACGCATACCGGGCGTGCGGCGAGCGCCGAGCGACGCGGAAATCGGGGAAACCGGCGCGCGGCCCTCCGGGTTGCGGCGAAAACCGCCTCAGCCTTCGTTGTCGTCCTCGCCTTGGAAT
>JBKQRC010000028.1:0-64081 GCA_052326105.1 Candidatus Sulfotelmatobacter sp. | reverse complement strand
AGGTGCAGTTGCTTGACGTAGAGGGCATCGCGCGAAACTTCACCAACGGCTACCTTGGCGCCTGGACCGCCGGGGTTGACCACGATTTCGGGGATTTGCATTTCAACGCCTCATACGTTGGTACGGCAGGAATTCATCTCGCGCGGGTGTATTCCCCGAATGGCTATGGAGGCGCCGATCCCGCCCATGCACCTTTCACTCAATTCAATGCGGCGGGGCAGGCTATCGGCGGATACGGTCCCGAATATGTGATGTCAAGAGCTCCCATTCCAGTTATCATTCGCTGCAGACCAGCGCGACCAAGAACTCAGCCCGGGCGGGGCTGGGGTTGCAGGCGAGCTATACATATTCCAAGTCCATGGATGACACCAGTGCCGTGCTGGCGGGACTCGTTCCCACGGCCGGAACGGTGCTGCAGACGTCGCCGCAAGATCCGTGGAACCCTTCGGCGGAGAAAGGGCCCTCGACGTTCGACACGACCCACGTCTTCACCGTAAGCCTGATCCAGCTGCTGCCTCTGGACCGGATCGCGTGGTTGCGGCCGCTGGGAACAGCCCTTACCAAGGGATGGCAATTTCTGAACATTACGACCCTGACCACCGGATCGCCGTTCAGCGTTTACTCGGGCGTGCAGCAGACCGGGGCAGGGCAGGGCGGGGCTGACCGGCCCGACTTGATTTCGATGCCACATTTCTCCACCAGCCGGGCGGTGCGCGACGACTATTTCGGGCTCGGAAACGTCAACGGGCAAAACGAGAACGCGTCATTTTTCAATATCCCAATCAACATTCCGGGCGGCACCGGGCCGAACCTGGGCCGCTTCGGCACGCTGGGGCGCGATACGTTTCGCGGGCCGGATTTCCACAATTACGACATTGCGCTGATCAAAGACACTCCCTTTGGCCATCGCGGGAACGCGGAATTTGGCAACGTGGAATTTCGCGCTGAGTTCTTCAACGTGTTCAACATCGTCAACTTCGGTTTGCCCTCGAACATCGTGAGCGGGAGCGGGTTTGGGTTTATCAGCAAGACCGCGGAGAATTCCCGGCAGATTCAGTTCTCGCTGAAGGTGATTTACTAGGGGGCCTGTCTGCCGGGGCGTGGCCGGCGGTTGTATGGAGCGAAGCGTGCGCCTGTGGCCTGAGGGAAAAACCGGGAAGGGCACGAGTTCACTCGTGCCGAATTGACGCATCGAAATGACTCCGGCTTCAGCCGCTGAGAACTCGGAGCGCCCTCCAAAACGGCTCTTCGATCAACGCCACTCGCAACCGGCGCATAACTCGAAAACAAGGGATGTCATTAACGGAAGCGGAATCATTAAAAGCAAGGGATGTCATTCCGAACCGGGCTGAAAGCCCGGTGAGGAACCTGCTTTTCCGTCTTATAGCTCGTCATTCCGAACGGCTTTCAGCCGTGAGGAACCTGCTTTTGCGGGAATCAAAACGGGCCGTCCTCCTCGATTTCGGCCCCGCCAAGCGGTATCTGCTTTTCCGCCGCCTTCCTCGCCTTCGGCGCGCGCTTGAACGTTGCATCCAGCAGCCGAGGATATTCAATCTTTTTCCCTGCGAGCAGTTCGGCAATATGCAGAATCTGCAGTCGCGGATATTTTTCACCCATGTACGGCTGGTAGAACCCCGCCTCGGCGGCTTCTTTCAGCATGGGCTTGGTCGGAGGCTGCATCGAGATGAGCACGCCAATCTCGGCCTTCTCGCGCTCGATGACACCGCGCAGGTCGCGCACGTGCGCAGCCATGAGATGTCCGGCCTTCACCGAAAGAATGATCTGCTTGGTCTTGCCGCCCTTGGCTTCATCGTGGAAGTAAAGGCGTCCATCGATGCCCTGGTCTGCGCCTTTTTTCTTTTCCAGAGGGCGCGCTCCAGCCAGACTCAGCGCCCACCACTGAAACTGATATTTGTCCTCTTCCGCCAGTTTCTCCGCGCCGGCCAAATCCACCGGCTCGCCGATCACCTCGTAGGTTTCCCGCACGCTGTCGCCGAAGGCATCGGCCAGCCGGGTCTTGATGAGGCCAATCGCGAGATGGGTGATGTCAATGCCAATCCAGCGGCGGTTGAGCTGCTGCGCTACTTCCACCGCGGTTCCGCATCCACAGAACGGATCGAGGACCACGTCCCCTTCGTTCGAGCTGGACTTGACGATGCGATCGAGGAGAGCTTTGGGCTTCTGCGTTGGATATCCTAGGCGCTCGCTGTCGCGGTGAATCCCTCGGAGCATCGAGATGTCGTCCCACCAATCCTGCAACGCTACGCCTTTGCTTTCGTCCAGGTAGCGCTTCTCATAGACCATCCCCGATTTTGAGTAGACGAGCTTGCCGCGAGCTTCGAGTTGCTCCATCTTCTCGCGGTTATATCGCCAGTAACGGGTTATCCCTTTCCATTCGTAATGCGGATTGCCCTTAGATGCACCGCCCGGTCCGGTCACATCGGCTTTGTTGTAGCGCCGGCCGGTTTCCTCCTCCACATGTCGATACCATTTTTCCTGAGTGCTCTCGGGAAGAGGATTGTAGAGCTGTGCGAAGGTTGGAGATTCCCCTTTACTGTAGTAGAGGAGAATGTCATGTATGCGTCCGTAATGTCTTGCGCCTTGCTTCGCATCACTGTGGGCATCTGAGCGCTTCCACGTGATCTCATTCTGGAAATTCGTCGCCCCGAAGATCGAGTCCATCAAAATCTTCAAGTAGTGGCTCGCGGTCGGATCGCAGTGCAGATAAATCGATCCCGTCTCCTTCAGCACGCGATGCAGTTCGATCAGGCGCGGGGCCATCATGGCGAGATAAGCCATCATGTCGCTGTGGCCTAGAAACGTTCGGAAGGCCTGGATGGCCTCGCTGACGCGTCCGCCGCGCTCGATGATCTCCTCGCAAGCGAGGGCTGACTCGGTGTTCCATTCCCAGGTGTCCTCGAAGGCCATGATCTGCGAGGCGGAGCGGGTCCCGTCACGTTCGGCGAAGAGCACGTTGTAGTCCTGGCGGCTGTTGAAGGGCGGGTCGAGATAGATCAGGTCGACGGACTCGTCCTTGATGTGCTCGCGCAGGACGGCGAGGTTGTCGCCGTAATAGAGCTGATTCTTTTCCACTGCGCGGAATTCTAGCGCGGATTGCGGCGGGTTGTAATTGCTACTTTGGTATGTGCCGGAGGAGAGCGGCCCTCAGCGGCTGAAGCCGGGCTTATTTTGTGGGGCTGGATCGGTACCCTTCGGCTCGCTGCGCTTCGCTCAGGGCAGGCTAAGAACTAGCTCGTACCCTTCCTGCCGGTTCATGCTTGAATCGGTGTCCTTCGAATTCCCTCGTTCCCTCGGGGCCGCTCAACGGCAGCCCCGTCGCGGTTTTCGACGGATGGGGCATTCGAGCTGATGGTCTGACGATCAGCGCAAGAAATCTGGCGCCCAGGAAGTCGAGCGCCGATGGGCTGCGCACTTGGCAGATTTTTCCATCACACAGACATAATATTCCACCGCCTGGTCGGAAGCTGGGTGGTTCGCGTCGAAGGTGAGATAGATCAACTGAACCATTCCGCTGCTGGCTACCGACAATTGAATGACGAAATGTTCCGGTTCGACTCGCCAGATCCTCACACAACCGGTCCGGAAATCTGCCTCCGCCCACTTGCCATAACGTTCATCAACCGCTGCCTGGAGGTCATCAATCGAGGTGGGCTGATCGTAGAACGCTATCAATCCGATGACTTCACTGCCATTGAAATCAACCAGGACCTGCCAGGGATAGATTGCGTCGTGATCTGCGATCTTATCCGGCAACACCTGAGTACAGTTTTCTGTCTTGCATCCCGCCAGCGCCGGATTCGGCAGGACGATGTGTTTTTTGGAATCGTGCGCCGGCGCAGCCTGCGCGTTTACGGCGTGCAGTTCGGTCGCTGTCAGGTTGGCGGACGGCTTGTCGGGCCTGGTCGCATTAGTGCAGGATGTCAGGCTTATCGCCAGTAGAAATGCCGCAGCCGAGCGTTGCCGCGTCGACCATGGGAGGAGATGGAGTCTCCTTGCCATAGCTTAATCCCCGCTGGCGTGGTTCTGAGTGGGGACCAGCACCAGACGTGGGCGGTTCGGTTCTGGCCGAGCCTGTGAGGTGCGGCCAAACGCAGACAGGATGCCGGAGACTATGGCATAGGCGGCGAGAACTCCGAATCCGACAGACGCGATGACGGTGGCGAAAAGAATCACGGGCATGAAGAACAAGTTCACGATCTTTGAATCCTTCCAGAATCAGCCCTGAGTCCTGAGTCTCGAGTCCTGAGTGAAGCCTCGCACTTGCTCAAGACTCGCGGCTCAAGACTCGCGACTAACGACCTAGCCTACCTGCATTGACGCTCCGCGCTATTGCCGACTAAGATACGGAGTAGAGCTGTGCATTCCCACTTTCGGACAATTCTGATTACCTGTCGACGTTACGGAAGGGGCACGACCCTGGGTGAATGATGGCGATTACCAAGATTTCTGTCCGTGGCGCCCGCCAGCACAACCTCAAGAACATTGATGTCGAGATTCCGCGTAACTCCCTGACCGTGGTTACCGGGCTGAGCGGGTCGGGCAAGTCATCGCTGGCGTTTGACACGATTTATGCCGAAGGACAGCGCCGCTATGTAGAGACTTTGTCGGCCTACGCGCGGCAGTTTCTGGATCAGATGGAACGCCCGGATGTTGATGCAATTGATGGACTTAGTCCGTCCATCTCGATCGAGCAGAAGACCACCAGCCGGAGCCCGCGCTCGACCGTCGGGACGATCACCGAAATCTACGACTATCTTCGCCTGCTGTTCGCTTCTATCGGGGTTCCGCACTGCCCCAAGTGCGGGCGGGCGATCAGCCGCCAGTCCGCCGACCAGATCGTGCAGCGGGTCATGGCCCTGACGCCGGAAGACCGGGTGATGGTCATGGCGCCCATCGTCCGGGGGCGCAAGGGCGAGTTCAAAAAGGAAATGGAGACGCTGGTCAAGCACGGCTACACGCGGGCGCGCATTGACGGCGAGTTGGTGAATCTGGACGACGACACGGTCATCAATCTCGACAAGCGGAAAAATCATACCATCGAAGTCGTGATCGACCGTCTGCTGGTGAAGCCGGGGATCGAGCATCGCCTGGAAATGTCGGTGGGCCTGGCGATGAAGCTTGCCGGCGGATTGGTGCAGGTCGCGGTCGTCGGAGGCGAGGAGCAGCTTTATTCCGAGAAGCTGGCGTGTCCGGATTGCGGCATCAACGTGCCGCAACTGGAGCCGCGCTCGTTTTCGTTTAACAGCATGTATGGAGCGTGTCCGGAGTGCCACGGACTCGGCAGTAAGTACGATTTCGATCCGGCCAAGGTGATCAGCGACTGGTCAAAGCCTCTGCTCGACGGCGGGTTGGGGCCGGGGTCGGCGTCGCAGCACCTGATTCACATGCTGCAGATTTCAGCGGCAGCGTATGACATTGATCTCAGCACGCCGTTTGAGAAGTTCCCGGAATGGACGCAGAATTTCCTGCTCAATGGCGAGCCCGGCCGCGGCGGCAAAACCGGTTTTCACGGCATATTCGGGTATCTGAAGCAGAATCTGGAGGAGTCCACTTCGGAAGGCTATCGCGATTGGCTGATGGATCACATGTCGGCGACGGAGTGTCCGGCGTGCCAGGGCAGGCGGCTGCGGCCGGAAAGTCTGGCGGTGAAGGTGAATGGTATGTCCATTGCCGAGTTTACGGCGATGCCGGTGTCGCGGGCGCAGGAAGTGGCTTCCGGCATTAAGCTGGCCGGGCGCGAGGCGGCGATTGCCGGACGCGTCATGCATGAGGTGGTCGAGCGGCTGCAGTTCCTGAATGCCGTCGGGCTGGGATACATCTCGCTCGATCGTTCGGCGGCGACTTTGTCGGGAGGTGAAGGGCAAAGAATTCGCCTGGCGACACAAATCGGATCGAAGTTGCGCGGCGTGCTCTATGTGCTGGATGAGCCGTCGATCGGGCTGCACCATCGCGATAATGACCGCCTGCTGACCGCTCTTGAGAATCTGCGCGACTTGGGCAACACCGTGCTCGTCGTCGAGCACGATGAAGAGACGATCCGGCGGGCGGACTACGTGGTCGATCTGGGACCGGGAGCGGGACGGCACGGAGGAAGCCTGGTCGCGCACGGCACGCCGGAAGAGATCATGCGCGATCCGAACTCGCTGACTGGAGCCTATATCTCCGGCCGCACGGCAATTGAGATGCGGCCCGAGCGGCGGCAGAAGAACGGCGCGGCGCTTACTATCGTGGGCGCAAAAGAAAACAACCTCAAGAATCTCGATGTCACGTTTCCTCTGGGTGTGATGACGCTGGTGACGGGAGTTTCCGGCTCGGGCAAATCCACGCTGGTGAATGACATTCTGTATCGCGCGCTGGCGCGGCAGCTTTACCGCTCGCGCGAGAAGGCGGGCGAGCACAAGGCGATCTCAGGCGCAGAGAACATTGATAAAGTCATCCGCATCGATCAGTCGCCGATCGGGCGCACGCCCCGGTCGAATCCGGCGACGTATACGGGAGTGTTCACGGCGATCCGCGATTTGTACGCCATGCTGCCCGAATCGCGCGAGCGCGGCTACAAGGCGGGACGGTTTTCGTTCAACGTTTCCGGCGGACGCTGCGAGGCCTGCCAGGGCGAGGGGCAGCGGCGCATTGAGATGAATTTTCTGCCCGACGTGTACGTGCTGTGCGAAGTCTGCGGCGGGCGCCGCTACAACTCGGAGACGCTGGCGGTGAAGTACAACGGAAATTCCATCGCCGATCTGCTGGAAATGCCGGTTTCTGACGCGCTGCCCATTCTCGAAAACATTCCGCAGGTGAAGCAGAAGCTGCAGACGCTGGTGGACGTGGGGCTGGGATATATCCATCTGGGGCAGTCAGCGGTCACGCTTTCGGGCGGCGAGGCGCAGCGCATCAAGCTGGCGCGCGAATTGTCGAAGCGGCAGACGGGCAAGACGCTTTACCTGCTCGATGAGCCGACCACCGGCCTCCACTTCGATGACGTCAAGAAGCTGCTCGACGTGCTGCACCGGTTGACCGACCTGGGAAACTCGATCATCATCATCGAACACCATCTGGACGTGATCCGCAACGCTGACTGGATCATTGACCTCGGTCCCGAAGGTGGCGAGGAAGGCGGCCGCATCGTGGCTCAGGGCACGCCCGAGCAGGTGGCGCGGGTGAAGAAGTCGTATACGGGGCAGGCGCTGGCGGAGTATTTTGGGAAGGCAGTTGCCGGTTCGCAGTTACCGGTGGTCAGTTAAGAGATTTCCGATTTCCGATTTTCGATTGCCGATTGGATGAGAATCGGCAATCGAAAATCGACAATCGGAAATTAGGTGGTAAGGGAGTATCTCCTGTCTTTCTCTGACAATCCGCAGTCTGAGTCACATCCGGGGATGAACAACGAGCCACAGGCCTCGGCGCCGGGCCCGGTTGATCCTTTTACTCCTGCTCCTGCCTCTCTGGTGGATATCAGGCCCGCGCCAATCACGCCGCCGGTGGAGAATCCCGTGTGGAGCGGATGGGACGTGTTGGCCATCGCGGCGCTGACCTTCGTGACCATGGTGGTGGTGCAGGTTGCGGTGCTGCTGGCGGCGCACTGGTGGCGGTATCCGCACGAGAGCCTGTCCGACATAGCCCAGAAGCCGATTCTGCTGCTGGTTTCTCAGTTGCCGGTTTACATCGCGGTGGCCGCGTTCATGGTCATGCTGGTCGAAGGCAAGTATCATGTGCCGTTCTGGCGCGCGATCCGCTGGAATTGGCCGGCAGCGCATTGGAAACTGCTGGGGCTGGGAGCCGTGATGCTGGTGGTGCTCAGCCTGCTGCAAAGTCTGTTGCCCATGCCCAAAGACACGCCCTTCGAACATCTTTTTGACCGACCGCGCGATGCCTATCTGATTTCGATCATCGCGGTCAGCATTGGACCGCTGATGGAGGAGTTATTCTTTCGCGGATTTCTGTATCCGGTGCTGGCGAGGCAGATGGGCGCGGTCTGGGGAGTCTTGCTTACAGCGTTGCCGTTCGGTCTGATTCACCTGCCGCAATACGGATGGGCCTGGGGCGCGGCGCTGGTGATCTTTCTGGTTGGGGTGGTGTGCGGGGCGGTGCGGGCGGCGACGAAGTCGGTCGGGGCCAGCTTCCTGGTGCACGTCGGCTATAACGGGACGCAGATGCTGATCGCGGTGGCAGCCACGCATGGCTTCCGGCACCTGAACGCGATGGCCGTTTTCTAAACGGTGCTTTCACCGGCGGATCTGACCGGCGAGTCACGCCAGCGCTGTCGAGCTTCGCTCGACCGGACAGCCGGGGGCGGCTGTCCCCACATGGGTGTTTCCACAAACTGGGAGAGCGCTCGCATGCGCTCGGCTTCCACCCGCTGACTGTTCCAAATTGGACACCGCGAAAAGCGAGTCGCGATCTCCTTGCCCGTCTGCTGGCAGTCCCGATATCATGCAAGAACTGTTCTCTCGCATGGGGTGGGGTATGGGCGAACCAATTACGGACTCAAGACAGGGCAATCCGTCCGTCTCGACGAAGACTGTGGCAGAAACGCTGCTGTCGCCTTCCATCCTGGAAGCTATTCCTGATGCTCTGGTGGCGGTGAACCGGCAGGGCGTCATCATTCAGGTCAATTCCCAGACAGAAACGCTGTTTGCCTACACGCGCGGCGAGTTGATCGGCCAGAAAATCGAGGTGCTGGTGCCGGAGCGGCAGCGGCCCGAGCACGACCGCCATCGGGAACAGTTTCACGCGAAACCGAAGATCCGGCGCATGGGGTCGGGGCTGGATCTCTATGGAAGACGGCGCGACGGGTCGGAATTTCCGGTGGAAATCAGCCTCAGCCCGATTGGGACCGACGGCGGGACGATGGTGCTGAGCGTGATCCGGGACATCAGCGACCGCAAGCGCATCGAGGAGGAATTGCGGCGGGCCAACGACGAACTCGACCGGCGCAAGAGTCGCGAGTTGCGGGATTCGGAAAACCGCCTGGCGCTGATCGTGGACTCGTCGCAGGACGCGATTATCGGGAAGAATCTCGACGGCATCATCACGCACTGGAACAAGGGCGCGGAGCACATGTACGGCTATACGTCGCAGGAGATGATTGGCCAGCCGATTACCGTGCTCGGTTCCGGGGACCGGGCGGATGAGATTCCGGGCATTCTGGAGAAGATTCGCCGCGGCGAGCGGGTCGAGTACTTTGAGTCGGTGCGGGTCACGAAAGACGGACGGAGACTCAACGTCTCGATTTCGGTTTCTCCGATTTACGATGCGGAGGGGCGCGTGGTTGGCGCGTCGGCGATTGCCCGCAACATCACGGCGCAGAAAAAGATCGAAGACCAGCTGCGGCAGTCGCAAAAAATGGAGGCCGTGGGGCGGCTGGCGGGCGGCGTGGCGCACGACTTCAACAATCTGCTGGGGATTGTGACTGCCTGTTCTGAGCTGCTGCGGACGCGGGTGGATGGGGACAATCTGGAGTATCTGGACAATATACGGGAAGCGGCGAAACGGGGCGCGGCGCTCACGCGGCAGTTGCTGGCCTTCAGCCGGCGCCAGCCCGTGCAGGCGCAGGTGCTGGATTTGAATGAGCGGCTCAAGGAAGTGAGCAAGCTGCTGCGTCCGCTGATGGGAGACGACGTCGAGGTTGCAGTGCTGCCGCGCTCGGCGGCGGCGATTGTGGAAGCCGATGCCGGGCAACTGGATCAGGTCGTAGTCAATCTGGCGGTGAACGCGCGCGATGCCATGCCGCACGGGGGAAAGCTGATCATCGAGACCGGGGTGTATGACTTCGATGAAGGGTTTGCCCGGGAGCATCCCCCAATGGTGGCGGGACGCTACGTGATGCTGGCCATCAGCGATAACGGTGTGGGAATGAGTGAAGCTACACGGTCGCGCATTTTTGAGCCCTTCTTCACCACCAAGGAAGTCGGCAAGGGAACCGGGCTGGGGCTGGCCACGGTCTACGGGATCGTCAAGCAGAGCGGCGGGCACATCTGGGTCTACAGCGAACCGGACCGCGGGACGACCTTCAAGATTTATCTCCCCTGCGCCGATCACAAGCTCGGCATGGTTCCAGAGACAAAGGCCGAGACGCTGCCTGCCAGGCGCGAGGGCATGACGATTCTGCTGGCGGAAGATGACGTCATCATGCGCCGGCTGACGCGAAAGATGCTGGAAGAGCACGGCTACACCGTGCTGGAGGCGGAAGACGGCAAGACCGCGCTGGACGTGATTGGGGCAGATCATGCGGCGGTGGACCTGGTCCTGACCGATGTGGTGATGAAGGGAATAAGCGGGCCGGAACTGGTGCTACGAATGATGGACACGCATCCGGAGATGAAGGTCGTGTACATGTCGGGCTACACCGGCGAACTGGTGGCGCATCAGGGAGTGGTGGACAGCGGGATCCGGCTGCTCGAGAAGCCATTCACGCGCGGATCGTTGCTCAAGACGATTGACGCGGTGCTGGGATAGAAGCCAGGTTTCAAGGTGGCAAAGTTTCAAAGTTTCAGAGTTTCAATATGAAACCCCACAACCTTGGAACTTTGAAACCCTGAAACCTTGAAACTTTGGAACTTTGAAACTTTGCTTCTGTTGCGATACTCTTGGACGCCATGAAAGGAAACCCGAAAGTCATTGCTGAGCTCAACAAGGCACTGCGGGAAGAGCTGACGGCCATCAACCAGTACTTCCTGCACGCAGAGATGTGCGAGAACTGGGGGTACCACAAGCTCTCCGAATTCATCAAGAAACAATCCATCGGCGAGATGAAGCACGCCGAAGTGCTGATGGAACGGATTCTGTTTCTGGATGGCAGCCCGTCCATGCAACCGCTGGAGCTGAAGGTCGGCGGGACGGTCAAGACGATGATCGAAAGCGATCTTGCGCTGGAAGTCGGGGCGGTGAAGCAGTACAACGATTCGATCGCGATCGCCACCAAAGAAGGCGACAACGGCTCGCGCGATCTGCTGTTGCAGCTCCTCAAAGATGAAGAAAGCCACGTGGACTTTCTCGAGGCTCAGATACACCTCATCAAAGAGGTGGGCTATGAGCGCTATCTGAGCATGCAGATGGGGGAGCACGAGGAAAAGTAGGGGAAGAATTCAAAGGCCCCACTTCTCGCAAAACCGGCGAGAAATGGGGCACCCACAGGTTTCCGTTCTTCACTAGGACACGGTCTTATTTCACCGTTACTGTCAGCAGCTGCGCGCCTGTAACCACGTAATCCAGCGGAGGGGTGGCGGTCTCATCTACATTCGACTCTCCGCTGACGGTCATCTCCTGATTGCCGCGCATGCCGTCCATCACGTTCATCACGCTGATGGGCAGCGTGGGCATGACTTTGTCGGCGACGCGCGCTTCGGGGTCGGCTTCGAGCAGGGACACGTAGAGGCGGTTGTTGGCGTGTTCTTTGTTCAGCACGGCGATGGTTGAAGCCAGGTCGAGCTTGCGGCCGAAAGCCGCGTTGATGTGGCTCAGGCGATCGAGAGTCTCGCCGTCACTGACCAGAATGCGCAGCGTTCCTTTGCTTGCCGAGGTGGGAATCTTCACCGCAATCTGGCGCACGCTGCGCTCGCCGCGATAGGGAGCGAGCACAGTCTCGACTACGATCTGGTCGCCGGGACGGGCTTCGGTCAGGTCGGTGCGGGCGCTCTCGAGGCGGGCCCAGCGACGTTCGCGAACCAGGTCGAAGTCGAGCTTCACGCTTTCAATCGCGGGCGCGTTGTAGGGATTGTCGTAGATCCGTCCGAAACGCTCGCCCAGCGACAGCGCGGCGCTCATGGCTGCGGGCTGGCCGTTCTCGGCCGGCGCGAACATGTTCTTCAGGGCAACTTCGGGGAATCCCTTGACGTTGATCGTGCCGTTGAGGCGGTAGGTAATTTCCTCGCCGTATTCATTCACGCCATGCAGCGCGTTAAAGACGGTTGCCATGATCGCCACCGGGCTCAGGCGCGGATTGTTCAGAACTTCGTAATGGAATTCCTTGGCGCTGGTCCCGTTGTGGATGGCGAGCGTGACCGGAATCATGTCCGGTTGCTTGTTGAACACGCCCAGAATGCCGGTATGGCGGTCCTGCACGAAAACTCCGGCTTCCTCGGTGGTGTTGACGATCTTGAAGGCGTTCAGGGGCGAAGCCAGAGTGGCCAGCACCTGCGCCTTGTTCATGGGTAAATCCACCGAGCCAAACTGCAGCAGAGGATGTCCGCACGCGAGCAGGCGTTGCGGGTCAACGTAAGTTACGGAGCAGGTGGCGGCGATATCCATGTCGCCGCGGACCAGGATCGCGCTCACCGCGGAGCCGGGTTCGAGCGGTTCGGGCTGCTTGTCGTTACTGACGGAGCCCGCGCCCATCACCGGCACGATTCCTGCGGAAGCGAACTCGGGCGCGAAGCGGCGCACGGCATCTTCGGAGAATCCGTTGAAGACCAGCGGCGTCTCGATGGGCTGAAGGTAATTCGCAAAGCCCTGACTGGCGAAGTCCTGGCCTGAAGACGGGAGCGTGGCGGCGCCGGCGGGAGCCGCGGTTTTCCCGGCGGCGGTGGTGACGGCAGGCTTGGTCGCGGCGGTTTCTTCTGCCGGGGACTTGTCGAGGGCGTTGATCTCGAGCATGTCGGCGATGGGAGTGACGCCGGCAATCGGTTCCTTGGAGAATTCGCCAATGCGGAAGGCGAGGGCCCCCGCCAGTTTTCCATCCAGATAAACCGGGCTGCCGCTCATACCGGCCACCACGCCGGTGTACTCGACTTTGGGCCCATGCAGGCGGACGAGGATGACGTCGCCTTTGGGGCCGTTCACGTTGTGCAGAACGCCGAGGACTTCGACGTCCATGGATTCCGGCTTGACCCCCTCAAAAACCGTGTAGGCAACGCCGCGCATCCCGGCGTGAATCTGTTCTACGGCGATGGTTGGTTGCGAAACCTGTTTGGTCGAAACCTGGTTTGTCGAAACCTGGGCGATCAGAAATGTAGATAGGGATAGGGCGGAGACGACAACGGCGAGAACCACTCTTTTCATCGAAACCCCGAAAGGACCCGCCAACAGGTCCAGCTATCGGATTAGACTCGAACAATGTGGAACCCGTTGCCCTGAGGGGTAGTTCGGGACGGGCGAAACATCCCAATTGCGAATCCTTGCGTCTATACTAGCACAGGGGCTTTTTTCGGGGGTCAGACCATGTTCAACCAGACCATGTTCAATCGGACCGTGTTCAATCAGCAGAAAGATAAGACTTTACAGCGCAAGATCGCGTCCGGAACAAGGCCGGTGATGGCGCTGGTAATTTGCCTGGCTTTGGGGTGTGGTTCTCTGCCCTTGTGGGCGCAGGACCAACAGGGACAAACTCCCGCGCCGCAGACGCCTGCGCAGTCCCCCGACACGGGAAAGCCAAAGCAAGATGTTCCCCCCGAGGCGGGTGGTCCGGGCGACAACGTCGGGCCCTATGCCATTCCGAAGAAGAATCCCGCAGAGGCGCCCCCGCCGCCTCCAACGTTGACTCCAAAAAAAGTGGCGGACATGCCCGACTATTCCCTCAAGGTGAACGTGCCCTTGGTGAATGTGGATGTGCTGGTCACGACCAAGGATGGCCAGTTCGTTCCCGGGCTGAAGAGAGAGAATTTCCGGATCGTGGAAGACGGGGTTCCGCAAACGGTCAGCAAGTTCGCCGTCTCGGAAGCGCCGATCACGGCGGTGTTGCTGGTGGAGTATGCTTCGACGAATTACGTGTTCATGATTCAAGCGCTCGAAGCCTCGTACGCATTCGCCGGTTCACTGAAGAAAGACGACTGGGTCGCGGTTAGCTATTACGATATGCAGCCCCACATCCTGACCGACTTTACCCAGGACAAGAAAGCGGTTTTTGGAGCGCTGAATCAGCTGCGCATTCCGGGCTTTGCCGAAACCAACGAGTTCGACGCGCTGTATGACACACTCGACCGGCTCGACCGCATCGAAGGCAAGAAATATGTCATCCTGGTGTCGAGCGGCATTGATACCTTCAGCAAACTGACCTACGACAAGATCCTGAAGAAAGTCAAAGACACCAAAGACGTAACTATCTTTCCGGTCAGCATCGGGTGGTACCTGCGCGAAATGTGCGAGACTCACGGTTGTGGCGGGATGTCCCACGGCATGGCCAGCATGGGCATCCATAACATCGACTACCTGCAGGCCGACAACGAGATGAAAACGTTCGCCACCATGACCGGCGGCCGGGCGTACTTTCCGCGCTTTCAGGCGGAATTCGGCGAGGACTTCCGCGACATTGGCGACGACATCCGCCACCAGTACTTGCTGGCTTACAGCCCGACCAACACGAAGCTCGACGGAACTTACCGCAAGCTGAAAGTGCAGGTCCTGGCTCCGGACGGCGGTCCGCTGAAAGTGAAAGACCAGAAGGGCAAAGATGTGAAGATCGAAGTCGTGGCCCGCGACGGCTACACTGCAAAGCACACGGTAGACTGAGAAACAATAGTCAGTAGCCGGTAGTCAGGCAAGGCGGCTGACTACTGACCCCTGACTACTGACCCCTGACTACTGACCCCTGTTTTTCTACACCTGCTGCCGCGCCTCGCCCAGCGCCACGCTGACATCCATCTTCTTCTTGTTGCGATAGATGGTGACCTTCACCGTGTCGCCGGCGCGGTGGTTGTTCATCATCTGGGCCAGATCCTGCTCGTCCTCGACTTTCTGGTCGTCAATGGCCACGATCAGATCGCCGCCCAGCGTGATGGGGGTATTTCCCAGATAGGCGCGCTCGCTGCCGCCGCGCAGGCCAGCGAGATCGGCGGAGCCGCCCGGCGTCACCTGGATGATCAGCAGTCCGTAATCCACGGGCAGGCCAAGTTCATCCGCCAGATCCGGCCCAACCGGAATGGTGCGCACGCCAAGCGCCGGACGCCGCACCCGCCCGAGCGTGACCAGATCATTCAGCACCGCTTTGGCTGTATTGATGGGGATGGCAAAGCCAATGCCCGCATTCTGCCCGACGTTGGAGAGAATCATGGTATTGATGCCGATCACCTCGCCGTGCCAATTCATCAGCGGACCGCCGGAGTTGCCGGGATTGATGGCCGCATCGGTTTGAATGGCTTCGTCAATCATGGCGCCGTTGGGTTCGCGGACCGGCCGAATCGAACTCACGATTCCCCGCGTCATCGTGCCCGCCAGACCGAACGGGTTGCCGATGGCATACACCTTCTGCCCGACCTGCAAGTTGTGCGAGTCGCCCAGCACCGCCGGAACCAGGTCCGGCGCCTTGATCTGAATCACCGCCAGATCGTGCGCCGGGTCCGTGCCCACGACCGTCGCGCTATAGCTCTTGTGGTTGTGCAACGTCACTTTTACCTGGCGGGCCTCAGCGATGACGTGGTAGTTGGTGAGAATGTGCCCGTCCTTGTCGATGATGAAACCCGAGCCTTGTCCTTCCTGCGGCACCAGGCCGTAAAAGAAGTCGAAGGTCACGGAGCGCGAGGTAACGTTTACCACCGACGGAATATTCTTTTTGTAGACGGCAATATTGTTCTGCTCTTCGCTGTCCAGCGATTCGCCCGGCGCCGCTTCCGTGATCTCCACCTGCGCCGGATGGCTCAGCCAGTTCGAGGGATGCAGTCCACCCTGCGAGTTCGAACGCCAGGTCGTGAAGTAGAAAAATCCGCCGGCAATCGCCAGCGCGAAGAGCAACGGCCGCATACGTCTCATAGTCTGTCCATCCCAGTTGTATCGGTTCGAGGTAAGTACGATGTCGGGGAGCGGGAAAATCCCTCTTTTGATTCTAAACAATACTTCGCCGGGAAGCACGCGGATGGATTTCGGGTACTGTATCAGTTTCAGACTGATACACTACCGAATTTCGATTTCCGATTGCCAATTGGCGATTGAACCCCGAGAAGCGGTTCAGGTTTTCAATCGAGAATCATCAATCGCAAATCGAAAATGAGAAAGGTCCGGTCCTTGTGTGATTCCTAACTCGCCTATTCTGTCGCAGGCTTAGGTTCGAGCGCCAGTTCCCGCAGATAGAGGAACAACGGCAGGCCGAGGGAAACTCCGACCGAGAGTATGGCCAGCACCACCAGCCATCGCCTGCGAATCCCTAGTCGCGCGCCCTCGATCCGGCTGAACACCACGAGCACGACGGCTGAAACGATGACGTCCATGCCGAAGAACGCGGCAATCTGATTGGCGAAAAGCTCGTGAACAAACAGCCGCAGATTCAGTCCATGCTGCACAACCCACGGAAGGAATTGCCAGTAGGGGACCAGGACTCCGGCGAGACAGAGCGCGAGGTACAGCGTCTTTGGCTTCATGCCCGGATTCTAAACCGTTCTCGGCGGACGGTGTCGGCTAAGAGGCTTGCCGCGGGCAAACCAGATTCCTCGCTGCGCTCGGAATGACGATCCAATTCTTTACTTCTTAGGATTTTCCGATTCTGCCCGCAGCTTCTCCCACACTTGCCGCACTTGCTCGCGAGTCTCGTCCAGCGAGCCGGAGTTTTCGATCACGTAATCGGCAGACTTGATTTTCTCTTCGTCGGGCAGCTGTGCGGCCATGCGGCGAGCGACTTCCTTGTGGGCAGCCTCGAGATCAATCTTCTGCCGTTTGGCAAAGCGGGCCGCGCGCTGCTCGGCGTCGCAGGTCACCACCATCAGCCGGTCGAAGCGGTCGGCCGCGCCCGCCTCGAGAATCAGGGCAGCCTCGAGAATCGCCACGCCATGCGGATCCTGCACGCCGATACCGTCCATCCATTCGTCCTGGCTGCGCAGAACCGCCGGATGCACGATGCGGTTGAGTTCCGCTATACGCGACGCCCGTTTGCCTTCTGGCTCATCGGCCGGGCCAAACGCGACCTCGGCCAGCTTGGCGCGGTTGACGCTGCCATCGGGATTGAGAATCCCGCCTCCGAAATGGCGCACGACTTCGTTGTAGACTTCTTCGCCGGGCTGCATGAGCGAGTGCGCGATGCGGTCCGCCTGGACCAGGTGCGCTCCCAGCGCGGCAAACATCTCCCCAACCACCGATTTACCGGAGGTAATGCCGCCGGTGAGTCCGACTTTCAGCATGATTTTCGATTGCCGATTTTCGATTGCCGATTGAAAAACTACCGCCGGGCTTCGCTTTCAAATCGTCAATCGGAAATCGAAAATCGGAAATTTCTCCGCGACTCTTCGGGGATCCTGATCACGGCAGATTTTAAGCACGCGACAGTTCCCGCACTCGGCTCCCTCTCCGGATCTTTGCCGCTTTCACCGTGTTGAACATGAGCATCGCGATGGTGAGCGGCCCGACGCCGCCGGGCACGGGTGTGATCGTTCCCGCGATCTCAGCGACTTCGGGATGCACGTCACCGATCAGGGTTGAACCTTTTTTGCGGAAGGTCTCCTCCCGCTTGGCGTTGCCCGCGAAAAACCGCTGGAACTCGGCCGGATCGGTGACCGTGTTCATGCCGACGTCAATCACGGTGGCGCCCGGCTTGACGAAATCACGCGTGATCATTCCGGCGCGGCCGATGGCAGCCACCAGGATGTCGGCGCGGCGGCAGACGCCGGGCAGGTCATGCGTCTTCGTGTGGCAGATGGTGACCGTGGCGTTGGCATTGGTGAGGAGCATCGCTACTGGTTTGCCCACGATATCGCTCCGTCCGACCACCACCGCTTCCCGCCCGGCGATTGCAATGTTGCTTCGCTTCAGGATTTCAATGACCCCTGCCGGCGTGCACGGCACCAGGCCCGGGCGCTGCGTGGACAGGAAGCCGACGTTCATGGGATGGAATCCGTCCACGTCCTTGGCCGGGTCCACGGCCAGCAGGACCTTTCTCGAGTCCACCTGCGGCGGCAGCGGCAACTGCACGAGGATGCCGTCAATTTCCTCGCGGCGATTGAGGTCCTCGACGAGGGCGAGTAGTTCGGCGGTCGTCGCCGATTCCGGAGGGGTGAATTGTTCGCTGTAAACGCCGACTTCTTCACTGGCCTTCACCTTGCCCCGCACATAAATTTCCGATGCCGGGTTGTGCCCGACCAGAACCACCGCCAGGCCGGGACGCACTCCCGCGGCGGTCATGGCTTTCACGTCCGCGGCTACTTCGCTGCGGATCTCTTGCGCGATCCGGGTTCCGTCGAGAATGGCTGCTGGCATGGACTTGGCTTCCGGCGCCCGGCTGCGGACTACGGATTCTGAATCTTACACCCCGGAGCCGTGCGATTTCCGATTGCCGATTTCCGATTGCCGATTGCAAACCGATCGGCCCGGGTTTCATTCACCAATCATCACTCGGCAATCAACAATCGGAAAACGAAAATCGAAGATCGGAAATCTCGCTCGTGTCGTACAATGCTCCCGTCATGATTGCCAAAGACCTGCTGGAAATTCTGGTTTGTCCGGCGTGCAAGCAGGCGCTCGAGTACCGCCAGAACCCGGAGAGCCTGAAGTGCACCCAGTGCCACCGGGTCTATGCGGTGAAGGACGACATCCCCATCATGCTAGTGGATGAGGCGACGATCGAGCCTTAAATTCCTGCCCCACCCACTCTAGCCAAAACCGGGCCACCCCTGCCACCCACTCAAGCCAAAACCGGGCTTGAGTGGGCCACCCTGCCACCCTGCCCTTCGAAAACCGCGAGACCGCCCCCATCTCGACCCGAAGCGGCCTTTGGTCGAGTCTGGGCGCAAGTCCGAGGTAACTGCCCGTTCTTTGTAGGTAGCGTTCAGTATCGACACATTGTGTCAGGTTTGAGATTACCTTTGGGTCTGAAATGGGAGTAACGGGGAGACTGGGGAATGCCAGGAGTACTAAATTGGTTGCCTGCAACTTTCGATATTCACAGGGGTTAAATGAAACCAGAAGGGTTCTGGAATCGTATAGAAAAGTAAAGAGGCTTTGCGGCAGCCAAATTGCATGCAACTTGAGTAGCTGCCGATGAGTCTAATACGACAAAGACAGAACCGGTCGGAGTCGGAGGTGATGACGGCCATGAAAGACAAAGACAGATTCACGATGACCGAGCTAGCAGCGCTGAGGAACGACCTGCTCCAGGGGGGCATGATCGATTCCTACGAGGCAGCGCAGTTGCTGCAAGTGTTTCTGATGGGCCGTGGCTATGGGGTTTCGCCCACAGCAGCTCTGGATGCGGCGGGCCGCGTCGAGATGGCAGGGTGCGCCCTGCCCGTACTGCAGCATGAGTTGGAGAACCTGGCAATGGTGATGTAGCCGCGACTTGCGGCACGGGCCGGTGACCCCGCGCTGCGAGACAAGATTTTGAGTTCCGCGCTGGGTGATCAGGCGCGGGGGGTGCGTCGGAAGGCGCGGGGCCGAAAGAGAAGGCGCAAAGTTTCTTTACATTCTGGGTCGGCGATCGTAAACGAAGACCGACCGAACCAGTTCCACAAAGAGAGCCGGGCCAACCAGCCCGGCTTTGTGGTTTTTCAGGGTTGTGCGGGCACTCTTGCCCGCTAGCCCTCACGATGCTGCCGGCAAGCGGGGCAAGAGTGCCCACTCCACATGATGCCCCTGGCCGCGATCAAGAGCATTCGTAAAACCAGTTCTAGTTCACGGTTTGGGTCAACGGAGCTGAACTGGTCTTAAAGTCTGCGTCCCCAGCGTAGGTGGCGCTAATGCTGTGAGTGCCTTTCGCCAGCGTCGAAGTTGTTTACTTAGCCACTCCGGCCGAGAGAGTTACGGTTCCGAGCGTCGTTGTTCCATCCTTGAACGTCACGTCGCCCGCCGGCGTGCCGGTAAACTGCGGCTTCACCGTTGCCGTGAAGGTGACCGATTGTGCAGAGGTGGACGGATTCAGCGATGACACCAGAGTGCTTGCGGTCGTAGCTTCGTTCACGACTTGCTTCAGCGCGGCTGAGGTGCTCGCCGAGAATGATCCGCCACTGTTATAGGCCGCGGTGATCGAATGGGTGCCGACGGCGAGAGTTGACGTTGAATACTTGGCCACTCCGCCGGCTAGGGTTACGGTCTCGAGCGTCGTGGTTCCATCCTTGAATGTCACCGTTCCCGTTGGCGTGCCCACGAACTCCGGCTTGACCGTCGCCGTCAGGGCCACCGTTTGCCCATAGACCGACGGATTCAACGACGAAGCCAGGGTGGTTTTGGTGGTGGCCTTGGTTAGACCGGATTCGATCTCGAAGACCGTGCCGCCGGTGCTGCTGGAGCCGTGCGTCCCGCCGAACTCGGTTGTGCCGTAGAGGTTGCCGAGAGCGTCGAAGAGCAAGCCGGCATAGGGATTCGCCCCGTCTGTGCCGTTGAGGTCGAAGCTGTGCAGCACATCTTCGGTCCAGCCCCCGCCGCCGGGCTTCAATTTGAAGACCATCCCGGCGCCAGACGCGCCGCCAACGTTGGTCGTGCCGTAGAGATTGCCGTTGGCGTCCATGATCAGGTTCGAGGTGGGGTTAATGCCATCGGAAACATAAGCGCCAAAGCTGTGGAGCACTTTCAACGCCCAGCCCCCGCCAACCGGCGACAGCTCGAAGAGCGTGCCATCCAAACCGAAACCATTTCCGCCGGCGGTGTCGGTGCCATAGAGATTGCCGGCGGCATCTACGATCACGCCGCCCAGCGGCCTGTAACCATTCGTGGCACCGCCGCCGAAGCTGTACAGCACCTTCTCGGTCCAGCCCGTGCCCACAAGCGACAGCTCGAAAACCGTTCCCCCTCCTTCCAGGTCCTGGCCAGAGCCGCCGTCGCTGGTGGTGCCGTAGAGATTGCCCTTGCTGTCGAATACGAGGCCGGCCATGGGGTAATAACCGTCCGTTTGGCTGAGGTAGCTGAAGCTGTGCAGCACTTTCTCGGTCCAGGCGCTGCCGCTCGTTGGCGGCGACAGTTCGAAGACCGTGCCCCATCCGTTGGAAGCGCCGGCATAGGTGTTGTCGTATGCACCTCCGGCCTCCGTTGTGCCGTAGAGGTTGCCCTTGGAGTCGAAGATCAGGCCAGCTTCCGGGACCTCTCCGTCGGTCAAGGTGCCGCCGAAGCTGTGCAGTATCTTCTCGGTCCAGGCGCCGCCGCTGGTCCCGGGCGACAGCTCGAACGCCGTCCCCAGACCCCACGTCCCGCCCTGGTACGTTGTGCCGTAGAGATTGCCTTTGGCATCGAGGACGAGTGGTGACAGCGGGTGCGCCCCGTCTGTGCTGGTGGCGCCGAAGTTGTGGAGTACCTTCTCGGTCCAGGTGCCGCCGCTCCCGGGGGACAACTCGAAAACTGTTCCCGCGTAGGTCGTGCTTCCGGCGTAGCTAAACTCGTGAGTGCCGCCGTACTCGGTTGTGCCGTAGAGATTGCCTTTGCCGTCGGAGATCAGGCCGGTCAAGGGTATATTCCCGTCCGTGGCCGTGGCGCCGAAGCTGTACAGTACTTTCGTCGTTGCAGGGACGATCGGGGTGATGGTGTACGCGGCTGAACCTACGGCGCTGTTCGTATATCCCTTGGCTGCTGCGATTGCTTTGATGGTTTCGCTGACGGTCACGCTGATGGGGCCGGTGTACTTGGTAGAGGTAGTGGTAGGAGTTGTTCCATTGGTCGTGTAGTAGATAGTGGCGCCGGGGGCCGCGTCAGTCAGAGTCACAAACTGCGCCAGAGAGTATGTGCCCGGTGCGGGCGAGAACTCCGGCGTCGCCGCGATAGTCCCGATTTGATAATTGGCGACCGCCGTCTGTGACGGCGGCAACGTGCTGGATACGGCGATGGCCGAGATGGTCTCCGATTCCGACACCGAGATTGGCGCCGTGTATTTGGTGGACGAGGCGCTGCCATTGATCGAGTAGTAGATCTTCGCGCCGGCCGTGGCGTCGGTGAGCTTTACCGTCTGTCCCGTCGTGTAGGCGCCGCCAGCGGGCGAGAACTGCGGGCTCGCGGTTATTACGTTCGCGATCTTGAAGATGATTCCATCCACGGTGGTCGTGCCGCCAGCGGTGGTTGTGCCGTAGAGGTTGCCTGCGGCGTCGAAGCTCAGGCCGCCGTAGGGAATGTATCCGTCGCTGGGGAAGAAACCAAAGTTGTAGAGGATCTTCTCCGTCCAGCCCGAACTGGAGCGCGTCAATTCAAACACGGTGCCTTGGGTGTGGCCAGATCCACCCCCTGAAGTCGTGCCGTAGAGATTGCCGGCGGCGTCGAAGATCAGCGGGCCGTAAGGGTAATCTCCATCCGGGTAGCCGGTAAAGCCATGCAGAATCTGCACGGTCCAGGAGCCGTCGGCTGAGGGTGATAGTTCGAAGACACTCCCCAACCCTCCGTAGAACGCGTTTGGACCGCCGGCGTAAGTTGTGCCGTAGAGATTTCCCTGGGAATCGAAGATCAGGGTGCCGGCGGGAAGCGATCCATCGGAACCGTTGGCGTCGAAACTATGCAGCAGCTTCTCGGTCCATGTCCCGCCCGCTGCCGGGGATAACTCGAACACGGTGCCGGAGTTATAGGTCCCGCCAAAGGCAGTAGTGCCGTACAGATGGCCTGAGGCATCGAAGACCAGGCCAGCGAGGGGATTGGCCCCATCGGTCGAATAGGCGCCGAAACTGTAGAGTATTTTCTCGGTCCAGGCCCCACCCGCCCCGGGCGACAACTCGAAGACCGTTCCCCCGGAAGTTATCCCTCCTCCGTTGGAAACCGTATTAGGGCCGCCGAATCTGGTGGTTCCATAGAGATTGCCCTTGGAATCGAAGATCAGGGCTTCACGTCTGGGGCTATTTCCATCCGGGGCGGCAGCGAAGCTGTACAGTATTTTCTCGGTCCAGGTTCCGCCCGTTGCGGGGGACAACTCGAAGACCGTGCCATTGCCGGTCGCGCCCCCAAAAGCGGTCGTACCGTAGAGATTGCCTTTGGAATCAAAGACCAGAGTGCCGGAGGGGTTGGTTCCGTCCCCAGTTCCGCCGAAGTTCCACAGTACCTTCTCCGTCCATGTTCCACCTGCCGCCGGACTTAATTCGAAAACCGTCCCATAGACGTTGAGACTTGGAGCGCCGACCGTGCCTCCGTAGTACGTTGTTCCGTAGAAATTGCCTTTGCTGTCGGAGATCAGGCTGGCTGTGGGGTCATTCCCATTTACGCCGGTGAAGAGGACCACCATGGATTCCTGTGCAGAGGCGGGCATGAAGGCGGAAACTAGAGCGAACACGAGTGCTGCGAGCAGGCAGAACAGTCTGACGGGTCCCAGCTTCATAACAATCCTCCTGAAATCTTGCTTCTACCGAAATGTGCGTATTCCCCATGCTCTCCGCTGCAGACCCCCCGATGGTGGGGGAGCGGATCGCTGTAGATCGCGCTATACTATGGCGGCCTTGCCACCCCCAGGCAAGAGACAAGACGGGCCCCTTCAGGTCAATTCAGGTCATTTTTCTTTATGGCAGCCCATCGCGACCCTCTCGCCGGTAAGTGCCTGGATTCATGGAAAGAAATCGCCGCGTTCTTCGGCCGGGCTGAGCGCACCGTCAAGCGTGGGGAAACGGAACGAGGACTTCCAGTGCACCGGGTTCCGGGTAGGTTGTGGCACGGTGTTCGGCCGCCTTCGGCTGGCGCAAATGTCATTCCTGGGTGCAATCCCAGATCTTGCGGAGCGCGGCCTTCCCCTTTCTCCGCGCTCCGCAGACCCGGTTCGAACGACATCCGTGAAGCTTCTACGGCTGGTAAATCTGCACCTCGTTGAGAACGGTGCCCTGGTAGCCCGTCTCACCGCCAATGCAGTACAACCGGCCGCTGTCCAAGGCCGACCCCGCATTCAACGATGCCTTCGGGATGGGAGCGAGGGTCACCCACGAGTTGGTGTTCGCGCTGTAACTCTCGTTCAGCGTGATTGCCGACTGACTCACGGTTGGGTTGTAACCGCCGATGACATAGAGCGGACCAGTTCCTCCCGAGCAGGCGCCGTTCCGCGGGGTGGGATCGCTGGCCAACGCCTTCCACGTATTCCCGGAGGGAGTGTAGGCCTCGTTGTCGCCCGTATCTCCGGAGGTCCCGTATCCGTCGGCCACCACGATCATGGATGCGAGCAAGCCAGCCGAAGGCTCCGACTTCCCAACCAGTAACGGCGCCTCTGCCTTCCATGTGTTAGTCGCGGGATTGTAGCTTTCGACGTTGGACAGCCTGCCGGTCCCGGCGTCATTGCCCCCGATGACGTAGATGATGCCCGCATCCACCACGGCGATCGCATCCTGACGGGCGGTCAGCGCCGCTGCCTTCGACGACCAGGTGTTGGCGGTCGGGTTGTAGGCCCATACCGCGTTGGTAACCGTGGTTTTGTTGTCGCTGCCGCCGATCACATAGAGAATGTTGTTCACAACTGCGGTGGCCGCACCGCTGTTGGTGACAGGAAGAACCGCTTCGGTACTCCACGAGTTCGAGCCGGGAGTGTAGACCTGATTGTCGTTGACGGTCGCCGAACCGGTATATCCGCCGACGACGTAGATCTTGCCGTTAATCACTCCCACATCGGCGTGGTAGACTGCCGTTGGAATCGCTTTCCCCTGGGCCCAGGTGTTGTGCACGGTGAAGTTCTGCCGGCTGGTCAGCGTGGTCGTTCCGGTCGTGACGGTGACTTTTCCGTTGGTTGCTCCCGTCGGAACCGTCGCCGTGATGTACGTCGTACCGCTCAGCACGACCTTCGTCGCCGCCACGCCGTTGAACTTCACCACCGACTTCGAGCTGAATTCCTGGCCAAAGATTCCCACCGTCGATCCCACTTTGCCCGAACTCGTACTCAGGTTGAGGAACGGCTTTGCGTCGATGTTCAGACTGTAAATCTCGCCGCAGCCGGCAGTTATTACGAATTCGCCGTCTACATAAATCTGGGTATAGCAATTGAGATCGCCGCCGGTGAAGGTGGCGCCGTAGAGGAGCCCGTTCGTGTGCTGAATCAGGGGAGACTCGGGATAGCCACCGTCTGTGCCGCCGGTAAAACTGTAGAGAGTCTTGAAAGTCCCGCTGGTCGTGACTCTAAAGACCGTACCGGTGTTGTAATCGCCTGGCTGAGAGGTCACGCCGTACAGATTCCCATCCGTGGCCTGTACCAGGGCGGCGTTAGGGTTGCTGCCATCGGTAGTCCCATTGAGATTGTGGATCACCGTATAGGTGCCACCCGGCGTGATCCTGAAGATCACTCCGGCATTGCTGGTACCGCCGGTATTGCCGATGCCATAGAAGTTTCCGTCGGTTGCTTGGATCAGAGGGTAGCAAGCTCCGGACCCGTCAGTGCCGTCGAAGTTGTGGAGCACGGTCACCGTGCCCGCCGGGGTCATTCTGAAGATCACTCCATCGCTCTTCGTTCCCCCGCTACAGCCGTCACCGTAGAAATTTCCATCTGTGCCCTGCACCACGGCGTCGACATTCTGTCCGTCGGGACCGCTGAAGGTATGGAGCGTCTTGAACACGCCGCCGGAGGTGACCGAGTACACGGTGCTGTAGGAAACACTCTGAATAGTCGTCACTCCATAGAACGTGCCGTTCGCAGCCTCGATCGGAGGCGCGATGGGACGATCCCCATCGGCGCCGCCCGTGAAGCTGTGCAGCACAGTCATCACACCCCCGGGCGTCAGCTTGTAGACCGTTCCGAGTCCGTCGGTGCCGCCAAAAATGGTCGCGCCATAGAAGCTCCCATCCGTTCCCAGCGTTAACCCAAAGGGCCACGGGATGCTGCTTTCTACCTCGGTCGGCGTTCCTGAGGGTGAAACGTTGAACACCGTGCCCCCAGGGCCCTCATTGCCACCATATTGGGTCGTGACATACAAATTGCCGTCGCGGCCCTGTGCGATCGCCCAGCTGTCCGGACTAACCGGTTCACCGCTGCCGCCAGAGAGAGCGTAAACGGTGGTGGGGCTTTGGGCTAAAGCCGGACGAGTGTTCAGCAAGCCAGCGACACACGCGGCGCTGAAGATTGAGACCAGAACGAGGTGGCCGAATCGGCTTGTGGACATATGGACTCCTCTTAAATTGTTGATTCCAAGCTTTTCAGCTTTCAGGCTTGCTCCCCCATGCGTGCCGTTCCAGAGGCCCTTTGGTGGGGGAACGGCGCGCTCAGAATCGGCTATACTATCGCCGCCTCGATGCACCGCGGCAAGAGGCACGTCGGGCCGCGTCGGGTCAAGACAGGTCATTTCCCCTTATGGCAGCCAATCCCGACCCGGTCAGAGGCAAACGGCTCGACTCCTGGAAAGAAATCGCCGCCTTTTTCGGCCGGGCTGAGCGCACCGTCAAGCGCTGGGAAAGCGAGAGAGGTCTTCCGGTCCACCGCGTGCCGGGGGGGGGCCGCAGCGCTGTATTCGCCTACACCGCAGAGTTAGCCGATTGGTTAACGGGCAGAAGCCAGGAACTCGACGCCGACGATTCGGCCACTGGAGAAAACGACACGGGCGGGTTTGAGGCGCCGCACGTCCCGCTGGTCTTGCCAGACGCGGGAACTCAGTCCGCCGAGTCCGCTCCCGTGAAAGAAGGCATGCCCCTGTCGCGCATCGCGGCCTGGCTGGTTCCCCTGGTGCTGGTTGCGGGACTGGTGACTTATTTCTCGATCGGCCACAACGAACCTCGTGTCAAAGCTCTAGCCAATCGGCAGCCGTCGAATGCGGAAAGCAGGAATCTCAACCTCGGTCCCGACTCGGTCGCCGTCCTTCCCTTCAACAACGTCCGTACCGACGCCAATACGGACTATCTCAGCGACGGCATTACCGAGGCGCTGATCGGCAGCCTCGCCCGATTGCCGCAACTCAAGGTCAGATCCCGCGATTCGGTTTTTCGCTACAAAGGGAAGGATCTTGAAGTGCGGACGATCGGCAGCGAGCTTGGGGTATCGGTCGTGGTGAGCGGGCGCGTGATGTTACGGGGCGACACGGTCGAAATCAGCGCAGAGTTGACCGACGTCCGGGACAATACCGAAATCTGGGGGCGCCGCTATGCGGGCCGGAGCGCCGAGATCATCTCGTTGCAGCAGCAGATGACCGGCGACATTGCGCAGCAGTTGCGCTCCGCGCTCAACAGCGTAGACCGGCAACAGGTCGCCAGTCAGGGCACCCGGGATCCGGAAGCCTACTCCTTGTACCTAAAGGGCCGTTACGCATTCAACAACCGTACGCTTACGAGGTTACAGACGGCCATCTCCTACTTTAACCAGGCCATTGCCAAAGATCCTGAGTACGCTCTGGCCTATTCGGGTTTGGCCGATGCCTATTCGGTGTTGCCTTTTTTCGGTGGAAACCCGAGCGAAGACTTTCCCAAGTCCAATGCTGCCGCCCGCCAAGCCCTGGAACTGGATGCAACGCTGGCTCATCCCCATGCCGTACTGGGGAGCAACGAGATGAGTTACGACTGGGATTTTGCCGGAGGGGAGGCTGAGTTCAAAAAGGCCATCGAACTTGATCCCTACGATGCCACGGCCCACCAGTGGTATGCGGAAAACCTCGGCATGATTGGCAACCGGGAGCAGGATGCGCTGGCCGAGATCAATCTCGCCCATCAACTGGACCCGCAGTCACTTGTGATCCGGCGCGTGATCGGGAGCGTTCTGGTCGCGGCGCGACGATACGACGACGCCATTTCGGTTTGCAAGCAACTGGAGCAGGAGGACCCGGCATTCCCCGTCGCCCACGACTGCCTGGGTTACGGGTATTGGGGAAAACAGATGTACGCGCAGGTGGTGGAGGAGTGGAAGACCTACGGCCAACTCTCCGGAAATCCCGACGAAGCTGAGTTCGGCCTAGCTTTGGACCGTGGATTCCGTTCCGCAGGATGGAAAGGCGCCCTGACTGAAGGTATCGCAGTCTCGCTAACGCAACGCAGGAAGGGCTATGTATCTCCATACAAGGTTGCCCGCCTCTATGCCGACCTGGCAGACAAGGAGCAGGCTTTTCAATGGCTCGACACGGCTTATCGCGAGCACGATTTTCTGCTCAAGGAATTGAACACTGCGTTCCAGGTGGATTCTCTGCGCTCTGACCCTCGCTTCGCCGAACTGGTCAACAAGGTTGGGTTGCCGAAACTGCGTTGATCGCTGGACGGACCTCGGTTACTCGTAGCGCAAACTCTCGACCGGATCGAGTTGCGACGCGCGGGTGGCGGGGACAGTGCCGAAGATGATGCCCACAATCGAGGCCACGACGATGGCGATGATGGCCGGCAGGCCGGAGATCGGAATGCGGTAGTCGGTGAGGAAGCGGACCGACCAGGGGATGGCCAGCCCGACGACAATGCCCACGATGCCTCCGCCCAGCGAGATCAGAACGGATTCGGCGAGGAACTGGAATCGGATGTCGCGGTTGGTAGCGCCGATGGCTTTGCGAATCCCGATTTCGCGGATGCGCGAGGTAACGGTCGCGAGCATGATGTTCATGATGCCGATGCCGCTCACCAGCAGCGTCACGAACGCCACCAGCACGCCCACCACGGTCAGCGCGTTGGCAATGCGCTCGGCTACATCCAGAAGGTGGGTCAGATTCTCCACGCTATAGACCGACTCGGGACGGTGCCGGGATTGCAGAACGTGCTTGATGGCAGCCGTGGCGGGGACGACGTCCTGCGCGCTGGCCACGGAAAAATAGATTTGCCGGATGTCTCCCGTGGGCGTGAAGAAGCGGCTGACCGTGTAAGGGATCAGCATGGTGTCTTCCTGAATGTCTGACTCTCCGAAAGTGTCGACGCTTTCCCTGAAGACTCCCACGACGGTGAAAGGAAGGCCGCCGCTAAGTTTGATGATCCGCCCCACCGACTCCTGGGGCGCGCCGTAGAGTTTCTGCGCAAGTTTCTCGGTGATCAGACCCACCTTGTTGCGGCCCGCAGAATCCTGTTCATCGAACCAGCGCCCGGCCAGCAGCACCAGATTGCGCAAGCGCAGGTAATCGGGGTCCACGCCAAGAACAAGAATGTCGCGCTGTTTGCCGCCCCCCACGTTGATGCGGTCGCCTAAAGCTACCGTCGGCGACGCGGCCACGATGCTGGGAACCTGCTGCCGGATTGCGAGGACATCCTCTACCTTCATGGGATCGAGTGTCGAGTCCAGGCGCTGCCCACCAGCCTGGTAGTCGGCGTAGATCATGTTCGTGCCCAGCGATTGCAACTGGCGCAGGATGTACTGCTTCCCGGTAAGACCGATGGTAGCTACCAGAATCACCGAGGCCGTGCCTACGGCCATGGCCAGAGCCGTAAGCAGGAATTGCAGCTTGTTGCTGGAAAAAGAATCGTAAGCGAAGCTCAGGATTTCGCCGAGCCCAATCGTAAGGCGCCGCTGAGTTGTGGTGGGCAAAGAGGTTGCGTTCGCCATCCAATTTAGATGTTAAACCGCGCTCCCTAAAGCCGCAACGCGGGGCCTTGTTGTATCGCTGCAGGCCCAACCCTCACAGCGTCGTTTAAAGCGAAGTTTATGGCGTTGCCTCGTCCAGCGTGGAAGCGGGCGATCGTGACCTCCCAGCGACGAACACTGCTGCCAGCACCACAATCAGCGGGTCCACCGGACGAAAGTAGTAGGTCTCGCAGTGGGTGAAATAGTACGCGAGCGGGAAGAAGAAAAGCACGATGGCAAAGCGGATCCCCAGTGCCCGATCGATTCGAAAGACTCGCCGCAGACCCAGCAATCCGAGGATGGTCAAGGTCGTATCCACAAAAATATTTGGAGGATCGAGCGGTTCGTCTTTCAGATAAGCACGATCGAAACTCCAGTAGCCGGTCCACATGTAGATGATGCGGCGCCCGGTCATCCAGACGAACCAGCCGGGATGGCTGCGCACAAAATCCTTGCCCTGCTGCAGCTTGTGATCCATGTAGGCGATTTCACCCACACGCTCATATTCGGCGAGTTCAGCGTCGCTGTGATTCGGGTGCAGGCTGCTGTTCACCCAGCGCGTGGAGTAACCGTTGTTGCCCATGTAGAACTCGAGTCCGAAACCGCTGCGCACGGGAATGAAGCGGTGGAAGACTTCGTAGTTGCGCACAAACCAGGGCGCGAGAACGGCAAGGGCGGCCAGGGCTGCGGCTGCCATCGGTATTTTCCACGGCCGCTTCTGGCGGTAGAGGCGATAGACAGTCCAAAGCCCGAGCAGCGGAATCACCGACAACACGACCGGTTCAGTCAGCGCGGCGATTCCGCCGAAGAAGCCGAACAGCAACCAGTCGCGCGTGCGCGAAGAGTTTTCCAGCCTCCAGGCAAATAAGAATAAACAGGCCAGTTCGAGCGTGACCAGGCAAGTAGACCACGCCCAATCTGCACCGTAGTAGATGCCATAAGGAGAGAAAACCCATCCCCAGCCCGCCCACTTGGCCACGCGCTGGCCGAAACCTTGCCGGGCGAGCACGAAAACCGGCACGCAGGTCAAGGCCGAGAACACGCTGTTCAGTGAAAGAGCTGCCAGCACCGAGGCTTTGGTCTCGATCCCGAAAACCTTGAAGATTCCTGCCAGCAGGTAGGTGTAGACCGGCGGCAAGACTGCCGTCGGCCCGGTTTGCGCAAACACGTTTCCGAATCCGTGTCCGAGGACGATCGAGCGCGCGACCAGACCGAACGCCCAGTGATCGAGGACGAAAGGGTCCATCCAGTCGCCGTAAACGAAGGGAATGACGGCGAGGCGGACGGCGAGGGCCACGGCGGCCATCAGGATGTACGGCTGAATCCGTTTTGGAGAAGGAGATTCTGTCGGCATGAGCCTGGAGCACAATCACAGGGGCTGAAGCCCCCAATTTCCGCGCACCTTTCGCGGCCCTGAAGGGCCGCTCTTCCACGGCAGGGCTGCTCTTCCACGGCAGCGCTCATCCGTCCGTTTGCATTCTTTTCGTTGCCTCAGGGCGCCTGCGCTCGCGCCTCAGTATAAATGGCAGACTCTTACAGCATCATTCTCGTACGGGCACCGAAAACTGCCCGGCTGCTTGTAGGAATACTGTTCGTCTGCGCGCGAAAGAATCACCCAGCTCACTCCGAAGTCATTCTTGAGCCGTTCGAAATCTGCCGGCTGAAAATTGCGCCAGCCGCTCTGCGCGGTTACTTCCTTCACCCATCGTGGGGCGAGGCGCGGAACGCGAGCCGCCATGCCTCCGTCCTTGACATAATCGGCGAGCACGCTGCGTTCGGCGAGTGCGCGAAACCCGTGATAATCCTCGCCGGGCAATTCGATGTAATGAGGATCGAGCGCGAACAGGCTGTCTACGGGAGTATTTTGCCGAATCCAGGCGAAGGCCTGCACCCAGGCATTGCCTGTAGCTCTGCCGGGTAATTCCAGATGCTCGGTTGCGGGATACATCTGACGCTGCGCATAGAACATGCCCGCACTGAGCGGAATGAACAGCAAGGCCCAGCGATAAACCTGCCGGCGAAGCAAGTATTGCCCGAGCAATCCTCCCGCCAGCAGGAAGAAAAATAGGTAGAGCAGTTGCAGGTAGCGCATCGGTTCAAACGGGCGCAGGCGCTCGAGGCTGGACGGAAACATGATGACGAGTCCCGCGATGGTCTGAAAAACGCCATAGTAAAGGAGACTCGACACCAGCAGCATTAGCGTGCTGTTCTCGGTTTGTCCGTGACGCCGCAAGACTCGACCGAGAGCATAGAGCAAGACTAACGGGGCGAAGGCGCCCAGCCACTCATACCACTCCCAGCGGGCGAGGTAATAGAAACTGCGAGTCGAGGCGGCCTGGCGCCAGGCGTCAGAGCCGGGATCGAACATCCAGCCCAGAGGGAAAAGAACTACGGCGCCTCCAGCTATGGACGATTGGCGGCGCAACTGGAAGACACGCTGGTTCCAGAGCAGGAAAGCGCAAAGAGAAATTCCGAAGCCGGCCATGATGACGTGAATGGAAACGGCGATGGCCAGCAGGACCCCAGCGCGCCACAGGCGTCGATTCAGGACGTCAACAATGGCGGCCAGAATTGCGGCTGTCGCCAGGGTGCGCGGGTGAAGATACTGATCGGCAAGACTGATTCCCGTGCCGGACACTGGGAGGGTGAGCAGCGCCGCGATCAAGGCTACTGCCGCCCACTGCGCCGGGCCATCGGAGAAGCAGCGGCGGCTGATCCGCCAGCAACCGTGAAGCACGAAAAAGATGGCGCCAAGCTGCCAGATCAATGCAACCCACGCCAGAGGCAGGTGGCTGAGGCGAACCGAAAACGCGACCAGCTTATCGAAGACAGTCGCCTGGAACTGGACCGCAAAAAAACCCGAGTCGTGTGGAAACAGAGCCGGGTTCAGGTCCTTCTTGATTGCCGCCAGATAAAAGGCATCGTCCTCAAGGCCGGGATGGTAACCCATGACCAGAAAGGCAAGCACCGTGAGCAGTGCGATCAGCGCCAGATTCTGGGCGGACCAGTCGCTTTTTTGGGAGGAATCTCTGATCGGATTTTGTGGAGGTTCTGACATTCCCGAAGGAAATCTGTGTAGCTCCCTACGCAGGCCGCGCGGTTTCGCTGTCGCGCACGTAATAGCCATCGTAGCCGGCTTCGAGTTTGCGGCCCTCGGCGCTGAAGCGGGGCAGACTCATCAGCCCTGCTCGCTGCAGGAAAAACTGCACCGCCGTGGCCAGCACGCCGAAGCCGTAGATCACGCTGCGGCGGAAGTTGATGGATGAAGCCTCTCCGAAATACCTGGTCGGACACGACACTTCTCCGATGAGGAAGCCGAAGTGCACGCACTGGGCCAGCATCTGGTTGTCAAAAACAAAGTCGTCGGAATTTTCCAGCAGCGGCAGTTCCGTGAGCACCTTGCGGCTGAAGGCGCGGTATCCCGTGTGATATTCGGAAAGCCTGACTCGAAGCAGTAGATTCTCCAAGGCAGTGAGCAGGCGGTTGGCGATGTACTTGTACCGCGGCATGCCGCCGCGCAACGACCGGCCTCCGATGATGCGCGATCCCAGCACAACGTCATACACGCCGTACGCCACCATGCTGGCCATCGCCGTGATGAGCAGCGGGGTGTACTGATAATCGGGATGCACCATGATGACCACGTCAGCGCCTGCCGCCAAAGCCTCGCGGTAGCAGGTCATCTGGTTGCGCCCATAGCCGTAGTTGCGGTTGTGTTGGAAAACGTGCAGGCCGAGCTCGCGCGCCAGAGCAACCGTGTTGTCGTGGCTGTGGTCGTCGACAAGAATGCGAATATCCACCAGTTCAGGCAACTCCTCCACCGTGGCCCGAAGGGTTTTCTCCGCATTGTAGGCGGGCATGACGACCGCGATACGCTTGCCGTTCATCATAGGCAAAATCCAGGAGAGCCTTATTAGTGTACCCGAACGCCTGGCGGCGGCAGCGGCAGGAGATGCCGGCAGTGGCTGAAATTCAGCCACTATAGGGATGTCAGGTGCTGGGTCTCAGTGGAAAGGCGGGTCACAGGCCGCCGTGGAGCCGTCCGAACGTGTGGGCCAGCATGAGCGACATGATCAGGATGCCCGCGCCGAGGACGAGCACGTGCTGGGTCTTGCGCAGATTGAAGCTGCCCACACGACAGACAAGCAGATAGCCGATGGCAAGGTTGAACAGGCCCCACAGAACATTGACCATCGAGGAGGACAAGCCTACTCCGGGCGGTGATGCAAAGGGGCTCTGGAAGGCGTGCCCCGAGATGCCGTTGCCGAGATGGGGCAGGGCGTTCGCGAGGAATGCGCCCCCGAAGAAATAGGACACATAGTGGTACCAGCGCATCGTTTGCTCCCTTCTGATTGCCAAAGCGATGTTAGCGCAGACGGGTCAAAAACTAAAACGCGGTGAACAAGGATCTGCCTGACAGTCCAATTCCTGCGAGCCAGACCTGAGTCGTGGAAAGCCGCGCCCTTCCATCGTGACATTGACGGGAAGGGCGCAGCGGTCAGGATGGTGTCTAGTCGGCGGTCGAGAAATAGCCGTGGGTGCTGGCTCTTGCCAGCACGTGGTCGAACATGGCGCGGTACAGGGTTTCGGCGCTGGCGGGAAAATTCGGCGGCGACGAAGGCAGACAGAGGTCCGTGTCGAGAGCGTACACGGTGAGAACGTAATCGTGGACGTAAGGCGTGTAGATGTTCGGCGGACAGGGACCGTCGTACTGGGCACCCAGATAGAAGTCATTAAAGATCTGCTTGCCGTACGTGCTTCCGGAAACGCCGGCATTTTCTGGAAGCTCGGTCGTCTTACGAGGGATGTTGTACATCCCCCAGTGCGTGAATGCTGCCGTCACGTCGTAAAGGGTTACGACGAAACTGCGCGTGCCGCGCGGAGCATTGCTCCACGATACCTCGGGCGATTGATCTTGCCCGCCGGATACGTATTGGCAGTAGTTCGGCCCTAAAACCATGCTGAGCGGCAACTGGCCGCCATTGGCGAAGGCCGTGCTGCTCACCCGGAATTTGTGTTGCCAATCCCCGTCGGCTGGTTGATCCAGCTGGCCACTCGGCTGCGCGGGGACTGTCGAGAGAGACGCCAGTGCTAAGACGAAGCAAACCGCGTACTTTTTCATGGAGATCTCCTTATCTTGAGTCGAACGCTGCGTTTTGGGACGAACTCATCCCGCCATGGGGCCCGGAGCCGCTAAGTTAGGGGGGACAGCGGTGCGGCTTGGAAGTTCTACGAAGTCGAAGAGTCTGACTCAACTTCGAAAAACCGGAAAAACTATAACACCGGTTTCGTCCGCTCGCACAGAGTGAAAAAGATCTGCACAGTGCCGCTGGAAACCAAGTTCGCGCCGGCTTCAGTGCGGCTTACTTCATGCCGTCGAGGATCGAGCCCACGATCCCGCCCACCACGCCGCCTTCCACAGCTTGTCTCGGAGCTTGATGCGGCATGTAATGCGCGAGGGCGTGCGCCAGCTTGGAGATGGGCAGGGTCTGCAGCCAGATTCTTCCCGGGCCGGTCAGAGACGCGAGAAAAATTCCGTCCCCGCCGAAGATCATGTTCTTGATGCCGGGCACAGTCGTGATCTGGAACGAAACGCTGGACTGAAACGCGCCCACGTGGCCGGGATGCACGCGGAGCGTCTCGCCGGGTTGAAGATCGCGCACGACCAGCTCTCCGGAGAGTTCGAGCCAGGCGGTGCCTTGCCCGCTGAGCCTTTGCAGCAGAAAGCCGTCGCCGCCGAAGATGCCCGCCCCCAGCGACTGCTGGAAGCCGACGCCAATTTGAATCTGCGCCGTGGCGCACAGAAAGCCGTGACGGTGAATCATGTATTCGTGGTCGGGAGATACTTCGACCGGGACAATATGGCCGGGGAGTTTGGTAGCGAAGGCAAGTTCGCCGCCGGCCCCGAGGGCACGATATTCCGTCATGAAAATGGACCCGCCGCCCGCCACTCGTTTCAGCACGCCAAACAGGCCGCCGCCTCCGGCGAACTGAGTGTGAGTCGTCATCTGGATGGAGCTGCCCATCCACGAAAGTTCTCCGGCTTCGGAAATGATGGCGTCATTGGGCTCGAGAAGGAATTCCAGAACCGGCATGGTGGTGCCGGTGATGCGGCTCTGCATGGGCGAGTCTCCTCATTGAAAGTCGGTGTGGTAATGCTCCTGGAATGATATACGGGCCAGGGCCACGAGGACGTCAACCGAGCCCGGAGACCCCAGTTTGCAACGCTTTGTGCGTGCCGTCTCTCACAACAGTGATTCCGGTCACAGGATGTCTGTTCGTCGCGCAAAACAAATCACTTAGAGATGATGATTGCGGGTCTAACGCGCCGATTCCGGGTCTGTTTGGGACCAACTAATGGATTCCTAGTAATGATGCCGCCGGCGGCGGATTACTACAATGGCGACGCTCATGAATCCCAGGTGGAACGGGCAGTTCTCCCGGTTCGATCTCGTCGCCCGGCCCGGCGAAGAGACCAGCAAGTCTTGCCGCAGCGTGGTCCGCGTCCGCGACATCGAGATCGGCGGCAACGATTTCGTGGTGATGGCGGGCCCGTGCGCGGTCGAGTCCGAAGACCAGCTCTTGCGCACGGCCGAAGCCGTGGCCGAAGCGGGCGCCCGCCTGCTGCGCGGCGGAGCCTACAAGCCTCGTTCGTCGCCCTACTCGTTTCAAGGTTTGGGAGTGGAGGGGCTGAAGCTCCTGCGCAAGGCCCGCGAAGCGACTGGACTCGCGATCGTCACCGAGGTCATGAGCGAGGAAGATGTCAGTGTGATCGCCGAGTATGCCGACCTCATGCAGGTAGGCACGCGCAGCATGGAGAACTACGCCCTGCTCGAGGCGCTCGGACACTGTGGGCGCCCGGTGCTGCTGAAACGCGGCATGACCGCTACTTTGGAAGAACTCTTGTGCTCCGCACAGATCGTGGCCACGGCGGGCAATCCGGATATCATTCTGTGCGAGCGAGGGATCCGCACCTTCGAAACCGCGACGCGCAACACGCTGGACATCGCCGCCGTCCCGGTGCTGAAAACCGTGTCGCGTCTTCCCGTGATCGTGGATCCCAGTCACGCCGCGGGCGTTCGCAGCCTGGTCCCGGTGCTGGCACGCGCCTCCGCCGTGGTGGGCGCTGATGGACTCCTGGTGGAAGTGCATCCTGATCCCGACCACGCCATGAGTGACGGAGAGCAGTCGCTCACCTTCCGCGAATTTCGCGACATGATGGACGACCTCGATCCCTATTTGGCCCTCCGGCAAGAGCCCCGGCACCTCGGTCCGCAACTCGTCGCCGTGGGAGGAACCGATTAGTGCCGGCGCGGTCCATCCTCCTTCCCATCCTGGTCTGCCTGTGCCTGTTGGCCGCCACGGAATTCACGAAGGTTGGCGCGGAGGTTTCGGCAGATGTGCAACCCGCGCCGTTTTTGTACACCGCAGCCCCTCATTATGAAGTGCTGGCATGGATGCGCGGTGGAGAACGGTTTCCTTCCGGTGCGACCGTCTTCTTTCATGACCCCACGCTGCGCCCCTCCGGAATGCAACCGCTGGCCGTCGGTTTCGCTCAGTCTGCTGATCCGGCCGTTGCTTATGACGAGCAGCGGATCCTGTTTGCCGGAAAGCTCAAGCCACAAGACCCGTGGCAAATCTGGGAGCTTACGCCTGCGACTGGAGAGCTGCGGCGCATTACTTCCGGTTCGGAAGATTGCATTCGTCCTTTCTATCTGCCCGGCAATCGCATCGTATACGCACGGAAAAGAGCGGGCCGATTCATAATCGAGGCCGTGGATATCTCCGGCGGAAAGCCGCTGCCCCTCACCTACGGTCCCGCAAATTTTCTGCCTACCGACATTTTGCGCGACGGGCGAATCCTGTTCGAGGCGGGATATCCGCTGGGAACGGAAACCACTCCGGAAATTTACACTGTGTACTCCGACGGCAGCGGGGTCGAGTCGTATCGTTGTGATCACGGCAGGGCTCGACATGAAAGCCGACAGACCAACTCTGGAGACATTGTGTTCTCCTCGGGCGCCGGCCTGGCAAGATTCACCTCGGCGCGGGCGCAGCAACTGCCCATCTCGGCGCCTGCGGGCGAATACGCCGGGGACCTCGCAGAAACCGCGTCTGGCGATTGGCTTCTGCCCTGGCGGCAGCACACGAAAGAACACTTTCAGTTGATGCTCTGGAGCCCCGGAGCGACTCGCTTGCGTCCGGCCGTCGCTCAGCCAGACGCCGACATTGTGCAACCTGTGCTGCTGAACGCGCGTACCCTGCCGAGACGGCATCCCACCGGCCTGCATGACTGGCCCAACGCCAACCTGCTTTGCCTGAATGCATACACGTCGAAGTATCCCTTTTCAGCCGGATCGATTCATGCGGCGCGGCTCTATACGCGCGATGACGCAGGTCGGGCCATGTTGCTGGGCACGGCTCCCGTCGAGCGCGACGGATCATTCTTCGTTCACGTGCCGTCCGACCAGCCCCTGCAAATTGAATTGCTCAACAGCAACGGAAAAGTCTTGAAGAGGGAAGCGGGATTTTTCTGGCTGCGTCGCGGCGAGCAGCGGGCTTGCGTGGGATGCCATGCCGGACCGGAAACCGCGCCGGAGAACGCCGTCCCCATGATTCTGCTGAAATCCACCACCCCTGCCGACATGACCGGCGGAGATAAGAACGACGCTGCGGGAGGGCAATAGCTTGAAGTTAAGAACACTAGGACTGCTGCTACTATCCTCCTCGCTTCTGGCGCAGACGCCTGCGGCAAGTGCGCCCAGCACCATCCGTTTCGAGGACGCGACTCAAAAATCCGGAATCCAGTTCACCCACAGCTTCGGTGCTGAGAAGCTTGGCTCGCTGCTCGAGAGCACTGGCTCAGGCTGCGTCTGGTTCGATTACAACAACGACGGCCTGCCCGATCTCTACGTGGTCAGCGGCAAGCCGCTCGAAGACGGAATGCATCCCTATCCGCTGAAGCAGCCACCGGCCACTCCACCGCACAACCATCTCTACCGCAACAACGGAGACGGCACGTTCACCGATGTTACCGATCAGGCGGGCGTCGCCGCCAACATTTTCGGTACGGCGGCGATTGCGGCCGATTATGACAATGACGGCTTCGTGGATCTCTTCGTCACCGGCTATGGCAAGGCGATTCTCTACCACAACAACGGCGACGGGACTTTCACCGACGTGACTGAGAAAGCTGGCATCAAGGTTGACGGCTGGTCCATCAGTTCCGCCTGGCTCGATTACGATCGCGACGGCTGCGTGGATTTGTTTGTCGGCCGCTACGTGAAGTTTGATCCGAAATATCGCAATTACTATCCCGCTGACAATTATCCCGGCCCGCTCGATTACGCCGGCGACACCAACCGCCTCTACCACAACAACTGCGACGGAACCTTCACCGACGTTACCGACAAGTCGGGGATCGGCGCCTACAAGGGCCGCACCATGGGCGTCACTGCGGCGGATTTTGATGGCGACGGCTATCCCGATATCTACGTCGCCAACGACAAGACCGAGAATTTTCTTTTCCACAACAAGCATGACGGAACTTTCGAGGAAGTCGCCGGCGACCTCGGCGTGGCCTACGGCCAGAACGGCGAGAACACGTCGGCGATGGGCCCGGTGTTTGCCGACATTGAGGGCGACGGCCGCCTTGATCTTTGGGTCACGGACTCCAAGTACAACCGGCTCATGCATAACGCCGGAGCAAACGGATTCGAGGATATCGGCCCGAGCTCCGGAATTTCGCAGGCGACGGCGCAGTACACGAGTTGGGGCTCGGGAATCTACGATTTCGACAACGACGGCTGGCTCGACATCCTCGTTTTTCACGGCGGATTGATTCATCTTGTGCCGCAGGAGCGGTCGCTGTTTCGCGGCCTGGGCAACGGCAAGTTTGCGGATGTGTCGCGCGAGGCTGGCCCGGTGCTCGACGTGAAAACGGTTTCGCGCGGCGCCTGCTTCGCCGACTACGATAACGACGGCAAAATCGACGCCTTCGTCGTCAATCTCGGCGCCCCCGGCACCCTCCTGCATAACGTCACGCAAAACAGCAATCACTGGATCACGATCAAGCTGAAAGGCCAGGGCAAGGAAAAGAAAAGCAATCGCGACGGCATTGGCGCTCGCCTGGAATTGCTCGCGGGCGGACGGAAGCAGACCGCCGAGCGCTTCGCTGGATCGGGCTATCTTTCAGAGGACGATGGCCGCATCCATTTCGGCTTGGGCACAGCTACGAAAGTCGACAAGCTGACCATCCACTGGCCCAGCGGGCAAGCACAGACTCTGGAGAATCTCGCCGTGGACCGTATTCTCACGGTGGAGGAGCCGTAGATGCCCGGTGGCAGCACATTCCGCGGAAATATTTCAGTATGCGGAAGCAACCATGTGGGGACAGCCGCCCCCGGCTGTCCGGTCGAGCAAAGCTCGACAGCGCAGTCCCTCCGAGCCACCAAACTGAGACAGTACTCATTCCGCGCGTGGCTTTGGCTGGCGGCCAGAATCGCTGGAATTCTCGCCGCGGCGCTGGTTGCAATCGCGGCCCAGCCGGCGGCGAAGCCGTCAGGCACGATGACGCGGGAACGCTACTTGTCGCCGATTGAGATGGCTTTCTCTCCGGATGGCCGCGTGCTCTACGTCGTGTGCGAGGGCAGTGACGAAGTCCGAGTAGTAGATGTCGAGTCGGGCAAGGTCGAGAGCAGTATTTCCGTCGGCCACGTTCCCCGCGGAATCACGATCTCGCCCGACGGCCACCAGCTTTACGTCACCAATGCCTGGTCCGACACTGTGTCTGTAATCGATTCCACATCACGGAAAGTCGTGCAGACGCTGCTCACGGGATTTGAGCCGGCCGGCGTTGTGGTGGATCGCAGCGGGACGACGCTCTATGTCGCCAACCGGCTGAGCAGCGACGTTTCGGTGATCGACCTCAAGTCTGGCCAGGAAATCAAGCGCCTGCTGGCCGGACGCGGCGCCAGCTACCTCGCCTTGTCTCCTGATGGCAAGCAGGTTTATTGCACGCACATCTATCCCAATCCCGGGAAATTCCGCACTCCGCCGAATTCGGAAATCACGGTCATCGATACGGCGCGTCAGACGGTGGTCGAGCGCAAGCCGCTGCACAACGTAGCCGGCGTGTTTCACGTGGCGCTATCGGCCGACGGCAAGCTGGGCGTCGCGGCACAACTCCGGCCCAAGAATCTGATTCCCCTTGCCCACGTCGAGCACGGCTGGGCATTCGGCGATTCACTCACTCTGTTCGGCCAGGATGTGGGCGAGCCGGTCCAGATTCCGCTTGACGAACTCGACCGCTACTACGCCTTGCCCTGGGGAGTTGCGATCACACCCGACAAGTCGAAGATTTTTTTGACCACGGCGGGAGCGGAGAGCGTCACTGTGATTGATGTCGCCCGCCTGTTGAAGACGGCGCGGACGCGAAGGTATCCTTTCGTCAATGATCTTTCGGCATCCGCCGATTACGTGGTGGCCCGGGTGCCGGTCGGCCACAATCCGCGCGGCGTGGCGCTCTCGCCCGATGGCAAACGGCTCTACGTGGCCAACCGCCTGGATGACAACATCGCCGTTATAGATACGGCTTCGGCGCAGGTGGTTTCTACGCTGGACCTCGGCGGGCCGAAAACGGCGGACGCCCTCCGTCGCGGCGAGCGGTTCTTCTACACTGCTGGCTTCGCCTTTCAAGGAGGCTTCGGCTGCTCCAATTGCCATCTCGACGCCACCATCGACGGCCTGCAGTGGGACCTCGAGCCCGACGGTTTCGGCGAAGACATCGTGGACAACCGTTCGCTCGAAGATCTCGCCGGCACCGAGCCTTTCAAGTGGAACGGCGGCAATCCCGACATGCCGACGGAATGCGGCCCGCGCACGGAAAAATTCTTTTACCGCTCGCAGAGTTTCACTCCGCAGGAACTCACGGACCTGGTCACCTTCGTGTACTCGCTTCCGTATCGCCCCAATCGTTACCGGCTAGCCCATGGCGAACTCACACCGGCGCAGGAACGCGGCAAAGCGATTTTCGAGCGAACGATAGCCAAGAACGGCGCGCCGGTTCCGGAAGCGAGTCAATGCGGCTATTGCCACAGTGGCCCTAAGTTCACCAGCCAGAGGCAAATCGATGTTGGTACCGGCAAGCTCACCGATCGCTCGCCGGTGATCGATGTGCCTCAGCTTCCCAACGTGGCCTATTCCGCGCCCTACCTGCACGACGGCTCGGCGCGCTCGCTCGAAGAAATCTGGACCGTGTTCAACCCCAAGGACACGCACGGGGTGACCAACGATCTGACCAAAGACGAATTGAACGATCTCGTTGAGTATCTGAAAACGTTATGAAACGGCGAATCCGACGCTCGGTTAGTAGAAACAGCCATGTGGGGACGGCCGCCCTCGGCCGTCCGGTCGAGCGCAGCTCGACGGCGCATTTAGGCGCTCGCGCTCTTTCGCTGGCCACGCTTGTCCTGCTGCTCGCCTCGCTCGCCTCCGCCCAGGACATGCCGCGGTTCCGCTGGGAGAACTTCACCACCGCCAACGGCTTGCCCGACAATCACGTCTTCTGCGTGCTCGTGGATGGGAACCGCATCTGGGCCGGCACGGAGAACGGGCTCGGCCTGTACGAAAGCGGTGCGTGGAAGATATTTCGCCCCGCTGACGGCCTGGCGCACCAGGCTGTGCTCTCCCTGGCGCGCGACAAGAACACCGGTGACATCTGGGCGGGCACGATGGGCGGACTGAGCCGCGTCTCGGCCGGACGCATCGATACCTTCACACAACTGAACTCCGGCCTGAGCAACGACGTGGTCTACGGAGTCGGCGTGCAAGGCGACTTTGTCTGGACCGCGACCGCTGCCGGCGCCAGCCGCCTGAACACTCGCACTGGACAGTGGGATCTCTTCAACGAACGCAACACGCCCATGTTCGAGATCTGGACTTATTCCGTCAGTCCCGCGGCGGACAAAGTGTATTACGCGGTCTGGGGCGGCGGAGTCCTCGAATACGACGTCAAGACCGAGCGCTGGAAGGATTACAACGATCCCGACGGCGAGACCGAACTCGTGCTCATGAAAGATCAAGGACTGATTCACGAGGTCACCACTTCGGTCAGCTATGTGGACAAAATCCTCTGGGTCGCCACGTATTTCGGCGCGAGCCGTTACGATGGCCGCTACTGGCACAACTTCCTGCAGAAAGACAGCGGACTGCCCAGCGACTTTCTCAACCAGGTCAAAGGTGTGGACGCCAATCGCGCCTGGTTCTCGACCGATAAGGGTTTGGCCTATTACGATGGCGAGAACTGGGCGGTTTACCGTCCTGCGCTCGGCACCCACAAACCGGAAATGCTGGTGCGCGATGCCGCCGGCAAGGTGAAGAACGTCGCGGTACAGACCGCCCCGGCGCATAACTACATTCTCGGCGTGGATTTTCAAGGAGACGACCTCTGGGTCGCCACCGCCAAGGGATTGAGTCACGGCATTCGTCAGAAAAATGCTGTGCAGACGGCACGAGTTCTTAATACGAAGCAGGCAGCAAGCAAGAAATAAAACGAACAGGGAGCGATTCTTATGAATGTTCAAGAACTACTCGCGGAAGTAGCCACAGCCCCCGTAGTAAAGCGGGCGATCACCAATCACACGGCGCTGAATGAAGCGTACGACTACGGCAGCGCTTTTTCCCGGGGCATGCGCATTGACTTGAACGGGCTGACGATTCTGCTGATTTCCGGCACCGCCAGCATCGACGATCAGGGCAGGACTGTCCACGTAGGCGACCTGCGGGCACAGCTTCGGCGCACTTACGACAACATCACCAAGTTGCTGGCCTCGGAGGGAGCAACCTGGCATGACATCGTTCGGACCACCTGCTACCTGCGCGACATCGAACGCGACTATCAGGCCTTCAACGAGGAACGCACCGCCTTCTATCGCGAACAGAAGCTGGACCCGCTGCCCGCTTCCACCGGAATCCAGGCGATTCTCTGCCGCCCGGACCTGCTGATCGAGATAGAAGCGATTGCCATGTTCCGGCGGGAATCGCCCGAGAATAAGAACGGAAAAGGAACACACTAGGAGTGGCGCCATGCGTCTCGTGAATGCTCTGGTGATGGCGCTTGTGCTGGCGGGCGCGGTCTGGGCCCAGGAGCCTGCTCCCTGCTCCTGCGGCAAGAACCCGCCCGGCCCGCCTCCGCCCCGTTCGCTCAAGCCTTATACGGGAGCGCCCGACGACTTGCGTCCGTTTTCGAAGTACACCACTCCCTATTACGAGTTTTATCAGAATCTCGTTGAATACAACGGCGCCGCCCGCGACGTTCCCGATCCTGACCTCAAGGATCTCAGCGAGATTCGTATCGGATTTCTGGCGCCGCTCTACGACCACCCCGACCAGGTACTCGGCAATCGCATGTTGAACGGCGCGCGAATGGCGATCGATGAGGCCAATGCTGCCGGCGGTTACGGCGGCAAGCCTTTTCGACTCGTCTCTCACAACGATTACAACAACTGGCAGAACCGCAGCCCCGCCGCTCCGGGAGTTGCCAAGGGTTCCGCCATCTGGGGCGCGGCCTCGAACGATGCGGTCCGGATGATTTATGACGACAAAGTCTGGGCCATGTTCGGCTCCATCAGTTCGGAATCCACGCACATCGCCCTGCGCCTCTCGCTGAAAGCCGAGACGCCGATTGTCAACAGCGCCTCCACCGATCCCACCATTCCCGAGACCATCGTCCCCTGGTACTTCACCGATATTCAGGACGACCGCGTGCAGGGCTACACGCTGGCGCGCCACATCTACACCGAACTGGGTTTCAAGCGGGTCGCGATCCTTCGCGTGAACGACCGCTACGGCCGCTTTGGAGTTTTGAAATTCCGCGATGCTTCCCGTCGCCTCGGCCACGTCGTCGTGATCGAGCAGAAATTCATGCCCGGGGACACCGACTTTCGCCACCAACTCGCGGTCATCGAAGACTCGCGTGTGGATGCCATCGTGTTGTGGGCCGACATTGGCCCGACGGCAAACATCCTCAAGCAGATGCAGGAACTGGGCATGAAGCAGCGCGTATTCGGCAGCCATCGCACCATCGGCGATGAACTCATCCAGCTGGCCGGGCCCGCGGCTGAAGGCTTCGAGGCTGTCTACCCCTACGATCCCACCCGCACCGATTCGCGCTGGCTCGATTTCGTCGCCCGCTACGAAGCGCGCTTTCACGAGAAGCCCGATCACTTTGCCGCGCTCGCCTACGATGCGATGCAGATTCTGCTCAACGCCATCTGCCGCGCCGGACTGAACAAAGGACGCATTCGCGACGCGCTGACCGGAATCGAGAATTACAAAGGCGTGACCGGCGACATGGTTTTCGATCCCAACTGCAAGAACATTGCGCCGATGTTTCTTGCCCGCGTGCACGACGGAACCATTTCTTACCGCCGCATCACCATGGAAAGGGCCTATGCCCGCGTCGGCGAGAACGGCGTCGAGTACGCCGGCCCGGCGCTGCCCGACCAGAAATCAGGTGAATTGAAGATTGCAGTCTTCGGCCCGCACGCCGATGAAGTGGTGAAATCACTCATGTGGGGCCAGCCGCCCCTTCGACAAGCTCAGGGCAGGCTCTCGGCTGTCCAGTCGAGCGAAGCTCGACAGCCGGGTGACCCGTTTCTTGCGCGTTCTGTGCGCGAGAAGTGGGGATTTTCCCTGATCCCAATTTCTTCCGAATCTTCCTGGGGCAAAGCCTCCGACGAACTCGTCAAAGCAGTCTACGATGACCATGTCCTCGCCCTGATCGCGCTCGACCGTCCTTCCAGTCATCTGGCCGAGCAGATTGGGGTGAAGTCGTTCGTGCCGGTCGTGGCCATCTCCTCCGACCGCGCGCTGACCTCAACCAATATTCCCTGGATCTTCCGCCTGCCGGAAGGCACTCCACTCGAGCAAGCCCTGCGCTGTTTGTCCGCGGCCATCGCCCAGGCCGGACCGAACCGTGCCAGCATCCGCGAAGTTCTGGCTTCCGGCACGGCCGTCGCCGGAGTCCGTTTTGAGTCCACAGGCGAACTGCTGAAATAGAAACGCGGACATCGCCCTCCTGTTTTTCGCTCTTGCGCCCCTGCCCTGTTTTCCGTAATATTTCCTCACTTTTCTGGGGATTGCCGGCAGAACGGATGACGCTGCGCAAGCGACCGCCCGCTCGGCTGACTTCCGCGCGAGGTCCTGGGGAAATCAGGTTGGCACTGAGGAGATGGACTATGAAACCGAAATGGGTCCTTCCGTTTGTGATAGTCGCGGTTGTTGCAGCCGTGGTGGTTGTTGCCGCGGTAGTTGCTGCCCAGTTTTCGGCGGCGGCTGCTGCCGGCAGCGACTCGACCAAGCCCGCGGCCGCAAACTTCGGCGCCACCAGACAAGTCGAGATCTTCGATCCGTTCCTGAACATGGTGGCGTTCACCCTCACGATTCCCAAGGACTGGGTTTTTGAGGGCACCATTCTGCACGGGCCGGCCTGCGGTGGGATCGATTTCGAGTCCGTGGTTTACCGCGCCTCCAGCCCAGACATGCAATATGGAGTGCAGCTTACGCCCAGCCAATCCTGGTATTGGGCGGACAACAGGCGCTCGCTTCCCGAAGGCCGGGTCTGCAAGTATCTGCCGCCGATGTCGGCCGTTGACTACGCCAACCTGTTCGCGGCTCGCATGCGTCCGGCGGCGGTGGTGGATGGAAGCGGCCCCGCTCTCAATGAGCAGGAATTTTACGCCAACCTCAAAAAGAGAAATGAGACGAACCGGACCCACCCGGTGGGGAATGTCCCTCCCTGGTATGACAGCGGCGACGCCACCCGCATTCGTATTCACTACGATTGGCAGGGCCACGCGGAAGAAGAATGGATCTCGGTCAACATGGACTACAGCGACCGGACGCGCAGCGTTTTCATCTACCCGACGCCGCCCCATTATGAGCACTATCTGGCCACGAATACTGGTCTGGTCGGGTGGCGCGCTCCGAAGGGAAAGCTGGACCAGTACGACGCCGCGTTGTTCGCCATTTTCCACTCGCTCACACGCAACCCCGAGCATGCGAAAGCCTGGAACGACCATGAGTGGGACGTGGTCCGGCGCAACGTTGCCGCAGGCTGGCAGATGACTCACACCATCATCCAGGCGAGCCAGCAGCAGGCCTTGATCAACCAGCAGAACACGCAGGCCTTCATGAACACCCTGTCGCAGCAGAACCAGCAGTTCATCGCCAACATGAACCGGCAGGGCGAAATCAACCGCCAGAATGCCACGGCGCAGATGAACGCTCAAACCGCTCAGGCGCACGGTTTCATCGCGCAGATGAACCAGTCAACCGCCCACACCCGGGATGTTCAGGATTACGTGCTCGACCAGCAGTATTACGTCAATCCTTCGACCGGCCAAACCCAAACCCTGAGCGGCCGCTCCAATCACGCCTGGACGAACGGGCCCGCCGAGAGCAATGCCACCAGCACAGTCCAAACCGATAGCAACTTCAACCCCAATGGAGTTTTCGTCGGCAACTGGACCGAACTCCAGGCGATCCACCACTAGCGGGGTAGGCTGAGAATCGGGCCGGTCCGGGAAATGAGTGCAGCCGGAAGTGGGTGTTGAAAAAGTCACTGCGATTAGCACGCGGAGAGGTGGCGGAAGCGTGGTACAAGGAAGAAATCCTTGCCATGTTCTGCTGGATCACCATTCTCGGAGGCGCGCTGATCATGATGGGGCAACACGATCGTTCCGAAGCCTTGTTTTATTACTTCCGCCTGGAAGATCAGATTCCAGAGACTCACCTGCTGCGGCTCATCGATAAGCACATCAGCTTTGCCTTCGTGCGGGAAAAGCTGAGAGAGAGTTACAGCGATATGGGCCGCCCGTCCATTGATCCCGAGCTGCTGCTGCGCATTCTGTTGATCGGCTACTTGTACGGCATCAGCAGCGAGCGCAAGTTGGTCGAGGAGTTGCGCATGCATCTGGCGTGGCGCTGGTTTACCGGCCTGGGCTTCGATCAGGAGATTCCGCATCACTCGACGTTTTCCAAGAACCGTCACGGACGGTTTCAGGAATCGAAGCTGTTCGAGCAGTTGTTCGAACAGATCGTGAAACAGTGCGTGGAAGTGGGGCTGGTGCGAGGGAAAGAGTTGTCGGTCGACGGCAGTTTTGTCGAAGCCAACGCGGCCAAGGACAGCCGCATTCCGCGCGAGCAGTTGGCGGAAGCAGCCCGAGTCAACCATACGGTGCGCCAGTATGTGGAGGAACTGGAACAGCAGAACCCGGTGGAGGAACCGGTGCATCAGCAAGAACAAGTGTCGACCACAGATCCAGATTCCACCTATGCGACCAAGGGCGGCACGCCAGCCCGGCTGGGCTACTACGACAACTATCTGGTGGACAACCACAGTTGCGTAATCGTGGGAGTACAAGCGACGGCAGCCCGGATGAGTCAGGAGACGGTGGCCGCGCAAGACATGATCGCTCGCTTCGCCCGATGGCAGGGGCGAGCCCCCGATTCGGTGGCGGCCGACACGACCTATGGCAACGGGGAGTTTCTGCGGTGGTTGGCGGATCGCGGCATCACGCCCTATATGCGGACCCGCGACAGTATCCACAGAAAGAGGAGTCCATTCTTCGGCCGTGAGCGTTTCATTTACGAACCGGAACACAATCGCTATATCTGTCCTGCCGGCCAGCCGCTGAACTACGGCGGGCGTGTTTACCGGAATCGCGCTTTCAACTACATTGGGACACGCAAAAAGTGCGGCCCGTGCTCGCTCCGACCACAATGCACCAGTGCTGCCTTCCGGGGCCTTATCATCCACCAGAACGAACCCGCCCGACAACGTGCGCGGGAGTTGGTCAACACGCCAGAGTTCGCCAAAGCACAGCGGCAAAGAAAGAAGGTGGAAGCCCTGTTCGCGGAACTGAAGAATCAGATCGGATTGCGACGCTTGCGTCTGCGGAGACTCCGGTTCGTGCGCGAGCAGTTCTTCCTGGCAGCGGTAGCTCAGAACATCAAGCGACTAGTGCGCTTCCTCAGTCAGCCGACAACACCAACTCTGGCAGCGACCACCTAGCTGAGGTGAGCGAAGCAAAACTCGGCAGCGGTGATACTCGCAGCCAAAAAGAGGTTCCGTTGACGTAGTTTTTCAACACCCACGGAATTTTGCGTCAACAACCCAACGAGAGGTTGTGCGCCCCCGGGACCCTTGCAAAGATTTGTGTGCAAGGTCGGGACGCGTGTGCGATCTCCAATTGTGACAAGGAAGATGGACACGGCTCCATGCTGGAATGGACCCCAGCTCAATATCATGGCTCAGCGTTTGTTTGCAGCATCTCTGACGTTCATCCTGATGGGCGCTTGCTGGGGGCAAGAGCGAGGGGGTGTTGACCCCCACCTAGCAACGCCATTGATAATGAGCGTCCTGAGCAGAGCTAAAGTTTCGGGTTCTCTGGAATACTGGGGCCGTTGTGACAACATGCTCCGATTCCCAGATTTTCCTAAGCTCAGCGCTCCTCGGAGCAACGCGGGTTCGCCTGTCGAACTGTTGAGCGAGATGTTCGCGGATGATCCGAGCATGCAAGTAACGCAGGAGCGGGACGGAACAATTCGAATGGTGGAAATTGACGTTGCTCGCGACCTTCTAGATCTGAAGATCGGCCACATCTCATTCAACGTCGAGAACGAGACCGTAGACCCGCACTGGTTGAAAGACCCAAGGGCAATCCTGCGGTTTATTCTGGCCGCGCCAGAGGTGAGAGCTTTCATGAAGGCCCAGAATATCGGGCCACCTGACGGTCTCTGGGGAATTGTCGACCTGTATGCGACCGATTCGCCAAGCATCTCCGGGGCTCTACACGACGTAACTCTCTCACGCGCGTTGGATTATATGCTGAAGACTTTTCCGGGCCTTTGGGTCTATGAAAACTGCGCGAGTGAGAGAAGAAAAAGGGTGGTCTTCTTCACATTTTACTCTGACACCGCGGGTTGGGCGGATCAGGCGAGATCGGGAATGCCCGCGGTACCCCGCCTAAGATAGGGATGGCTAATGCAACTCAGGGCATGCACAGGAACTAGCGCCATGCCCTGCCCAAGCTGATTTCCAACAGATCGCCCCCGCTACGCCTTCACGCCAGCCAACTGCTCCGCCACTCCGTACTCCTTCGCATTCGCCGCAGTCGAAGGGATCACTTTGCGGCCGGCCAGATACGCTCGCAGCATTCCAATCTCATCTGCAGGCTCGGTGAGCGGCAGGGCAAGCTGGCCGCCGTCCACGGCCGAGCGGCAGAGCGCCATCATGATTTCAAATCCCGCATACGCGCTCTCGAAGTTGCAGGGATGCACCTTGCTTTCGTCGTCCAGCCAGTTCGCCATGTCCTGAATGTAGGGTGGCATGTCGAGATCGTAGTTCATGCAACCCGGCCCGGAACTGGCGCCGGCTTTTGTGACTGCGCGCCAGCCGTTGCCGGTCAGGACTTCCGCGAACCCGTCCGTTCCCTGCGCCCCGATGCGGCACTTGCGCCACCAGTAATCCACTTCGGGGACGTCGGGAGCGCCCGCTCCGCACTCGACCACCCCGCGCACGCCGTTGGCGAATTGAATAAAGCCGGCGAGATAATCCGGCGAAGAATGCAGATCCTTCATCTTGCCTTCGCCCGCCGCCTGCCCCATGACCCATCGCGCCTCTGCCTCGCCGTTGTACCAGCGCATGTAGTCAATCAGGTGAGACAGCATGTGCATCATCCAGCCCGATGCGGTCCCGTAGACGGTATGCACGCGTCCCAGCGCGCCGCTGGCGACAATTTCCTTCACCTTGTGGTAATGGTCGCCATAGCGATGCTGGTGGCTGACCACGGCTTTCACTCCGCTGTCGGCCAGCAACTTTCCCACCTGCATGCCTTCGCGGCTGGTCAGCGCCACCGGCTTCTCAAACGCAATCAACCGCGCACCACTCTCGACACCAATGCGAACCATCTCGCTGCGCAGATTGGGCAGCGTGCAGAAGCAGAAAACGTCCGGCTTAACGGCCAGCGCCAGGCGCTTCGCGTCCGAGTCTTTGGCCGCGCCGAATTGCTGAGCTGCCGCCTCCATGCGCGCCGCATCAACGTCGCAGACGCCTACCACTTCGAAGCGTCCATTGGCTTGAAAAGCGCGGGCATGATGCAACCCGCGCTTTCCCATACCCACGACAACCACGCGATATTTCCCGCTCATTTCGCGCTCCGGTCCCATTCGAGGACTTTGTCCACCGTGTAATCCACTTCTTCCCCGGTCAGTTCAGGGAACATGGGCAGCGACACGCAGCAGGCCGCGTTGCGCTCCGAGTTCGGGATCGGCCCCGCGATCCTCGCGCCCTTGCCCCACGGATATCCCTCTTGCTGATGAATCGCGATGGGATAGTGGCACTTGGCGTCGATTCCCTCATCGTTCAGGAACTTCAGCAGCGCGTCGCGGAGCTTTGCCTGTTTGGTCTCGATCACATAAAGATGGTAGACGTGACGGTAGCCGGGCATTTCGTAAGGCAGCATGATGTTGCGCGCCGCGGCCAGGCCCTTGCTGTAGCGCGCCGCCCACTTCCGCCGCTGGTCGCTCCATTCGTCAATGTGCTTCAGCTTCGCGCTGAGCACGCCGGCGTGCAGGTCGTCGAGCCGGCTGTTGAATCCGTAGCTGTGGCACGAGCGCTTGTCCGATCCATGATTGCGCATCTTGCGCACCAGGCGATCCACTTCCGAATTATTCGTGACCACCGCTCCGCCGTCGCCGAAAGTTCCCAGATTCTTCTGGATGATGAAGCTGACAGTCGCCGCGTCGCTGAGTTCGCCGATGCGGAAACCGTCGCCGCGCGCGGCGATGGCCTGCGCGTTGTCTTCGATCACCAGCAATTTGTGCTGGTCGGCAATCTTGCAGATGGCTTTCATGTCGGCGCACTGGCCATACAGGTGAACCGGCACAATGGCCTTGGTGCGGGGCGTGATCGCGGCCTCGATCTTCGCCGGATCAATGCAGTTGGTGCGGGCATCGGAATCCACGAACACTACGGTCGCGCCGGCGATCCAGATCGCCTCCGCAGTGGCGAAAAATGTGTTGGTTGTGGTGATGCACTCGTCACCAGGGCCGATGCCGAGCGCCATGAAGGTGAGCCAGAGCGCGTCGGTTCCGTTGCCTACGCCAATCGCGTATTTCGTCTTGTGAAACTCCGCCAGCTCCTTCTCGAACCGCTGCAGCATGGGGCCCATGACGTACTGGCCGCTCTCCAACACTGCGTGAATGTTGGCATCGATCTCTGCCTTGATGTTGTGATACTGGCGAACATGTCCGTAGAAGGCCACCTTCATCTTGGTTTCAAGCATTTATGATCTCCTTGGCTCGCTGCTATGTAATCGGCGCTTCGGCTGCGCCGGAATTGCAAGCATTGTATCGTTTTTGGCGTAGGTTTGCGCGATTTCGAAAAAATTAAAGGTGCGGCACAGCTTGAGTTTTCCGCATGACTTCTTCGCGTCCTTTGCGAATCCTTGGCGTGCTCTGCGGTCCAAGATCTTTTTTTACCGCGAAGCTCGCGAAGAAACGCCGCGAAGTGCGCAAAGGAGGATCCAGCCGAGATCCTGACATTGCCTACTACCGGGGAGTACGAGAAAACAAAGTTTTTTTGAAAGATGTCGTGCATGCGCTCGCCCCAACTGCGATTCCGCGCTGTCGTTCGTCTCTGCACGTTCTCCGTGTTCTAATACATGTTCTACTGAACTGCCGTGGTCGAGGAGGACTTCCTTGAAACCGCTCGTCTCATTCCTTGCAATTATTCTTGGCCTCTGTGTGGCATGCCTGCCGGCTGATTCCCAAACCGCGCCGAAACCTGACCGCCAGGTCGCCATCACCATTGACGACCTGCCTGCCGGTATGGCCGACCGCCTGCCCGCCGCCGACATCACAGCCATGACCACCAAACTGCTGGGCACGCTGCGCGATCAGAAAATCCCCGTCGTCGGCTTCGTCAACGAAAAGAAGCTCTACAAGGCGGGAGAAGTGGATGAGCGCATCAAGGCTCTCCAGATGTGGCTCGACTATGGTTTTGAACTGGGCAATCACACCTTCAGCCACGCCTCGCTGAATCAGGTGGGCCTGAAGGCCTGGGAGGACGACGTCATCCAGGGCGAGAGCGTGACCCGCATGCTGCTGGCACAGCGCAAAATGAAGTTGCGCTACTTCCGCCATCCCTATCTCGACACCGGACGCGATCTCGCCACCCGCCGCGAAGCCGAGGAATTCCTCGCCCAGCGCGGCTACCGCATCGCGCCCATCACACTCGACGGCTGGGACTGGATGTTCGCCGGGGTCTACGAAGATGCCAAGAAGCGCAACGACACGGCATTGCAGCAGCAGGTCGTGAAAGACTATCTCGCCTATCACGACGCGGTATTCGCATATGAGGAGCAACTTTCGGCGAAGATTGTGGGTTATGAACCGAAGCAGATTCTGCTCCTGCATGCCAGCAACCTGGAGGCCGACCACATCGGCGAATTGCTCGACGTGCTGCGCAAACGAGGCTACCGTTTCATCACGCTCGGAGACGCCCTGAGCGATGCGGCTTACAGCCTGCCCGACACCTACGTCGGCGAAGAAGGCACAGGATGGATCGACCACTGGGCCATTACGCAGGGCAAGATTCCGCAAGCTGGCCCGGTCTTTCCCCAGTGGGTGATTGATCGTTCGAAGGAATTACATCTCTCGACCGGTCAGGTGAGCGGAGAGACGCCGTGAAGGCTCCCGCCCCGCTGCTCGCGCACCGCAGTAGTATCGCGGCTTCGCAGAAGCGCTAAGGCCCCTGTGCTAATGTGGCTACCGGTACGCCAACGAGAACAAGATTTGAGGATAGCTCCATGTTACGCAAACTAGGCCTCGCAATTGCGTATTTCATTGCCACCGTTTACATCCTGTCGATTCTGTTGCCTTCGATTTACTGTCTCCAGCATGGATGCAGGGGACCGGGTGAGGGCGACGCTTTTATGCCCGCCTTCTTTCTTACTCCGGTTGGAGCAATCGCTACGGCTTTCTCATTGCACAACGCCATACAACAGATCAGAAAAAGGCAATCATGGTCCTGGGTTTTCTGGCCTGCGGCAATTATTTTCGCGATTGTTCTGCTCAGCGCAATTTCTTTTATCGCGCTCCTGATCTATTACACTGCATTTCATCGTTAACCACGGGTGCCCCGTCCGTTTTTCCTGAGATATACAGATCCACGGGGTTGGGTCCGCGAACGTCCCGGAGGGCGGGGGCACAAGTCCCTGCGCAACCACCCTCACAGCTCCGGGTGGGTGCGGATTTCCGGCGGCGCGCCCAGATCCATGAATTGCATATCCCGCGCTTCGTCGCGCACTGAGCTCAGCGCGACGGTCACCTCGCGGATGTAATACAAAGATCCCACCAGCAGTGCCAGCATGGAAATCACAAAGACAATCGCCGCGGCAACCGCGGCGGTTTCCCAGTAAATGCCCAGGCCCAACAGCAGGCACGAAATCAGTATCCCCACCAGCGCCAGCAGGGCAAACAGAAAGGCGCGGCGAACCAACTCGGCGCGTTGGTGAATGGATTCGATCTGCGAAGTGTAGGCCTCCGCTTCCTGCGAACGTCCGCCCTTCGCCGCATCGTACTGCGAGTGCACGAACTGGCGCAGCCGGCTGACGATGCCCATCAGGCGAACATTGATCGAGAGAATCAGCAGCGCCGTGGCGGAAAAGAAGATGGCGGGGGCCACGAAAGCCTGAAACAGCCGCCCAATGTCCCTCATGAAACCGCTCCGGTGAGGATCACAGACAATTCTAACAGCGCCCGGCGGTCGCAGCGTCGAACCCAATTGTTGATTGTTGATTTCTCGATTGTTGAATGAAAACCCTTCCGGACAAGCTCTTCAATCAACAATCAACAAATCATCAATCAACAATGTTCGCTCTATCCGCCGGCGATCGAGGGCACGAGCAGAACCTCATCGCCCTCCTGGAACGCATACTCCGGCCCGCCCAGGAAGCGTATATCTTCCTCGTTCACATAAATATTCAGAAAGCGGCGAATCTGGCCTTTGTCGTCGCGCAAATGCGGTTTCAGATCGGGGAATTTTTCGTCGAGAACGGAGAACAAATCGTCCAGGTTCGACGCCGTGCAGGTGATCGAACCTACGCCGGCCGTATGGCGCCGGAGGGCGCTTGGAATCTGTACCTTGATCGGCATGTCTAGGCTCCTATGCGCGCAGCTTCAGCCGCCGCCACGATCTCTGGCACTTCCGCCACGTCCAGCGTCCGCTGCAGATAGTTTTCGAACTCAGCCAGCTTGGGCGCGATCGGCCGCTCCGTCTTAAAAACGCCCGCCAGCGCGTCGGTGGTCTTCAGCCCGTTGCCGGTAATGCACAACACGGTGGTTTCTTCCGGCAGAATGCGGTCCTGCCGGTACAGCTTAGCCGCCGTGCCCACGGTCACGCCGCCGGCGGTCTCGGTGAAAATGCCTTCGGTTTCGGCCAGCAGGCGAATCGAGTCGACCACCTCCGGATCGCTCACGTCCTCGCTCCATCCGCCGCTCGACTTGATCGCTTTGATGGCATAGTGCCCGTCCGCCGGATTGCCGATCGCCAGCGAGCGCGCGATCGTGGCCGGCTTCTGCGGCTCGATCTCGGCGCTGCCCGTCTTGATCGCAGTCGAAATCGGCGAGCATCCGGTCGCCTGCGCTCCGAAGAACTTTACTTCTTTCGCTTCCACCAGCCCCAGCTTGATGAGTTCATCGAACGCCTTCTTGATCTTGGTGATCAGCGATCCGCCCGCCATCGGGCAGACCACGTTATCGGGCAGGCGCCAGCCCAGTTGCTCGGCGATTTCAAACCCCACGGTCTTCGATCCTTCCGCGTAGTACGGCCGCAGGTTCACATTGACGAAGCCCCAGCGATGCTCGTCGGCGATCTGCGAGCACAGCCGGTTGACCTGATCGTAGTTCCCGGCAATCCGCACCACCTTGGCGCCGTACACGTTGGTGCCCAGAATCTTCGCCGGCTCGAGATCAGAGGGAATGAAGATCCACGCCTTCAGCCCTTCGCGGGCCGCCTGCGCCGCCACGGCGTTGGCCAGGTTGCCGGTGGAAGAGCACGAAACCGTGTCGAACCCGAACGCGCGCGCCTGCGCCAGCGCCACCGCGACCACGCGGTCCTTGAAGCTCAGCGTGGGCAGGCAGACCGCGTCGTTCTTGATGTAGAGATTCCGCGGGTGTGCGCCCAGTCGTTCCGCCAGACGCGGAGCCTGAATCAACGGCGTGAATCCGACCGGCAGCCGCGGTTCAAAGCCCTGAGGGAGGGGCAACAGTTCGGCGTAGCGCCACATGTTCGGCGGCCGCTGGGAAATCGCCTCGCGACTGAACGAAGCATGCCCGTTCGAACCATGCCCGTTCGAACCGTGCAGCACCGACGCGCGCAGCGCGTCGTAGTCGTAAGTCACTTCCAGAGGAGAGAAACAGTCGTCGCAGATGGAATGGGGCTGGTTGCCCCAGGTCCGTCCGCATTCCCGGCACCGCAGTTCGTAGTGAGCCATAGCGCTACTCGCTTTCTTTTTCCGGCAGCAGTGCGCCTGGCTTGTCATCCTGAGGCGGGCGCTCTTCGCCCGCCGAAGGACCTGAGCGATCCGCGCGAAGCGTCGCGTTCTTTGCGACGCAATAATCGCGCGCCTGGATCGCATCCCTGCAACCACCGCTACCGATTTTCAAAGCAGGAGTAGCTCTCGACGAGCCGGAAAAAGCGGCCCTAAAAACAAAGGCCTCTTTTTCCAGGAATAAGGAAAAAGAGGTTTTCGGATGCAGATACAGCTCGCAGCCGAATCTCATGTTCCCCGTTTCCAGGAGAGAGTTGGCACCGGCCAGCCGGGATATATGATCCCGGTGCGGTTGCCGTGGCGTCTCAGGGCTCGTCCCTCAGCCACTCTGCATGAAATTCAGGTCCGCCCCGAAAGGCAGACTTGTTCTGGCTATAGTATCGGAGCCGGGGGTGCCCGTCAAGAAAAAGTGGTGGGAATAACGGTTCGTATCAGGGCATTGCTTAAGTGATGCCGCCCATGCCTGCTGGGACGCCCAAGGTCTTTAGCCTCTTGCCTCGCCCGGCGGCCCCAGCGGCTGAAGCCGGGCTTGTAGCCGCGCGGCTGCGGCATGCCCTGATACGAATCTCTCAAACCGCACAACTGACCTCCGGCGGCGGTGAACGTTCCGGCCCCGCTTGGCGACCTTCGCGAATCCTTCGCGACCTTTGCGGTAGATGCTTCCTTCCTACCGCGGCAGGGGGTCCTTCATCCCGGCCAACGCGTACCCCATGACCGCCATGGCCGCCGCGTTTTCCCGCAACTCGGCGGGAACCACCTTGTCCAGCGTGTCGGCTGCGCTGTGGTGATAGTGGAAGTACGTGCGGCCATCCTGCATGAGGCCCAGCGCGGGCACGCCCGCTTCTGACATGGCTGCGATGTCCGCTCCCGGCGGATAGATGCTCGGCTCGAGCACCGTGGCGCCAAAGCTGTCAAGCACCTGCATCACCGGCCGCAACAACTCCGTCGCACGGGGACTGATCTTCACGTCGAACCCCAGCGGATGCGCCGCCCCCGCGTCGCTCTCGATCGCGGCTACGTGGTTCGCAAATTCTGACGCATGATCTTTCGTGTAGGTCTGGCTGCCCGCGCCCCCGGTTTCCTCGTCCATCCAGGCAATCACGCGCAGGGTGCGGCGCGGACGCAGATGCAGGCGCTGCGCGATCTCCGCCGCCTCCATCGCTACCACCACTCCAGCGCCATCATCAATCGCTCCCGTGCCCAGGTCCCACGAGTCGAGGTGCCCGGAGACGACGACCACCTGCTCCGGATGTTCGCTGCCTTTCAGGTCGGCGATCACGTTGTAGCAGGTCGTGTCCGGCAGTTTTTGGGGTGTCAGAGTAAGCCGCATGCGCACCTTTCCCTGCGCCGCGAGATGCGCCATCAGGTCGGCATCTTCGGTCGTGACCGCGCCCGCCGGAATTCCCGCTGCCGCGCTCCAACCGGTGTGCGGCAGACGGAAGTCAGCGCTCGCGACCGAGCGGACCAAAGCCGCAACCGCGCCCAGCTCCGCAGCCGATTTAGGCCCCGCGCCGCGGTACCGCACCGCTTCTCCGTAAGCCATGAAGGCGAGGCCGGCCGCGGCTTTCTGCTTGTCGAACAGCTCATTGAACAACACAATCTTGCCCGCAACTTTGTCGCGGCCCAGCGCCTTGAGTTCGTCGAAATTGTTGACCACAACCACGTCGGCCACGATTCCGTCGGCTGGCGTTGAGGTACTTCCGCCCAGCGCCGTCAGCACGATCTTCTGCATCGTTCCCACGACCCGCCCGGGGTATTCGACCAGTTCCGCCGTCTCCGCGCCGCGCACCCAGTGCGGCACTCTCACTTCTTCCAGTTGCACCTCCAGCCCGAGCTTGCGCAGTTCTCCGGCGACGTAGTCCACAGCGGCCTGGGCCTGCGCCGATCCGCTGGGCCGCGGCCCGATGTTCTCGGTCAGGTGTGCCAGTTGACGGTAGGCGTAATCATCGGTGAGCGCCGCCGCCTTGATCGCCTCCAGATCGCTGAGCAGTTGCGGAGGAAAATTTTCCTGCTGCGCCGGGGACATCTGCGGCGCCGCCGCCCAGCTGTTCTGCGATGAAGTCTGAGCCGCACTCTGCGATGAGTTCTGGGGCGGCTTGGGCTGCTGTGGAGTCTGAGCCTGAGCGGTGATGAGCCCGGCGAGCGCGCACGCGACGGTCAGCAAGGTGCAGGAACGGAAAGTTGTCGTAGTCATAGGGGATGGTCAGTGTATCCGACGAGAGCCTCAGGAGGGAAGAACCGCCGGCGCAACCGTGGAAGAGCGGCGCTTTAGCGCCGCGTAAGCGACGAGCTAGAAGAGAGGGCTTCAGCCCCCGTTTTCCCTCAGGGCCTAAAGGCCAGATCTCTGAAAGGTGAGCTACGCGGCCCTGAAGAGCCACTCTTCCACGTTATCCCCAACAGTAACGCCAGAGGACTATAATTCGCCCGAAGCACAAATTCGGAGGACATACCAATGAGTCCTCATAGCATTGTCTTTCTGGTTTCACTCGTCATCGTCGTTCTGCTTCTTGCTTTGATTGACCGCCTGCTCCGCCCCGGCTTGCGCGGACTCCTGGAAGATGTCACCGGCCTGCCGGCAGCCACGGAATTCTATCTGCGTGCTTTCGTGCTGATCATCGTTCTGGTCGCGCTCGCAGCACTGGTCGGCGCGGGCCACGGTGATCTCAAAGACGGCGCGCACTTCATGGAGTACGTCTGGTCCGTCGCCAGTGGCCTGCAGGATGTGTTCCAGAACCTGCTGATCTCTCTTCTCGTCTACGTCGGGCTGATTACCGTGCTGATGGCGGCGCTCCGCCGCAGGCACTGAACTTGTGAGTATGGAAGCCTGAACACTGAACCGCGAATCATGGGTCGCGAATCATGAGCAACGGGCGCTATCTGATCGTCTCTTATTTTCTGTTTGGATTGGTGTCGCTCGGCCTCGGCGTGGCGGCGTACCTCGTGTTGCAGCGGCCGTTTGCAGCGATTGCCGACGCGGTCGCAGGCAGATTCCGCAGCCCGATCCTGAAGCGGGCGCTGGCCGTCTCAATGACCCTGGCGGCCGTTCTGGGATTTCTCAGCGTCAGCTACACCCAGAGCGGATGCGACACCATTGGGTATGAGGCGGTCATCAAGGACCGCAGCTACCTCGTGCAGGTGAACCAGCAACAGTTGCAGCGCTCGAGCGAATGGATCGTCTACGTCGTATTTGCCGCGGGCGTCGTGGTGCTGATTTGCCTGGTGGTTCTGCGGAAAAGAGAAGAAGGCTCCGGGGAAGCATAATGAGATAACCCCTAGTATCTCTGATAGGGCGGCAGCCGCTTCATTTCGTCCGACATTGAATTCAGCCGTCGCATGAGTTCGGGCGAAAGAACCGGATCCAGGTCGTTCACACTTCGAAAGAATCCCTGCTTATTGCGAGCCGCAATAATCTTCCTGGCGGCAACCATGTCCACTCCGGCGATCGTCATCAACTCCGGCTCCGCGGCGGTGTTCAGATTGATGGTGAGCGGCAACCGGCGATCAGTCCCCCAGACCGAGGATGCAATCTTGAATTCCGAGTTGACAAGCCATAGTTCAGGACCGAGATTTGCATCCAGCGCCAGCTTCCCATCGGCCACTTCACCGATTGTTGAACTGAAGGAGGACGTGTCATCCGTCTGGAAAGCGACCCTGTCGCCCCGAGCGCCATCGCTTGCCAAGCGGACCAGTTCTGAAGCCAACTGCGGCGAGGTTGTTGCTCCCCAGGTTGTCGCTATGAAATCTCCATAGATACGTCGTGCCTCGTCCGGGAACAATTGCGCGTAGTGCTCGACCAGACGGATCATCGGCGGCTGATCGGATTTCAACCCTCTGAGTTCCGTCATAGCCGCGAACAGTTTCAAGTTAATGTTCTCGTATGGCGAAATCGTCTTCTCCGGCTGTGCGATGTCGCCTTGCAAGAACGGCTTATAGAACGATGGTTCCCGATAATGGCTCCGCAGTTCGTCATCGTTCACCATGCGGTAGAAAAGTGTCGAAACCACGCCCTCACTTGCCATCATTTGCTGGCCGTTCTTCAGTTCACTGGGAAAGAAAATGCTCAATGTTTCCGCATCTAGGAACAGCCGGTACGGTTCCGGGGTGCTGTCAAAGGCAACTTCCGGCAAGGGTTTGCGATGGATGAAAAGATTCCGCCTGACACCGTCTGTGCGCAGCTCCCCATCAGCCGCGCTGACCCAAAAGAGATCGAAGTCTGTCGCTATCGTATCGCTTGGTTGTTTCTTAGTGTGGGTATCACTCGTGAGCGCTTCGAAGTGCTCAGCATAGCCCTCATCGAAAGCGGTTGGATAGTCGGTTATCGTCATACTCTGATGCATCTTGCGCGCGGGACCCTCGTGGAAGTCTCCCGCAAGCGTTTCAAGGATGAGGTGTCCAAGCTCGTGCGAGAAGATGTCGATACATCCAGGGGAACAGTCACTACCAACAACTAAGTCGACGTAGCCGGCCATCACGAGTCGGCGTTTCCCTGAGGCATCTTGCAGCCAAAAACCGAAGCGTGCGAAACCGCCTTCCTCGTTGGACATCAAGAGGTACATGGGTGCTGTGAGCCATTCGTCGTTGCCAGCCAAATGAGCCTGTGTTCGTTTCGCGATCATCAGGTTTCTGGCGTAGCGGTCTAGCCGAAGCACTTGCTGTGCAAGGCTCGTCTCTAGTTCGCGCCTAACATCGCCAACAAGTTTGCTGGAAGGTGCCATCTGAAAGATAGGGTACGAGTGTCCATCAGGCGCGGGAGCCGTCAAGGGTTGTTGGTCAGAGCCAAGGACTGGAACGACGATTTCGCATGGCACTATCGATTGCGCGGCCGACGCCCCGGACTCAGCACCGGCCAGGAAGAGGAGGAGTAGGAAGACAAGTATTGAACTGGCTATTCGGATCTTCATCAGTTCACATTGTAGTCAGCCTGTCTTCGTTAAGGCGCCTATGCGGAGAAGATAAAAGTGGCCCCATTACTGGGGCCACGATGCAAGAGGCGACAGAGTGGTAGGTGATGTCAGGAAAGGCGATGCACGCCGTTCCGCCAGCCGGAACGGCACTGCGGGAAGTGACACGCGGAAGCGAAGAGAGTGAAGGTCATGTTGCTTTTGAGTTGCGGCCTCTTTATTGCCCGTAGAAGATGCACTTGCCGCACCAAAGCCCGGCCGTCGTGTGAGCCGGATCACAGCACATCATAAGTAGATGCTGCATAGGGATTTACAGGCCTCCGCTTGCTGTCCGCCTCGGCTTGCCCGGTTTCCAACCGGCTGGCTGGAAGTGAAGAACTGTGCACATTCGCTGCACGCGGCTGGCCGCGGCCCAAACACTAAGCTCCGGGCGGGTTCTGCCGTCCAGGGGCCTGACCAGAAAACAAGAATCTGATTTATAGGGCGTTTTGACAGTTACTGTAGTCCCCAATACGAACTGTCATCCCGAGCACAGCGAGGGATCTCGGTGTTTGCCCGCGGCGGCGACACTGGTGGTGCAAGCTAGAACCCGGATCCCTCGCTACGCTCGGGATGACAAGCGTCTCTAATCAACGCTGTGGCTGAAGACGGTCTAGCTGTTTCCCGCCACCGTGCGCAGCTTCCCGGGCAGGAAGTGATACGGGGGCCACGGCCCGCTGATGGCCACTTCGCAATTCTTCAACTGTTTGGCCGCGGTCGAATAGCGGTTCTGATACTTTTCCACGCTCTTGGAGTCAATCAGGTGAGCAATGTCAATCAGCATCCCTTCGGGAGCGACTTTCTTGCAGCTCACTTCCTCTTCCAGGGGGTTAAACAGCTTGTGGACTTGTACCGAGAGGGCCCGGGCCTTGGTCTGGCGCTCGCGCTCGCGGGAAGCCTTGACCCGCAGCTTCGACAGGTAATCGCCGCCGACCGTGTCGGGCAACTGAACGTCGATCATGGCCTCGCGCAGCGAGCCGTCCCGCACCACCAGCTTGATGTGCATTTCCGACTTGCCCCGCAGCCTGGCCACACTCAGGCCAAAGGCGCGCCGGTTCACCCGCACTGCCTGGCGCAGCGCGTCGTCGCTGTCAAATATCGTTCCGAACTTGAAAGGCAAAACGGTGGAATTGCGGAAACAGCCGCTGACCACGCGGGCGTGCTCGATCGCCGCTTTCTGATCCAGCCCGTTCGGGGTCGGGTCATACTCGCTGACGATCACCGCGAATTCGCCGCTGGGATAGCTCAGCACCGCAGCGCCATTCACCCCTTGCACCCCTTCCAGCAGGAAAGGGCGTCGGGTGCGGGTGCCATTGGGAAGGGTTTGATGCTCGGTAAGACAGTACGCGTACCACGCCATGTTGAACTCTCCGAACCGGGATGGAGGCGAACCAAAACGCCTCTTACGTCGAGTTTGTCACCAAAGCTTGTACTGCGATATTTGGAAGTTGGAAACGGGCGGTACAGGGTCTATAAGCAATTCGGGACTGCTTACGTTCGCATCCCTATTTGCATCTTACTTTGGGCACAGGGGAAAAGCAACTTTTTCTTCGGGAGACGCATCGGGACGATGTCATTTCCCGGACTTGGCGCGGTTTGCACGCTCCTGCAGAGCCAGCAGAACGACCCGCAGCATTTCGTCCCCGGGGGCGGGTTTCCCGGTCCAGATCTCAAACTGGCGCGCCGCCTGGTGAACGAACATTTCGATTCCCGGGATGACCTGGGCGCCTCGTTCCTGAGCCAGTTTCAGAAGCCGCGTTTCGGCCGGATCATACACCATGTCAAAGACATAGCGGGCGTTGATTTCCTTTTCCTCGAGCGGTGTTTCGCGCGTGTTTCCCATGCCGACGGGGGTAGCATTGATAATCACGTCGAATGCCGTTTTTTTCAGGTCCGGACGCTTCGGGATGCGGGCTCTGGCCCGATGAGCCAGTTTCTTGGCGGGAGCGGCGCTGCGATTCAGGATGTAGACTTCGGCCCCTCTTTCCTTGAGTCCAAAAACGGCGGCGCGGGCTGCTCCTCCGGCTCCCAGCACCAGAATCCTCGCCCCTTCCAGCGTCGGCAGGCGGCGCTCCAGCGGCCGGACAATTCCGGCAGCGTCGGTGTTAAACCCGTAGAGCTTGCCATCCTGCGCCCGCACCACGGTATTGCAGGCCCCGATCTTGGCGGTGTGCGAGTCCGTGTTATCGAGATGCGGCAGAATGGCTTCTTTGTACGGCATGGTGACGCTGATGCCGTGAATGGGAATCTCCCGGACGCAAGTCAACAGGTCCTTCAATGTTTTGGCGTGCAGGGCCAGATAAACTGCGTTGACGTTCTCGCGCCGGAAGGCCGCATTCATGATGAGTGGTGAGAGCGAGTGCGCGATGGGATCGCCCGCTACGCCGTAAACTCGCGTCGCCGCGTCCACCTGCTCGATGCGATAAACACTGCGCAATTCCTGCGCCGTCACCTGGCCGGGAGCCGTCTCTTCGCCCGCGCTGGCGGAGGCGAAGGTGAATGCGCTGCCCGCGCGCAATCCCAGCACCCGGCTGATAATCCCCTGTTCTCCCATGCACATGCCGACGAGGGAGTGCCGGTCGCCTTGCCGCGCCAGAAACTTGATCATCGTTACGTTGTCGGAGAGCATGGTCGCCGTGCTCACAATCTTGTAAAAGTCGGCGGGGTAGGCCAGCATTTTTTCCAGCGTCTCATCCAGCTTCTGGGTAGCCCGAAAGTCGTGAAAGGAAAGAACCAGGGCGGCGCGGCTGCGTAACTTCTGCAACTGCGAGGGCTTGCACTTGCCGGCGGTCTGCAACTCAACATCTAACATTTGACAACCCGCCATGGCTGCCTTGCCCAGGACTTCCAGCTGCGCAGAAATGGAGCCGCGAAACTTTCCCCCGCTCGCCACCCGCCGGCAGGTTGCGACAACCACCGTTGCGGGGTGGGCTTCGGTGAAACGTTTGATCCGAGCCAGCGCCAGGCCGGGTTTGGAGAGGTAGTCCAACCTGAACTCCAGAAAGGAATTATCGCGGGCCAGAGCCTCTGCCTTCTCGGCCATTTCGTTGGCGTCTGAGCCGATCACCGCCACGCAAACCCGCGGCAAGCGCAAGGGCAGCAGACGTGGCGTATAGCCCGAAGCAGAGTTCATCGGTCTAGGGTTGGACACTTTCCGGGTTCCTACTGAACGGCGAATTATTACAGGGGCGTAACTCCATATGCAACAGTGGATTGATGGCCCTGTCGAAAAACTTTGGCCCCAGAGTGCCCAACACCCTCGTAACCTTGACCCACCCTTACCC
>JBKQRC010000027.1:0-10304 GCA_052326105.1 Candidatus Sulfotelmatobacter sp. | reverse complement strand
CTCGAATGGTGGTCGGTCGAAGATGGCGCCATCGTGGGTAAGTCCGCCGGCAAAGTGCCTAGCAACTTTTTGTTCACCAGGGACAATTACTCCGATTTCCGGCTCACTCTGTCGTCGAGAATGGTGGAATCGGAGAACCATGCCGGCGTCTGCTTTTGGGGCGAAATCGCGGAACAAGGCGCCAATAAGTGGTATACGCATGGGCCGCTGGTGATCTTCCCCAGCCCGAGTATGTGGGACTATATCGAGGGGCTTCAGCCCCAGGGGGCTGGCCGCGGCGGCTAAAGCCGGACTTGCTTTCGGCCGTGTACGGCGCGGCTGAAAGCCGCGCCCTTTCAAAGCCGTAGCCAGTCCTCACGAACAATCCGGGCTTAGCGCCGAGTCTACCCGAGTCCGGTTGCGATGGTGCAACAAACCGAGAGGGGCCCCAGGCAGGCTTACCGAAGTGCATGTACCAGGGCTGGATCGCCGGTTCAGCTATGGCGAAAACCATCATTTGGCGCGGAGTTCAAGCCAGCGGCACTGTTTTGCTGGAGATGCCCGCGTAGTTCAAGTACCAAAGTTACTGGTGAAGTAATCCGCTTGCGTTGACAATTTATGTCAACGCAAATGGGCTGCAATTCTCTCCCAAACTCAGGCAGCCGTTTGCGCCATGCCTGCCCACAGTGTCAGGCGACGTTCCACCTACGTGGATAGGAGAGCGACGTATGTCTCAACGGCTGGGTGACCTCCTCGTCAAAGAGAAGATCATTACCCCAGAGCAGTTGGAACAAGCGACTAAGGCCCAGAAGGAACAGAGCTGCCGCCTGGGGTCCGCCCTGGTGAAGCTCGGCTTCCTGACGGATGAGGACGTCACCAACTTTCTCTCCCGGCAGTATGGCGTTCCGGCCATCAATCTTTCCTACTTTGAAATTGACCCTGCGGTCGTCAAGCTCATTCCCTTCGAGACGGCCAAACGCTACCAGATTCTTCCCTTAAGCCGCGTGGGCGCATCGCTGACCATCGCCATGGTGGATCCGACCAATGTTTTCGCCATGGACGACATCAAGTTCATGACCGGCTTCAATATCGAGCCGGTCGTCGCCTCGGAAAGCTCCATCCTGGCGGGCATTGACAAGGCTTACGGTTCGACCAAGGACGAAGAAGACCTTGAGACCGTGATGCAGTCGATGTCGGAAATGAACGAGGAAGACGTCGAACTGCAGGGCGAAGAGCAGGAAATGGGGCTGTCGGAACTGGAGAAGGCCGCCGACGAAGCTCCCGTGGTCAAACTGGTCAACGTCGTACTCAGCGATGCGGTGAAGCGGGGCGCCAGCGATATCCACATTGAACCTTACGAGAAGGAATTCCGCGTCCGGTTCCGTATTGACGGTGTGCTTCAGTCCATCATGTCGCCGCCCATGAAGCTGAAGGACGCGATCACTTCGCGCCTGAAGATCATGGCCAAGCTCGACATCAGCGAGAAGCGTCTGCCGCAGGACGGCCGCATCATGTTGAAGATGAATATCGGCGGCCGCAAAAAGCAGCTCGACTTCCGCGTCAGCACGCTCCCCACCCTGTGGGGCGAGAAGATCGTGCTGCGCTTGCTCGACAAAGAAAACCTGCGCCTCGACATGACCAAGCTCGGCTTTGAGCCTGAGTCGCTGGTGAAGTTCGAAAAAGCCATTCTGAAACCCTACGGCATGGTGCTGGTCACGGGGCCGACGGGTTCGGGCAAAACCAACACGCTCTACTCTTCGATTTCCCGCCTCAACCAGCCCGACACCAATATCATGACGGCGGAAGATCCAGTCGAATTCCAGTTGCAGGGCGTCAACCAGGTGCAGATGAAGGAGCAGATCGGATTGAACTTTGCCGCTGCCCTGCGATCCTTCCTGCGCCAGGACCCCAACATCATTCTGGTCGGCGAGATCCGAGACTTTGAGACGGCCGAAATTGCCATCAAGGCCGCTCTCACCGGTCACCTCGTGCTCTCCACGCTGCACACCAATGGCGCCCCGGAAACCATCACCCGGCTCATGAACATGGGTATTGAACCGTTCCTGGTGGCGACGTCGGTCCATCTGATCTGCGCGCAGCGGCTGGTTCGCCGCGTCTGCAAGGACTGCACCGAAACGGTGGAAGTGCCGGTGCAGACGCTGATTGATGCCGGCTTTTCCCCGGACGAGGCCAAGGCCATAAAGATTCAGAAGGGCAAGGGTTGCGGTGTTTGCAATAACACGGGATACAAGGGCCGCTGCGGCCTGTATGAAGTCATGGAGATTGACGACGAGATCCGGGAACTGGTGCTGGTCGGCGCCTCGGCAGTGGAGTTGAAAAAGAAGGCCATCGAGCAAGGCATGCTCACCCTCCGGCGCAGTGGACTGATCAAGGTTGCGGCCGGCATGACCACGCTGGAAGAGGTCGCGCGCGAAACGATTCACTAGGCAGTCGTTGGTCGTTAGTCCTTAGTCGTTAGTCGGAGACCGATGAGCGGACGGATGAATGAACGGCGCGTGCAGAACACAAATGAAGTCGGTACTCGTTAGAGTTTGCTAACGATTAACGACCAGCTTTAGAGGTTCGGAAAATTAACCGAAGGGGAGCTTTGCCATGGGTTTGTCGTTAAGCGATCTGCTCAAGAGAATGCTGGAAATGAACGGCAGCGACCTGCACATCACCACGAACTCGCCGCCGCAGATTCGTGTCCATGGACACCTGGTGCCGCTCGACCTGCCGCAACTGACTCCGGCCGAGACCAAGCAACTGGCCTACAGCGTCATGACCGACTCCCAGAAGCACCGCTTTGAGGAGAGCCTTGAGCTGGACTTTTCGTTCGGGTTGAAGGGACTGGCCCGTTTCCGCGCCAACGTCTTCAATCAGCGCGGCGCCTCGGCTGCGGTGTTCCGTCTGATTCCTTTCGAGATCAAGTCTTTCAATCAGCTGGGACTGCCTCCGGTGGTGAGCAAGCTCTGCGAAAAGCCGCGCGGCCTGGTGCTGGTCACCGGACCGACGGGCTCAGGCAAGTCCACCACTCTCGCCGCCATGATCGACAAGATCAACAGCGAGCGCCACGACCACATCCTGACCATCGAAGACCCGATCGAATTTGTGCACATGAACAAGAACTGCGTGGTCAACCAGCGCGAGTTGCACGCCGACACCAAGAGTTTCGAAGACGCCTTGCGCGCCGCGCTGCGTGAAGACCCGGACGTGGTGCTGATCGGCGAAATGCGTGACCTGGTGACCATCGAGTCGGCTCTGCGCATCGCCGAGACCGGCCACCTTACCTTCGGCACCCTGCACACCAACTCGGCGACCTCGACCATCAACCGAATCATCGACGTGTTTCCGGCCCACCAGCAGCCGCAGATCCGGGCCCAGCTGTCGCTGGTTCTGGAAGGCATCATGTGTCAAAGCCTGCTACCCCGGATCGACGGCCGGGGCCGCGCCATGATCATGGAAGTTCTGATACCCAACGCTGCGGTCCGCAACCTGGTCCGCGAAGACAAGATCCACCAGATCTACTCGGCCATGCAGTCCGGCCAGGAAAAGTTCGGAATGCAGACCTTTAACCAGGCGCTGGCCACCGCCTATTTCCAGAAGCAGATTTCGCTGGAAGTTGCCCTGCAGCGCTCCAGCAATGTGGATGAACTGCAGGAAATGATTAACCGGGGGGCTAGTTTGCTGAACCGGCCGACCACGGCCGGGACAACTCTGGCCAGAGGCGCGGCTCCCTCCAAGCACTAGAGCTAGCACTAGAGCACGAGATTGAAGCAACACAGCTGTGACGAAGCGGTACGTCAGTGAGGAGAGGCAAACACCATGCCAGTCTTTACATTTTCAGGCAAGGACGCCAGCGGGCAGAAGATTTCCGGGGAGCGGATGGCGCCGAACAAACAAACGTTGGCGCAGGCGTTGCGGCGCGAGCGCATCACTCCGGGCGCAATTCGCGAAAAGGGCAAGGAATTCTCCATGCCCACTTTCGGCTCGGGCAAGGTCGCGGTCAAGGACATCGCGGTCTTCTTCCGCCAATTCTCGGTCATGATTGATGCCGGCTTGCCGCTGGTACAGTGTCTGGAAATCCTGGCGGCAAACCAGGAGAATCAGTCCTTCCAGAAAACCCTGACCGGCGTACGCACCACGGTGGAGGGCGGCGCGACCCTGGCTAACGCCATGCGCCAGTACCCCAACGTCTTCGATGACCTCACTACCAATATGATCGAGGCCGGAGAAACCGGCGGTATTCTCGACATCATTCTGCAGCGTTTGGCGACCTACGTGGAAAAAGCCGTTCGTCTGCGGGCTGCCGTGAAGTCGGCGTTGATTTATCCCGTGGCCGTGGTCTCGATCGCCATGATCATTGTGGGCGCGCTGCTCAAGTGGGTGGTGCCGATCTTCGCCAACTTGTTTGCCGGACTGGGCGTAAACCTGCCTCTCCCTACCCGCATCGTCATGGGGTTGAGCGCGTTCGTCCAAACCTTCTGGTGGATGTTCATCGTGGGCGGTGTTGGCCTGGTCTTCGGGATAAAGCAGATACGCAAGAATCCCCGCGGCCGCTACTACTTCGATAAAGGCCTGCTGTACCTGCCCGTGCTGGGTAACCTGCTGCGCAAGATTGCCGTGGGACGCTTCACCCGTACGCTGGGCACTCTGATCACGTCGGGCGTTCCGATTCTCGAAGGCCTCACCATTACGGCCAAGACCTCGGGCAACGCGGTCCTGGAAGAGGCTCTGATGAAGGTGCGCAAGGCCATCGAGGAAGGCCGCACCATCGTCGACCCGCTGCGCGAGTGCGGCGTGTTCCCCAACATGGTCACGCAGATGATTGGCGTTGGTGAAGCTACCGGCGCCATGGATTCCATGCTGCAGAAGATTGCCGACTTCTACGAAGAAGAAGTGGACGCAGCCACCAAAGACATGCTGGCCATGCTGGAACCGGTGATCATCGGCTTGCTGGGTGTCACCATCGGCGGCATCGTGATTTCGCTCTATATGCCGCTGTTCGCCATGATCGCAAAGCTGGCTGGATAAGAGCAGGTTTCAAAGTGGAAAGGTTTCAAGGTTTCAAGGGGGGACGCACGAGACTTTGAAACCTTGAACCTCTGAAACTTTGTAACCTTGGGTTCTCAATGCATGCGACGTTCGATGAGCGCAATTGGCTGGCCTGGCTGGTTCGGGTCCGCATCTTCATCCTGACCCTCCTGCTCGGCATCGAGCTGGCGGTCGGCCAATTCAATCCGTCGCCCCTGCCCGTGCGCCTGTTTGTCGCCACGATCTTGTTCTGGTACAGCCTTTCGCTGTTTTTCGTGCTCCTGCTCTCTTTTTGGCGGGAGCATCGCCTGCAAGCCTCGCTGCAGGTCCTGACTGATCTGATCCTCGTCAGCCTGGTGGTGCACGAAACCGGAGGTTGGGACAGTTCGCTGAACTTCCTTTATCCGCTGGTGATCATCGTCGCCAGCGTACTGCTGCCGCGAGTCTGGGCGCAGCTGGTGGCAGCTCTGGCTTTCATCCTTTACGGGACCGTTCTGGAACTGAACTACTACTCTGTGGTTCCTTCCTACTGCGCCACCCACCCCGGGCTGAGGGCGCTGCAATCTATTATTTTCGTCAATCTGTTCGCCTTCCTGGCGGTGGCCTATCTGGGAGGACTGCTCACGTCCAAGCTGCGGCAGGTGGGCGTGCAATTGAAGGACGCCAGCGGCGCGCTGGAAAACCTGCAGGCCTTGCACGAGAACATCATCCACTCCATCAGCAGCGGACTGATCACGACCGGCTTGGACGGCCGCATCACCCTGGTCAACGCGGCGGCGCAGAAACTGCTCGAGCGCTCCGCGGCGGACCTGCTGGGGATGCCGGTGAAAGAACTGTTTCTCGATCCCGTGCCCAGCGTCGAGTCGAAGCAAACCCACGCCGAAGTCCGCTTCGATGTGCCGGGAAAGTTTCGCAGGACCTTCCGGGTGCGGGTGGCGGCCTTGACCGTAGGAGATCTCACCGAACATGGGTTCGTCTATGCCTTCGACGATCTCACCGAAATTCGCCGCCTGGAGCGTGAAGTTCGCATGCAGGACCGCCTGGCCGCCGTGGGACGGTTGGCCGCGGCCATCGCCCACGAAATCCGCAATCCGCTCACTTCGATTGCCGGTTCGGTCAGCATGCTCTCCGGCGTCCCCGAAATGAACGAGGAGCATCGCCGTCTGCTCGACATTGTGACTCGCGAGTCGCAGCGGCTGAACAGCATTATTACCGACTTCCTGGCCTACTCCCGCGTCAAGCAATATCACTTCGGCAAAGTGGATCTGATCCAGTTGGTGGAAGACACGCTGACGCTGATGGGACACCGCATGGCCGCCGAGAAGACCGGAATCACCATCGAGCGCCGCTTTGCCGTCCGGGAAGCCTGCGCTCTCGCCGACGGCGACAAGATCAAGCAGGTGTGCTGGAACCTTTGTGAGAATGCCGTCCGCGCCATGAAGGACGGCGGTACGTTGACGGTTGGCGTCGAGTCCCTGGGCGACGATTGGCAGGTCGCGTTCAAAGACACGGGAACCGGCATGACCCCGCAGCAGATCGAAAAGATCTTCGAGCCTTTCCAGTCGAACTTCGAAGGCGGCACCGGACTGGGGCTGGCCATCGTCTACCAGATCATGCAGGCGCACGAAGGCAAGGTGTGGGCGCGGTCCAAACCCGGTCAGGGAACCACGTTCGTTCTCCGGCTTCACCGCCTCGAGGCCGAGCAGAGGGCCTCAGCGCCAGCAAGTGCGGGCCGCGAAACAGTTCAGGCTGCAGCCGTACCCGCGCCATCTCCATCTATGGCCGCCGCAGCGGGAGGGAAGCTCAATGGCTAACATCCTGGTCTGCGACGACGAACGCTCAATTTGCGAAATGCTCGATATTTCTCTCCGCCGCGAAGGTTACCGGGTAGAGACGGTGCCGGGGGGACAGGCGGCAAAAAACAAGATTGACGGCGCCCTCTACGATGTCATCATCACCGACATCAAGATGCCAACCGTGGACGGGATTGACGTGCTGCGCCATGCGCATGGGGTCTCGCCCGATTCGGCCGTCATTCTCATGACCGCCGTGGATGACTACGAAGCCGCCGTGGAAGCGGTGAAGGCGGGAGGCGCTTCCGACTACATCCGCAAGAGCCCCGGCCTGGTGGATGAGATCAAACTCGCCATCAAACGTTCCCTCGAGAAGTTGGTTCTCAGCCGGCAGAATTTTGCTCTGCGCCGCGATGCCGCCGCGCGCAACTCGCTCGACAACATCATCGGTTCCAGCCCGGCCATCGAAAAACTCAAGGCGACGGTGCGGACCGTGGCTTCCACCGCCAGCACGGTTCTTGTTCACGGGGAGAGCGGAACCGGCAAGGAGCTTGTGGCCCGGGCCGTCCACGTATGTTCGCCCCGCGCTACCGAGGGGTTCGTGTCCGTGAATTGCGGCGCCTTTCCCGAAACCCTGCTGGAAAGCGAGTTGTTCGGTTATCTCAAGGGAGCATTTACCGGAGCGAACCAGAACAAGCGCGGGCTGTTTGAAGTGGCCGACAGCGGCACCATCTTCCTCGACGAGATCAGCGAGATGACGCTCGCCATGCAGGTCAAGCTGCTGCGCGTGCTGCAGGAGCGCACGGTGCGCCCGGTCGGCGGCACCAGCGAGATTTCCATTGACGTGCGCGTCATCGCCGCCACCAACCGCGAACTCGATAAAGCGGTCGCGGAAAATCTCTTCCGCGAGGATCTCTACTACCGGCTCAACGTGATTCCCATCCGCGTGCCGCCCCTGCGCGAGCGCCGCGAAGATGTTCCGCTGCTGGTCAACCACTTCCTGAAGAAGTACGCCGCCGCGGCCGGACGCAGCATTCTGCGCGTGCATGCGGCATCCCTCGACACTCTCTGCGGATACGATTGGCCCGGTAACGTCCGGCAGCTGGAAAACACCGTAGAGCGCGCCGTCGCCCTCGAAACCACTGACGAACTGCACGTCGAACTGCCCGTCGAACGTCCCAAGGCCCGCGCCGCGGCCGCCTCCGCCGGCGGTGGAACTCTGCCGGAGATCGGCGCGGACGTTGTTCTTCCCCAGGGCATGGGGATGGAATCCTATGTCGCCGGCATCGAGCGCTCGCTCCTGCAGAACGCGCTCAATCAAAGCGGCGGCGTGCAAACTAAAGCCGCCGACGTGCTCGGCATCTCCTACCGCTCCTTCCGGCACTTGATGAAGAAGTACGGATTATAGCTCTGAGCTACGAGTCGTGAGCTGCGAGTTGAACCCGCGAGCTCCCAGCTCGTAACTCGAAGCTCGAAGCTCGAAGCTCACGACTCGCCCTTCTTCAACTGCTGTTTCCATCCCAGCACTCGCGCCTTGGCGCCCTCAGCTTCAGCCTCGGCAATCATCCCCTTTTTCTGATACAGCACAGACAGACTGGTGTGGGCGAGCACATCGTCAGGATCCATCTCCGCCATCTGTTGCGCCACCGCGATGGCCTCGTCGTAGCGCTCGAGATCCTGCAGGGCGCGGGCCAATCCGTGCATCGCTTCGGTGAATGTAGGATCGGCGTCGAGTGACTCCCGATATTGCGCGACTGCTTCTTCGAGCTTTCCCTCCGCCATGAGGTCCAGCGCAGAGTAGTAGTAGTCCTCGGCTTGTTGGCGGGCGTTGGCGTCAGACATGAGGAGAAATCCGCGGCGGAGATTCGGATTCTAACATGACCATGTGGGGACAACATGACCATGTGGGGACGGCCGCCCTCGGCCGTCCAGGTCGAGCGAAGCTCGACAGGATTTCCTCGTGCGCCTCGGCGCCCATTGCAGTTATCATGGCCCCATGTGGTGCATCGTTCGTTTCTTGTGGAACGCTACCCGGGGTCATCGCCTGGCGCCCTGGCGCAGTCCCTATCTTCTGTGGCGCATCGAGACCTACACCGGAGTGAAGATGACGCAGATTGGCTTCCTGGAGTTTTGGGAGTTCATGTTGCGCGAGCGCCGCGAACTATGGCGTTTTCTCAAGTGGACAAGCGAGATGGAGCGCTACGCCCATCCCCAGCCCAAGAACTCCTGAGACCGGACCTCAGACCTCAGCACATCTCAGGGGCTGCATGAATGACGCCTGACGTCCGAGGTCCGAGGTCTGACGTCCGAACTCGGCCTTACGCGCCGTTTCCTGCCGCCGCGGCTTCACCCAGAAGAATAGTGACTTCACTGCCCTTCGACGCGCCCGTGATCTGCGTCGCCGGAGCGCGGTTGGCCGCGATCTCCAGATAGCCCATGCTTCCCAGCACGCCGAAGACTTCGCCAGCAGCACCCTCGGCGTAAGCCCCGCGAATGGTAGTAATCTCGGACTTCCCCACCACGATCTTGAACGTGCCGGGCTGGCCCGCGAACAGTGCCGGGGCGTCGTCGGGCGTCACATTGGTGATCAGGTTGCCGAAGCGGTCCACCTTCAGCACCACGCCGCGCAGCCGGTTCTCGCTGACGGCTTTCGGTTTAGGCGCGGCGAAGCGGACGTAATCTTCGATCTCATCTCCGAACTTGTGCGAATCCACCATCTTGGCCAGATACGCTGCCACCGGAGCAAACACATCCCGCGCATGAAACGTGGAGCTTACCGGCTGCCGGAAATAGTGCTCGGCAGTGATGTGCCGCACGTGCACGCGCTCCTCCCGCGCATAGACCATCGAAAGCACGCCATTGTCCGGCGCAACGAAGTGATAGCCGTCGCTCGAGGCCAGGATCGGCCGCCGTTCCGTGCCCACGCCGGGGTCTACCACCACCACGTGGATCGTCCCGTTCGGGAAGTAGGCATACGCCTGCGAAATGGCCAGCGCGCCGTCGAGCACGTCGAAGGCTTGCACGGCGTGCGAAATATCCACGATCGCGGCCTCAGGCACGATGTCGAGGATCACTCCCTTCATGGCGCCGACAAAATGATCGTTGATCCCGAAATCGGTGGTCAGAGTAATGATTGGACGGTGCGGCAACTTTTCCTCGCTGAACTACGAAATAAGAAAACGAAACGAGAAGACGAAATTCTCCGTGCATGCGAAGTTAATTCGCAGGCCAGCTGTGCGTCAAGGCACGGAGGTAATAACCGACTGCCGCACCTGAGATGGAGGTCGTGAGCGTTACGGCGAAAGCGCGCCGCTCACGAAGGATCGCTGGAGATGGCCGGGAAACCTGCCCACGAACATTGCTTAATAATCTGTTCTTAGCAAATTAAAATGTCCGCTTTTTGTAGCAAGTGAAATGTCCGGTTTGGCTAATCTCCCGCAGCCGCCGGGGCGGTGGGAAAGTGGAAATCCCGCGCCCTTTGCGGGATTTCCAAGCGCA
>JBKQRC010000026.1:0-3381 GCA_052326105.1 Candidatus Sulfotelmatobacter sp. | reverse complement strand
CCTGTACGTGATCAAGACATCTGCGACAAACGTTATCAGGACATCCGCGACATCGGTTGGGCTTCCCGACAGTTGGCTCGTTGGTTAAGATGAAACCGAGCCGGACGGAGGATAGGGCTCTGCTGGGAAGCAACCCGAGCGCCGATCCCGGAGGCCGAGATGGGGCCGGAGCGCCGCTCCGGCCCTGCAGAACATCTTGGCACGAATGCGGTAAATCCTGGGGGTGCGGGGGCCAAGCCCCCGCTCAAGGCTGCCCTAGCGGGTGACGGCCGCCGACAATCGGCAGGGACTTTCCCGAGGTGAGATCGATCTCCCGGATCCAGGTTCTGCGGTAGCGGACCAGGAGCCGGTTGTGCAGCAGTTCCAGGGCTACTTCTTCGCCCGCCAAAGCTCGGCAAACGTAATGCCGCTGCCGCTCGTAATCCAGGCTGCCCTGCGAGTTGAGGCCGGCCACCAGAGCGGTGGGGCCGTAATCCCAGGCTGGCGGCGAAGGATTCCAGCAGCGCGGACTGGGCCGGTAGCGGGCCGCCGGCACCTGCAGGTTCAGCGCTTCATGCGGCCGTAGATAGTTGTATTCGGCGCGGAAGTTGCGGAGAAATTCCTGCCAGCCCGGGAAGGTCCGCTGGGCCGTGGCGTGCTGCAGGGCCTCTTCCAGGGTGCGATGCAGACGCTCCACTTTGCCCTGGGTTTGCGGATGGCGCACGGCACCGATGTAGAGCCGAATGCCCTGCTTCATCAGATCCACGCTCAGCCGCGTCAGTCCGTATCCATTGGCGTGATTCCACCACGGGGTGCCGTGGTCCATGAGCATGGCATCGGGAAGCCCCACCTCATCGAAGGCGGTGCGCAGGCAGCCTTCCACCCCCTCGGCATCCGGCGCGGGCAGGCCAAACAGCCCGGTGGCGAACCGGCTATGGTCGTCCAACATCGTCAGCGGATAGATCTTCCCGAAGCGGCGGAGCCAGGCCTCTTTGATCCCCTTGAAGTCCATCTGCCAGAGCTCATTGGGGGCTTCCCGCTCAAACCGTTTTCCCAGCGCCGGGGTGGGGTCTCGGGCGTCGATCACGCCGTGCCGCCGTAGAATCCGATGCACCGTGGCCGACGCCAGTTCAATTTCCTCCCGTGCCAGCAGCACCTGGAGCTTGCGTGCCCCCCAACCGTACCGCCGGCGCAGTTCCACCACCCGCTCTGCCACGCTTTCCAGGGTCTGGCGCGGCGAGTGGTGCGGGCGGCGTGAGAGTTCCTTGAGCTCCACCACGCTGCCCAACTCCAGATATCGCTTCAGCCACCGGTGCCCGGTGCTCCGATGAACGCCAAACTCCTCGCACAAGTCGCCAAACGGCTCGCTGCTCTTAGCCGCGCGCACCACGAACTCGATCCGCTGATCCTGCACATCCGCCTTCTTCCAGGGCATGATTTCCTCGACTCTCGGCCGAGAATCCTACCCCAAAAATGTCGCAGATGTCTTGATACCGAATGTCGCAGATGTCATGATTCCGTACAGGTCTTGCCGCCGGTTCTTTGCGAGCCACGTCGGCAGGAATGCCAACCCTGACCGGGCTCACGCCCTGTTGTGGAGTCTCTACATTCGCGAGCGTGCAGCGATATGATCCGCTTTGTATCACCTGGATCCGGCGTACTTGGGGCCTCCAAAAGTGCTCCGCGAGGCCGGTTCATGCGGTTGCCAATTCATTTTTGGTACTGTAAGCCTTACCTCACTTTTGGTTAGGTAAGGCTTGGAGTGCGAAGATCACCTCGTAATCTCAAAATCGCCTGTAATCACAGGGGTCTGACGCACTTCGGCGGCGTCTACTTCTTCCACGAATTTTTGCGAGTGCTGCAAGTCCGTGACTTCCTGACCCAGCACTTGCACTATCCCCGCCGCAACCGCCGCTACTCCACCTCGCAGATGGTACTGGCTTTGGTGTACCCGATCGTGCTGGGTCTGGACCGCATCGAAACCGCGTCTTTCCTGCGCTCCAACGGTGCCTTTCAGTACCTCACGGGTCTGCCGAGTTTTCCCGATCCACAAACCTTGCGCCGCTTCTTGCTGCAAGCGCCGCTTCGGTTCTGGGAACAACTGCATCGCGTCAATGATCGACTGCTGCAGACTTTTATCCATCTGCCCGCTCACCGCTCTCGTCTGACGCTCGATCTGGATAGCACGGTCTTGACGGTCTTTGGTCATCAGGACGGGGCCGAAGTCGGCTACAACCCGCGTTATCGCGGCAAGCGTTCCTACAACCCTCTCCTGTGCATGGAGGCAAACTCCTCCTACTTCTGGGATGCGGAATTACGGCGGGGCAACGCCGGAACCTGGGACGGCAGCATCGAGTTGCTCAACACTTGCTTCACCAATATTCCCCCCGATATCCGCGAACTGCGTGTGCGGGCGGACGCCGGTTTCGGTTTCAACCCCATCTTCGACACGCTGGAATCGTGGCCGGCCGAATACGCGGTCGTCGCTCGCATGACGCCGGCTTTGAAACGCCTGCTGCCTGGGCTGGACTACGCACCTGTCAACCGCCAGTGGGAGATGGTCGACTTCGAACATCGTCCTCAGGACTGGTCGCGAGCCCGTCGTTTCGTGGTCGCACGCCGCTTCCTGACGGCGGAGGAAAAGGAGCCCACCCTGTTCACTCTGGGCCGTTATGTCTATCGCGCCTGGGTTACCAATCTCTCGCTCACCCCCCTCGGCGTTTGGCACTTTTACGACGTCAGGGCCGCTCTCGAACCCCGCATCGGCGAACTGCTGCACGATTACGCGTTGCGCAAAATTCCCACGCGCTCGTTCGAGGCTAATGCACTTTACCTGGAAATCATTCGCTTGGCCTACAACCTGGTCACCGCTTTCCAGCATCTTTGCTTGCAAGAATCGTGGCGAACCCTGACTCTCTCCAAATTGCGGTACAAACTCTTCCTTCTGCCCGGCGAGCTCACACGCCCTCAGAATCGCCCGGTGCTGCGGTTGCGCCAGTCTTCGATGCTCCAGGCCTTGGCCGACGACATATTGCGAAGTCTCAAGAGAGTCCGCCCCCTCATGCCCTGAACGCCCGTCTTCACGCCGGATCCAGGTGATACAAGGCCTGTTTTTTCTTGGTTCTCCGTTGTGGAAGTGCAACTTCGCCGAAGTTGACTTCGGAATCCGGGCTTAAACAACGATTGGCCTTACCGCTGGCGGGCCATGAAAACGTTCAAGTCCGCGAGTCCCTTGGCATCGAACCAAGCTTCTCCATTGCCCAGCATTGCCATGCCGTCATGGACGAACATGTCATGGGGCAGGTCTTCCCGCAGCTTGGCTACCATGGCCGGAGGGAAAAGATCGTTCCACGCCGCCAGCACCTCCGCGGAATTCCGGTACACCCTGCTCTTGCGATTCGG
>JBKQRC010000025.1:0-76527 GCA_052326105.1 Candidatus Sulfotelmatobacter sp. | reverse complement strand
AACTTGTCGAGAGCGCCCGGCTTGCGATTGCCGTCCTTGTCGAGCGAACCACAGATCTCGACGACAGCCTTCTCGATGCCGCGCTTGAGGGCCATTGGATTGGCGCCGGCAGCGACGGTCTTGACGCCTTCGCGGTAGATGGCCTGAGCCAGAACGGTGGCGGTGGTGGTGCCGTCGCCAGCGACGTCGGATGTCTTGGAAGCGACTTCACGTACCATCTGGGCGCCCATGTTTTCGAGGCCGTCCTTCAGTTCGATTTCCTTGGCAACGGTGACGCCGTCCTTGGTGATGGTCGGCGAACCGAATTTCTTTTCGATGACTACGTTGCGGCCCTTGGGACCGAGGGTGACCTTCACGACGTCCGCCAGAAGGTTGACGCCGCGGAGGATCGCCTGCCGCGACTCTTCCCCGTGAACGATTTGCTTTGCCATTTTTTTCTCCTAATGAGTTTTGCAGGACTGGCCTGCTTAAGCTGTGAGCTGCGAGCTATGAGTAACGAGCTTCTAGCTTCTAGCTGAATCTGTTGTCATCCTGAGGCGACCTTCTCTGTCGCCGAAGGACCTATGCAACTTGCTGCACGTAGTTTTGTCATCCCGAGCGAGCGCGGTTTTTGCGCGAGTCGAGGGACCCTGCGTTGCCTTGCCTGAGGTCCGACGTCCGACGTCTACTTCCTCGACCCCGCCGGTTCTTTCTTCGTCGAGCCGGTCAGGATGCCCAGCACTTCCTCTTCGCGCATGATGATGTAATCCTCACCATCCAGCTTGATTTCGGTGCCGGAATACTTGCCGAACAGGATGCGGTCGCCCTCTTTCACGTCGAGGGGACGAACCTTGCCGTCCTCGTTGATCTTGCCCTTGCCAGCGGACACCACTTCGCCCTCCTGCGGCTTTTCTTTGGCCGAGTCGGGGATGATGATGCCACCGCGGGTGGTTTCGCCTTCTGCGATGCGCCGCACCAGAATGCGGTCATGGAGAGGGGTGAATTTTGCCATGGTTTCAAACTCCTTTCTGAGTAGGTAGAAGGTTGATCTGCTTCGATTGATCTCTTGTAACCCTATGATTCGGGTGGGTTAGGCGGACTTGCTAGCACTTCCGCCTATCGAGTGCTAATTGTAAATGGTGAGGGGATGGTTGTCAAGGGCGGGGGCTTCAGCTCAATGGTAGTGGCTCAATTTAAAATCTTAACCTCTGTGTCGGCTGGTCTCCGCCAGTCTGTCAAGTTGCTCGGCAACACATCCGTCCCCCAGGGCAAGCAGCTTAGGACCACTAGCGCGCGAGACAAATGGTCTGTCGCACCACAGCGGGTATATGATTTCCGAAGAAGCCTTCCGAAGTTTGCGACGTAATCCACGATCTGGAGTTGCGCAATGGCTACGATACGTCTCGCAGTAAACGGACGCTCCTACACGGTGGAGGCTGATCCTCAAACCAGCCTGCTCAACGTCCTGCGCGAACAACTCGATCTGACTGGCAGCAAATACGGCTGCGGGGAGGGACTGTGCGGCTCCTGCACCGTGCTGGTGGAGGGAAAGGCGTTGCGATCGTGCATCACCAGTGTCGGGTCGATCGGGCAGAAGCAAATCACAACCATTGAGGGAATCGCCAGCGGGGAACGGTTGCATCCGGTGCAGGAGGCGTTCCTCGCGGAGGGTGCGATGCAGTGCGGATACTGCACGTCGGGGATGATTATGTCAGCCGTGGCGCTGCTGGCGAAGAATGCGCAGCCCAGCGAGGCGGACATTGTTGACTTCATGGATGGCAATGTTTGCCGCTGCGGGACGTATCCGCGGATCGTGAGCGCGATTGAGAAGGCGGCCAAGGTGATGAAGAGCAGCGGCCCGGCTCTACAAGGAAACGAGCCAAACGCGCGGTTGGAGCCTCGCACAGAACGCGACGCGTCGCGCGGCTCGCCCGGATCCTTCGCTGCGCAAAGAACGCTGGCTCAGGATGACAATGAGGCGATGACGGGGTCGGCCGCCGGGAAAGGAGCCGGGCGATGAGCGGGAGGAATCTTGGGGGCGACGTCTCCGCACGTAGGCAGGCTGTCGAGCTTCGCTCGACTGGACGGACGAATGCGTCCGTCCCTACATATTCCTCGGCTGTCCCCACATATTCCCTGGAGCCGGAGCGGTATGAACTGGCGGCAGCGGCTCCATACCGGTTTGATCTGGACCGGCGGGAGTTTTTCAAGTTCCTGGGCGCGGGCGTGCTGGTGGTTTCCGTTCTGAAGCCGGCGGTGGTCGCGCAGGAGGCGGGCGGGGCGCGGCGGAGAGGCGATTCATTGCCCAAGGAAATTGACGCCTGGCTGCACATTGCAGAGAACGGTCAGGTCACGGTCTACACCGGAAAAGTCGAGGTGGGGCAGAACATCCGGACATCGCTGACCCAGGCGGTCGCCGAAGAGCTGAAAGTGCCCATGGAGAAGATCGAACTGGTGATGGGCGATACGCAGCTCGTGCCATATGACATGGGAACGTTCGGGAGCCGAACGACGCCGACCATGAATCCGCAGTTGCGGCGAGTGGCGGCGGCGGCGCGGGACACGCTGATCGGGCTGGCCGGGGCGCAGTGGAAGACCGATGTGAAGCATCTGGCTGCCGAGGATGGAAAGGTGATTGATCGGCAGGGGAATCGTTCTGTGGAATACGCGGCGCTGACCAAAGGGCAGCAACTCACAGAGACACTTCCAGCCGAAGATCCTCTGATCCCTGCGGCAGATTGGAAGGTAGCAGGGAAGTCAGCCGCCAAAGTGGACGGGCGCGATTTCGTGACGGGCAAGCACCGTTATCCATCGGACCAGAAGCTGCCCGACATGTTGTATGGGAAAGTGTTGCGGCCGCCGGCCTTTGGCGCGACGCTGGTTTCGCTCGACACGCGGAAAGCCGAGCAGATGGGCGGCGCGACCGTGGTGCATGACGGCAATTTTGTTGGCGTGGCCGCGGCGAGCACAGACACGGCCGAGGCTGTACTGGAGGCGATTCACGCGGAGTGGAAGTCAGAGCCACAGCCTTCGAGCAAAGAGCTGTCTGAATATCTGAAGAAGAATCCGGCAGAGGGCAGCGATCCTACGGGAGACGGAGATCGCTACGACGTAGGCGCCGTGGATCAGGCACTGGCCGCAGCCGATCACCGCTTGCAGCAGACCTACACGCTACCCTACATCGCGCACGTTCCGCTGGAACCGCGGGCTGCGCTGGCCAAGTGGGATGGGGACAACCTGACGGTCTGGACGGGAACACAGCGCCCGTTCGGAGTGCGGGGGCAACTGGCCGAGGCGTTCCGGATTCCGGAAGAGAAAGTGCGAGTGCTGATGCCCGACACCGGGTCCGGATATGGCGGGAAGCACACGGGAGAAACGGCGATTGAGGCGGCGCGGCTGGCGCGCGCGGCGAAGCGTCCGGTGAAGGTGGTGTGGACCCGGGAAGAGGAGTTCACATGGGCGTACTTCCGTCCGGCGGGCGTGATGGAGGTGACGAGCGGAGTGCGCGGCGACGGAATGATCACGGCGTGGGAACATCACAACTACAACTCGGGGTCGGCGGGGATTCGCACCTACTACGAGATTCCGAATCAGCGGATCGTGTTTCACGAGACGCAGTCGCCGTTGCGGCAAGGATCGTACCGGGCGCTGGCGGCCACGGCGAACCATTTTGCGCGCGAGTCGCACATGGACGAACTGGCGCACGCGGTCAAGATAGATCCGCTGGAATTCCGGCTGAAGAATCTGAAGGATGAGAGACTGCGGGCGGTATTTGAGGCCGCAGCCAAGCAGTTCGGCTGGGGTAAGAGCAAGAGCGATCCGGGGCAGGGTTTCGGCATGGGCGGCGGCCATGAGAAGCTGGGATACATCGCGACGTTTGCCGAAGTCAAAGTAGACCGCAAGTCGGGGGATGTTAAAGTCGTGCGCGTGGTTTCGGCGTTTGAGTGCGGGGCGATTGTGAATCCCGACGGACTGCGCAATCAAGTCTCGGGATCGAACGTGCAGGGACTGGGCGGAGCGCTGTTCGAGGCTATCGTTTTTGAGAACGGCAAGATTCTGAATGGCAGGTTGTCGGAGTATCGGGTGCCGCGATTCAGCGATGTTCCGGTGCTGGAAACGGTGCTGCTCGATCGCAAAGATCTGCCGTCGGTGGGGGCGGGCGAGTGTCCGCTGGTGGGGCTGGCGCCGGCAATCGCCAATGCCATCTTTGACGCAGTTGGGGTGCGGCTGCGGTCGCTGCCGCTGGTTCCGGATGGATTGAAGATGAGCTGAGAGGGATCGGGTTGCCATCTCATAATTTATGACATGGCTTGGGCCTGTTGACATCCTGCCAGGCAAGAGGCGTCATCGTTCGCGCGTGCCTGGATAGAACCGGTGCTGTAGATGCTCCGCGCGAGATTCCTCGGCCCGCAGGTGAAAGCGCGGGCCTTCGGAATGACGCCATCATTGGTCTGGTGGGATGTCAACAGAGCCACATGGCTTCCGGGAGTGTCTCTGCGATCGTGTACCCAGCGGAGAAGATACGGGGTGAGAATGCCTGAGGGAAAACTGTATGCGTTGGCGGGGTTGGCGCTTTGCCTGATCGTCGCGGCGGCCGCGGCACAAACGCCTTCTCCTGCTCTTTTGGTATTGGAGAAAGACGACAGGTCTCTGGCCATCGTTGATCCCGACAGCCTGAAAATCGTGGGACGAGTTGAGGCGGGCGAGGATCCTCACGAGGTTGTGGCCTCGGACGATGGGAGATTCGCCTACATTTCCAACTACGGCGCTTTTGGAGCAAACCCTGGGCACACATTGTCGGTTGTCGACCTGATGAGCCAGAATCGGATGCCCTCCGTGGAACTGGGTGCGTTGCGCGCGCCCCACGGACTCGATCTGGTAGACGGCAAAGTCTATTTCACCGCGGAAGGCAGCAAAGCGATCGGACGTTACGACCCGGTGACCCAGAAGATCGACTGGGTGCTGGGCATCGGACAGAACCGCACGCACATGCTGGTCGTCGCCAGGGACTTGAACCGCATCTTCACCTCCAACGTGAACGCAAACGAAATCGGTTTTCTCGATCGCAACCAGAGCGGTGACATTTCGGGATGGATCGAGGCCTACATTCCGGTCGGCAAAGGGCCGGAGGGGTTCGACGTTTCGCCGGACGGCAAAGAACTATGGGCGGCGAACTCCGGCGACGGTACCGTGTCTATTGTGGACGTCGCCGCCAGGAAGGTTACTCAGACCATCGATGTGCACACCAAGCGTTCCAACCGTCTGAAGTTCACCCCTGACGGGAAACTGGTGCTGATATCCGACCTGGGAACGGGAGATCTGTTGATCCTGGACGCTGTGGGGCGCAAGGAGATCAAACGCCTCAACCTGGGACATGGCGCGGCGGGAATCATGATAGCGCCGGATGGTTCGCGCGCCTATGTCGCGGTGAGTCGCGATAATTACGTGGCGGTTATTGATCTGAAAACCTTGTCAGTGACAGGGCGCATCGCAACCGGCAAAGGCCCGGACGGCATGGCCTGGGCGATGAGAAGATAAGACCTCGACGCATGCAGCTTGAATCCGCCCCCCTACTCTGAAAACCAGCAGGAATCTCTCTTCTTACTTGTCCCGCGACGGCGACGTGGCTGAAAGTAAAAGTAACAACATACTCCAAGCCAGTGGGGGAACCGGTGCAACCTATTCTTTGCTTGCGCTGCAGGCGTGAAATTGAGGCAGGGCACAAGTCAGTAGCGGTTTACATGTTTGCGCAAACCGTGGGGGTCAAGCCACGGCAGAAGTCCTCGGCGCAACGGATTTGCTTTTGCCCGCAATGCGCGGTGTCGCTGGCCATGGGGCTGCCGCCGGAGGGCGCGCTCAACATGGCCGCGTGGGATATGATCCGCGACTTGGTCAGCGCGGAGCCGTCGCTGAATGAGGCGGCGTGGGAGAGTCTGCGTGGCGTTGTGGCGCTGCTCGGTTCCGGGGAGGATCAAGGGACTTCGCCGGCGAGATTCCGGAGGGCAGGATAGGAAGGGTCAACCACAGAGGGTACTGAGGAAGAATCACTGGGGCATCGGTTGGCGCGGCGGATGCCAAGAAAAAGATAACCGCGAAGAACGCGGAGGATTGGCACAGCGCGCGAAGGAAAGCCCGAGCGCTGCCCCCCAAGGTCGGAGTTCCTTCCGGACGTTGTTACCCCAGGCCTCGCCTATTGCGGTTTCTGCTCGGCCTCGGGCTTCTTCTTGGCAAGGGACCGGACGTAATTCACCAGGTCCCAACCTTCCTCGGTCTTGATGCGCGGGCCCTCGGGCGGCATATCCTGGTGGCCGTTCTTGATGATGTAGAAGATCTCCCCGTCGGTGCGCTCCTTCAGGGTAGCGGGATCGGTGAAATCGGCGATGGTGAGTTTCATATCTTGCGCCGTTTCGCCTTTGCCGTCGCCGTCTTTGCCGTGACACATCACGCAGTCAAGAGTCCACCACTTCTTAGCCCGGGCGATGGATTCCGGCGTGGGCTTGACGGGATTGGGAGCCTTGGCCGCGTCCACCGGGATGGCAGAGTAAGAAGGAGCATTCTGCCCGGCGGGAGCGGGAGTCTGTTGTTGCGCTGCGAGTACAAGTACACAGAGAACAAGTGCTGGAAGCACCAGTGCAAATCGAGACACAGGAACCTCCTATGGCTGAGAGTGAAGCTCAGGGGAATTGTACCATCGCGCGCACGAAGATGAGCGCGAGGGCCCCCGAAGGTTACTGTTTCGAAGCCTGCCGACGGAAGCCCGCGTATGATATTTTCGAGGGTTCTTAGACTGGGGCACGTACTCTAACGCAGGAACTCATTGTCAGGCGACCGTTGCGGGGCAATCAGTCTCAGGCAATTATCCTTAGAAAGCGACCTTCCTGAACAAACCATGAACAAGACATTTCGGGTGTTTGCCACTTGCGACATCGGAGAAGCCATTGATCTGCTGCGCAAACGGGGATATGAGGTTGAAGTCTATCCCCATGACGAAGCGCCGCCGAAGGAATTGGTTGTGGCTAAGGCGAAGTCGGGCATTGACGGGCTGATCACGACGTTGCGCGATTCGATTGATGCTGAGGTGTTCGAGGCGGGCAACGGGAAGTTGAAGGTGGTGGCGCAGTTCGCAGTGGGATTCGACAACATCAACCGGGCGGACGCCAACCGGCACAAGATTCCGTTTACGCATACGGCCGATGTGCTCACGGAGGCGACGGCAGAGTTCGCATTCTTCCTGCTCGGGTCGCTGGCGCGAAAGATGTGGACGGCCGAACACCTGACGCGCGAGAACCGGTGGGGATTTTGGCATCCGTACCTGCCGTTCCTGGGCGATGAGGTTACGGGAAAGACGGTGGCTGTGATTGGGACGGGGCGCATCGGGCTGGCCTTCATCAAGAAATGCGTCGGGTTCGACATGAATGTTTTGTGCTATGACCCGGCGTACGAGAATCACGCGTTTGTGAAGGCTATTCAGGAGATTCACGAGCTGAGGCAGGCGCGGGGACTGGTAAAGGAGAAGGCGTGGATCAAGTATGTGACGTTTGACGAAGCGCTGCGCGAGGCGGACTTTGTCAGCGTGCACGTGCCGCTGCTGCGGGCAGGGGAGAGCGCGACTCCGACCTACCATCTGTTCAATGAGCAGACGCTGAGCCTGATGAAGTCCACGGCGTATCTGGTGAATACTTCGCGGGGGCCGGTGGTGGATGAAGCGGCCCTGGCGCTGGCGCTGCGGGAGAACTGGATTGCGGGAGCGGCGCTCGACGTGTATGAAACCGAGCCGCTGCCGGCGGATTCTCCGCTGCGTGACCCGGCGATTGCAGATCGCTGCCGTTTGCTGCCACACTTTGCCAGCGCGGCGCGCATCACGCGGCTTTCGACCGATCCTGACAAGGGGATGGCGGGGCGCTGTGTGCAGGGGCTGATTGACGTGCTGGAAGGGAACTACGGCGGCGACGTGACCAAGATGCCGTATGTGGTGAATAAAGAGGCGTTCAGGGAATAGTCTAGAAGACGCTGAAGCGCAGGTTGCCGCGTGCCTCGGCGGCTGCATATAATCCGGCGTCAGCGATTTGAGATCGAGCAGGGAGCCACCTTTGCCCATCGGAACCGCATTTCACGAGCGTACTTTTCCCATCTGCCATAGCCTGAATTACCGCGAGTGGTCGGGATATTACACCGTAAGCGTGTACGAAGTGCATCACGAGCACGAGTACAACGCCATTCGCAACGCGGCCGCGCTCATTGACATCTCGCCGCTCTACAAATATCTGGTCACTGGCAAAGACGCCACCAAGCTGGTGAACCGCGTAATCACGCGCGACATCAACAAAGTCAAAGTGGGACAGGTGATCTACTGCTGCTGGTGCGACGAAGAGGGCAAAGTCATTGACGACGGCACGATCTCGCGCCTCGATCAGAATGTCTACCGCTGGACGGCGGCCGACCCCAGCCTGCGCTGGTTCCGGCAGAACGGCCTCAACATGGACGTGCAGATCGAGGACATTTCCGAAAAAGTCGCAGCGCTGGCGCTGCAGGGACCGACCTCGGCCAAGCTGCTGAAGGCCGTGGCGGAGGCCGACATCGCGAATCTTAAATATTTCCGTGTCACCCGAGGCAAAATCGCTGGAGTGCCTGTGGACATTTCGCGCACCGGCTATACCGGGGACCTGGGATATGAAGTCTGGATGCCATGGGCCGACGCGGTGAAAGTCTGGGATGAACTCGCTGATAAGGGCAGGCAATTTGATCTGCATGCCGCGGGCATGCTGGCGCTCGACGTGGCGCGGGTCGAAGCCGGGTTGCTGCTCATCGAGGTGGATTACACGAGTTCGAAGAAAGCCCTGATTCCGTCGCAGAAGTTTTCTCCGTACGAGCTGGGTTTTGCCCGGATGGTGCATCTGGAAAAAGAAAACTTCATCGGCAAGCGCGCGCTGGAAAAAGATGCGAAGAACGGCGTGCCGCGGCAGCTCGCGGGCCTGGAAATTGACTGGACCGACGTCGAGCGGCTCTACGAACACTTCGGTCTTACTCCGGCCGCACCAGCGCAGGCGTCACGGGTCGCCGTGCCCGTGTATGCGGGCGAGAAGCAAGTGGGCAAGGCCACAACGACGACCTGGTCTCCGGTGCTGAAGAAGATGATCGCGCTGGCCAGCCTGGAGACGGAGCACGCCAAGCCCGGCACGGAACTGCAGATGGAGATCACGATCGAAGCGATCCGGCTGAAGACGAACGCGAAGGTGACCGCGCTGCCGTTTTTCAATCCGCCGCGGAAGACGGCAACGCCGGTCTGAATTAGTTTGCAAGGCTCCTGAATTATTTCGGAAGTCCAGGGAGGTTGGTTATGAGCACGCGCGTTGACCGACGGACCGTCGATCTCTCCAAGTATCCGGACCTGGTGGTGGTTTACCTGGGGATGCGAGTGAATCGCATCGCGGGACTCAAGACGATTCTTGGCTTTGGACCGAAGATATCTTCTTCCGTACGGGCTCAACCGGACGGCCTCCTGCGACATGAAAATCTCATCTTTTCGTTGTTTCCAATGCACGCTGGCATGCGGCAGTATTGGCGCGATTTGGAGTCACTGCTGAAGTGGACCCGGTCGGATCCCCACCGGCAATGGTGGCAGGGTTTTCTGAAAGACTCGGGAGGAACCGCTTTCTGGCACGAGGCCTATTTCCGGCGCGGCGGCATGGAGGCGATCTATGACGATGTCGTGAAGCCGATCGGATTCATGACCTTCGCGCCTGTGGTGAATGCTCGGGGGCCAATGTTCGGCGCTGCCGCCAGAGGCGGAAAAGAATTCCCAGGAGACCCAGTGCTATCGGAAAAGGAACTGTACGACGACCTGCAGAACGAAAAAGCGTGTTAGAAGACGCTTGTCGTCGAGACGGGGATGATGGAGATCATGATCGAAGCCATCCGGCTGAAGACGAGCGCGAAGGTGACCGCGCCGCCGTTTTTCAATCCTCCGCGGAAGACGGCGACGCCGGTGTAGAGTCTTCACCACGGAGACACGGAGAAAAGGCCTGCCGAGCTGCGCTCGGCCGGACAGCCGAGGGCGGCTGTCCCCACATGGCTTGGCCGGACCCGTTCGACTCGCTACGCTCGCTCAGGGCAGGCTTACGAGGCGGCTGTCCTTACATGGCCTGGCCCGATAAGCCATTAGAATTCCACTTCCGCGATCCGCTTGAGAAGCTGAATCAGAGTCGAACGCTCTTCTTGCGTCAGCTCCCTCCGGACCCTTTCATCGGCGGCCTTGCGCTCTTTGATCAGATACTCGCGGTAGCGATGGCCCTTGGCTGTCAACTGAAGGATGAGCGCTCTTCCAGACTTCGCCTTGGTCTCTGAAACCAGGTCATCCTTGATCATCGCTTTAACGGCTCGGTGCACGACGGTGCGGTCGAAACCGAGCTGAACGGCGATCTGATTCTGGTTGAGCGCCGCACCCCCCCGCAGCGCCGAGAGAATGAAGCCGCGGGTGGCCGAGCATTGCGTTCTACGCTCCAGCTGTTTCCCGACCGAGAAGTAAGCCGCTGCGATGTGCGCGAGCAGGGAATCCTTCAGGATGTCGTCCGGAACGGGCTTTTCGACAATCGTCATAGGACGGTCACCGTCGCTTCGAGTGGCCTGCGCCACTGCGGTTGATCCACGTGGGCAGCCGATCTCTTGCCGAGCGCAATGACCATGACGATCTCATGATACTTCACCGAGAGGCCGAGCAGCCGGGAAAGCCTGCGTCCATCGAAACCCTCCATGGGACAAGTGTTCAGCCCGAGCGCCTCGGCGGCGATCATCAAGTTCTCGCAGGCGAGCGAGGCGTTCTTGGTCGCCCACTTGAACAGATCGTGACGGAATAGGGGAGGCATGCCGATCGTCATCCACAAATGTAAAAGGCGAAAGACGCTCCACTTCAGCGCGGCGGGAATCCCCAGCCAGCCATGAAGGAACAACAACCTGCCAATTTTCGACTTAGTCTCATACTCCGCGATCTTTTTCTCAGGCACTCCGGTCTGCCGCATCCAGTCCAGTTGGCTCTCGGTCGTCGACCGCAACGAGCCGATGTCAGCCACGGCGACGACCAGGGCTGACGCGGTCTCCGCGGGCTTTTGCCCCATGCAGAGTCTGGCAGCGGTTGTTCTTGCGGCCGGAGATTCAACCCAGTAGAACCGGTAAGGCTGCGAATTGAAGCTGGAAGGCGCGCAGCGGGCAGCGTTCAGAATCTGCTCGCGCAGCGCTGCCGGGATGGCGACCGGCTCAAAGGCGCGGACGGCCCGCCGCTGAAAAATTGTTTCCAATGCGTGGCTCATACATCCTCCATGTTGCTATTACAACATACTTATGTTGCATATGCAACATGAAAGATCGGGGAGCTATTCTATGCAGTTTTCCGACTTCTCCGCTTCCAATACAAATATCCGGGCACGCCGATCAGCACGATGGCGATGCTCCAGAATGCTTCCAGGGGCCGTTTCCAGATCGTATTGAGGATCCAGGCGGCGCCAATCAGAACATAGATCCCGGGCAGCCACGGATATCCCGTGCAGCGGTAGGGACGGGGAATTTCCGGACGCTTCCAGCGCAGCCAGAACATACCGATTACAGTCAGCTCATACGACAGCACCATACCCAGCATGACGTACGTATAGAGCTGGTCATAATGCCCGGTGAGAGTCAGAACCGCGGCCCAGACGCCCTGACCGACCAGGCTGAAAGCGGGCGTCCGCCACTTGGGATGGATGACCGCCATGCGCTTGAAGAAAACGCCATCCTGCGCCATCGCCATGTAAACCCGGGCTCCCGATAGCGTGCAGGTGGCTGCCGCACTGAAGCACGAAATCGCGATCACGAGCGACAGCCACACCGCGGCGCCCGGCGAAAACAACGCCGCCGCCGCAGCGTGCGCGATCGTCTCATGCGCGGCGATTTCCTTGAGCGGCAGCGCATAGACGTAGGTCACGTTCATCGCGATGTAAATCGCTCCCACCGCGAGCACGCCCAGCACCATCGCCAGCGGCACGTTCCGCCGTGGTTCCTTCACTTCGCCCGCGACCCAGGTGATGTACACCCATCCGTCATAGGCCCAGTAGACGGCAATCAGTCCCACGCCCAGCGCCGAGATCAGTTGCGACGGGCTAAGCCCCATCGTCAGGGGAACGCCGTGCGCCTGGAAGTTGGACCAGTGTCCCTTGCCGATGGCGAATCCGAGAACCACGAATGCCGCCATAGCAGTGAACTTGGTCCAGGTGGCAGCGTTTTGCAGCAGCGCGCCCCAGCGTAGCCCCACGACGTTCACATAAGTGAGGATAACGATCAGCACCAGCCCGAACACATGCGCGCGCGTGACCACGACGCCGGCCAGCGACAGCACTACGCGCTCCTGCGAAACCACGGGGAAGACCTGCCCGGCATAGGCAGCGGACGCCACCGAAAGGGCAGCGATGGTTCCTCCGTTGGCCACCGCGAACAGCATCCAGCCGTAGAGAAAGGCGATCAGATCGCCGTACGCTTCCCGCAAATAGATGTACTGCCCGCCGGAGTCGGGAAACATCGAGCCTAACTCGGCAAAGGCGAAGCAGGCGCAAAGCGAGATCAGTCCCCCTAACACCCACACCAGCAGGAACAGGACGGGCTGGGGCAATGGCCCGGCGATGTCTTTGGCAGTGAGAAAAATGGACGAACCGATGATGCCGCTGACCAGCAGCAGCACGGAATCGAGCAGGCTCAGGCCGCGGATGAGCGTCGGCTTGGACTCGGGGGATGAAGATTCCAGGGTGGGCGGGACGGGAGGGGCTTCCATTATCCGATTCCGAGTTCGTCGGGATTCTCTAGCGGCGTGCCGCAGCGGCGGCAGATCACGGATGCGCAATCGCCGCAAGTGAGCGGATCGGTCACTTCCTGGGCGCAGTTGGGACAATAGAGGGCGCCTGGGCTGGGGTCAGACGGCGGGTTGAGCGGGCGTGTCGCCATAAAGAGGGAAACTGTAGCATAGAAGCAATCCCCAAGTCGCCGCTCAGATGCGGCCCCGTCATCTGTAGGTTTATAGTTACCAGGCGGTGCGCCGACCTATACAAGCATGAAGACTGCAAAGCCGAGACCGAAGCCCAACGCATCGAACGCGGAGCCGTTCAAAGTGGCGGTGGTGCAGGCCGCTCCGGTGGTATTTGACCGTGAACGGACGCTCAAGAAGGTGCGTAGCCTTGCCGGAGAGGCGGCCGGGGAAGGGGCGCGCCTGGTCGTTTTCCCCGAGGCGTTTGTCTCCGCGTATCCCCGGGGGATGGATTTCGGAGCCGTAGTTGGTTCGCGGTCCGATGAAGGGCGCGAACAGTTCCGGCGCTACTGGGATAGCAGCGTGGACATCCCCGGCCCTGCGGTCGAGGCACTTGCCCGAACGGCCAAGAGTTGCCGCATCTACCTCGTCATCGGAGTAATCGAACGCGACCGCGGGACGCTCTATTGCACGGTCTTGTTCTTTGCTCCAGACGGAAGTTACCTCGGCAAACACCGCAAGGTGATGCCGACGGGCTCGGAGCGGCTGGTCTGGGGCTTTGGCGACGGTTCTACCATGCCCGTGTACGACACTCCCCTGGGAAAAGTTGGGGCGGTGATCTGCTGGGAAAACTACCTGCCCCTGATGCGAGCGGCCATGTATGCCAAGGGCATCCAGCTCTACTGCGCGCCGACCGCCGATGCGCGTGATTCGTGGATTGCCTCGATGCGCCACATCGCAGTCGAAGGACGCTGCTTCGTGCTCTCCTGCAACCAGTTCAACCGCCGGCGTGATTTTCCGCCTGACTACGGCGCCGAGTTAGGAGACGATCCCGATGCGATTGTGACGCGCGGCGGCAGTTGCATCGTGGATCCGTTCGGGAATTTTCTAGCCGGGCCCAACACTGAAGACGAAGTGATTTTGACGGCTGAGATCGACCGGGCGCAGATCGTCCGCGGGAAATTTGACCTCGATGTGGTGGGCCACTATGCGCGGCCTGATATTTTTCAACTGCAAGTGGACGAACGGCCCCAGAAGCCGGTCACTTTCCGGGATTCTTCCAAGGATCGCCATGGCCGATAAACCCCTCACTCCCGACGAGAAGCTGCAACAGGAATTCAACCGCTGGGCCGCGGCCGGTGAAGGCGAGAAGATGGAGCGGCATCATCTCGACATCACCATGAAGACGCTGCGGCTGATGGGGCTGCGGGCGGGCGAGCGCGTGCTCGACCTGGGCTGCGGCTCGGGATGGGCCACGCGCCTTCTGGCGCGGCTGGTGGGCGAAGGCCCGGAAGGTTTCGGGCAAGTCGTGGGACTCGATGTTTCCGACGAGATGGTGCGGGTGGCGCGGGAGGCGTCGCGGGATTTCGAGAACATCCTGTATGTGCAGGGATCGGCGGAGCAGATTCCGTGGGAAGAAAATTTCTTCGATAAGGTCCTGTCGGTGGAATCGTTCTACTACTACCCCGACCAGGACCGCGCGCTGATGGAACTGTTCCGGGTGATGGCGCCGCGGGGAAGGCTGTTCATCCTGATCAATCTGTATAAAGACAATCCCTACTCGCTGCAGTGGGTGGACAAACTGAAAGTCCCGGTGCACGTGCGGTCGGCGGCGGAATACGTGGAACTGCTCACAAAGCACGCTTTCGAGAAGGTAGAGGCGCGCCGCGTCCCCGACGACACGCCCACACCGGACGACTATCAGACGAAATCGTTCAACAGTCTCAGTGATCTCCGGGCATTCAAGCGCGAAGGCGCGCTGCTGCTGATGGCGTCAAAGCCCGATCTGCGCACCCCCGCGCCGGGATACACCATCTACTGAGGACGAGATCACACGCCAGCTAAGGGTTTCCGCGCGACGCGCTGGTGTTTTCCACGAACAAGATCACGTCAAAAGTCTCCGGCCACCGCAGGGTCGCCACCGACCATGATTCCGGCTGCCCGCCGCCGTAAACGGCGCCAATGCTGCGCGAATCATGGGGCTCGGCGAACCACTGTGCGACTGGACCTTGCTGCGGCAGTTGGCGAAGGTCGAGGGCGAAGAGCGGAAGCCCGGCACTCGCCAGCGCATGGTCCAGACTGCCTTCAGGCGCAGGCCCAACCTTGAAGTCGTGCAACGATTTTCCTTTTTCGATAGCTCGGAAAGACCCTTCATTAAATGAAAAGCCGAAGGTCACCAACTGGCTGCCAAACTTCTTGTGCAGGTATCCTCCCATGGGGCCGTACTGCGCCGTTTGCGCAACGTGTCCGTTGTGAGCCCACAGTATGATCTTCGCTCCCGGATTCTGGCCGGCAATCCACTCGACGTTCTCGGCCATGCTCTGGTCGCGGCTTTTCTCGCCCGTCTGCAATTGCATGTATTGGAGAAGCAGCCGCGCATTCTGAATGGCCCAGTCGGCATCCCATGGCTTGGAGGAGAGGAGCAAAACCGTGCGTTTTGCCTGGAGTTCTTCCACAACCGCGGCGCAGGCCTGGGCCACCTGTTTCTTGCCCATGGTTTCCTGCGGTCGTGCCACGCTGCGCAGGCTTTGCCCGCCAGTGTGAGCCACAGTTTTATCGAGCGTGACGGTGTATCCGCTGCCTCCGGTATAGAACCCGCGCGGAGTTTCCGATTCAAAATCGAGATCGAACAGGCTGGTGTCCTCGTAAGGTACGCCGTCAATCTCTACCTGCAGGGAATCGAACCACGCGGTGCCCTTACCCGCATGGATCGCGCCGAAGTTGATATGAGTTGCGTTGGTGGGAACGTCCAGCGAGATCTCGTAGCGCGTCCAGGGCGTGGTGCCCTTCGCACCTCGGTCCGCCATGTTATCGAGCGTCAGTTGCTTTCCGTTTTCACCGTCGGTCCGCCACCAGAGCCCGGCGTAACCCTGCTCGACACCCTCAGTGCGGATAAAGCCACTGTACTTGATGTGATGGCCCGCGGCCAGGTTCACGGGAAAGCTGGCGGTAGCTACGCCAAACGTCTGCCCAACCTCGGCTTTCCGCACAGCTACAACGTCGGAATAGGTTCGGTTCAAGGTGTCGAGGTAGGACGGATCGTGCTCTTTCACGAACGCGCGCACGACGTCCATCGTCACGTCCGGGGTCTGCATATCGAATCCGGTGAACTCGATTCGCCCCTTGCCCGAACGATTGAACTCGCGCATCCATAGGATCATGTTCAGAACTTCCTCGGTATCCCATGTCCAAAAATACAAGCCCTTCAAGAGCTGTTTTGGATCGCCGTTGCCGTTCAGGACGAAGTCGTTGAGGCGGTAGGCCTCGGGCATGTTGGCTTCGATGGAAAAGATGGTGAATCCCTTTTGGCTGGCGAGAAACTCGATGAGGCGGTGCTTGAGTTGGAAAAACTCTCGTGTTCCGTGCGTGGCCTCGCCCAGCGCGACGATCCTTGCGTCGCCCACGACCTTGGTGAGCGGTTGCAAGTCGTCGAACCCATGGCCGGCTTCCACGGTTCTTAGGGGGATGGCGTGGTCACGAATCCAAGTCTGAGGCTCTGGCGCGCTAGCCCCCAGAGTCGCGAGAATCGCGAACGACAACAGCCACCGAAGCAGCGTCATTCCCGTGCGTCCTGACCAACGGCGTGATCCTACCAGAGTCTGGCTAGATCGTGCTGTCGTCGTCATCGTCGTGGTCGTGGTGGCCCAGGTCCTTCGCCGGGCTCAGGGTGCGGCCGTCTTGCGCATGATGAATCTCGATCCTTCCATTCACGTCCGACAGCCGGATGTGTGTGCCGCCGTTGCCCAGTTCTCCGCGCAGGTCATGGCCGACGAAACGGTGAGTATTCACATGCAATCCGAAATCATTGTTGATGCCGCCGGAAACGGTGCTGGCCTCAACCTCGGCCTTGGAGTCGGAAGGAATCGTCAACTCCACCTCGCCGTTGACCGAACTGAGATCGACTTCATGTCCGGCAAGCTGGCCAAAGCGGGCATCCAGGCGTCCGTTCACGGTGGAGAGACGCGCCTGCCCGGCAAGATCGCGTGCCTCCAGGCGTCCGTTGATGCAGGAGGCTCGCACTTCGCCGCTTACGCCGGATACGTCGAGCGAGCCGTTGATCAGCTTGATTTCATCAAGGCGGGCCGTGCGGGGCACGGTTAGCGTGTACTCAACACTGGCCGGATTAATGTGCGAGCCCGAGTTCCAGGTGTGGTCATGGTCCGGGTATTTGGTACGAACGGAGAGATAGTCCTTTCCGGAATCAACCTCGATCGTGGCTTGATCCAACTGCTCTTTGGTGTCGGCGTACTTCACCGCGTCCACCTTCACCTCATTCCGGTCCCAACCCGAGATATGGACGGCGCCATTGATGTTCTCGAGTTCAATGCGGCCGTCGGGAGTTAGCGCGTAGGTCTGGTGAAATTCCTCGGTCAGGGCTCCGCGATGGTCTGAGGCATGGGCTCCCAGGGCAAACACAAAGAGGGCGCACACGGTTCCCAGAACGGCTCCCAACCAGGTGGCAGATTGGCGGTGGCGGTTCATGACTACCTCCGTTTCCAAGGGTTTAGACGCGGCTGCCCGGAATTGGTGAGAGGCCGGACCATAAGAAACTCTATTTCTGGTGCGCGCCGCTCCCGCTCGCTTTCATTCCCGCCTCGGTCAGCAGAAACACGCATAGAATCGCCATCTCGGGCTCGATCGGAACGCGGTAGCGCGGCGCCGGAAAGACCACGTAGTACACCGCCGGATAGAGCAGGATCAACCAGAACAGCAGGCCGGCGCCCGGCATGCGCCGGCGAAGCGCGCGGCCCAGTCCCCAGAAAGTCAGCACCGACGAGGCCAGAAACAGCGAGTTCTTCGCCGGGTTCAGCCACCGGGGTTGAGTAGCCTTCGGCGATCCCGCCCAGTAATAGATGAACCGCTTCCCGCAAAGGACAGCAAAGCGTGAGTAGTCGGAGCGAATATAGTCGAGGGCCTGCCGCTTGCGCAGGGCGATGTAGGCGAGTTCGCCCATGGCCTGGTATTGCCGGAGGGCGTAGACGTCTTGCGTGGGATGCAAGTATTCCATCCAGGTGCCGTCGGCGCCGGGGCCGTTGCCCAGGCGAAGTTCGGCGCCAAAATTGTCGCGGATGAAAATGAACTGGCCGAATGTACGATAGTTGCGGACCAGCCAGGGCGTGATCGTGGCCAGGAAAATCAGCGATGCCAGCGCAACTCCGGCGACTGATCGCTTGCCAGATCGCGCGCGGCGATACCAGGCCCAGAGGCCGGCGGCCGGCAGAAACGACAGCAATGACGTGCTGTTCAGGGCAGCGATGCCCCACAGCAGTCCGAACTCGAACCACGGCAGCCAGCCATCGCGATCTTCTAGGGTAAGGGCAAGCCAGAAAATCGTGACCAGCAACAGCGCCGACAGGCTGGTTTCCCAGACCCAGCGCGTAGACCAGAACATGACGTTGGGAAGCAGCGCCCAGGCCCAAGCGGAGCCGACTGCGACCTTTTGGGAAAAGATGCGGCGCGCAATCAGAAAAATCGGAACGCAGGTCAACGCCGAAAAAACGGAGTTGAGCGTGAGCAGAACGAATGCCGAGGCCTTGGAATATATCCCGAAGGCCAGAAATGTCCCGGCGGTGAGATACGGGTAGAGCGGAGATTCCCACGCGGTGGGTCCGGTCGGCGGACCGAAGGGGTTGCTGAAGCCGTGACCGGAAGCGAGCGAGGCAGCGATGCGGCCCATTTCCCATCCGAAACCGAAATTGTCGTCGGAGCTTTTGAACTTGTAGGTGTGGCCCAGGATGATCCAGCCGACACGCAGAATCAGGGCGATGGTGACGATCCAGAGAAGCGAAGTCCGGATTCGCGCCCACGCTTCGAGCAGCGCGCTCGATCGATGGGCGCGGCCAGCCGCCGCTGATCTGGATTCCATGGGTGGTTCTATTTGTAGCTGAGCGAGGCGGCGGGGGCAACATGGCCTCCTAGGTCAAGTCTCAACTCCTGGCAGAGGATGTGAAAAATCGGTACCTGGGTTCTTGCGCGGCCTATCGCTGATGACTATAATGACCATATTGATCTCTTGGGTCGAAAGGGGTCCCCATGGGCGCACCGAACTGGACCGTGGCTGAAGCCAAAGCAAAATTCAGCGAAATCATTGAGCGCGCCGTTTCGGAGGGCCCACAAACCATCACCAACCGAGGCCGCACCGCCGCCGTCGTGGTGGGGGCCGAGGAATGGGAACGGAAGACGAAGCGTGTGGGCAACCTGGCGGAGTTCTTCGCGGGATCTCCGCTGCGGGGATCGAAACTGAAGGTCCGCCGGCTCAAGGCGCGGGCACGGAAGATGAGTCTGTGAACTTTCTTCTTGATACCAATGCGGTGTCGGAGTGGGTGAAGCCGCGGCCCGACCCCGGACTGATCCGCTGGATGGAATCCGCGGACGAGGATCGAGTCTTCCTCAGTGTGATCTCGTTGGCCGAGCTGCGTTACGGCGTGGAGCGCATGCCGGCGGGAGCGCGGCGCAACCGTCTCGAGCAATGGCTCCGGGATGAATTGCCGCTTCGCTTTGAACGCCGGATTCTGCCCGTCGGCAACGCTGTTGCCGAGGCTTGGGGCAGAACGGTGTCGCGCAGCCAAGCTTTGGGACATCCCATGAGCGTAATGGACGCCTTCCTGTCGGCAACTGCGGAAGTTCACCACCTCACGCTGGTCACCCGCAACGTTACGGATTTTGTCATGCTGAAGGCGATTGTGAATCCCTGGGCCTAAAAACAGCCGGCTAGCCCCTTGGGAAGAACCATCCGGTAAAATGAAGTCCTTGACCGGAGCTGCGGTTGATTGCTGATCTCATCCTGAGCGCGAAACTGGCGATGTGGGCTGCCCCCAGAGGGATTGCTCCTTACATCCGGCAGCATTTTTTCGATAAAACGTTTCGCGGTCTGTACCACGTCGACGGATTCGATCTGGCCCTGCTGATTCCTTATTTCGTCGTGCTCATTCTGCTGGCCGGGTATGGAGTGCACCGCTACATCCTCGTCTATCTCTATTACAAGCACCGGAAAAATCGCACGACTGAACCGGCGGAAAGGTTTGCAGAGTTGCCGCGGGTTACGGTGCAACTGCCGATCTTCAACGAGCAATATGTCGTGGAACGATTGCTCGAGGCCATTTGCAAGCTGGATTATCCGCCAGAGAAGTTGGACATCCAGTTGCTTGACGATTCAACCGACGAGACCGTGGAGGTGGCGCGCGGGTTGGTCGAGCGCTACGCGGCGCTGGGACATCCGGTGACCTACCATCACCGCAGCAACCGGGAAGGTTTCAAGGCGGGGGCTCTGGCTGAGGGAATGAAGACGGCGAAGGGAGAGTTCATCGCCATCTTCGACGCCGACTTTACTCCGCCAGAAGATTTTCTGCTGCGCACCATTCATCATTTCACCGACCCCAAGGTCGGCATGGTGCAGACGCGCTGGACGCATATCAACCGGAACTATTCATTCCTCACCGAAGTGGAAGCGATTCTGCTCGACGGGCATTTCGTGCTGGAGCACTCGGGGCGGGCGCGGACCGGGCTTTTCTTCAATTTCAACGGCACGGCGGGCATGTGGCGGCGCAAGGCCATCGAGGAAGCCGGCGGCTGGGAACATGACACGCTGACGGAAGACACCGATCTCTCCTACCGCGCCCAGCTCAAAGGATGGAAGTTCATTTACCTGCAGGATGTGGAATGTCCGGCGGAACTTCCGGTGGAGATGACCGCGTTCAAGACGCAGCAGGCGCGCTGGGCCAAGGGATTGATTCAGACAGGGAAAAAGATTTTGCCGCGCGTGCTGCGCAGCGATGCGCCGTTTCACACCAAGATCGAAGCCTGGTATCACCTCACCGCCAACATCAGTTATCCGCTGATGATCATGCTGTCGGTGTTGCTGCTGCCGGCCATGATCATTCGCTTTTATCAGGGCTGGTTTCAGATGCTCTACATTGACCTGCCGCTGTTCATGGCGTCCACGTTCTCGATATCGAGCTTCTATCTGGTTTCGCAGCGGGAACTGTTCCCGCGCCGCTGGCCGCGGGCTCTCTTGTACCTGCCGTTTCTGATGGCCCTGGGAATTGGGCTTACCATCACCAACACGAAAGCCGTGATCGAGGCCCTGATCGGCAAGGAATCGGCGTTCGTCCGCACGCCCAAGTACCGGGTCGAAACGAAAAAGGACAAGATCGGCGCTACCAGATATCGCAAACGGCTGGGATGGGTGCCATGGGTGGAAATGCTGATCGGCTCCTACTTTGCGCTCACCGTCTACTATGCCGTAGAGAACGAGAATTACATCACCGTGCCGTTTCTTCTTCTGTTTGTCGTAGGGTACTGGTATACGGGATTGATGTCGTTGTTACAGGGCCGTTTCGGGCGCGCTTCCCTGAAAACGACGACACACACCAAGCCGTTCCCGGTGGGAGTGTAGCCTTTCTGAACGCGACTACTTTGCTATCTAGAAATTGTGATTGCCGTGTCGCGGATCGAAGTCGAACTTCACGAGCCCGTCGCGGTAATCGATGGAAATCGTAAGTTGCCGCAGGAGGGTGCTCCCCAGGAGTCCCGAAATCTCGACGCCTGCGCCCCTGCTGAGTCCGACGGTATTGAAGGTAATTAGATCGTTATTCTGCTGCCGGATGCCGGCGAACTGAAAAGTGATTGCCTCGCTGAACGAAACCTTTGCAACATTGCCGCTCATTCCTTTCACCAGCCCCCCTTCTCCACCGCGAACCTTAGTAACGGCTTGGGCCGCCTCCTGGGAAATGGAGGTGCTGAACGCACCAGTGTCGACCATGAACAGCCGAGATGCCTTGCCGTTCAAGACGACCGGGACGATCAAATAGTGTCCTGAGCGAAACACTGGCATATAGTCTTTCATCGTGGGACTGATGTAGCGGTCCTGTGGACCGCCTGACTCCAAGGAGTCTGCAGCCTCTGTGTTGAGGGTTACGGCGGCGCTGCTGGTGTCGGTGGTGCGGGGCGGGAGTTGGGAAACCAGGAACTTCCGCATGGGGTAGTCGAGGGTCACCAGGTAGCTGCTGAATACGTTCGTGCCGATGACGCCGTCCATGCCGAGGATGTCTTTGCGATCAGTCACTTCTACAACGCAGTCGCGAAACTCGAGGGAGCCTACCTTGACGGAGTCAGCGCGGGCGAGATATCCGCCCTGGGGACTTTGATCTCCGACGCCGCCAATCTGGGCTCGGCCAATGGGTTTGAGCCCCGCTCGTTCCGCGATGGCACGATTTATGAGCAGTCCGGAGGCGCCGGTGTCGACCGCGAGATTAGCCTCGTTGTTATTGAAAAGAACGTGAAGTCCCCAGCTCAGAATGCGCCGACTATTTCCCTCTACCAGATCACCTGCGGGGGTTCGTATCAGTCCGAGCCCAACGACTGGGGCAAGGGGAAGCTCAGTTGAGCTAACAGTGGAAACCAGGTGGCAGGCTTTGTCTGGGGGATTGCTAGCCCAGCGCTCGAGATTGGCAAGACTCTTTTCCGCGCGGGCGCGCTCCTCGGAGTCCATGCCGTTGGCGGCGGCGAGGAATTGCTTTTGTTCATCAACGCGCTGGGCGAGCGGGAGAGTCCCCAGCCACGTCCGCTGAATATCCATGTCCCAAGGATCGAGACCGTGGGCAATGGCAATGGCGCGGCGCTCCGAAGAGTACATCGAGTTGAGGCGGAGAACGCGGGCGCGGAAGAGATAAAGGCGTGGACTACAGGGGTCGATCCGAAGCGCCTGGTCGGCGGTAGCCGCAGCTTCGGCAATCTTGCCTTGGCGGTATTGAACCTCGGCCGACGCGGTGAGGAGCGGAACCGAGTTCGGTGTCTGGGAGAGTTCGGAGCTGATCGTGGAGGCGGCGTCTGCGACCTTATCCTGTCGCAGCAGGGAGCGGGCCAGACCCGCGGTCAGCGCCGCGTCATGCGGCGACTTGTCCAGCGCCTCACGATAGAGCGATTCTGCCTGGCTTGCATTGCCAGACAGGTATGCCTTTTCGGCAGGGGACGGTTCGTGGGCAGGGACGACATGGCAACTCAGATCGTCGCCGCTGGCCGCCATAACTTCGGCTTGGGCTGTACCCACCAACATCCAAACACCGATCAAGGCGGAAAGACAAATCGCAAACCATCGATGCAGGGACACGGCAACCCTCCGTGGAAACATCCCGGTTAAGGGAAGCTGTGGCAACGGGAAAGCCACGCAAAACGCGAATGAGTCTACATCGAGCTACTCGGAAAGACAGTGCGTAGGATCACAGGAGAGTATCCTGACTGACCGCCGACCTAGCCCTGCCGACCGCGCGGGGATGTAAGTGGGGGCGTGGCTTGAGTCGGCCGAGGAGTGATCTCCGGCCATCTGGATAACGCTCTGCAGTGAGTCTTGGCCCCGGCTTGCCCGCTCGTTTACAATCCCAGTCGCGGAAGATTCTCATCTGGGGATGACGAGTCTTCGCAAGGAGGATGCCATGTTCCTCTCGCGCAGGGTTTTCCGCTTTGCTCCTCTCTCGCTCCTGTTCCTGTTTGTCCTCAGCTGCGGTTCAGCCCACGATTCGGATGAACTTTACGTTCTGGTTTCGGCCAATTTGCAGGTTTCCTATTGGAAAACTGCCGGAGCCGGATTTGCCGCCGCCGCGTCGCAGATGAAAGTACGCTCGGCTTTCGAAGGGCCGCAGACTTTCGATCCCAGGGCGGAGCGCGACGCTCTGGACCAGGCGGTGCAGAAGAAAGCCACCGGCATTCTGCTGGACGTGACCGACGCCGCGTTGCTCAAAGACAGCATTGATAAAGCGGTGGCGGCCGGCATCCCCGTCATCACCATTGACTCGGACGCACCGGCGAGCAAGCGTCTATTCTTCATCGGCACGAACAACTATCAGGCAGGACTGATGGGCGGACAGCGTTTGGCCCAGGAAATGCACGGCAAGGGCAATGTTGTAGTCTTCACCATGCCCGACCAGCCGAATCTTCAGGAACGTCTGACCGGCTACAAAGCCGCGCTGGCCCGCACGCCCGGCATCAGGATCACGCGCGTGGTGGATATCCAGGGCGATCCTCGCATCGCATTTGATACGGCCACCGAGATCGTGGGCAAAGAGCGCGACAAGGTGGATGCGTTCGTGTGTCTGGAGGCGCAGTCAGGCAAGGAGGTCGCCGGCGTGCTGAACAGCTACCACGTGACCGGGAAAGTGGTGATGGCGATGGACACGGACCAGGAGACGCTGGACTGGATCCGAAAGGGCGGGATCGCGGCCACGATTGCACAGAAACCATACACCATGGCATTTGTCGGACTGGAGATGCTCGACAATCTCTATCATCAAAAAAACTCGATTCTGGACAGAGACTGGGCAAAGGACAGCCTGGCTCCGATCCCGAGCTTTGTGGATACGGGTTCGGCACTGATTGATAAGTCCAACGTGGAGGCCTTCATGCAGGCAGGGAAGAATCTCACGTCTGCGGTGCGCATCGAAGATGATTTCCTGGTCGGCCAGGACGGCAAACTGATCAAACTCAGCGGCGCGCTACCCTCCAAGGCGGACGATGTGGAGAATGCGATGGCGGGCAAATAACATGGCGAAGCAGCATTTCTTTTTCAAGTTGATTCCTCCGCGTTCCACGTTTCCACACGACATCTCAGAAGCGGAGAAGCGGTTGATGGACGAGCATGGCCGGTATTTTGAGGAGCAATTCGGGGCTGGCCGTCTTCTTCTGTACGGCCCAGTCATGGCGACGGGAGGAGCTTTCGGGCTAGCCGTCCTGGAAGTCGACACCGAGGAGGATGTCCGGCGATTTGGCGAACAGGATCCGTCTGTGAAGGCCGGCCTGAACCGATTTGAGTTTTGTCCAATGCGAGTCGCCGCCGCCCGCGCCAAGGAAACATGAGACGCACTACGAGATGTATTCCCGGATGTACTCGTCGTGGGTGTGCGCCAGTTGGTGAACGTCGCCGTCGAAGATGACCTTGCCATCGCGCAGGATCAGGAAACTCATGGGCACGTCACAGTACTGGCCCCGAGGCAGGGCCCGCAGCTGATTGGTGCGGGGGTCGAATTGATGCGTGGCCATGGTGAAGGCATCTTGCAAACGGTTCGTGACCAACAGGGAACTGGTTTTGTACACGTCCCGCTGTTTCACGATCAGTTCCACGATGGTGTTGGAAGTGACCGGATCGAGACCGGCAGTGGGTGAGTCGTAAAGCAGCAACTCCGGCTGGGTGATGATGGCGCGGGCGATGGCGACCCGGCGCCGCATACCGCCCGATAGTTCAGACGGGAACAGGTCGAGCGTGTGCTCGAGTTCGACGAAGCGCAGGGCCTCGCGCACCCGGCGATCAATCTCGTCGTCGTAGATTCCCTTTTCCTCGATCAGGCGGAAGGCGACATTCTCGCGCACGGTGAGCGAGTCGAACAGCGCGCTTTCCTGAAACACCATGCCGATCTTGGCCCGCAGGGCGAAGAGATCCTGTTCGCGCGTTTGAGTGACGTCAGTGCCGAGTGCCAGGACCCTTCCAGAGTCAGGCTTGATCAGCCCCATCGCCAGTTTCAGAATCGTACTCTTACCCGACCCCGCTACGCCGAACAATGCTTTCGTCTCACCGAACGGCAGGCGAAAGGAAATTCCGCGGAGCACTTCATTCTCTTCGAATTCAATGGCCACGTCCTCGAACTGGATGGCGTAAGCGTTCGGTTCATGGCCTTCAGCGCAAGGCGAGTCGAGAGGCAAGGTGGGTGTGGACATGACGCTATTTATACGACAAAACGTTCATCAGGAATTGCGTGATAAACAGATCCACCACCACGATCAGAACTGACGCTGCCACGACAGCCTGCGTGGTGGCTCGGCCAACGCCCTGCGTGCCGCCGCGGGCCGTCATTCCATAGAAGCAGCCGACTGTCGAGATGATGAAGCCGAAGAAAACCGGTTTTACCAGCCCCATGAAAACGTCCTGAAATACCAGCGCTTGCCAGGCATTGCTCCAGTACTGGCGGGAGTCGAGATTGAGGAGAATCTTGGATACGAACAGTCCACCGGCCAGGCCGACGAAGTCCGAAAGGATAGTCAGGAAAAACAACATGAAAACCGTGGACACGATGCGGGGCGTAACCAGTTTCTTTACCGGGTCGGTGCCTAAGGCGCGCATGGCGTCAATTTGCTCAGTGACGACCATGGAGCCCAGTTCGCTGGCCATCCCAGATGCGTTTCGCCCCGCCACCATCAGGCCCGTGAGTACAGGGCCTAACTCGCGCACCATGGAGAGCGACACCAACTGCCCGATCAGCGTGATCGAACCGAATCGCAGTAATGTGTTTGCGCTCTGCACGGCCAGCACAGCGCCCGTGAAAAACCCGGTGAGCGCCACGATGGGCAGCGAGCCAACGCCGATCAGGTCGGCTTGCTGGACCATGTCTCCAAAATAGAGAGGTTTGCGGAAAAGGTTGGCCAGGGATTGCACAGCCAACAGGGTGTACTCCTGAACCGCCTGCACTCTCTTCTTGGCGAACTCCGTGGGCGAGGTCAGTTCCATGCGATTCGGAGGGCAGTGCGGCGGCCCGTACCAGACGCCGTGCTTGACCGAACTATAACAGAATCGGACTTCGGACCTCAGACTTCAGACCTCAGACCTCGGACTGCAGACTTCAGGCTTCCGCCAAAACCAGATTCCGCGCCTGCAGGGCCCGACACGCCATCCACGTGGTGCTGAGGCACATCGGGATCAGGGCTGTGTCCAGAGCGTTGGCTGAAGTCCGAGGTCCGACGCCTGAGGTCTGGGGTCTGCTTCTTACCGACCTTTCTTCTTGATCTCAATATTCAGCCGGCGGATTTTCTGATTGAGCGTGGAAAGAGGCACGTGGAAGCGTTCAGCGGCTTCGGTCTGATTCCAGTTACAGCGTTCCAGCATGTCGGTAATGACGCGGCGCTCCCAGTCTTCGACGATTTCGAACAGCGAGGAGTCAGAGGGCACGTCGTGCATGGCGAATGCAGAACCGCGTCCCAGCATGGAATCGGGAAGAAGATCCATGGCGATCTCCGGGCCGGAAGAGAGCACCACCGCCCGCTCGATTACATTTTCCAGTTCGCGGACATTGCCCGGCCAGGAGTAGGCCATCAGCGGGCGCAATGCCTCGGGCGTGATCCGTGGTACCGGACGCGCATTTTCTTCCGAGTACCTCTTCAGGAAAAACTCCACCAGCAGGGGAATATCTTCCTTACGCTGGCGCAGAGGCGGAAGGTCTACGGTGATGACGTTGAGCCGGTAGAACAGGTCTTCGCGGAAGCGTCCTTCGCGCACCATCTGGCGCAGATCAATGTTGGTGGCGGCGATGATGCGCACGTCCACCTGGACTTCCTGAATGCCGCCCAGGTGCATAAACCGGCGGTCCTGCAGCACGCGCAGAATCTTGGCCTGCGTCTCCAGCCCCATAGTTGCAATTTCGTCGAGGAAGAGCGTGCCCTTGTCGGCGACCTCAAACAATCCTTTCTTGGAGGCGATGGCGCTGGTGAAAGCTCCCTTGACGTGGCCGAAGAGCGTGGACTCGAGCAAGTCCGTCGGCATGGAACCGGTATTCACGGGAACAAAGGGTTTGTCGCGCCGGGGAGAATTCAGATGAATCGCCTTGGCGATCACTTCTTTGCCGGTGCCGCTCTCGCCTTGCAGCAGCACGGTAGAGCGGCTGTTCGCCACCTGCGCGACCAGGTCGAAAATCTTCAGCATGGGCTCGCTTTTGCCCACGATGTTTTCGAAGTTATAGCGCTGCTTGAGGGCGCGCTTAAGCTGGATATTCTCTTCTTCAGCGCGGCGCCAGCCCACGGCGCTGCGCACGTCAGCCAGCAGCTTTTCGTTATCCCACGGTTTCTGAATGAAGTTGGCGGCTCCCGCCTGCATGGCGCGCACGGCGTTTTCGACCGTGCCGTAGGCGGTAATCATGATCACCGGCAGGCGCGCGTCGTGGGAGCGGATGTCGGCCAGGATTTCCATGCCATCGCGTCCGGGGAGAGCCAAATCGAGGAGCACTAGATCGAAGGGACGGTCCCCGATTCGAGTCAGACCCTCTTCGCCGCTGGCCGCGGTCTCGACCTTGAAGCCCTCCATCTCCAGGAGGGTTTCAAGGGATTCGCGAATCTCGGCCTCATCGTCAACGATGAGCACCGATCCCGCCGGAGATGGACTCCCGTTCGCCGTTCCCCGCGAAATGACGGCTGCCTCAGACATGGACCGCCTTCCTGCTCAAAGGGAAATCCAGGGCAAACGTGGTCCCCGCCCCAGGGTGGCTTTCCACCCGAATCTTGCCCGCATGTTCCTGGATGATGCCGTAAGTCACGGAAAGACCCAGTCCGGTTCCGCGGCTCTGACCCTCTTTGGGCGCAGTTTTGGTACTGAAGAACGGGTCGTAAATCCGCTGGATGTGCTCGGGGGCGATGCCCGAGCCCGTGTCGGAAACGCGAGCGCCCACAAAGTCGCCGTTGGTCGTCGTCACATTCAGCGTGCCGCCGTCGGGCATGGCGTCCTTGGCATTGAGAAACAGGTTTAGAAAAACCTGCTGCAAGCGGCCCGAATTCCCCTGGATCGGAGCAAGGGCAGGGGCCAGGTCGGAACGGACCTGAATCCTGGCGGTCTTGAACTGGTGTTCAAGGAGGGCCAGCGTGTCGAAGATCACCTTGTTGATGTCGACTTCGGTAAACTCGGTGCCGCTGGTGCGCGAGAAGTTCAGCAGGTTGTTGACGATCTCGGAAGCGCGGAAGGTTTGACGCGTGATCTTTTCCAGCAGGCCGGTTTTCTGCGTGTCGCCCTGCAGTTGCTTGGCGAGCATCTGGGTGTAGGAGGAGATCACGGCAAGCGGAGTATTGACTTCGTGGGCGACGCCCGCAGCCAGCAAACCGATGGAGGAAAGCTTGTCCGCCTGGGAAAGCTGACCCTCGAGTTCTACGCGCTCGGTGATATCGTCCATGATCACCAGCCGGCCGACGACCTGGAATTTGCGCGTCACCAGCGGGGCGATGGCGATGTTGAGCGTGCGCAGTTCGCCCGCGGGCGTTTTCAAGCGGAACTTGTACAGGTTGTTGATGCCTGAATTCTGTCGGACGCGGTAGAACTCCTCAACGAATTCGGCAGGGAAGACGCTGCGCAGGGGCTGGGTAAGCGCCTGCCAGCGGGGCAGGGCATACATCACTTCCATCTGCGCGTTCCAGCTCTCGATGCGGTCTTCCATGTCGAGCGCCATGACGCCGACGTTGATGGACTCGACGATGTTTTCGTTGAAATCCTTCAGGCGCTCATACTCCGCCATCTTCTGCTGCAGCGAGGCGTAGAGGCGGCCGTTCTGGATGGCGATACCGAGATAGCCCCCGAGCGTTTCCAGCAACTCAACGTCTTCACTGGAAAGCAGGTCGCCCTTGGTGGTTTTTCCCAGCCCGAGAACCGCGACGGTCTTCTGCTGGGCGCGGCAGGGGATGTAGTAGTTGAAATCCAAGCGGGCGATCGCCTGCTGCGAGCCCTCGGTCTCGCGCGGCACCTGGTGCGTGTTCTCGAAGAATAGATGCCCGGCTTGCTCCGGGCGAGACACGCTCAGAAAGCTGAGATCAAGGTTGGCGGGCGCCGCTACGCCGGACAATTTGGAAAGGGCAAACCGCCCCGGCTCTTCGCCCGTGTTCAGGAATATGCCCAGACGGTCCACGCCGAGAGTGCGCGACAGACGATCGAGGACGGAAGAAACCAGCGCCTTCAAATCAGGTTCGGAACTGAGTTCGCGGCCAAACTCCAGCAGCGTGCGGCGGTAGTCGTAGCGCGTGCGATAGAAGAACTGGTCCACGCGGTCTTGAATCCACTTGCGCACCGGGTCAAACAACAGGGCCGTGACCACAACGGCCAGAATCAATCCTGTCGCGCCGCTGGCCGGCTTCTGCATCTGCACCAGCCACGCCACGCCTGCCACCAAGGCGAAGTACAAGCCGGCCACGGTCGCAGCGGCCAGGGTATAGACCACGCCACGTTTAAAAATGAGGTCAACGTCCATCAGCCGGTAGCGGAAGATGGCGTAGCCGAACGTCAGCGGCAGCAAGCCCAGCGATAGCACCGACAGTTTCATGGCCCATTCCGGCAGCCAGGCCATCGCGTGGGGAAACACATAGGAGAGAACGTAGAGGAGCGTGTAGGGCGCGATGGCGAGAATCGTACCCCGAGTGACCCACTTCAGCTGCTGGCGCAGGACGGTGGTGCTGGCCCTCTGGTAGCTGTACCAAAGCATGGCGGCAGCGAGCAAAAAGAAGACCGCGCCGTAGGAGATGTCGAGGCGGTCCATGCCCCGGCTCAGCCGGCCAGTAGCCTCGAGCAGGCGCATGGCCACCAATCGGGTGCCCAGCAGGAGCGCTCCGGGCACATAGACCAGGCCCAGGACCCACGTATGCTTACGTACGAAGTCCCGCTTCTCGGGAAAGGTCAGAACAAAGTGCAGGAACAACGCCGGCTGCAGCACCCAGGAGACAATGTTGCTCCAGTAGATCGTCCAGTCGAAATCGTTGAACTTCCCGGTGTACTTGAACGAATAGGCGATGAACGAAACCAGGCAGAAGATGTAGAAGTGGGTCGAACCGGGCGCGGTCCAGCGGCGGAGCAGAACGTAGAGGCCGATTCCCAGGTAAATCAGGGCAATCAGCCGCAACCAGTTGTTCAGGGAGCGATCCGCGGGGGCGAGAATGACGCTGGAATCGAGCGTGACCGATTGACGAATCAGCGAGTAAACCGCTTTCGACCAGATGCCCGTGCGGTAGAGTTGGCGTTCCAGCCCGGCCGTATTCTTGACGTCCTGACCGTTGACCGCAACCAGTTGATCCCCCAACTTGATTCCGGCTTTGGCTCCGGGCCCGTTGGTCTCGACCTCGTCGGCGACCAGGTGGCCATTGCGTTCGACCCAGTTCACGCCGTCGTCAGGAGCTGTAACTCTACGCTCTGCCTGAAAATTAAAGCCGGCAAAGACTACCGCGCCCAAAGTCAGAAGGAACAGCAGCACTGCGACAGAGCGAACTTGGCTTTCCCGGTTCATGGGCTTCGGCAAAGACCCCGGGTCCTTAGGGGGCTGGAGAGGCGGGGTAGCGGCACCTTGCCAATCCTCAATGAGCAACTTCGCTGCCATGTCAGTCCCCGATTCGGGAAGGCTAAGTTGAGCAGATAAAACCACTTCAGAGATTATAGATGCATTTTCAAACGCAAACTATGTCTTTTGGGATATTCCTGTGGGATTCCGTATCCGTTTCCCCTTGCCTGTCTTGCAGTTACGCGGAATCACAGGGTGAGACATCGAAGCAGAAACCGAGGGTTCAGCCTTCCGTACGCAGGTTCCAGAATTGAGGAAGCTCACGCGCGGCGAAACGTTCACGGCAGACAGGTGAGAGGCGCACTTTTAACGGACGCGCGACTTTAGCCAACTTTGCGCTCATCGGTCGGGGAAGTTTTTGGAGCCTCTTCATCCCAGTCAAACGCCAGCGTGCGGGATGAGGTCTCGATGGGCTCGAGTTCCGGAATATCCTCCGCTGCCCGCGCCCCCAGTTCGACGAACTTGCGGGCGGAAACCAGTACGCGGGTTTCCAGCGATCCCACAGCCTTGTTGTAAGATTCGACCGCGCGATCCAGGTTGGCGCCCACGGCAGTGATATGGCCGGCCATATGGCGCAGGCGGTCGTGCAGTTCTTTGCCCAGGGCGCTGATTTCATGCGCATTGCGCGCCAGCTTTTCCTGGTTCCATCCGTAGGCGACGGCCTTGAGCAGCGCGATCAAAGTTGTGGGCGAGGCCGGAATCACGCGCTGCAGCACGCCCTGTTCGATCAGCCCCGGATCCTGCTCTAACGCAGCGCTGAAGAATGTTTCTCCCGGAAGGAACATGACTACGAATTCCGGCGTGGCTTCGAACTGTTCCCAATAATTCTTGCCGCTGAGGGTTTTCATGTGCTCGCGCACCTGGCGGGCGTGAGCCGCCAGGCAGGCGCGCCGGGCCTCTTCGTCGGTCGTCTCGAAGGCATCGAGGAAGGCTTGCAGTGGAGTCTTGGCGTCAACCACTACGTTCTTGCCGCCCGGCAACTTCACGACAAGATCGGGGCGCAGGCGTCCGCTTTCGCCGGTGACGGTTTCTTGCTCGGCGAAATCGCAGTAGGGCAGCATGCCGGCAATTTCGACCACGCGCCGCAATTGGATTTCGCCCCAACGTCCTCGGACATTCGGCGTGCGCAGGGCGCGCACCAGGTTGCCGGTTTCGGAGCGCAACTCACTTTGCGTCGCGATGAGAGACTGAACCTGAGCCCTCAGGTCGCCGTAGGCCTCGCCTCTTGCGATTTCCATCTGCTGAATCTGCGCGTCTACTTTGCTGAGCGAATCGCGCACGGGCGCGACCAGATCGGCAACCGCTTTCTGGCGCGCATCAAGATCGCCTTTGGCTTCACTCTGAAAGCGCTTCAGAGTTTCCTGCGCGATCTGCAGAAACGAAGAATTGTTGTTTTTCAACGCGTCGGCGGCCAGCGCTTTGAATGCATTCTGCAAGTTTTCCGCGGCGCGATCGCCGGCGCGGGTGAGAAGTTCGATCTTTTCGGCGCTGGTTCTTCGCTCGGCTTCGAGGGCGGATTCAAGCCTCGCCTTGCCCGCAACCAAATCAGTTTGCGCCCGCTGCAGGCGCGCCACGTCCTCTTTGGCGGCGAGCAAATCCTTTTCCACCAACGACGAACGAGCCGACAACGCGGCCTTTTGCGAACGCAGCGCCAGCCAGACCATCATCCCGCCAAACAACAGGCCAAGGACCGCACTAATCCCGAGTTCCATGGACGCAGGCAACTTCCTACCCTCCGAACCTGTCTCTAGCCTAGCACCCTCAACAAGGTTTGAGCCCGAACCACCGGCGTCGGGTTGATCCTTCTCGCAATCCTGGCGGGCTAGTTCAAACGCAGACAAACCGTAAAGTTTGGTAAAAGAAATGTAAAGTCTCTGGCATCTTTCTCCGGGTTGAGGCAAGCTAGGCCACGTGATCAACTTGACGTAAATCAGAGAGAAGTTCAGTAAACTGATCACTCATGCGTTATCTCCATTTCAGTTTTTGCGTCTCCAGCCAGGGAACTATCCGGGCGGAGCTTTGTAGCATACGTCCAAAAAAGGGCTGCTTTATTGCCGCCAGGATGCTGCTCTGGGCCGCGATACTGGCGTGCCCAGCCGTGGCAAGTGCCCAGCATCACGGCGGCCACGCAGGTGGAAGCACTCCGGGTGGACTGGGCCGGCCCGATGGAGTTGACGAGAAAGATACTTTGAAGGATTTTCACCATGCTCTGGCTGTGCAGGCCACCAGCCAGCAGATTGCGGAATTCCAAACACTGGTGAAGACCGAGGAAGCGGCGAAGGCAGCACTGCAGCAGTTTCAGCAGCAGGGCAAGGAAAGAGGTGTGGCGGAATCCGCGCCCAACGCTGCTCTCGATCAGGCGTTGGAAAAGGCGCGCAGTGAAACTCAGAAGTTTATTGGCGGATTCTCCGATGCGCAGAAGTCGGGGTTGAAGGAAATCACCAAGAGGCTCGGCAAGGCGGATTCCGATCTTGAGCAAGAGGAGAAGAAGCTGGATCAAAGTCTGCAGCTTGCGAATGTGGCAGGGTCGGAGGTTGCGGCCCACGCCGAGAGCTTGGACAAAGCGCTCTCTGAGTTCGCCAACCAACAACTGGCGCTGGGACGGGAAATGGGCATCACGCTGGCCACTGGTCAGGATCTGACCTTCACTCTCCCGTCGGTGAACAGCCCGGCCAGCATTGCGAATCGTACCGTAGCGGTTGCCGTTTCCGGAGTGCTTTCGCAGCTTGCCGTGGAAGGCAGCCAGCGAACATTCAAGCTGGATCTGGTCGCGGACCTGTCGGACCTGCAACAGAACATTACCGAACTCTTGCGGGTCCAACTGGACAAGGCAAATCGTTGTGGACAGCGGGTGGCGATCCGGCAGGCGACGCTCACGCCGTCGGCGCCGGCGACCCTTGTGTCTGTGCAGTTGCACCTGGAGCGCTGGACCTGCACTCAGACGTCTGGTCGGGTGTCGGCGAGCGAATTGGCAGAAAGCGACGGCTCCATTGAGATCCGACTGACTCCCGCGGTGGAAAAATCCAATACCTTGAAAATGACGTCCGAGTTTGGGCGCATCGAGGCAAATGACATGATGGCGGACGCGCTGCGCTCGGGAGATCTTGGCATCGAGTTGCGCGATAAAGTGACCCAGTCCATTCTTTCTGCACTGCGGGCGGGAATAAATTTCAAGACGACTCTTCCTCCCGTGCTGCAAAGCGGGGCCGTGATACAAAGTGCAAAATTCGAGAACGCAGCCGGTATCCTCCGCGTCGTGCTGGAGGGGCAGATACAAATCTCCAGCCAGCGGGCCGACCTGCTGGCCAGCCAGTTGAATCAGGCGCTGGCCTCCCGGGAACCGGCACAGTAGGCGGATTCGGCGCTGATCTAAGGGATGAGATCAGTACTGCGGATTCTTTCGCGTCCTCGTCTGTGATCTTCTGTGCTACGCTTGCCGCTGCTCTCCGTCAGCGGTTCCGCTCATGGAATCTCCGGCCCCAGTCCGGCCACCCGAAATTAGCTCGCATCGGGTCCGCATCGGTACGGCGGGGTGGTCTTACAAAGACTGGGACGGCATTTTTTATCCGCCGGGAATGCAGCGCCGCAAGATGCATCCGCTGGAATACCTGGCGCGCTTTTTCGACACGACGGAAATCAACACGTCGTTTTACGGACCGTTAAAGCCGGAACTGGCGAAGCTCTGGTGTCGCAAAGTCGCAGCGGTGAATCCTGGCTTTCTGTTTACCGCCAAGCTCTATCGCGCCTTCACCCATTCGCCGCTCGCGGTCATGGAGCCTACTTCGGCGGCGACGATTCGCCCCACCGATGACGATGAGATTCGCACCCGCGAGGGCCTCGATGCCCTGGCCGGCGAGGGACGGCTGGGGGCGTTGCTGATTCAGTTTCCCGTGTCGTTCAAAAATACTTCCCTGAACCGCGAATACCTGGAACGGCTGCTGCGGCAGTTCATCGAATACCCGAGGGTGGTTGAAGTGCGCGACTCCAGTTGGAACAGTGCCGAAACCCTGGCATCTTTCGCTCGCCACAACGTAGCTTTCTGCAATATCGACCAACCCATACTGGGAAAGTCTCTCGGCCCTACCGAGCACGTCACCGCGCCCATCGCCTACGTGCGGCTGCACGGGCGCAATTACAGCGAGTGGTTCGATTCTGACAATCGCAACGACCGCTACAACTACCTCTACAAGGCGAAAGAACTGGAAGGTTGGAAGGAACGAATCGAAAACGTGGCCGAGAAGGCGCAGACGACCTACGTCATCACCAACAATCATTTCGAGAGCAAAGCCGGAGTGAACGCGCTGGAGTTGAAAGCGATGGTGAACGGCAAGCGGGTGCCGGCCCCACCCACGCTGATTCAGAAGTATCCGGAATTGAAAAACTTCGCCGACCCGGCGGAGGAATTTGGCGAGAACGATTCCAGCCCGCAACTCCCGCTGCGGGCCTAGAATACGATTCCAACGCCGGTGCCCGATGGCGCACAATGTGGCCGCAAGATTTCCTGTCTGGGGGGAAACATGAAGTTACTGCCATTGCCACTGTTGTTTTCGGTTTGCCTGGGGATCGCACAAGAGAGCCCGCCGGCAGAAACTGCGATTGTGCACGTCACAGTGATCGACGTGGCGACAGGTGCGAAACTGCCGGAGCAGACGGTAAGGATCCAGGGGAGTCGCATTGCTTCGATTGCGGCTACGCAGGGGACGGACCGCGCCCTGCCCGGAGCCGTGGATGCTCATGGCGCGTACCTGATCCCGGGCCTCTGGGACATGCACGTGCATGTGCATGACAAGGACGAACTCCCGCTGTATGTCGCCAATGGCGTAACCGGCGTCCGCGTAATGTCGGGCGAAAAGGACACCGCGGCATTGCGCAAGGAACTCGCGAGCCAGGCCCCGTCGCCGGAGATTTATCTTGCCAGCGCAATCGTGGATGGCAGTCCTCCCGTGTGGCCTGGGTCGCTCGTGGTGAAGAAGCCTGCAGACGCGCGCCGCACGGTGGACGAGATCAAAGCAAGCGGCGCGGACTTCGTCAAGGTATACAGCCGGATTCCGCGCGACGCTTATTTTGCGCTGGCCGATGAAGCCAGACAGCAGCACATTCCTTTTGAGGGCCATGTCCCCGATGACGTAACCGCCCAGGAGGCGTCATCTGCCGGGCAACGTTCGATGGAACACCTGTTGGGCATCGCGCTGGCCTGCTCTAGCAGGCAAGAGTCGCTCATGGGCGATCTGAATCGCGCACAGTTCTTCCGCCAGCGAATGGTGGTTCAGGCGGAGGGCTATCAGAGTCTGGACCAGGCAAAATGCCAGGCGCTGTTCGCGGAGTTCCGCAGCAATGACACGTGGCAGGTGCCGACGCTCACCGTGCTACGGCTCTGGGGACGCCTCGACGATTCGAAGTTCTTGTCCGACGCTCGACTGGCCTACATCGACCGAAGATTCCGCGATCGATGGGATGAGAGGCTCCAGCCGCAGCTCCGGCGGTGGACCAGTCAGGAGTTTCAGCTGGCTCGCGGCATTTTCGCCATGGACGAGCGCATGGCCGGTGCCATGTTTCGGGCGGGAGTGCCCATGATGTCTGGAACCGACGCGATGAATCCCTATTGCTTCCCTGGATTCAGTCTCCATGACGAACTTGCTTTGCTGGTCGAGTCTGGCCTGACGCCGCTGGCAGCTCTGCAGGCGGCGACGATCAACCCGGCAAAGTTCCTGGGAAGAACGGCGGAATTGGGAACAGTCGAATCGGGCAAGATCGCAGATCTGGTATTGCTCGGTGCTGATCCTCTCGCAGACATTCACAACACCACTCAAATTCAGGCGGTCTGGCTGAAAGGGAAGTACTTCGACAAAGCAGCGCTGGTTGATTTGCTGGAAAAAGTAAAAGCAGCTGCCAAACGCTAAAGTGAAACCACAGGAGGCAAGGTTTAGGAAGGAATTACCAAGGCTAAGGCGTGTTCCCTAAGAGGAGGCCGTAAGGCGGCACTGAAGGGCCGCTCTTCCACAGACGACTCGCCACTGACCACTGTCTTTACGCCCCGACTGCCGCGTGATCGGCGAGGCGCCGCTTGTTGTAGCGCAGGGCAACGTTCATGAAAACGCTGCCGAGGGGAGTCTCAAAACAGATCACCAACGCTTCCGTGTCCTCGCTGGTTTTGTCGCCCTCCTGAGCAGTAAGGAGGAGCGGGGGATGCACGCGGAAATGGAAGCCCTGGTCGTTGAGAGCAGAAATGGCGTTGCCCACAACCTGGTTGGCGAGCTCGAAAATGGTCTCTTTGACTAGCGCGTCCGACTCGGGCAATTCGGCGCCGGCGTAATGGCTGGCGACGCGCACCGCGGTCTGCGGATCGAGATCGACAATGATCCGGCCCTCGATGTCACCGGTCAGCGTGACCATGCCGGCCACACCCTTGCGGCGGTAGGCCTCCTCCTCCATGGTGAGATTGCCCACCTGGGTGGCGCCTTGCATGCCCTGCGACAACACGGCATCGGCCGCATTGATGAAAGGCTGGATCAGTTCCATCTTCATCGCGTTAGACTCCCGCTCCGGCCGCGCTGGCCACGACTCCATCTTCTCCGAGCACATACTTGATGACTTCGTACAGCACTTCCGGTTTCACCGGCTTCTGCACGAAATGGCGGGCGCCGCGCTGCAGCGCAGCCACGATGTTTTCCTGGTAGCCCACCGATGACACCATCACCACGCGCGCTTCGGGATGCTGTTGCACGATCCGTTCAGCCGCTTCGATCCCTTCCATCTGCGGCATGGTGATGTCCATGAGCACGATGTCGGGATGGGTGCGGTCGAACTCGCTGATGGCAGTCAAGCCGTCGCCGGCTTCGGCCGCCACCTGCCCGCCGAACGATTCGATCATGCGGGCGAGGTTCTTGCGGGCAAACACGGAGTCGTCCACGATCAAATAGCGGACCGGCTGCCCGTCCTTGCTGCGTTTTACTGGTGCAAACTGCTCCATAACACTCTCCCCTTTCGACTGCATATCATGCCCGGCGCCCGTTCGGCCAGATCACGCTGGTCATGGGTTTCGGGTCTGATCTTAGTGTCCGGCGCGCACTGCCCGGCCGGCGGAGCCCGTCTCGGATCCCGCCCCCCGGCCGCAAATCGCCTGCAGCGTCGCACCCAAAACGTCCAGAGCGATCACCCGGATGGCATATCCCCGTTCGATCGCCGCTTTCGGCATGCCATACACCACGCAGGAGTCTTCACTCTGCGCGATGGTCATGCCGCCTTCCTTCTTCACCGCGCCCAGGCCTTCGGCGCCATCGTCCCCCATGCCGGTCATGAGAACGCCGACAGCCTGAGTCTTGAACTCTTCGGCCAAACTGCGCAACAGCACGTCGGCGCTGGGACGATGCCCGTTTACGCGCGGCTCATCGTTGAGCACCGCGATGTCTCCCAGAGGCAGCCGCTTGACTTTCATGTGGCGGCTTCCGGGGCAGATCAGCACGCGTCCGCGCTGCAGCAGATCGCCGGATTGCGCCTCTTTCACTCGTAAAGAGCAGGTTTCGTCGAGCCGCCGGGCAAACATGTCGGTGAACCCGTCGGGCATGTGCTGCACCACCACAATCGTTCCGGGAAAATCACCGGGCAGTTGCTGCAGCAGATACTCCATCGCCTGCGGGCCGCCCGTGGACACACCGATACCCACGACTCTGGTCGGGCCGGACGAAGAGACCGAAGCCTTCTCCTTCTTTGGCTGGGTCCCCGCCAATAGCCGCGGCTTCAGCTTGCACTCGGCCGCGGCCTTCACCTTCCCGATCAACTCCCGCGCAGTCTCCGCCATGTGGGCGGAAGCATCTTTGGGCTTGGTAACGAAGTCAAATGCTCCCAACCCCAGGGCCTTCATCGTGACCGACGCACCTTCGGTGCTGTGGGAGCTGAAGACGATGACCGGAACCGGCTGCCGGCGCATGATTTCTTTCAGGGTGTCAATTCCGTTCATGCCCGGCATTTCCAAGTCCAGGGTTATGACGTTGGGCTTCAAGTCTTCGATCTTCTTCAAACAGAAGGTGCCATCCATCGCCGTGCCCACCACTTCGAGGGACTCGTCGGCGGCCAGCATCTGCGGAATCAGCTTGCGCATCAGCGCCGAATCGTCAACCACCAGCACGCGTATACGGTTCCTCATGCCCGGCCTCCGACGGCTGGGGTCATGGCCAGCCGCAAGCGGTCGGTGTGCGTCAGCAGCAGGCCGGAATTGGCCTGTCCTGTTTCCTCTGGCCTCCAGCGGGCCACATGCTCTACCACCGCCGGCAGGTTGAGAATCAGCACCACTCGCCCATCGCCCAGAATGGAGGCACCCGATACCAGATCGGTCGAGAAGGTCTGGTCATCGAGAGCCTTGATCACCAGTTCTTCTTCTCCATCCAGCGCGTCCACAATCAAACCGTATTTTCTTTCCCCGACCAGAATGACCAGCACAAAAAGCTTGGACTTGCGGTCATCGGCGGCCGGGCGGCCCATGCGCAGCAGGGGCAACACCTGATTGCGCAACTGCAGAACTTCGTAGTTGTCCACCTGATGCACTTCCGATTCGGCGGTGCGCGAAATCTCCACCACAGCGTTCAGCGGGACCGCGTACAGCCGTTGCTCGACCCAGAACAGCAGGGCCTTGATGATGGCCAGGGTCAGGGGCAGCTTCAGCCGGAAGGTGGTGCCCTGTCCGGGCCGCGTTTCCATGCTGATCGAGCCTTTCAGACGGTGCAACACGCTTTGCACCACGTCCATCCCCACCCCACGCCCGGAGACTTCGGTGACCTCTTCGGCGGTCGAGAAGCCCGGCCGGAAGATGAAATCGAGCGTCTCCATCTCGTTCAGGCGAGCGGCTTCCTCCGTCGTGGTCATGCCCAGTTCGATCGCCTTGGCGCGAATCTTCTGCGCGTCAATGCCGCGGCCGTCGTCGCTAACTTCCACCACGACCTGGTTGCCCTGGTGATAGGCGTTCAGCTTCACCACGCCGTGGGGCGACTTGCCCAGGCGGCGGCGCTCTTCAGCCGGTTCAATGCCGTGGCTGACGGCGTTGCGCACCATATGAGTCAGAGGCTCGGCGATGGCGTCGAGAATCCCTTTGTCGAGATCGGTGTCCTGCCCGCTGACCACCAGTTCCACTTCGCGGCCGCATTGCCGCGAGACATCGCGCACCATGCGCGGGAAGCGCCGGAACAACTGGTCCACCGGCACCATGCGGATCTTCATCACCGAGCGCTGCAAATCGTTCAGCACCCGCGCCTGGAAAGCCATGGCATCGGAGAACTTCCCCCGCAGCAGCTCTTTCGGATAACGCTTGGAGAAGTCGTTCAGCGCCTGCTGCAGCATGGACTTGCCGATAATCAGTTCGCCCACGAGGTTCAGCACGCTATCAATGCGCCCCGCTTCCACGCGCAGGACGTTCTCCTGCGCCGCGCGGATCCCGGCAGGCTCGGTGCCCGGGGCCGCGACCGCAGGTGTGGAAGCTGCGTTCGCCTCGGCTTCCGTCGAGCTTTCGCCGCCTTCGTCTTCCGCAGCGAGTGCGCTCGCATTCTCCGCTTGTTTCGCCGCCGCCAGTATCAGTTCCACGCTCACTTCTTCGGCGATGGTCGGGATGCGTCCCTTGGCCGCGATCTGCTCGACCGCCTGCGCGCTGGCCAGCACGAACTCCACCTGCTTCGACGCTGCTGGTGATTTGGCATCGGGGTGCACCGCCAGGACTTGGCCCACGCCGCCCAGAGCGTTGTGAATCAATTGCCGCCCGGCGATGGGCATGGCGCAGTGCGGATCAATCTTCGCGACCACTTGATATACGGCCAGGCCTCCGGCCTGAGCCTTGGTCATCGCCAGTTTTTCGTACTCGGTCCAGGCGGCCGCGGACTTTGCGGCCGTCCGGGGCGCAGATGCTTTGGCCGAAGTCTTCCGGGTGCGGCGGGCCTTCTTGGCCGCGGGTACGGCCGTCAAATCCTTGATCTTCTTGCTCAAGGCTCTGGTCGAGGGCAACTTGCGGCCAGCGCGATAGGCCGTGATCATCTCAGTAAAAAGATCGGCCGACGCAAAAGCAATCTCGGCCACCGCGGTCTCGGTGGCCGTGCCTTCAAGCGAAAGTGCGTCTTCGAACTCGTGGGCCAGTTCGCTCAGCTCGCGCAGCCCGCAGGCCGCCGAGTCGCCTTTCAAGGTGTGTACCGTGCGCCGTATGACGCGCACGATTTCCTCGTCGCCGGGATTCTTTTCCAGCTTGAGCGCCTCTTCATTCAGCGCCTGGAGCAGTTCCTGGGAAGTCTCAAAGAAGAGCTCCCGCAGTTCCGCGCCACGTTCATCGGGGGAAGTTGTCATTCGTTACTCCGCACCTCAACCCGCTGGTACGCCGTACCGCTGTCCTTGTGGACCATCTGGAACTTCTTGGTCAGGCCCAGCAGGCTCTCGGCGTGTCCAACGAACAGGTAACCGTTGCCGTTCAAGCAGCGGTAGAACTTCTCGATCAGCCGCTTCTGCTCGGCTTCATCGAAGTACATCATCACGTTGCGGCAGAAGATCACGTCATTGCGCTGCGGCAGGTACTCCGTCTTCAGATTGTGGAAGTCGAAGTGCACCATTTCCTTCAGCGCTTTCTTGATGGCGTAACGATCGCCCATCTTGTCGAAGTAGCGCAGGCGGTAGCCGTAGTCCACCATCGTCATCTGGTTCTCGCTGTACGTCGCTTCCTGCCCGGCCCGCAGCACCGAGTAATTGATGTCGCTGGCCAGAATCTCCACCCGCCACGGAGGCGGAACCAGAGGCTTGGGCAGCGGCAACTCCATGGGCAGCGGATTGCGCAGGTAGTAATACGCCAGCGCGTCGGTGACCAGCATGGCGAGCGTGAAAGGTTCCTGTCCGGTGGAACAGCCCGCGCTCCAGATGCGGATCGAGTACTCGCGCCGCGCACTCTTCTGCTTGAACAACTCCTCCAGCACGAACTTCTGAAACAAGTCCAGCTGCGCCTTGTGCCGGAAGAAGCTGGTCTCGTTGACCGTCAGGTTCTCCAGCAGCTTGGCCAGTTCGTTCTTGCCTTCCTGGCTGATCAGCAGGCGGTAGTAGGCGTAGAAAGAGTCGGCGCGGCATTCCTTCAGGCGCCGCAACAGGCGGTCCTGGAGGAAGTGCGTGCGCCGCTCGTCGAAGTGCATGCCGCACTCCTGGTAGACCAGCGCCTGCAATAGCTTCAGTTCCGCTTCCGTCAATAGGGGAGCAGGTGCTGCTCCGGATGCGCTCATGCTGATTCTCGTTCTCAGTTCAAAGTTTCAAGGTTTCGAAGGTTTCAACGTTTCAAAGTCTTTGAAACCTTATGACTTTGAAACTTTGAGACTTTGCCTTACCGCGCTGCTGCCCCGCGTGTCTCACCGGTGGCAGCCGCCTTCTTTTCCCCGGTCTCGGTTTTCGCCTGCAGGCTGCCCGGGGCCATCAGTTTGCTCATGTCAAGCAGTACCACCAGACGCCCTGCCACTTTGCCCAGTCCGGTCACGCAATTCAGGCCGCCTTCCTGAAAGGCCGCGGGCGGAGGTTCCACGGCGTCGGCGGGAATCTTGAGCACCTCCGAGGCTGAGTCCACAATCAGCCCCGCCAGCCTTCCTCCGTACTCGACCACCAGAATGCGGTTCTGCTTCTTGAGTGCCACCTGCTTGTTTCCGAACCGCTTGCGCAGATCCATCACCGAGACGATCTTGCCGCGCAGGTTGATGACACCCTCCAGATAGTCGGGCGCGTCGGGCACGGCGGTAATCTCCGGTACCCGCACAATCTCGTGCAGGGAAGTGATGGGCACGCCATAAGTCTCGCGGCCCACCTGAAAGCCCACGATATGAAGTTCACGGCTCATAAGTTTCAAGCTCTGGTTCAGGCTCCCCCGACACGACTGTCAAAACTGCGCCCCGGCTGCGGCCCGGCGTGCCCCGCGGCCGGACGACTCCCCGCCCGCCAGGTTGCGCGATTCCTGTTCCAGGGAGAAGCGGTCCAGCGATTCGAGCAAGCCGCGCGACATCTTCGACATCTGCTCCGAAGAAGCCGCCAGCTCGGTAGAACCGGAGGTGGATTGCTGCACCAGTTCCCGCATCCGCTCCATGGCTTTGACCACGGCCTGGGCCCCGGAAGCCTGTTCTTCCACCGCCGAATTGATTTCGTGCGTGATTTCGTTCAGCCGCGTGGTGGCGCGCGCGATCTGCGACGAGCCGTGCGACTGTTCGTTGGTGGCCGCGCCGATTTCCTGGGCAAACTTGTAGACCTCGGTGACCACATTCGAGATCTTGCGCAGAGCGGCGTTGAGCTCTCCGCCCAGTTCCAGGCCTTCGTTGACGATCGAGGTGGAGCGGTCCATATTCTCGACCGCCTTGCGCGCTTCCTTCTGAATGCTCTGGATCAGTTCCGAGATTTCCTTGGTGGACTGAGCCGATTTTTCCGCCAGCTTGCGCACTTCGTCGGCGACCACCGCGAAGCCCAGGCCGTGTTCGCCGGCGCGGGCCGCTTCGATGGCGGCGTTCAGGGCCAGCAGGTTGGTCTGCTCGGCCAGATCGTCAATGACTTCGATGATCTTGCCGATATCATCGGCACGCTGTCCCAGAGCTCCGATGATCTCGCCAGAAGAGTTGATGGTGGTATTAATGCGGTTCAGGCCGTCGGTCGCCTTATCCATGGTGGCGATGCCGGCGTGCACTTCCTCGCGCGAGCGGTTGGAGATGTCGAGCAGAACCTTGGCGGTGTCGGCGACGCGCTGAATCGAGGCCACCATCTGGTCAATGGAGGCCGAGGTCTCGCTGACGCTGGAGGCCTGCACCTGCGTGCTTTTCACCATATTCTGCACATTGACGCTCATTTCGTGCATGGTGCTGGTGACTTCATCAATAGCGGAAGAGGCCTGCAGTCCGATCTTGGCGGAGTCTTCTGACGCGCCAGCGACCTGGCCGGAGGCGCTGGCCACTTGCGAGGAGGCATCGCGAACGCTGCGCACCAGACCCGCCAACCCGTCCACCATCTGGGCAAAAGCGTTGCCCAGCGTGTCATGCGAAGAGCGGGGCTTCACTTCCACCCGCAGGTCGCCTCCGGCGATGGATTCGGAAACTCCAGCCATCTCCTTGAGATAGGTGACCATCTTGGTGAAAGTTCGGGCCAGTTCGCCGATCTCGTCATCGCGGGTGATGTCAATGTTGTGTTCCAGATCGCCGGTATTGCCAATGCCGCGCGCCACCAGCATCAGATTTTGCAGCGGTGCGGTGATGGACTGGGCGGTGCGGTAGGCGATCAGTGCGCCGGCAATAAAGGCAATCAGGGTGCCGATCGCCGAAATAGTGATCGTCCAGTTGGCCGTGCTCTCGTCCGATTTGTGGCGCTCATCGACTAGCTTGTGGTTCTCTTCGTCGGCGGCATCCAGCGCATCGGTTGAGTTCTTGACCCAGGTGGACGCGTCTTTCTGCAGGTAAAAGATCTGCAGTTCGGCGACGGTGGCATTGCCGGAATCCACGTCTTTCCGCTTGTCAATCAGCGGCTGCGCGAATTCCCGGCCCCACGATTGTTCCAGTTGCTGCACCTTGTTGAACGCGCTCTTTGTCTGATCGGAGGCGGCCAGCGATTTACCCTGATCCAGTTTTTCGTTGAGGATGCGCAGACCCTCGCTCATGCGGTCCACTTCGCGCGTGTCGCCGCTGAGCAAATAGTTGCCCAGGTAAAGGCGATTCAGCATCATCTGGGAGCGGACGGCGTTGGTCGTGCCCGCCAACTCCAGCGATGCGGCCGCGCGCCTGGCCGCGACCCAGTTCACGAAGAACAGCAACAAGACCATCCCCAGGATGAATCCGAAACTCCAATAAAGCTTTCTCCCAATCGTCATGCCGTTTCTCCTCCGCGGCCAGCTGCTCACCGCGGCTCAAACTTGAAATCAATGATCCCGCTGCTCTCTCCTGGTGCGGGCTCAAAGCGCCACTTCTTGGCGGCGTCCAGCGCCGCGCCGGCCAGCACCGGATGCCCACCCACGACCCGCGCGTCCTTCACCGTGCCGTTGGGCGCGACCACCACCTCAATCTTCACCGTGCCCGTGATATTCATCTTTCGTGCCAGTTCCGGATAGGTGGGTTGCACCTTGATCTTGGCTCGGCGCACGATCTCTTCGTTCTGGGCCTGCTGGGCTCCAACCTGTCCCGGCCCCACAACCAGGAACAAGCTCACCAAAGCCAACAGTGCCGTCGCGGTTCGTTGAGACACAACTCCTCCTAGGCGGAACAGTCCTTGCTGTCAGTAAGCGTGCAACGCCTGGGCCACCCGTGACTTCTGGGAAAAACCGAAGTAATGGGGCGTATCTATAACTCAGATAAGCAGTTACACATCTCGTCAAATGCCGCAGTCAGCTCCGCGGAGATTGGCTCTGTCTCATTCGGGATTGAGAGCCCCGCGTTTCTCACTGTGAGACGTTGGTCTCAATAAAGTCTCGGGATTTCACACCAAGGCACCCCCGCTGGCATTTCCCTTGACTCAAATTGAGATGACCTGTAGTTTCCCATTAGATTCAATCACTTGTGAATCACGAGAACTTTCCTCCGAGCACTGGAGCTGAACTGAGCCTTTCGGGCGGCGACGCCATCATTTCTTCAAAGCTGGGTCTGGCGCCGGGCTCAGATGAGGCCTTTCAAAAACTCCTCCTCGGTCTTGCTGCCAAGGCCAGCGAACGTTCCGACGCACATGCATTGATCCAGTTCTTCTGCCGGGCCACGCGCGAGTTCTTTCAAGTTTCCGGAGTCTATTTTTGGCGTTGCCATGCGGGCGACGAACTGGCCGGAGAACAGGCGGACGGCAAACTATCTGAGCGTTTCATCGGCTTGCGCCTGCATCCCCAGCAAAGCACCGCGACTGCCGAAGCAGTGCGGCAGCGGCGGACCATCTTCGTCAATCGCGTGCATTCGGCGAACTTTCCCGTGGCCCGGGAATTTGGCGCGCGCGCTTTGTTGGCCGCTCCGCTGGTGGTCTTCAACGAAGTGATCGGCGCAGTTTCGTTTCTGCACGATTCCGACGAGACTTTCTTTAATCAGGATTTGGCGGCCAAGGCTACGATCCTCGCCGGCCAGTTGGGCAGCCTTTTGGAAGCGACCCGGCTTAGCGAAGCCTCGAGGGAGGAGCATCGCCGCGCCGAGATTCTGGCGGACGTGGCCCACGTGCTTCACGGTACCCCGGACGTCGCGGCCGTAATCGAGGCCCTGGCCGACCGCCTGCGCCTGCTGCTGCGAACCCGGCTGGTTTGCGTGCTTCTGAAACGGGAAGGGCCGTTCGAATTACGCGCCGTTTCGGCCGAAACGCCGCAACTGGCAACGGCAGCGCGTGCCCGCCACGACCGCCAGACGCTGCGCTTTGCTGCGGACCTGGCACAGCGCGCTGTCTCTGCCGGAGAGTCCGTCACTCTTTCCATCGGAGCCCAGGTACACTCCCTGGGAAATCTGGTTTCTCCCGGAATGCTGATCGCCGCGCCGCTGCGCACCTCCCGAACGCAGGGGGCGATCTTGGTGTATCCCCGCCAGGATGGCGTTTTCACGGCGGAAGAACAGGCCCTGGTGTCAGCCATTGCGGGATTCGGAGCCGTCGCGGTGGCCCACGCAGAGTTGTACGCCACCGCCCACGCCCAGGCGCACGAACTGCATCAGTTGCTGGAAATTTCTTCCGCTTTGAACTCCAGCGGCAGTCTGGAGCACTTTCTGGAGACGTTTGCTGTCCATGCTGGCGACTTTCTGGGCTACGGGCGTTGCTCGGTCGCTCTGCTGGAGGACGACCACTTCCTGATTCGCTACCGGGTGGAAAAAGGAGAAGCGCTGCGCGCGGAGATGAGCATCCCTGAAGGTGTCGTGACCCAGGCATTGCGCGCCAAAGAAGTCTTTTGGACTGACGACGCCACCGCCATTCCCGGAATCAACCTTGACGTAATCGCCAAACTCCGGGTGCGCCAGTTACTGGCAGTGCCCTTGTTGGGAGCGAGCGGTCAAGTGCTAGGAATGTTCAATGTGCTCGACCGCTTAGATGGCGCGGGCATTTCCCAGGAGGACATCCGCCGCGCTCGAGCCCTCTCCAACCAGGCAGCGGTGGCGCTTGAGGTTGCCAGGAATCTCGATCTCTCGGAACAGCATCGGCGCCGCGCCGAGGCCCTGACCGAACTGGCGCGCGAAATTAACGGCGCGTTACGCCTGCCCGAATTTGCCCGCCGCTTCGTGCACCGGGTGGCCGGTCTGACCGGTTCCCGCGCCGCCTTACTGGCGGTGCCGCAGGACGGACGCTTTCAAGTGGTCGCCGTGCACTCCCAGCCAGAAGGTTCTGCGCCGGTTTCGTCAGCGGAGGAGAATGCCGCAAAGCCAGCTTCTGCGCCGGAGCACAGTGCGCCCGACGTACAACAGGGAAAGCTCGCGCTGAACGATCCTGCGCTCGAACGCGGGCTGGAGCGCTCGCTCACCGCAGCTCTTGGCGAATTTGCCGCGCGCCACGCGGAAAGGGTTGTCTGCGGCACCGCTGACGAAGTGCTGGGCGCCGACGCCGCTTCGGGTCTTCGCTGGGCGGATTGCACGCTGGTGCGCCTGCCCGCCGCGAACGGAGAACTGGCGGGACTGCTCTGCCTTTCCGGGCGCTCCCATCCGCTGGACCGCGAGGAGCGCGCGTTTCTGGAAACGATCGCGGGCCACGGCGCCATGGCGCTCGAAAACGCCCGTCTGTTCACCCGCATCGAGCAGGCCAACCGCCACTGGATGGCGATTTTCGATGCCATCAGCGATCTCATCGTGGTGCACGATCATGCCGACAAAGTTCTGCGAGTCAATCGCTCCCTGGCGGCGATGATCGGTGTGCCGCCGCCAGAACTGGTCGGGGTGGACATGCGCTCGCTGCTGGCGCTGACCAGTGATGTCGCGCCCTATTCGTGCCCCTTCTGCCGCGCCATGTCCGACGATTCGGACGAATTCGTGCATCCCGTGTTCGATCGCACCTATCTGGTCTCCACTTCGCGAGCGCAGGGCCCTTCCGACGAAGGCCTGCAAACCATTCACGTGCTGAAGGACATCTCCGACCGGCGGGAAGCGGAACGGCGCTACCGCGAACTGTTTGACAACATTCAGGAAGGTCTTTTCTTCAGCACGCCCGGCGGCCGCTTTGTGGAAGTGAATGATGCCATGGTGCGCATGCTGGGATATGCCAGCCGGGAAGAACTGCTGCAGGTGGATATTCCCACGCAGCTATATTTTTCGCTGGAACAGCGCGAGCATCACGCCCAGGCCATGGAACGGGATGGCAATCTGCATAACTTCGAGGCCACGCTCCGGCGCAAGGATGGATCGCCCATCCACGTGCTGATCAACGCCTTCGGCCTCTACGACAATCCGGGCCACCTGCTGCAGATTCGCGGATTGATGCTCGATGTGACCGGTCTCCGCACCTATCAGTCAGAGCTGTATCGCGAGCGGGATTTCTCCGGCAAGATTCTCAGTAATACACAGAGCCTGATTCTGGTGGCCGACACGGCGGGTCTGGTCAGCTATGGCAACCGCCGCTGGTACGATGCCGGATTCGAACAGCGGGAACTGATCGGGCGTCCGTTGCGGGAGTTGGCTGCACCCGCATATTTCCCCTCGTTGTCTGCCGCGCTGCAGCGGACGCTGGACGGCCAGCAGGTGGACAATCTGGAGTTGGAGATCATGCGCGGCAACGGCGTGGCCGGCAAATTCTCGGCCAACCTGAGTCCCATGCGCGACGAGCAGGGGAATGTCACCAGCATCGTAGTCGTGCTTACCGACATTACCGATTCCGCGATCCTGCGCGACAAACTGGTGCACGCCGAGAAAATGGCTGCGGTCGGGCAGTTGGTCTCAGGCGTGGCCCACGAGGTCAACAATCCCCTGACCGCCATTCTGGGATTCGCCGACCTGCTGATGGAGAATCCCGAACTGCCCGAGGGGGCGCGCAAGGATCTGCGCGTGATTCTGCAGGAAGCCCAGCGTACCAAGCAGATCGTGCAGAACCTGCTCAGCTTCGCCCGCCAGATGCCGCCGCAGCGCAATGCCGTGCAACTGAATACGATCCTGCGCCGGACGGTGCAATTGCGTGCCTACGACTTCACCAGCCACGGCGTGGAAGTGGTGGAGAACCTGGATGAAGAGCTGCCCGAGGTGATCGGCGACGCGCATCAGTTGCAGCAGGTCTTCCTCAACATTCTCAACAATGCCTACGACGCGGTCCACGAAGTCGGCCGTGCCGGGCGCATCGCGATGATGTCCACCAAGTCCGGCGACGCCGTTGAAGTCTCGTTTCGCGATAACGGCAACGGAATCTCTTATCCCGATAAGATTTTCGACCCGTTCTTCACCACGAAAGAGGTCGGCAAAGGAACTGGCCTCGGCCTCAGCATCTGTTATGGCATCGTGAAGGAGCACGGGGGCGAAATCCTCTGTAACAACAACCTTGGCGAGCCCGGCGCGACCTTCATCGTCCGCCTGCCCGCAGCATCGCATGCCGCATCTTTAGGCGTCGCCGCAGGAGTGATACAAAAATGAGCCTCCCCGCCATCAGACTGTCTCCCTTACCCGTGCTCCTCATCGAAGATGAGCCCGCCGTCATGGCCTATGTTCGAGCCGCTCTCGAGCGCAGCGGATATCCCGTGGTCTGCTGCGCGTCAGGTGTGGACGCCCTCCGCATGCTCGAGGATGGTTCCTTTCTGGGCGTCGTCTCAGATATGCGCACGCCCGGCGGCGTGGATGGAGGACAGGTGCATGCCTGGATCGCCCGCCACCGCCCGGAACTGGCTGAGCGCGTGATCTTTATCACTGGTGACATTGCCAACGAGGAGACCGTCGCCACGCTGCGTGAGACCGGCGCCCCGTGCGTGGAGAAACCCTTTCGCGTGCAGCAATTTATTGATGTCGTGTCCAAAACTTTAGGGAAGGTGTAGTGAGTAGTGAATAGTCCATCGAGCAAAGAAGACCTGCGCATCCGGTTGCTGATCGTTGACGACGAGCAGTCCATCCGGAAACTCTGCGCTACCGTGGGCGAGGCCCTCGGTTTTGTCTGCCTGGAGGCCGAGAGCGGAGACTCCGCACTGGCGCTGCTGGAAGAGCAACCGGCTCACATGATCCTCACCGACCTGGTCATGCCGCACATGTCGGGCCTGGAGTTTCTGGAGAAGGTGAAGAAGCTCCTGCCCCGGACGGAAGTGGCCCTCATGACCGGACACGGCTCGATCGAAACCGCTGTGCAGGCCATGAAGCTGGGTGCTTACGACTACATCACCAAGCCGTTCTCTCCGCTGGAAGAACTGCGGCTTTTCCTGCGGCGCATGGCGGAGAAAGTCCGTCTGGTCGAGGAGAACGAATTTCTGCGCCAGCGCATGGATTCAGAAACCGCGGTGCATGGCATCATCGGTTCTTCCGCCCGCATCCAGGAAGTGCTGCGCATGGTCTCGCGCCTGAAAGATACGCGGACCCCGGTGCTCATCTACGGGGAGAGTGGGACAGGCAAAGAATTGGTCGCCCGCGCCATTCATTTCCGCGGCGCGTTCGCCGGCCGTCCTTTTGTCGCGGTGGACTGCGGATCACTGGTGCCCACGCTGATCGAGAGCGAACTCTTCGGCTACGAAAAGGGAGCCTTTACCGGGGCGTTGAAATCGAAGCAGGGATTGTTCCAGCATGCCGACGGGGGCACTATTTTTCTCGACGAAGTGGGCGAATTGCCCCTGGAGTTGCAGGCCAAGCTCCTGCGCGTGCTGCAGGAAAAGGAAGTCCGTCCGGTGGGCAGCAATCAGAAAGTCAAAGTGGATGTCCGGGTAATCGCCGCCACCAACCGCGATCTGGAGTCTGCTTACAAAACCGGAGCGTTCCGCAAGGATCTCTATTTTCGCTTGAACGTGGTGACCTTGCACGTGCCGGCGCTGCGCGAACGGCGCAGCGATACTCCCATGCTGGTGCACTGGTTCCTGGAGCGGTTTGCTCCCGGCTCGGAGCTGCATGTGTCCAGCGCCGCCATGAAGGCGCTGATGCAGTACGACTGGCCGGGCAACGTGCGTGAACTGGAAAACTGCATCGAGCGGGCGATCGCGCTGGGCAATGGACGAAGCATCGACCTCGGCGATCTTCCCCCCACCATCGCCGCAGACTCCGCTCCCGCAGCCGCAAGTGCCCGCCCCGTGGCGGAAGAACCGGCCGCCTTCGATCCTGATCTCGCCAGACCTGCGGCTGTGCCCGAATCGCCGCAAGCCGCAGGGCCGACCACCGATCTCGAAGACATCGAACGCGCCACCATCCAGCGCGTCTTTGAGCAGGTAAAAGGCGACAAGGCCCTCGCCGGACGCATGCTGGGCATCAGCCGCGCCACCCTTTATCGCAAGCTGAAGCGCTACAACATCGGCATCGGGTCATCCGGGCAGGGATCGTCGAGCCACACGCTGCAGTGAATCAGGGATCAGGGATGACGCGCCCGGCGGCCACCATTTCTGCACCTTTGAGCTGATCTTGATAGGTCCGAGCGGATGGTCATCTTGAAAACATCGCATGTGCCGGGCTACTCACTCATGATCCCAGACCTCAGGACCCTGATCGTGAGACTCCCGTCTCAGGCTGAGACGCCTATCCCGCCCGAACCTCAACCAGCTCACGCGAAGCAGGCTCTAACCCACTGAAAATGCACTCACCTCAGTGCTAGTCCTTTCGTTCCAAAATTTGGCTGCCGCGTTGCTCCGTTCTTGCTGAACCGCGGACTCCGGCTCCCCAAAGCTCTTCCTAACCGGGAAGAGGGGGAGCCCGACCCGCATTTGCCGCGGGCAGAGTAAGTTCGGGGGAAGGGGTCTTCATCGCTTTGGGGCAATCGGCCGCAGCAACCGCACGCAGCTCACAGAACGCCAGCCTGGTGGCGGGACTGGCTGGTTTCTTTCCGGAAGCCACTCCGGTGCGCATTCCGGTGCAACTGGCGCGAACGGTGGAAGCCGGCGACCCTGCCCCCCCCACTTTCAGCGAAAGCACCGTCATCGAATTCGGCACGCCCCGCGAAGTCCTGTTCGCCAGCAACACGCCATTGGACTTCGCCGACGTGGTACGCCTGCGCACTGCCGACGGTTCGCTCGATATCGAAGCTTCGGTCGTGGCCGTCCAGTACCATCCCGGCAGGACCGTAGTTGCGGCGCGGTTTCTAAAAGAAGTGCCCAACTGGATCGTAAAATCATGACTGAGTCAACCCCAGCCCAAGATCTCGCAGCCCAATGGAGTATCGCCCGCCGGCTGTATCCCATCTACTTTGAACTCGCGCGTGAGTTCGTCATTGACATCAAGCCCTGTGCCGACCTCGAGGCGGGCGTTGAGACCCCCGGAAAAGAGGCTGTCGAGCAGGCTAACCTTTGGATCGAGGAAATGGACCAGCGCGTCCAGGTCCACCAATTGCGGCAATTCCTGCAAACCAGTTCCCTGGTCAATCAGGAAGAGCTGCTGGAACTGGTCCAGCATTTCCTGGCCAAGAAGACCAAGACTGACGCCATCCGCGACAAGATTGATTTTCTGCTGGTGCAGTATTTCAGCCAACTGGCGCCCAGTGGCCTGGTGGATGCGGAAGTCGATCTGGCCTACGTCGCAGCGGAGTTGGAGCCGGTTCTGGGGAAAGTCGAACTGAAGCCTCCGGTCTGGCTGAACGCGCTTGACCGCGTACTGGAAGCGGCCCGCCGCTGCCGCTCTCTGGATGAACTTCTTCACGGAGGCGTCCTCGAACAAGGACGCAAAGCCAAGAGTCTGGCGGGCGATCTGTTCTATTTGCCGGTTGCTCTGGTGGCTTTTACCCGCTTCGGATATCTCATGCGGCGGGCGTTCTTCCGGCTGATGCTCGGCGACCTGAACATTATTCTCGACGGCCTCAGCGAACTGGAAGAAAAGGGAATCAAGACCATTGACTGCCGGCGCGCCCAGTTTTCTGCGGAAGAGCCGATCCTCCGCCTGCGCATGATCTGCCAGTCATGGAAGGTAATGTTCCAGGCCGAATACTCCTCGGGGTCGCCCTTGCGCATGCTGGTGGACCTGCGAGCGTCAGTGGACTACGCTCTCGGCCGCGGAAAGGCCGAAGGGGACGCGAAACCACAGGCCAAGGCTGCGCCTGCCGCCAAACCGGCTCTTAAACCGGCTGTTAAACCGGCTGCGGCGGCTGCCAAACCAGCGGCGACGGTTGCTAAGCCGGTTGCCACGGTTGCTAAACCGGTTGCGACAGTTGTTAAACCAGTCGCGAAACCGGCGGCAGTGGCCAAGCCCGTTCCTGCGGCAGCGAAAGCGGCTGCCACCGCTGCGAGCGCGAAGGCGCCCGCCGTATCCAGACCCGTGGCCAAGCCTGCGGTCGCTGCGGCGGCTGCCGTCAAACCCAAAGCCAAGCCGGCCGTTGCCAGTGAGGATGTGCCCGAATTCGAGATTTCGGGCAGCCAGGATTGGGACGCGGACTCCGCCGCACAGCACGGAAAGAAGAGCTGAGAAAAGGAAAGTTCGCCCGTGGACGCTCCGACCGTACTGATCATCTCCGACGAAGCCGATTTCTCCCGGCGCATAACGGCTCGCTGGCAGATGGAACGCACTCTGCCTACATTCACCCTGCTGAGCGGGGAGTTGTGGCCGCGGTTTGCCGTGGATGTGTTCGACGTGGCGATCGTCGGCGAACTGCGGCGCGACATGCTGTCGGTTGTTCTCGAACCCTTGAATTCCGCGGGCCAGCCAGTTTTTTGTGTCTGTCAGAACGCCGCCACGGCGCAGTTGATACGCGAACGCTGGCCGCGCATTTCCATCCTGCGCCCGAGCGAGCACTGGCTGGAAACCCTGGTCCTGGCTGCGAGCGAAGCGGTACACCGGTCCCGGGCCGAGTCCCGCGCGCGGGCGGCCGAATTCTCCTGCGCGGCGCTGGACCGCCAGGCCACGCTCGGCCGCTACATGCTGGGAATGCGCCACAGCCTCAACAATGCGCTTACCTCGGTGCTGGGAAACTCGGACCTGCTGCTGCTGGAACCCGGCAGCCTCTCGGCCCAGACTCGCGCCCAGATCGAAACCATTCGCAACATGACTCTCCGCATCCACGAGATCATGCAGCGCTTTTCGTCGCTGGAAAAAGAAATGAACGTGGTTGCACAGCAGGCAGAAAGAGATTCAGGCAAGTCGTACGGCGCCGCAACCGCCGGCGACTAGACAACAAACGAACGGTAACGGATTACTGATCCTCCCCCGGTAGAGTGCTGATTTTATACGGTTCGCGCGCGTGTTTGCGCACCCCTTCGGGGAAGGATTCATGCATAAACTGATGGCGGGCGTCACCATCCTCGAGCACGAACTTTCCGAGTTGCGCCTCCTGGTCGAGAGGCAAGCGGGAATTCTGCTCGACTGCCCGAACAGCGCTTTGGCCGCGCACGTGGCTGAGTATCTGGAGAGTCACGAACTGGATTCTCCCGCCACGCTGCTGGAACGGCTCAGCGCCGCGGATCAGGATCCTTCCGTGCTGCCGACCTTTCTGGATGGGGTGCTCAACGTCAAAACCGGTTTCTTCCGGCATCCCGGAGCGATGAACGCCCTGGCCAAGGTCGTCATCCCGGGGCTCTACTCGCGCAAGTCGGAAGACGGCCCCTGCGCGTTGCGCATCTGGAGCGCAGGTTGTTCCACCGGAGAAGAGGCCTACTCGATCGCCATGGCCCTGTGCGACGTGCTGCCTAATGGAAACGGAAATGGCAACGGCAACGGCGGCAGTGCCTGCTGCAACGGGAATGGAGCGAAGGAGAAGAGTGCGGCCAGCCGCAACGGCAGCACGGCCGAAAATTCCGCTCCCGCGCCAGAGGGGAACGGCACGAAAGACTGGTCAGTTCATATTGTAGGCAGCGACTTGCTGCGTTCCGCCATTGAGGTTGCCGAGCGCGGGCTCTACCCGCAGCACGCACTGACGGGCCTGCCTCCGGCCATCATCCGCGCCTGCTTCACCAAGATCGGCAACGTTGGCGGGGGACAGAACGGATCGAAAGAGGGGAACTTAAAGGACGGGAACTTAAAAGACGGGAACTTGAACGACGGGAACTCAAACGGCGCAGCGAACGGATCGGCCGCGGCGTCCAGCAACGGGTCCAACGGCTCCGGCGGGTCGAACGGGAGCGCCCACCTGCTGGTGAAGCCGCGCCTGCGCAGCCTGGTCACCTTCAACACCATGAACCTGATCAAGCCGGTCTACATTGGGCGCTTCGACTGCATTTTCTGCATGGATGTGCTGCCCCACCTTTCTCGCGCGCAACGCACCGCGTTACTGGAGCGCCTGCACCTCTACCTCGAACCCGGCGGATACCTTTTCCTGAGCCAAACTGAAAAGCTGTCCTCCTCGAATCTGAACTTCCGCTCCGAAACCTTCGACGGCTACACCTTCCACCGGAAACCGTTGGCGGCCAGCGCCGCGTACGGACGCTAAGCCGCATTTGATCCGTGCTGGGACCATGTGGGGACAGCCGCCCTCGGCGGTCCGGCCGGGCAAAGCCCGGCAACCCCACCTCTGCCGTGGCGTTTGCTCAGTTTTGTCGATTAATGGATATATGAGAACTATTACCGTTACCACTGCCCGAAAGCGCTTCGGTGCCCTACTCAAGGCTGTTCAGCACGAGCCGATGCTCATCAGTCGGAAGAATCGCGACGCGACTGTGATGATGTCCGCGGAGGAATACGCGCGGATTCGCGCCATCACAAGCATCAGGTCGAGGCGAGCTAGGCCGCACAGAGGAGACAAGGTACGAAGACGCAAGGAACCGTCGTCTACGGGCCCAAAGCCGTGACGTATTTCTCGAAATCAGACTTCTCGCACAGCTCTTTGGGCCACTCGTACGATTTGTCACGATATCTCGACGCCGTTGCGCCGTAGAGCGCCTTAAACGGTGTTTGCCAACGTCCGCCCTGTTCTGAAACGCATTTAAGACAATTGAGGATAAGTTCCACGATCTTTGCGGCTTCGTGATTCCAATCTGGGCGATAGCTCGTTTTCTTTCTCCCCGTGACCGGATGGCTCTTGCGGTAGTCAGTGTCTCTGAAGTCGGTCAGGTGCAGCAAGTGAATCTCGATTGGGTGCTCGTATCGCTCCAGCGCCGTGGCAATACTCCCCGGCATTTTCGAAGTAGTAAAGTTGCTCAGCACTATATCCGTGCTTGGCCCCTTGCCGCCTCTGTAGAACTTGATCAGTGAACGAGCGTGCAGCAAAAGGGAGTTAAGGATCATCACATCGATATTGGGCAGGTCTCCGTCGAACTGCCCTTTCTTGGGTCCACTCCACCCCACCATGTTCCACGCACAACCGCTGGCGGCCAGCCAGCGATGGCCGTCAATCACGTGAAAGAACGCGTCTTTCAAATCTAGGTTTGTCATAGGCGAAGATCTCCTACGCGAACAAAAATTCCTTCGTCCTCAGCTCCTTGATCGTGTCCCTTAGCTTCGCCGCCTTTTCGAACTCGAACTTCTTCGCCGCTTCGCGCATGTCGCTTTCCAGCTTCGCGATGTACGCATCCACTTCTTCCTGCGACTTGAACTCCGGCATGCCGTCCGCCTCGCCGCCGGTCAGGTCCGTGTAGTCGGCGGCCACGATCCCGGCCAGGGTCATGTCCAGAGGACGCACGATCGATTCCGGCGTGATTCCGTTCTCTTCGTTGTATGCGGTCTGAATGGCGCGGCGCCGCAGGGTCTCATCCATGGCGCGCTTCATGGAATCGGTCTGGCGGTCGGCATAGAGGATTGCCCGGCCGTTCAGATGCCGCGCGCAACGTCCGATGGTCTGGATCAGCGATCCCGACGAGCGCAGGAAGCCCTCTTTGTCGGCATCGAGAATTGCCACCAGCGACACTTCCGGCAAGTCCAGTCCCTCGCGCAGTAGATTGATACCGATCAATACATCAAATTCGCCCTTGCGCAGATCGCGCAGAATCTTCACTCGTTCCAGGGTCTCGATCTCCGAATGCATGTAGCGGCACTTGACGCCGACTTCTGCATAATACTCGGCCAGGTCTTCGGCCATGCGTTTGGTCAAAGTCGTCACCAGGACGCGTTCGCCCAGTTCCACGCGGGCGCGAATCTCGTGCAGCAGGTCGTCGATCTGCCCCTTGACCGGACGCACTTCGACCTCGGGATCAATCAGACCGGTGGGCCGGATGATCTGCTCCACGACCACGCCCGCTGACTTGGTCAGCTCGTACGGCCCCGGCGTGGCCGAAACATAGACGATCTGGTTGGTGCGGTGCTCGAACTCTTCAAACGTCAGCGGACGGTTGTCGAGCGCCGACGGCATGCGAAACCCGTACTCGACCAGCACCTCTTTGCGCGAGCGATCCCCGTGGTACATGCCGCGCAACTGCGGCGCCGTCTGATGCGACTCGTCGATGAACATTAGAAAATCCCGCGGAAAATAATCCAGCAGCGTGGGCGGAGGCTCGCCCGGCAGCCGTCCCGTGAAATGCCGCGAATAATTTTCGATGCCATGGCAATAACCCATAGCTTTGATCATTTCCAGATCAAACATGGTCCGCTGATGAATGCGCTGCGACTCGACCAGCCGTCCCTGTTTCTCCAGTTCCACTTCCCACCACGCCAGCTCTTTCTTGATCGAGTCCACCGCCGAAGCGCGCGTTTCGTCTTTCATCACGTAGTGCGTCTTGGGATAAATCGGCAGCCGCATGTATTTCTGCTTGACCGTGCCGAACAGGGGATCGATCTGCGAAAGGGCCTCGATCTGGTCTCCCCACAACTCGATGCGGTAGGCCATGTCGTCATAAGTAGGGAAGACCTCGATCACATCGCCGCGCACGCGAAAGGTGCCGCGGCGGAAGTCGGCGTTGGTGCGGTCGTAGAGAATATCCACCAGTTTGCGGGTGATGTCCTCGCGCTTGACCTTCTGGCCTTTTTCCAGGAACAGCATCATGCCGTAGTACGCTTCCGGCGAGCCCAGGCCGTAAATGCAACTCACCGAGGCGACGATCAGCGCGTCGCGCCGTTCAAACAGCGACCGCGTGGCCGAAAGCCGCAGCTTGTCGAGTTCGTCATTAATGGTCGCTTCTTTTTCGATATAGAGGTCGGCGGCCGGAACGTAAGCCTCGGGCTGGTAATAGTCGTAATAAGAAACGAAATACTCGACTGCATTCTGCGGAAAGAAATTCTTGAACTCGTGATAGAGCTGCGCCGCCAGGGTCTTGTTATGCGCCATGACCAGCGTCGGACGGTTCAGCGCCTCAATGACCTTGGCCATGGTGAACGTCTTGCCCGATCCGGTGACGCCGAGCAGAACCTGATGCTGCTCGCGGTCGAACAAGCCGTGCGTGAGCGCCTGGATCGCCGCCGCCTGATCTCCCTGCGGCTTGTAGTTGGAAACGAGTTTGAAATCCATGGAAGAAGCTCTTAGCTGTTAGCTCTTGGCTCTTAGCTGCTGCTCGTGTGGGGCCGGGTCTCCGACCCGGCCAGGCCGAGCACAGCTCGGCTGGCTTTTCGCCGGCAGCTGTACAGATGCGAATTCCAGCGAAAGAGAATCTTTTGATTATAGCGGAGGCAGCAGACACCACGTCACGAGCGAGCCGGGCCCAGAAGTCCTCGTGAATCACCAGGCAACGAAGTCCGGCTGTCGTTGCTTTCAGCCCACCGCTGGGCGCAACTCGACCTTCTTCGTCGTGATGCTCACTTTCCCGGTCAGCTTCGGCGGCGGCCAGTCTTCGGTATAGGCCTCCACGGTGATCATGCCCGGAGTGCGGTTCGCCTGAACGATCACTTGCGCCAGCCCATTGAACAGGCTGCGCCGCGGTTCTTTATCGGATTCCTGACAATTCGGGTCGCCGTTCCCCACGCCGATCAGCGCGCCTTCGCCCGTGATCTTAAAAGTAATCAGGTTGTCAGCGGTGGGAACCGGCCGGCCCTGTTTGTCGAGCACCTCGACGCGCAGGACGGCTGCATCCTCGCCGTCGGCGTTAATTTCCATGCGATCTGCGGTCAGGCGGATGGACTCCGGTTGGCCCGTCGTCTCCCGCTTTTCCGTGAGCACCACCTTGCCGTCTTTTGTGCCACGCGCTTCCAGCACGCCCGGCTCGTATTTTACCTTCCATTCCAGATGCTTCAGCGCCTGGACATTTTTCGAGCCCTGGCTCTTGCCGTTCAAGAACAATTCAACGGAGTCGAGATTCGAATGCACCCATACCGGGATCGGTTCGCCCTCGCGTTCGTCCCAGTTCCAGTGAGGAAACAGATGCAGCACGGGCTCCGCGCCCCACCATGCCTTGTAGTAGTAAAAGTCGTCCTTGGGGAAGCCGCACATATCCACGATGCCGAACTGCGAGTTGATCGAAGGCCAGCCGTAGGGGGTGGGCTCGCCGCGGTAGTCGAATCCCGTCCAGGCAAAGCCCCCGGCCAGCCATTCGCGGGTACCGTAGAATGTCCACCACTGTTCGGCGGTTTCCGCCCACGGCGGATAATTCACATCGTAGGCGCTCACCCAGTTGCGCAGCTTATCGGTGGAATAAATGCCGCGCGTGGCCACGGTACTGGCGGTTTCCGAGCCGACGCAGGGTTTCTTCGGATGCGCTGTGTGCCAGCCATCCGGCACGTTCAGGTTGTAGTTGAAGCCCATCACGTCCAAGCCATCGGAGAAATGAGTCTCATAAGCTTCGTTCACCGCAGCGGTGCAGAGGCGCGTGGGATCCAGTTCGTGGGCTCGCGCGACCATATCGGCGATAATGCTTTCGCCCTGCGGTTCCCGCATCAACGTTCCCTCTTCGTTGCCCATGGACCAGAGAATGATGGAGGGTGAGTTGCGGTAGCGCTTCACCATCAACTCCAGTTGTGCCATGCCCTCCGCGTTAGAACTCATCTGGCGGGTCTCACACATCATCATCATGCCCAGGCGATCGCAGGCCTCGACCCACTCCGGCGTAGGCATGTTGTGCGACGTCCGCACTCCGTTTGATCCCATGTCTTTCAACACCGCCACGCGATACCACTGCAAACGGTCAGGAAGTGCCGCGCCGACGCCGGCGTGGTCGTGATGATTGCAGGTTCCTTTGATCTTCACCGGCTTACCATTGAGGAAGAATCCTTTGTCGGCGTCCCACTTAATGTCGCGAATGCCAAAAGTGATGCGCTCGGCGTCGCGGGCCTTGCCGCCGGATTCAACGGTGACGACCGCGGAATAAAGATTAGGAGTTTCGGGCGACCATAGAGCTGGGTTCGGAATGTTCGCGCTCATGCTGAACTCGGCCGGCAGAGCCGGGGCAGCCGGCTGTGTTAGGGCATCATCCGCCGTAGCGACGCTTCTTCCAGCGGCGTCGAAGACCTCCCAGCGTACGCGGCAGAGCTCCAATGGGCGGCGATCATTCTGCACAATGGTTCTCAGACTCAGCCTGGCGGTATTGCCATCGAGTTTGGTTCGCACACAGCTTTCCCACTGCCCCAGGTGCAGCGCGTCGGCCTTGATGAGCCACGCGTGCCGGTAAAGACCGGCGCCTTCGTAGAACCAGCCATCGCCGAAGCTGGCGTCCATGCGCACGACGAGATAGTTCTTGCCGCCGTAATTAAGAAAGTCAGTGAGGTCAAAGCGGAATGGGGCATAGCCATTGTCGTTGCGGCCGATGAAGTAACCATTCAGGAATACCAGCGCATCACGGAACGCGCCGTCGAATTGCACCGCCACGCGGCGCCCGGCGTCTTCTTTGGGAATGTCAAAGACACGCCGGTACCAACCCACGCTGGTCTCAGGATAGCTGCGGCCCAGCGGCTTGTAGCCGTGGGATTGCAATCCGTCGTCGTGCACAAACGGCAGTTCGACCGCCCAGTCATGCGGCAGGTTCAGTTTCCGCCACTTGGAATCGTCGAATTTCTCGGTGGCGAAATCGAAGCCGCCTGACTTGGAAAAATCCCCCTGATCTTTGCCAAAGCCCAGATCGCGCGCCGGGTCGGTGGCGTGACCCTGGAAAAACTTCCAGTCGAAGTCGAATAACAGGTGCTCGCGCGGAGCCACGGCGGCCAGAGCTTCGGCCGAGGCCGCGCCGGGATAAGCGGCGAGCAGCGCCTGGGCGCGGCTCACCGACCCAACGACCAAGGTTGACGCGGACAACGCAATACCGGAGCGAAGCAGATCACGACGGGTAAGAGATGACATTCGAGCCTCATCAGACGAATCAGAAATGAATTGCAATCCTGATGCGCACGCGGATCGGGACTCAGCAGCGCCCCCAAAGCCCGAGCGCTCAGGACCTCGCATTATAAGCCTGCAGCGTACGGGGTTCGAGGGAGAGAATATTAGGGTAGTGGGCTACTTAGCCCACTACCAATATTCTGGTGGCAGCGTACTTTGGAATTACGGTTTGTATCAGGGCATCGCTTCAGCGATGCCGCCCATGGCGCGCAATGCTGACGGCTTTAGCCGCTGGCCCCGCCAACGTGCCCACTGCGGCTGAAGCCGGACGTGTGGTCGTGCGGTGACGGCGTGCCTGAAGGCATGCCCTGATACGAATCTCTCTCAATCTGCGCCATTACCGTTAGTCTGCGCTGCTGGCTCGGCGGGTAGGAAAGAACTGCCGGCGGGATGGAGAACTGCTCAGCCTCTATTTGTCTTCGTGCACTTCGCCCATCCCCACGATCCTCGCAGACGTGCGGAATTTCCTGTAGTCGCGATAAGTGTGGTCACCCTCGATGTTGTAACCCTTAAACAAGGCGACGCGCGCATCAAGCTTGTAGCTCATGTGCTTGGGCAGCCAGATTTGGTCGTCCATCCGCGTTCGCTCGAAAGTCATCCGCGTTCCTTTGTGGATGCGCGCCAGCACCCATCCCACCGATGCCGTGTCAATCGCTTCCAAATCCACTTTCGCCAGTTGCATGCTTTCTTTGTCGATCCACAATCGCCCGCGAAACTTGGCCACGAACTTCTCTTCCTTATCGTGCAACGCGACACTCGGTCGTGGTTCGCCATCAACCACCCATGCCTCCCAACCGTCCGCCAGTTCCGTTCCCACCAGCTTGAAATCATGAGAATCCACGATGGCACTCACGAACTTGCGGCTGTCCTCTTTCCGCTTTGCTTCTTTCTCCTCTTCCTGCTTCTTGCGGTCTTCCTCCGATTCTGCTTTGTGCTGATCGACGATCTTTTGGATTTTCTCTTCTTCCTTGGCAGCCTCTTTCGCGTCGACCGGTTTGTCGTCCTTCTCAATCATCCGCCACACTTGCTCGCCGTAGATATTGATGACCTCATACGTTCTTATCTCCGTGGATTTGGTCAGACCAGCGCCATCGACGGTCTTGTCCACGTCGCGCTCAATGAAGGTGTAGTCGCGCTCCTTTTTGTAGTTTTCCTGAAAGTTCTGCGCCACGACCCGAGTCAATTTCTGCATTTGCTCCGGCGTGAGCTTGCCCTCAGCGTCGGGCGTCAAGTCGAGCTTAGGGCTCTCACTGACCTTAGACTCGCCCGCCACAGGCGGAATGCTTTCTTCAGGATGTTGGCTGGAAGCCACCGCTGGAGTACTTTTCTCGATCGGTGCGGCCGTCGCCGCAGGCTGCTCCTGCTGAGCCATCGCAGGCAGACCCAACGTGCACAGAAAAAGCGTGAGCCCCCAGATCTTCATGGCCTTATCTTAACGTTCTTAGAGGGCCAGAAGCTGCTAAAGGATGTTTTTTGACATTGAGACGGTTCTTGGGGACGAGGTTATGGACGGGAGTAAACCGGCTTTTGGCTAGGTTGTCCTTGGATCCGGCGCGGGTTGCTCTACCGCAAGATGGCGGCAGGTGCGCCCGATCACATCTTGTGCGGAACTGGACTCCACGAACTGGAACCCATAGCGGAAGGCGTTCCTCTGCCGAACCAGGGCGTGAACTTCAACTTCTCCCAGCGGCAGTGCGAATTCCAGGCGAACCACTTCGCCGATGGGAACTTCCACCATCAGCATGGCCGAGATACCCGACTCGCTGATGTCCACTGTCTGTCCCCGAACCACGGCGCTGTTGCGCGCGTAGATCCGGAGGTTGACTTCCAGCTTGAACCGGGGATGGCGGCGGGCTTCCACAAATTCGTGAGCCGGACCGGTCCCGAACTGACCATCGACTTCCAATTCGATGCTCCCGGACCAGGAGCCTTGCCAGGCCAGAACTGCCGGTAACTCACCATCCAGAGTGCTTCCAACGGCAGGGCGAAAGCAAGCCCAAAGGGTCCCTTCTAAGAATCGGCACAATACACCAGGAACTTTAGACGACTGGCTCACGGGCGATTCGGGTAGAACTGGTTTCACAAATGGGTTTTGGGTAGGGCACGGCTTGAGCCGTGCCGATCTGGACCGCAAGCAACGCGGGCTTCAGCCCCCTGAGGGCTTGCCGCTCGGCGCGCGCAAACGCATTTGTGAAACCAGGCCTAGTCCCTGGTCTTGTAGGCCTTTCCCAGGCACTCCGCCTGGAACAGCCGTTCGTCCACGCGATGCAGACGCTTCTCCTGAGCCTTGGTCAACAGCGGATAGTGTTTGATGTCGAACAGGTGATACACGATGAACCACACCGGCTGCTCGGTCGTCATCCAATTCTGCCGGTCGAAGCGCTTCAGATTCACCGGCCGCGAGTAGCGCCGCAGCGTGCGCTCCCGCCGCAGATTGAAATAAGAATTGAAATAGCTGAGGGCCAACTCGCGCAGCGAGCGGTAAACCGGCTCACGCCAGCGGCATCCGGTGTAGTTTGACTTGGCCACGGCGCCCCAGCAACCGTCGTGGCGGAAGATGGCGATCACGTGGTCGGTGTCGTGGTCGGCTTCGAAGTCCAGCAGCAGCGGGGGATACCCATTGGCCCGCAGGGCCGCCGCGCCGAAGATCGCCCCTTCCAGACAGTGCGCGGTCTCTCCCGCCAGCACCTTGCGTGGAGACCAGGCCGTGTCCTCCAGGTGGTACGGCATCTCGTCGAGAAACCTCTGGATACCGTGAGGGTTCTTCAGGCTGCGCAGCTTGCGCAGTTCAGTGGGCGTGAAGCCAGAGTTATCAGTGGTCATTCGTTTGCCGGTGTCCTTAGCCGCGGTGGCGAAGCTCCCTGATCGCCCTGTCATTGCGAGCGTAGCAGGATTGTCCGCGGAGCGGACAATCTTGCGGAGTCGAGGAACCTGCTTTTGACCCGTGTACTTTGCGGTTCAAACTTCTGATTTGGCGCTGGAAAAAACCGCCGCCAGTTCACTCGGGCTATCCACCAGCACATCGGGAGGCTCGTCCGCAAACGTGTGTGCCGCGAAGCCGTAAGTCACGCCGACCGTCCACAATCCGGCATTGCGCCCCGTGCGCACATCCACCTGCGAGTCGCCCACGATCGCAGCCTGCCCCGGGCCGGCGCTGCTCTCGACCAGCAGCTTGCGCACGCCCTCGGGATCGGGTTTTTTGCTGGCAAAGCTGTTGCCGCCGTATACGTGCGAGAAAAATGGCCCGAGTCCAAGTTCCTCAACGATGGCCCGCGACGGATTCACCGGCTTGTTCGAGAGCACGGCCATTTTGCGCGGCACGCCGTTCGCCGAATGCTGAATCGCCGCCAGCGCCTCCGCAATTCCCGGATAAACCGTGGTGTGGTCGAGCTTGTGCTCCCGGTAATACGAAAGAAAGAATTCCAGCCCCTTGCGTACCAGCGCTTCGTCCACCACTTCGCCGCCGAGCGCGCGCTGAATCAGGATCGGCGCCCCGTCGCCCACGTAGCTGGCGATTACATCGTCCGGCAACTCGGGCCGTCCGATATGGCGCAGCGCCGCGTTCACGGAATGGACCAGGTCGAGACGCGAATCAATCAGCGTGCCGTCGAGGTCGAAGATCACCAGTTTGATCGTGTGCGGGTCGAATGCGCGGCGCGTGCGAATCATGCATTCTCAGGATAAAGCACTCGGCAGTCAGCCGTCAGCATTGGGGACCGTGTGGGTCCGGGTCTCTGACCCGGACAGGCGGAGCAAAGCTCGGCTGCTCTTGCTATCCATCTATATTTCTAGTATTATCGAAATATGACAGTTGGATCCGCCAATCTGGCACGCGTGGCCAAGTATGCCGACATGTTCTCCGCCATGGGCACCGAGCCTCGCCTGCGCATCATGCAGGTTCTGCTGTCGGCGCATCCCGAGGGGTTGGTGGTCGGCGACATTCAGTCTGAGCTGGAGATCCCCAACTCGACTCTTTCTCATCACCTGGACAAGCTGCGCACCGAAGACCTGGTTGAGGTGAAACGCGAAGGCACGTTCCTGCGCTACACCGCCAATACGGAGGTCCTGCAGGAGTTGCTGCAGTTCCTCTACGCCGAGTGCTGCACCCGCAACAAGGCCCTCAGGCCGCAAGACATTGTGCAAATTTGCAAATAGGAGTCACTCATGAGCATTGCTGAAACCACCGACATCAAGGAAGTTGTGAAACAAAAATATGGCGAAGCCGCCCTGCGCGTGAAATCTGGAGGCAGTTCCTGTTGTGGAGCGACCTCGGCCACGGGCTGCGCCGATCCCATCACCTCGAACCTCTACGACGTCTCGCAAATTGGACAGATTCCCGAGGAAGCGCTGCTGGCCTCGCTCGGATGCGGCAATCCGACCGCGCTGGCTCAACTGAAGCCCGGCGAGATCGTCCTCGATCTCGGCTCCGGCGGCGGCATTGACGTCCTGCTTTCCGCCCGCCGCGTCGGCCCCACCGGCAAAGCCTACGGTCTCGACATGACCGATGAAATGCTGGCGCTGGCCAATGAGAACAAGCGCAAAGCGGGCGCTGAGAATGTTGAGTTTCTGAAGGGCGAGATCGAGCGCATTCCGCTGCCCGATAATTCCGTTGACGTAATCATTTCCAACTGCGTCATCAATCTCTCCGCCGACAAGAACAAAGTTCTGCGCGAAGCCTTCCGCGTGCTGAAACCCGGCGGCCGCTTTGCCGTGTCGGACGTGGTCACTCGCGGCGAGATTCTGCCCGAGATTCGCCGCAGCGTGCTGGCCTGGGTGGGCTGCATGGCGGGCGCATTGGACGAAAACGATTACCGCAGCAAGCTGGCGGCAGCCGGGTTCGAGCAGATTGAGATCGAGCCCACGCGCATCTATCGCGCCGAGGATGCCCGCGAAACTCTGTCGGGGCAAGGAATTGATGTGGACAAGATCGCTCCGCAAGTGGATGGAAAATTTCTCAGCGCCTTCATTCGCGCCGTAAAACCTGCCTCCATGTCGGACCAGCGCTGCTGCAGTCCCACCTGCTGCGGATGAAGGGGTCAAGGGTATCCATTATGCCAAAGCACTACAACGTCTTATTCCTATGCACTGGGAACTCGGCGCGGTCCATCATGGCTGAGGCCATTTTGAACTACAAAGGCCGGCCGAACTTCACTGGCTACAGCGCGGGCAGCCATCCCTCGGGAGCAGTGCGCCCCGAGGCGCTTCACGAGCTTGAGATTGCGCACCTTTCCACCACCGGCCTCCGCAGCAAGAACTGGGATGAGTTTGCGCAACCCGGCGCTCCGCGGCTCGACTTCGTGTTCACGGTTTGTGACAATGCCGCGAAGGAAGCTTGTCCGGTGTGGCCGGGCCAGCCGATCTCGGCCCACTGGGGCGTGCCCGATCCCGCGGCCGTGCGGGGAAGCCAGGAGGAGGTAGCGCGTGCTTTCCGCGAAGCTTTTCTTATGTTGGAGCGCAGGATCGGCCTATTCCTGAGTCTTCCTCTCGCCAGTCTTGACAGTCTCGCCCTAAAGAAAGAGGTCGACAAGATCGGAAGCCAATGACCCGCAAAAACCACGTGGGGACAGCCGCCCCTTCGACAAGCTCAGGGCAGGCTCCCGGCTGTCCGGTCGAGCAAAGCTCGACAGCGCAGTCCGTCTGAGCCACCACGTGGCATTACCTCCGGTTTTTCCCTGCTTTTCCAATCCGCAAGCTCCGTTTACAATGCATCAGGCTCCACGTCCGGGCGCTTCCCCTGGGGGCGACGGCGCCTGATACGGGGAATCACAGCGAGGCTGCCCGAATCCAATACAGCAGGAGTCAGGGAACCGGATGGCGACCACAAAAACCGACCCCAAGCTGGCCAGCGGCTCAAAGAAGTCCAGGCTTTATGAAGGACTGACGCCGGAGCGCCTCATCCACGCCTACCGCCTCATGTACACTTCCCGGCGCATTGATGACCGGGAAATTCTGCTCAAGCGCCAGCAGAAAATATTCTTTCAGATGTCGGGCGCGGGGCATGAGGCTATCGGCGTGGCCGCGGGGCTGGCGCTCAAGCCGGGATACGACTGGTTCTATCCTTACTATCGCGATCGCGCGCTGTGTCTGGCGCTTGGGGTCACGCCCTACGACATGTTCCTGCAAGGCGTAGGCGCCGCCAACGATCCCAGTTCCGGCGGACGCCAGATGCCTTCGCACTGGAGCTATCCCGCGCTCCACATCGTTACGCAGTCTTCGCCTACGGGATCGCAGATTCTGCAGGCCGTGGGCTGCGCGGAAGGCGGAAGATATTTCGCCCGTCGGCCCAAGGCAGCAGAGCTTCCTGTGAGCCCACTTCTCGCAAGAGAAGCGAGAAGTGGGGCACCCAACACGGTGGTGGACTACCGCCAGTTCAAGAACGTCACTTTCCAGCCCGACGAAATCAGCTACGTGTCTCTCGGCGATGGCACCACCAGCGAGGGCGAATTCTGGGAGGCGATGAACGCCGTGTCGCTGGAGAAACTGCCCGTCATTTTCTGCGTGGAAGACAACGGCTACGCCATCTCGGTTCCGGTCGAAGTGCAGACCGCGGGCGGAAGCATTTCGCGCCTCGTCTCCGGATTCCCCAACTTCCATTTTGAAGAAGTGGACGGCACCGATCCCGTGGCCAGCTACGGAGCTTTTTCGCGCGCTGTCGAGTACTGCCGCGAGGGACACGGTCCCGCTTTCGTGCACGCCCACGTGATCCGTCCGTATTCGCATTCGCTCTCCGATGATGAGCGGCTCTACCGTCCCGATGCCGAACGCGAACGCGACGCCCAGCGCGATCCCGTCACTCGCACCCAGATGTTCCTGCTGCGCGAAGGCATTCTCGACGACAAGGGCATCACCCAGCTGGAAAAGGAAGTCGAAGCGGAACTGCAAGCGGCGGTGGATCTGGCGCTCGACGCTCTGCCGCCTGTACCCGAGTCCATCGCGAAGTACGTCTACTCGCCGGACGTTGATCCCACCTCGCCCGCTTTCGATACTCAGCCGGCGCTGCCAGAAAGCTCAACGTTTGACGGCAAGAAGGCGACGACCAAGACCATGGCCGATCTGATCAACGCCACGCTGCGCGATGAGATGAAGCGCGACGAGCGCATCGTAATCTTCGGAGAAGATGTCGCCGACGTCAGCCGCGACGAATACTTGAAGCAAAAGCTGGTGAAGGGCAAGGGTGGAGTCTTCAAGCTCACTTTCGGCCTGCAGAATGAGTTCGGCAGCGATCGCGTGTTTAACTCGCCGCTGGCCGAGGCCGCCATCGTGGGCCGCGCCACCGGCATGGCCACGCGCGGATTGAAGCCGGTGGTCGAGATTCAGTTCTTCGACTACATCTGGCCGGCGATGATGCAGATTCGCGACGAGCTCAGCGTCATCCGCTGGCGCTCCAACAACGGATTCTCCTGCCCGGTGGTGATTCGCGTCGCCATCGGCGGATATCTCACCGGCGGCGCCATCTATCATTCGCAATGCGGCGAGAGCATCTTCACCCACATTCCCGGCCTGCGTGTGGTCTTTCCTTCGAACGCACAAGATGCCGCCGGCCTGCTCCGCACCGCCATCCGCTGCGACGATCCGGTGCTCTTTCTCGAGCACAAGCGTCTCTATCGCGAACCTTTCGGCCGCGCTCCCTATCCCGGCCCGGAATATATGATTCCCTTCGGCAGGGCGAAGATCGTCCATCCGGGCGACGACCTGACCGTGATCACCTACGGCGCCGTCGTGCCCCGCGCACTGCAGGCCGCGCAAAAGCTCGAACGCGAGCAGGGAGTGAAAGTCGAACTGATTGACCTGCGCTGCCTGAATCCTTTTGACTGGGACGCAATCGCGGCCTCGGTCGCAAAGACGAACCGCGTTCTCGTCGCCTACGAAGACACGCTAAGCTGGGGCTACGGAGCCGAGATCGCCGCCCGCATCGCCGACCAGCTTTTCGACAAGCTCGACGCCCCCATCCGTCGCGTCGCCGCCAAAGACGTCTTCGTCGCCTACCAGCCCATCCTGGAGGACGCCATCCTCCCCCAGCCGAACGATCTGTACCTGGCGATGAAGGAACTGGCAGCGTACTAGTGGAGCCCCGGGCGCCCTCGTGCGGGGGAGAGCCCGGCGGACGAGGGCGTCCGTCGCTCCAGGCAAATCTGTGGCTTGGTTTCTATTCCCCAAACAGCGTTTTGTAAATCCCGCCGCCCAGCGCGCCTCCGATCAGCGGGGCGACCCAGAACATCCACAACTGCTGCAGTGCCCAGCCGCCGGCGAAGATTGCCGGGCCGGTGCTGCGGGCCGGATTCACGGAAGTATTTGTCACCGGGATGCAGACCAGGTGAATCAGCGTCAGGCAGAGCCCGATGGCGATTGGCGCAAATCCTTTGGGCGCGCGATTATCGGTTGCGCCCATGATCACGATCAGGAAAAACGCCGTCAGGACGACTTCCGCAACGAAGCATGCCAGCAGGGAATATCCCTGGGGAGAATGTTCGGCATATCCATTCAACGCAAACCCCGCATGCACATCGAAGCCAGCCAATCCATTGGCGATGACGTAAAGCACGCCCGCGGCCGCAATCGCGCCCACGACTTGCGCGGCCACGTATGGCAGTAAATCGGAGACAGGGAAGCGCTTACCGACTACCAACCCGACGCTGATCGCCGGATTGAAGTGGCCTCCCGAGATGTGGCCGACGGCATAAACCATGGTCAGCACTGTGAGCCCGAAGGCCAAAGCGACGCCGGCGTATCCGATGCCGACGTTAGGAATGCCGGCGGCCAGGACGGCGGCGCCGCATCCGCCAAAGACCAGCCAGAAAGTTCCAAAGAATTCCGCTAGCGCGCGTTTAGTGATGGGCATGGGGGATCTCCTTAAATCAGGGATGAGACTGCTCTTGAAACTGCGGGCCCGATGCTTGCGGGGAGCAGGGTAGCACAAGAGCGGGAGAATCTAAACTGTGCTGTCGGAGAAACGCTTAGAAGCCCTGCACCTTGCCTCCCTTTCCAAATGAAACCACAACAACGAATTTGACGACCGGTTTGCCTTTGACCAGCAATGGGCGATATCGCCATTGTTTTACGGCGCTGGTTGCAGCTTCGACCAGCAATGGGTCTCCATCGATGAAGCTGGTCTGCGCCACCGCGCCATCTTCGTTGAGCGTGACGTCTAACACGACATCGCCCCATACGTGCGCCTTCTTCGCCTCTGCTGGATAGGCCGGGAGAACTTTGGAAATCAGCTTCGGGACGGCCCGCTTTCTTGGTGGGATCGTGATCGACGTTCCATTCGGGACCTCTCCAGGTTTGGCGATCACATCGCGATTGGTTTCGAAGATCTGCACCCACATACTGCGATCGCCATAGACCAGGTCTGCAATCCCCTTCAGGGTGCCCTTGTCCTCTTCATCTCCAACTGTATAAATGAAGGGCTTTTTCTTTATGGACAGGTCTTCGGGTTGGACCTTGAGAGGGGAGGCAGCATATTCGCAGCATCCCCCGCCGAGCTGCAGGCGGATTTCAGCCCGCTCGCTGTGCCCCGGCTTCAGCTCGACCTCGGCGATTAACGTGGTCTTGAAACCCGGCGCCGCAGCCATGACGCTATAACGGCCGCTTTGAAGATCGTTCGCCACGTACTGTCCCACCTCGTTGGTGGCGAGTGTGCGTGCCACGCCCGTATCGAGGTTGGTGATGGTAATCCTCGCGTGGGAAACCACAGCTCCCATGGAATCGGTGACGGTACCCGCCAGCGAACACAACGCGTCCTGATTGGCCTTTAACGCCGGGGGAGCCATTTCACTGACTCCGGACTGGCATCCAGCTGCTGCCGGCAATCCAATGGCAAGCACTGCGGCTGCAAACTGCCTGGTCAGCCTGAGACGTGCCCCAGAAGGCTGGTTGAATTGGCTTGCTCGGTTTGGGAAGCGGAACGTTTCCAGTTCGGTCCTTAATTCCGACGCTTGGGAGAGCAATTCCCGACGAGTGGCGGATTCGCGCTCTCTCAGGCCGAGCAGGACGCGTTGAACACCGGCATCCATGCCGCCGCCGGCAGAGGCGCTGAGATGAATGACTTCCTCGAGCAAGCCGGTCGTGTCAAGGTTGACGGATCGCAACCAACCGGCAACACGCTCGCAGAGAGCCGCCCCCGAGGGCGCATGGTCGAACCGCTTCCGGACCGCCGCCAGGTGGTCGAGTCCGATGGCGCTCTGCATCAGGCTGCCGTTGCTCCAGCATCTGGATTCAAAAAGATCGAGTGAAATATTGCAGGCAAGGTCTGCTAGGGGATCGTAGGGGTTGTACACTCTTGCCAGATAGTCTCCTCGCGCCCGTCCGAGCGCGATCATGCGCTTCTCCAACGGAGTACCCGCATAAATTTCGGCCCGACAGAAATTCAACGGATTCCCGCAAAAACGCCGCATGAACGTCACGTCCGACCGCAGGGTGTCGAGCGTCGCATCGGGATGGAAAATCATCAGGGTAAATTGCGCGGAAATGTCCAGATTGGCGCAGGTCTCGAGGGCGCGCTCGGAATCTTCCACGCTCTGGCTCCGCTCTAAGGCGGAGAGTCCACGCGGCGTGCTGGACTCGACCCCAAGGAAAAGTCGCACCAGGCCCAGATCCTTCAATCGCCGAAGCACTTTTCGATTGGCGTCGGCGGGGCGGCACTTGATGACCAACGCGATGTCTTTTATGCCACGCTTCCGCAGGGCCTTTTCGAAGGCCGATATTCGGGCATGATTGATGGTTTCCGCGGGGACCAGGAAGTTGTCGTCATGGAAGACGAATTGCCGGGACCCGCGTTCATGGTAGAGAGCCGCCATCTCATCTGCGATCCGTTCGACATTGCGCTGGCGAAAGCGTTTGCCCGGAGCCATGTGATGAAGCGTCGTGATACAGCAATAGGCGCAGGTTCCGTAGCATCCGCGGCTACCCATCATGTAGCTGGTGGGCACGCCCGCGATCGAGTGGATCGGCCCCCGGCGGTCAGGGAAGGGCAGGGCATCGAGGTCGTCCAACGTTCTGCGCTGATCGGTGAAGCGCACGTGCTGCCGGTCTCGATACGCGATGCCGGGAATCTGAGGCAGAAGTTCTTTCAGGCGCGGTATCGCATCCGCGACCTCAAGCAGCGTTCTTTCGCCCTCATGAATCACGATGACGTCGATTTCTGGATGGTGTGCCAGCAACGATTCGGCGGCGCAGGAAGCGTAATGCCCACCCGCCACAATGAGCTGCCTGCGATCGCGTGACTTGATCAACTGTGCCAGCCGGAGAAACTCCTGCGCGCGGGATTGAAAACACATCGACAATCCGACTATCTCCGCATGTCGGGCGGCGTTGGCCACTGAAATTGTGTCGGCTGACGAATTGAATGGAGCCAGGGTTGTGTCATGGCCGGCAGCGAGCAGAGACGACGATAAATAGCGAATGGAAAGGTTCTCCTCGTAATCCGGTCCGACCAATAAGGCTCTCATTTGCCCTCCCGCACGGCCGTTTCTCGCATCGGCCTGACACCGGTTCCCTGAGTCAGAATCTTTCAAACTACGTTGGTGTGCGCGGCCCGGGTTGTCAGTGATTGGCATCACACCACGCTGTTGTGAAAGGAACTCGGGCCTCCGGTATTCGATCGCGTTGGCTAAGCGCTAATTGCTAACGGCTGGTCTTAGTTACGAAGGCTTTCCCCGCAAGCTGATCCTGATTGTCCGTTCTGCCGGGGAATGCTAGGCTCCGAAACAGTGGGTTCTGCCTACGCCAATCCGTTGAAAGAGACCGCTTCCACGCCGGGCCGACTGGTGCGGATGCTGCAGTCTGCATCCGCGGAAGTCTGGATCAAGTTCCTGATGGCGCTGGTGGGGCTAGGCCTCGCCTTTGCTGCGGCCCTGTTCTCCACCGTGTCGCGCGATGCCGGATACGTTTGGGCCACGGTGATTCTGGCGTCGGTTTCACTGGTTCTGGCCACGCTGGTAGGCTTGATAACGGTGCCCTATCTGGCGCGGCGCGTGGTCGTCGAGCGCCTGCGCGAGTCGTTTGATTACGACGTGACCCGCGCCGGCATCGTGTATGCGCTGGTCACCTTGGTGATCGGCATCGCGGCCCTCAACACGGGCAACAATCTGCTCTACATTGTGGTCGCGGCCATGCTGGCGGCGATTCTGGTTTCCGGCATGGTCTCAGCCTGGGTGCTGCGCTGGCTGGAACTCGATATCCGTCTCCCAGAGCACGTCTTTGCCGGGCGCGCCGTGCTGGGCCGCATCGTGCTGCATAATCCGCGGCGTTTTGTGCCATCACTTTCGGTGCGCGTGGTTTCGACCCGCAAGAAAAAGCCGGCGAAGCAATGGCGCTGGCAATCGACGAGGTTCGGGTTTCCTTTTAACCGTCCGCCGGAGCAGCAGTGGTTGCGCCTGCCGGACCGCACCCTGCGCCGGGTAACGGTCGCTGCTCAGCCTCAGGGTATTTTTCAGGGCATGGCCTACTTTCCGTATGTTCCACCCAAAGCGGAGCTGTCCGCCGATCTGGAACTGAAGTTCGAGCGGCGCGGCCGTTTTCGCGAGGACAGCTTTGGCGTGGCCACCGGCTTCCCCTTCGCTTTTCTGATTAAGACGCGCCACGTTTCGCTGCCTCGGGAAGTGCTGGTGTATCCCCGCGTCGAGCCTACCGATGAATTCTTCGAGATTCTGCCTCTGGTGCGCGGCGAGTGGGCCAGCTTCATGCGCGGCCGCGGCTCCGACCTGTACCTGATTCGCGAATACATGTCCGAAGATTCGGCCCGCCACGTGGACTGGAAGGCGACAGCCAAATCGGGCTCGCTGAAAGTCCGCGAATTCACCCGCGAAGACGAGCGCAAACTGTGCATCGTCTTCGATAATCCTGAAGCCGGACTGATCTCGGAACAAGCGTACGAGAAAGCAGTCGATCTGGCCGCGTCTCTGGCGTGGCGTTTCGCGGAGCAGGATGGAGAAGTATCCTTTGCGGTTCCGGGACAGGCCAGAACCCGCGACCTCCACCAGTTTCTGGCCGCACTAGCGGTGATCGAGCCCAGGTTAATCGAGCCCAGGCCCACCGAGCCTAGGCCCACCGCTCCAGCCGTGCCTGCGCCATCGTCACACCCTTCCTCCCGAGATGCGTTGGCGGAGATGAATCTGGCCAGCTTCGGCGATTACAACATCGTCATCACGGCGCGTTCCCGCGGAACGCTGCCCACGGCTCTTTGGAATTGTTCCTACTTCGTTTTCATCGGCCACGAGGCCTTGCCCAGGACGCGCTCGATCCACCAGCAGTCAGGCGGCCGTTCGTAGCAAAACCGCGTACCCATCAGCTTTCCCGATTTGATCAAATTCCTTGCGGTTGCCCAACTTTCTTCTTTCCTTCACCCGCTTTTCGTCATATACTCCCGCCCCTATAGACGCTCGGTGGCAAGTTCGAAACTTCTGCAGTCGGGAGGTGTCGGATGCGGATCTGCGACCTGATCAAGAACCAAAATACCTATCAAGCGGAACTGGACGAAACCGTGTTCGACACAGTGCAAGCCATGGTCGAGCGCAACATCGGCGCCGTGCCGGTTCTGCACAACGGCAAGCTGGTCGGGATTTTTTCCGAACGCGACCTCATGAAACGCGTCGTCGCCGAAGGCCGCGATCCCGTCAGTACCTGCCTGGCCGAGGTCATGACCGACGATCCTCTCACCATCAGCATGAATGAGGAACTGGAAAGCTGCATGGCCCTGATGCGGCGCCATAACTTTCGCCATCTCCCGGTCTGCCACGACGGACACCTGATTGGCATGGTCTCGCTGCGGGATATCCTGCTGCACGACCTGGATGCGAAGGATGATGAGGTGCGCATGATGCGCGCCTACATTCACTCCATGCCTGACGCCTAAGCCCGCCGGCAGAGCCCGGACCAAAGGCGATTCATCTCTCGTTTCGCGTGGGCTCCGAGTTCCCCGCGAAACCGAGCCCCACCTGAGCTTGCCGGGTAACCGTCAGCCAGTTCTTACCGGTCTAGCACGAAAGTAACGTTGCGCAGGGCAACCCCCCAGAGTAACGTTACGAAAGATTACCAAAGTGCATTGAACTGACGTTGACGAAACGCTAACGTAGCTCTACCGGGCCAAAGACACCTACTTGAGCCGGATGCACAAATCTGGCCTCGGCTGGCGTTGCCGAGTGCAGTTCTGGTACACCCATGGGCGACAAGATTAAGATCCTTTATTACGCGCTTTGGATTGCGCATCCCGCGATCATGTCGGCGATCGCTGCGCTCATGCTCTGGCGGGGTTTACATCGAAAATTCAAGTATTTCTTCGGCTACATTCTCACGCAGCTCGCCAGCTTCGCTGTCATTTTCGCTGCCCACTTGCACAGCTACGCCGCCGGTTTTTACCTCTACTGGTTGTGCCAGGCCGTCAGCGTGGGTTTCGGCTTTGGGGTGATTCACGAAGTTTTCGTGGATGTATTCCGCTCTTTTTACACTTTGCGCGATCTGGGCACGGTCCTCTTCAAATGGGCTGGTCTGGTGATGCTCCTGGTAGCTGGCGTGGTCTCGGTTTCCACCAGCGACACGGAGATGCTGCCCTGGATGCAAGCCATCATGACCACGCAACGTTGCGTGCGCATTATCCAGGTGGGGATGATTCTGTTTCTACTGTTCTTCGCCAAGTACCTGGGCATCAGCCGCCGCCAGCATAGCTTTGGCATTGCGCTGGGTTTTGGCTCCTTTGCAGTGGTCGAACTCGCCCTGATCGCCTCTTGGGTTGGGAACCACCTCGGGAATCCCTGGATGAGCATCGTCAACATGACCGCGTACAACCTCAGTCTTGGCGTGTGGGTGGGCTATCTCGTCGCCAGAAGTCCGGCGCGCGACGCTTCCAATACGCTGTTGCAACCGCAGCGCTGGGAACAGAGCCTTTCCGATATCCACCATCCGCTGCCTGCGGACTCGCTGATCCCGATGTTTGAAGGGATGGTGGACCGGGCTCTTTCTCGCACTCGGCCGGATCTACCTCGCGCCCCGGAGAAGAGCGCAACCCTTGCCAATGCCAAGAGTGCGGCGGCTGGAGCGGGCGGTTTCAGCCTCTCAGAAGTGCAGGCGAGCCCCAAGAGTTAGCCGCGGATACCTCCTCAACACAGCTTGGCCAACCTTGTGTTCGGAAACTGTAAAGATTCTGCACTTACTATTCACCTCAAGAACCGGGCGCAGAAATATCAAGTCATTCCCTATATATGCGCTCTAATGAATTGAAAGTGAATGAGTTGAAGATTGGCGACGTGGTCTAGCAGTCCGTGGTGAAAGTCTGGATTCCTGAGAAGAATTAGTTGCATGATCCACAGCCATAGTTCGTAGACTGCGTGCATGGCGATGGGACGACGAGCGAAGCAACGGCAGCAGCAAAAACAG